>CALSRG010000002.1 GCA_943788695.1 uncultured Flavobacteriaceae bacterium
AAGCATCCGCTTGGATGCAAATTTATAGCCATATAAAAGCAGACCGCTGTAGGCGAAATCTCCAATTAGAGAATTTCTAAAAAAAGGCAATGCCAACGTATAGCATTCGCTTAAACCAGCCCAAGTTTTTGGATAACCTATAAGCCAAACACCAAAATTGGTAATTATGAAAAAACTCAGACTACTAAAAATTATGGTTTTGAAAGATATTTTATTGTAAAATAAACCGATCAAACTAACTAATAGGAATGCTGAATATACGAAGATGGTAATCCAAGAAAAACCTAAAAATAGATCTGAAAGGAGCATAACGATTAAAGGTAAAGCCATGGCTGCATATCGATTGCTAAAAAAAGCACCTCCAAACAGAGCCATTGCAGTGACTGGGGTGACGTTTGGAACATGGGGAATAAGCCTTATTAACACGGCTATTAGAATAAAACTTAAAACGAGAAGATCTTTTTTCTTAAAATTCAAAACAGTTTAATTTATGATTTTACAAAAATAGGTATAATTGAATAAAGTTGTCTTTAAGTAAATTATTGAAGTTTATTGCGTTGTCTAAAATGAAGCCCTTCTTTAAAGGGTAACAGACTTTGATCGGAATCAATCAAAATGCTTTGACTTAGAAAACTGTTGATCGGCGCAAAGTTTGAGCCAGCGATATGATCTAACACTGCTGCCAATAAAGGCTCGTTAGGATCACCTAATTGTCCAAGGTTATTCAGGTTTTCATCAATTTCAAAAAATGGTGTAAGTCCATCAGAAGGAACCGATACTTCTAAACTATTTTTAGTAATTGCCACCAAGGGTTGCATGGCGTACGTGTGGTTCGGATTGGCGCCTGTTCGGCCATATGTAGGAGAGTCATAGAGTGTTACCGAAGCTTGTGATTTTCCTTCCGTAGCTTTTCCAAAAACCAATACTTCTGAATCGCCCAAATAAGGTTTGAGCGAGTTAATCACTAATTCACTGGCCGATGCTGAATTTTTAGTCGTAATGAAATATACAGTTTGCATACCAAGACTATTTAATCCAGAGCCATTATCTAAACTTGTGGTAAAACGATAATTTAGTGTTTCTAAATCGTTCACACTTGCTTGAACATCTTCATTATATTCTAAACGTACAAAAAGCTCATCTGTAAACTGACCAGTAATAAGACTGCCTAAAACGGTTGCCGTTTCCACAGACCCTCCTGGATTGTATCGTAAATCTACAACCAAGTGTTGGACATTAGCTGCCGCAAAACTGGCAAAAGCTGCATTTAGCTGCGACTCAAATTCCGACACAAAGCCATTATAAACCAAATACCCCACAGATTCATTCTCAACTTCTAAGAGTTCTGTTTGGTACACAGGATTGGCTGTGTAAATAGATTTGGGAAGTACAATGGATTCATTATTTGGAACTATGTTGTCGTCAGATTCATCTTCTGTACCATTATCGTTATAAGTGCCTAAATTGATTGTATAATTGTCTGCAGCCAATAAGGCTTTGTAATTATTAACTGTCAATTGTGTGCCATCAACTCCCCAAAAGAGCATCCCGCGTTCAACAGATGCAGATTCGGCGCTTGTGTTTGGTAATACATATCTTACATAGCCATATACGTTTTGATCTGTTGCTGACAAACGCACTAGACCGTAAGCCATGCCATTAGATTTGGTCGTGCCACTAAACTGCTGTTCTAGGGCAATATAATCATTTACAATCCAGCTATATCGATCAACTGTTTGGCGTGCATAAATTAAACTTTCGAAACAAGATTCAGGAGATTCGAACGCATTGAGATAGGCTGCGTAATCATTTGTATTTTCAAATCTATCATTGGCTAAATCAGGAACATTGGACTTATACAAGTAGGCTGCGTTCATCCCTTTCCAAACAAAATCAGAAATCGAACTGGCTGTAACTGCATTGTCATCATTGTCTTCAAAGCAAGACATAAAAAACAAACTCAGAAAAATGATTGGGAGTGGTTTAAGAAGATTGGTTAACATTTTTTTCATAGAAAACAGACGTTAGGTATTTGTAAAGGCATAAATTTATAAATCTATTTTGTAAATGTAACAAGATCATAGATGTATCGTCTCCATTTTAACAACCAATCCTAAACCTTCTTATGAAAGAAGCTGAATTTATGCAAATTATAACACCATTTCAGGACAAAATGTTCCGTGTGATTAGACGTTTGCTTGTTTCGATTGATTCATCAGAAGATGCGTGTCAGGAAGTTTTGTTGAAATTGTGGAACATGAGATCAAAACTGAGTTCGTATAGGAGTGTTGAGGCATTAGCCATGACGATGGCTAAGAATCACTGTTTAGACATTTTAAAATCTAAGCACTCTCAAGAGCTAATACTTGTGCATAGCAATTATGACAATCGGGAGATGATGGTTACGGATCGCATTGATTTAGAAGATTCGATGAAAATGGTTACTACTATCATTGATACCCTTCCCGAAAAGCAACGATTGGTGATGCAGTTAAAGGATATTGAACAATATGATTTTGATGAGATTGAAGATATGTTAGAAATGTCTTATAGTGCCATCAGAACTAATTTGTCAAGAGCGAGACAGTATGTCAAAGAGGAACTAATAAAAATGCATAATTATGGACTTCAAAAAAGTTGAATTTCTATTAAAACGCTATGACAGGGGAGAGACTACCCGGTCAGAAGAATTGGAACTGCGTACATTTTTTGAAAATGAAACCGTTCCAGAGCATTGGGCTCATTATAAATTGTTGTTTTCATTTTTTCAAAATGAAAGCCAAATTGAATCGAACCATAATTTTACCACACCCAGAAAAACTAAATTCAGACCTTGGATGAGTATTGCTGCCGCAGCTGTAGTAACTATAGGTGTGTTTTTCCAGCAATACGAATCAAACAGACAAAAACAAGAAGCTCAAAAGGCTTTTGCTCAAACTTTTGAAATCTTGAATTTAGTGAGTGAACAAATGACTAAAAGCACTGCTAAACTCAGTTATATTAAGACTTTCTCAGACACAACAAATCAATTTATCAAACAATAACAAATTAAATTTTATATTATGAAAACAATCATTTTTACAATTATAGGTTTGGTTTTAAGCTTTACACTTAGTGCTCAAGACCTTTTTTCAAAATACGAATCCATGGATGAAGTAACATCAGGAGTCATTAACAGTAAAATGTTCTCTATGATTGCAAGTATGGATATCGAAATAGACGATCCTGAAGCCAAGGCCTATATGGATATGGTTAATAAAATCGAAAACATCAGGCTCTTGGTTACGGGTAACCCTTTAGTATCTAAAAATTTAACTAATGACGCAGAATCGTATGTCCGTAAGTCCAAGTTGGATGAACTTATGCGTTTTAAAGATGGTGAGCAAAATGTTCGGTTTTATGTGAAGGAAGGAAAAGATTCGGACCACGTGAAAGAGCTCATGATGCTCATTACTGGAATGGGAGAAATGCTCAATGGAGAAGATTTGACCATCAATGGTAAAAAGCGCAACATCGAAACTGTTGTGATTTCAATTATAGGAGATATTGATCTCAAGCAAATTTCAAAAATCACTAAGAACATTAATTTGCCTGGAGGAGAACATCTTGATAAAGCAGGAGAAAAGAAATTTTAATGATACGGTATTCAAGTATTTTAACAACTTTATTGCTGACAGTCCTCTTTATGGGCTGTCAGCAAGGACCTAGCCTTCAATCTTATTTTGTGCAACATCAAGAATCGCCAGGATTTATTCAAGCCGATATTCCAATGTCTGCGTTGCTTTCAAATGAATTGAATTTGGCTCCAGACATCAAAGAGGCATGGTCTTCAGTACGACGGCTCAACATGCTTGCATTCAAAAAAAATGATGATGAAATTAGTGATCAGGAATACTTAGCTGTTCAATCTATTTTGAAGAATGAGAAGTACGAAGAGTTGCTTCGTATGAATTCTAAAGCATTCAAGACTTCCTTTTATACGGTTGGTAATGATACTGAAATTGAAGAAATTGTATTTACCATAAGTCAAGGTGAAGTAGGTTTTTTGGTGGCCCGTTTGTTAGGGGACAATATGACTTTTAAAAAAGCAGCCGTCATTGCAAATTCATTAGATCAAATGAAGTTTAATGAATCTGCTTTAGAGCAATTTAGTCCGTTTTTTAAATAGAACTATATTCCTGTATAATTCTGCGGCGTAATAGCCTTGAGTTCATTTTTTATGGCTTCAGACACAGATAACCCTTCGATAAATTGTTGAAGGGTTTCTTTATTTATAGTAGATCCTGTCCTTGTTAAGGATTTCAACGCTTCATAAGGATTTGGATACTGTTCTCTTCTCAAAACCGTTTGAATAGCTTCGGCTACCACGGCCCAGTTGTTTTCCAAATCGCGTTCAATTGCCGATGGATTCAATCTTAATTTGCCCAATCCTTTTAAGGTTGATTGCAATGCTACGAGAGTATGTCCAAATGGCACGCCAACGTTTCTCAGCACAGTACTATCAGTTAAATCCCTTTGCAGTCTAGAAATAGGGAGTTTGCTAGATAAGTGATCAAAAATGGCATTTGCGAGACCTAAATTGCCTTCGCTATTTTCGAAATCAATCGGATTTACTTTATGTGGCATTGCAGAACTGCCAACTTCATTCTTGGAAATTTCTTGCTTAAAGTAATCCATTGAAATATAACTCCATAAATCACGATTTAAATCGATTAAAATGGTATTTATACGTTTCAAGTTGTCAAAGAGTGCCGCTAAATTATCGTAGTGCTCAATTTGAGTGGTAGGAAATGAGTGATGAAGCCCAAGATGATTAGATACAAAATCATTGGCAAACGACAGCCAGTCAATATTGGGGTAGGCTACCGCATGGGCATTCAAATTACCGGTCGCACCGCCAAATTTTGAAGAAAAGGGTATGTCTTTAATCAATTTCAGTTGGGACTCGATTCGCACTAAAAACACCTGAATTTCTTTACCTAAACGTGTTGGAGAAGCCGGCTGACCGTGTGTTCGAGCCAGCATTGGTATCGATGCCCATGATTTGCTCAAATCTTTAAGCTTTTGAGTCAATTGTTTCAATGCTGGAAAATAGACCTCCTCTAAGGCTTGTTTAATGCTTAAAGGAATGGCTGTGTTATTGATGTCTTGAGATGTGAGACCGAAATGAATAAATTCCTTAAACTCGGATAAACCAATTGCATCAAATTTATCTTTGATAAAATATTCGATTGCCTTGACATCATGGTTGGTCGTTGATTCAATTGTCTTAATGTCAAGTGCGTCGGATTCACTAAAATTTTGATAAAGACTTCGAAGTTGGTCTAAGCTGTGTTTATCAATTCCCTTTAAGGCAGGTAATGGCAATTCACGCAATGCAATAAAATATTCAATTTCTACCCAAATGCGATAACGCATAAGTGCAGCCTCTGAAAAGTAAGGCCTGAGCGCCATTGTTTTTGATCCGTAACGGCCGTCTAATGGAGAAATAGCGTCTAAAGACGTAAGCGACATAATTCCTAATTTAGAAGCGCAAATATACCGATAAACAACGGCTTACCACCAATTTAGGCTTTAAAATTTATCTGATTAAAGTGAGTAATGGCAGATGGCTCTGAAAATGCGCTTCAGGTCTCTTATCAAAAAAGATCCTTTAAAAAGCTTCCACCAACATCGCCCAGCAAGTCTTTCAATTTATGCTCTTTTCCATTAATATGCTTACTAAATAGGCTCATAACGAAAGGAAGAACAACCCCTTTTATGGTTGCGGCTGTTTTTTTATCAAAGCCTTTGGACAGTAAACGTTCGAGTATCAATTCTTTTTGATCTTTATCCCTATGTTAGTTTTTAACAGCATGCTCTGCAGAGTGCTCCGCCAGCAGCTTTGTCTGTTCGGATAAATGACCCTTATTATCGCTTATTTGCGCATCCAAATTATCGGGAGTGAGCTTCTCAAAATTGTACTTAAATTTGGCACTTACGCAATGAATCTAACCCATACTATTTGAATTTTTAACATTTTAAGTGGTGAATTATTTATAAAATTAGTGGCTTCTATGGCGTTTTAATTACCT
The DNA here is from genome assembly GCA_943788695.1 of uncultured Flavobacteriaceae bacterium. Lineage (GTDB taxonomy): Bacteria > Bacteroidota > Bacteroidia > Flavobacteriales > Flavobacteriaceae > JALRKI01. Next base: position 6,075 of record CALSRG010000002.1, read on the forward strand.
TAGAGGTGTTTAATCTACTTTTAAAAACCTTAATAATATCATGAAAAAAATCAAAAAACTTCTACTTGGGTTATTGGCCATTTTAGTGCTGGCGCAGTTTTATCAACCCGAAAAAAATATCGGCAACGATAATCTTGTATCTTTTTATACTGAGACCTTAGCGTCTGAAGAAGTACAAACAATTGTTGGCACAAGTTGTGTCGATTGTCATTCTAATAACACAGCATATCCGTGGTATAATAATATCACTCCGGTAAATATTTGGTTGAAAGACCACGTCGATGAGGGTAAGTCTCATTTGAATTTTTCCGTCTGGAGTGATTATAGCCTCAAGCGTAAGGCTCATAAAATGGAGGAATTAGCCGAAGAGGTGGAAGAGGGCGAGATGCCATTAAATTCTTACACTTGGACGCATAGGGATGCCGTTTTGTCGTCGGATCAAATTGAAGTACTGGTCAGTTGGGCAAAAAGCAATCAAATGAGATATGAACTTGAAATGGGATTTAATGATCATGATTAGTCACTATTGAAATTACTAGCATTAGTTAATCAGTGGCCCGAACCCACATCATCAGCGGCAGGACAGCATTTCTTGCAGGTTTTGGACGTTTTGTCAGGAATTTCGACTGATATTACGATAGGACATACGGCAGATTTGGGGCCGCGTGCCTTTGACTTTACGCACAATGGCATTCGTTCCCAAAAAGTACTTATTAATGACACTCAATTTGATCGTTTCATTGGGGAGCTTCAGCCCGACATCGTTCTGTTTGACCGATTTATGCTCGAGGAACAATTTGGGTGGCGTGTCAATGAACAGTGTTCAAACGCTCTCAGAATTTTAAATACTGAAGATTTACATGGATTGCGTGCAGCACGAGAGGAGGCGCTTAAGTATGATAAAAATTGGCTTGACCTTGTTGATTCAAATTCGGTGATGCTAAGGGAGTTGGCCAGCCTGTACCGTTGCGATTTAACTTTAGTCATTTCAGATTTTGAATACCATTTTTTGAAGCGCATTGATGTGCCTGAACGTTTATTGCATTATGTTCCTTTTCTTTTAGAGGTCGCTGATATTCCAGAGCCAAGTGGGTTACCAACTTTTAGTGAAAGACGAGATTTTATTTTTATAGGAAATTTTAGACACAAGCCGAATGTGGATGCCGTTAATTATTTTGTTTCTGAACTATGGCCAGGTATAAAAAAACAACTATGTCAGGCAAATTTTCATATTTATGGAGCTTACAGCAATTCTGGTCAGCGAATTGGTGAAGCGCTTGATGTGATTTGGCATGGTGCTGTTGACCATACGGATGAGGTCTTGAGCAAATCTAAAGTAAATATTGTTCCCTTAAGGTTTGGAGCAGGTCTCAAGGGAAAGGTTGTAGAGGCCATGATGAAAGGCACACCAAGTGTTATGACTCAAGTGGGGGCAGAGGGTGTTTTTGGAACTGTTAAACCCAATGATATGTTAGCCTTCGATAATGAAGATTTTATTCAAAAGGCAATTAAATTGTATACAGACGAAGCGTCATGGCAGGCAGCACAACAAGTCGGGTTTGAAATCATTAAAAGCAGGTTTGATAAAACCTTGTTTGAGAATGCTTTGATTGATCGCATTCAAGGTATTAAAGAACAGTTATTGTCCCATCGAAAATCAAACATTACCGGTGCTATGCTGCAACAAAATGACAAGAGTAGCACCAAGTATATGTCAAAATGGATTGAGGCTAAAAACCGCTAAAAACGCGATCTGCTTTTACTAAGGACACGATATTCTTCATAACATGAACTTATGGCGTCCAGTATTTGAAGGTCGTTTGCAGTGTTTATAAAATCTTGAGAATAATCGCATTCACTTACCAGCAAGTCTAAATCAACCTTGTCAATTTGGAGCAATTCAGTTAACATCTCTCTATCGAAACGCGCAGCTAAAAGGTTTCTTATTTGATCGTCTTCCTTCATTTGCCTTAACTTTCTCAGTTCTCTTGGCTTTTTTCCAAAAATACTATACATAAAGTCTGCTGGATTAAAAATAGCACCAAGTACCTTGGTGACCGCAGATTTTTTAGATGCCTCATAACCCGCATTAGGAAGACCAGAAATACTATATCTTAAATTACTCGGTAGGGGGGTGTTTTTTATATCGTATTCCAAATAACCAGTTAGGCGAAATGGGCTTAAAATGACTGGCTCTAAAGCCATTGCTAATTCAGTCATTTCAATGGTGGTGGTTGAGTCAAAATTAATCCAATCATTGGTCACTTTAAGTTTTATCGATTTAAAACCTAGATATGAAAAATGTAAGGTATCATTGGCCCTTACACGAATTTCAAATTCTCCTGAACTGTTAGTGATCGAACCAACAACAAGATTTAAATTCACGATATTAACACTAACCATGGGTCTGCCATCGCTAGCATTAATTACTTTTCCTCGAACTACTTCAACCTGTCCAACGGCAGTTGTTAAACATAAATTGAATAGAAAAAGATAAAGAAGTTTTTTCATGTAATTTTAAAGCATAAAAGTACAAAACAATTGAGTTTTATTGTTGAAGAACTGTGCTTTTATAAGAATATTAACAATAGAAAACTAAAGTGCCTTTCCACGGTCTTTTTAAGACAGGTATGAAATTAACTTCTTCATCGCTTGACCACGATGACTGATTTCGTTTTTAATGGTTTTTGACAAGGCTGCAAAGGAGGCTAAATAGCCATCAGGAATAAAAATTGGATCGTATCCAAAGCCTCCATTTCCAGATTGTTCAAAAGCGATTTGCCCATGACAGCGTCCCGTAAATGTTTTTAATGAATCTTTTGTACGAAGCGCGATAACTGTTTCAAAATAAGCCTTTCGAGGCTTGTCGTTTCCTAGTTTATTTAAAAGTTTTGTCATGTTGTCGGAGGCATTTCGCTGAGGTCCTGCATAACGTGCTGAAAAAACACCTGGCTCACCATTCAACGAGGGGACAATCAAGCCAGTATCTTCCGAAAAGCATAAAACCCCCAGTTTGTCGAATACAAAATTGGCTTTTTGAATGGCGTTTCCTTCAATGGTGTTTTGCGTCTCTGGAATATCTTCCTCAAAGTTAAAATCGGTTAACCCTAAAACACTGAAGTCCTGGGGCAATATGCTTTGAACTTCTTCAATTTTATTTAAATTTTGAGTAGCGAAAAGTATTTTCATAGGGTTTAAAGATAAAATTTTTAATACATTTGATGCGCTATAACCTATGACTTATGAAAACCACCCACGCTATTCTTGTTTTTTCTGTAGTCCTTTTATTGTCTGCTTTCATCCTAGGAGATGCTTATAAAAACAGAAATCAACGTTCTGGAAACATTACCGTAACTGGATTGTCAGAAAAGAATTTCACATCCGATTTAATCGTTTGGGATGCTACTTTTTCTGCCGATAATTCAAATCTTCAATTAGCTTTTGAAGAATTGAATAAAAGCAAAAGTGAAATTCAGAAATATTTAATTTCTAAGGGCATCGAAAAGGAATTATTTTTGTTTAGCGCTTTAAGTACTAACGAATTAACCGATCCCATATATGGACCAAATGGTGACTATCAAGGCAGAAAATTTGTGGGGTATGAATTGAATCAACGGGTACAAATATCTTCAAATGATGTGTCAAAAGTTGAAATTATTTCACGAGAGATAACAGAATTGCTAAACGTTGGTGTCCAATTATATAGTAGTGAGCCTCGTTATTATTACACAAAACTGGATGACCTTAAAATTGATATGATTTCTATCGCTACCGAGAATGCGAGACTAAGAGCAGAGACCATTTCCGAAAATGCTGGATCCAGTTTGGGTGATTTAATTGATGGTAAAATGGGTATTTTTCAAATTATTGGACAATATTCTGATGAGGATTACTCCTGGGGTGGGACCTACAATACAAGTTCAAAGGAGAAAACCGCTTCGATAACAATGAAGTTGATTTATCAAGTCAACTAATTATTCATGGTGGTATGGCAAATGGTTGATGATGGTCAATCCGCGGTAAAGTTGTTCAACGAAGAGTAGCCTCACCATTTGATGAGATAGTGTCATCTTTGATAATGACAATTGTTGAGGTACGGCTTTATAGACGGCTTCCGAAAACCCATAAGCACCTCCAATGACAAAACATAAATGCTTTTGTCCAGAATTAAATTCCTTTTGCAGTTTATCGGCAAACCCTACAGATCGTAATTGTTGACCACCATCATCTAACAATATCACATTTTGAAAATCTTTCAATACGTGTAGAATCTCTATGCCCTCTGCTAGTTTAATGTCATTTTCATTGAGCTTTTTTGTGTTCTTCAAACCGTTAAGACACAAAATATCAAATTTGACAAAATGACCAATTCGTTTTTCATAATCCTTTATAAGGGCCTCCATCTCATTTGAAGTGGTTTTCCCTACAACCAACAGCGTTATTTTCATTTGTCAAAAGTAATACATATCAGGATCTCTTGACTGCTTTTGAAATAAATCGAAAATCAATTAGTAATTTCGTGAAGTAATCAAGAACATTTTGAAAACTCAATTTGAATTAGATTTAGAACAGATCATCAAGATTGGCTTGTTAGAGGATATAGGCTCTGGTGACCACAGTTCTATAGCTTGTATTCCTCCTGACAGTAAAGGCAAATCAAAGCTTTTGGTCAAAGAAAAAGGGGTTATAGCTGGTGTTGATTTTGCTTTAGCTCTATTTAAACAGGTTGATTCAAATTTAATAGTTGATGTTCATATTCCAGATGGAACCCAAGTGGATATTGGAGATATCGTGTTTGAAGTTTATGGTGCGTCATTGTCACTTCTGAAAGCAGAACGACTGATGCTTAACAGCATGCAACGTATGAGCGCTATTGCTACTAAAACCAAACACTTTTCCGATTTACTTAGAGGGACGAAAACTAAGTTGCTCGATACACGCAAAACGACTCCGGGTATCCGCCTATTAGAAAAATGGGCTGTTCGAATAGGAGGAGGGCATAACCATCGATTTGGCTTGTATGACATGATCATGTTAAAAGACAATCACATTGACTTCGCCGGAGGTATTGACAACGCCATTTCAAAAACAAAAGATTATTTAAAAGTAAACCAACTCGATTTAGATATTATTGTTGAAGTACGAAACTTTGATGAATTATCTCAAGTGCTCAAACACAGTGGGATAAGAAGGATTTTGATTGACAACTTCTCCATTGAAAATACCTTAAAAGCCGTTTCAATGATTGATGGTCAATGCGAGTCAGAGTCATCTGGAAATATTAATGAAAACACGATAGCTCAATACGCTGCATGTGGGGTTGATTATATTTCCACCGGAGCCATTACCCATTCAGTTCAAAATATGGATTTGAGTTTTAAGGCCTTTTGATATGGATAAAAGAATATCTACCAAACTTAAAACAATACCAGTTTTGGGGTTGTTTGTTGGCCTTTTGCAAAAAGTCAGACTATCTATGAATAGCAATTGGTCGCTTTATGATTTGTTAGAGTTATATGTCATTGGAATCGTTAAAGGTGCGCTTTCATCAAGAGCTGGAGCCATTGCATTTAGTTTATTTATGGCCATATTTCCATTACTGATTTTCTTAATAACCCTTCTGCCATTTATAGTCCCTTATGTTCCAGTTGATGATTTTGAAATTCAATTTATGGCGTTCATGCAAGCTGCTGTCCCTGGTGATTCTGGAAATTATTTGATAACAGCCTTTGAAGAAATTCAATCACGAAACAGAAGTGGTCTTTTGTCATGGACCTTTGTTTTAACCATTTTTTTGATCGCAAACGGTGTTAATGCTATTTTGTCGGCTTTCGAAAACTCATATCATGTTGAACTCACCCGAAACTTTTTTAAACAATACCTGGTTTCTCTTATGTTGGGTCTTTTAATTGCCTTGTTTATCGTTATTGCTGCGGTGGCTTATATTTATATTAAGTTTTATACCATTCAGATTCTAAATCGTTTTGACTACAGCGACTCAAATACAACAGCTATTGCAGTTGTACAATTGGTAGTGTTTCCTTTAGTCATTTATTTCTTTACATCTTTGATATATTTTTTTGGAACTAAGGAAGGCACCAAGGGTCGTTTTTTCACTCTTGGATCGGTTATGACCACTATTTTATTTTTGGTTACTTTTTATTTTTTTGGAATTTACATCGATGATTTCAGTTCATACAACAGACTTTATGGCGCGTTAGGAGGGCTCCTCGCTCTGATGCTTTTTATTTGGCTTAATTCAAATATTTTGCTTTTAGGGTTTGAGTTAAATGCTACAATTCAACGTTTAAAAAGACATTCTAAGGATCTTGTATGAATTATATTGATGTAATTCTGCCTTTACCGCTTAACAGTTTTTTCACTTACGAAATCACTGAGGCTGAGTCGAAATTTATTGAACCAGGCATGCGAGTTGCCGTCTCATTCGGTAAACATAAAATCTATGCGGCATTAGTGCACAATCTGCATCATAAAAAGCCAGAAAAGTATGATGCCAAGCATATCGATCATATTCTGGACGAGGCGCCCATCGTAACCCAAACCCAATTGAAATTGTGGCAATGGGTGTCAGAATATTATCTTTCACCTATTGGTGATGTCATGCGCGCAGCCATGCCAAATGTCTTTTTACTGCAAAGTGAAACTATTTTGAAACAACACGATTCTTTTGATGGTAATACTGAGGATCTTTCAAATGATGAGTATCTCATCGTCGAGGCAATTGAAAGGGTGGGCGAAATCAGTATTAACGAGGTGATACAACTCTTAAATAAAAAGAGTGTTTTGCCAACAGTGTATAAATTAGTTTCAAAATCAGTTTTAGAAATAGTCGCATCATTTAACGATAAAGTCAAGCCCAAAACAGTAAGATCTGTAGAACTGGCAGATCGTTATCGTGGAGAGGGTTTGCATCTTGCTTTAAAGCAGTTGTCACGAGCACCTAAGCAAAAGGAGTTATTAATGCGTTATTTTGAGCTGGCTTCAAAAGGCAAGGTTATCGTAACGGAGCTACTGAAAACTTCTGGGGCATCATCTACGAGCCTAAAAACGTTGATTCATAAAGGTATTTTTTCAGAAAAGGTTTTTGCTGCGGATCGCATATCTCAAAACAGTACAAATAAGCCATTACAAACTGTTTTAAGTGTCCAACAGGCAAATGCTTATCGATCTTTGGAGGTTGCGTTTGAGTCTCATGATATTTGTTTACTTCATGGTGTAACATCTTCAGGCAAGACTGAGCTCTATGTGAAACAAATATCAGCTGTCATAGAGAAAGGACATCAAGCGTTATTCTTAGTTCCTGAAATTGCTCTTAGTACACAGTTGGTCGAGAGGTTAGAAGCTTATTTCCCAAATAAAATTGTAGTTTATCATTCGCGATTTAGCGATCAAGAACGCGCGGAATTGTGGCAAAAGATTAAGAACAATGATGCTCAAGCCAGGTTAATTATAGGAGCAAGGTCTGCTGTTTTTCTGCCATTTTTTGATTTAAAATGCATTGTAGTGGATGAAGAACATGAACATTCCTACAAACAATTCGAACCATCACCACGATATCACGCACGCGATACTGCTTTGGTACTTTCAAAATTCTCAAATGCAAAGACGCTACTCGGTACGGCAACACCAAGTGTAGAAACATATTATAATGCAACGGTATTAGGCAAATACCCAATTGTGACCATAACGGAAAGACATAACAAAGTATTACCACCTTCTATTTCATTAATTGATTTAAAGGATCAATATAAAAGAAAGAAAATGACAGGTCACTTTAGTGATGTCTTATTGGGGCGCATGGCTCATGCACTAAAAAACAACCAACAAATTATATTGTTTCAAAACAGAAGAGGATTTGCGCCTGTAGTAACTTGTTTAACTTGTGGACACACACCGCATTGCACCCAATGTGATGTAAGTTTGACTTATCATCAACATAGCAACCAGCTGCGTTGCCATTATTGCGGTTATCACGATGCTGTAACGGCCCACTGCGTTGCTTGCTCCAGTCCCACCTTGTCCTACAAAGGTTTGGGCACTCAGCAAATTGAGTCAGAAGTTCAGAATTTGTTTCCTAACATTAGTGTAGGGAGGATGGATTTAGACACTACACGAGGCAAGCATTCATTTTCGAAAATCATCTCTAATTTTGAACAGCAAAAAATTCAGATTTTGGTTGGCACTCAAATGGTCACCAAGGGCTTAGATTTTAGAAACGTAGCTTTGGTAGGGGTTTTAAACGCTGATAATTTATTAAATTATCCTGACTTTAGAGCGCACGAAAGGTGTTTTCAAATGTTGCAACAAGTTGCTGGACGGGCTGGACGAACCAAAGCACAAGGTGATGTTGTGATTCAAACATTTTTGCCAGATCATCCAATATTGCATCAGGTGGTAGAGGCAAATTATCACGATATGTTTGAGCAACAATTGCAGCAACGTAAAACTTATATTTATCCTCCTTTTGGAAGGTTGATTCGCATCACTTTAAAACACAAGAATATAAACAAAGTCAATGAGGCAGCGCAATGGCTTTATTCATCATATCGTCTTACCTTTGGTGAAATGGTTATTGGTCCAGAATTCCCTCCAATAGCGCGGATAAGAAATCAATATCATAAAAATATTTTAATTAAACTGGCTGAACCGAATAAAACTAGGGCTGCTAAGAATATCATTAAGAAAACCCACAACAGTTTTGAGAGTATTGCTCAGTTTAAAGGCGTGAGGCTAATTATTAATGTGGATTGCTATTAATTGTGGGGCGCTGATAGTGCATGTTCAAGTTCATTTCTTTTGTTTCTACTTAAGGGTAATGTGGTCTTCTCGATTTCCACACTCGAGCCGTCATAGCGATCGATCATTCGAAGATTAGTAATGTATGATTTATGAATACGCATAAACTGTGACGAAGGCAATCGTTCTTCTATGCTTTTCATGGTGGAAAGAACGACATATGAAGTACTGTTAGTAATTACCTTAACGTAGTCACCTAAAGCTTCAACCCACTTGATTTCATCTAAATAGACTTTTCTTTTTTTAGCATTACTTTTTACATAAATATACTGTGGGAGGTTTTTAACTGTTTGATGGAGAACGATATAGGCTTGCAGTGCCTTATCTACCGCTTGGTCGAGTCTTTTTTCAGATAAGGGTTTGATCAAATAATCTACTGCATTATAGTCAAATGCTTTGGATGCAGCGTCCTTGTTTGAAGAAATGAAAATCACTTGTGGCTTTTGATCCAATTCTGACCAGAATTCAAAACCATTGATAACAGGCATCTCAACAGATAAAAACACCAAATCGATATTTTGTCTTGAAAGAGCGTTTTTAGCGACACTTAAACTGTTCGTATGATCTATTAAGTTAAGGTTGGGATGATTGTCGATTAGCGTTAGAAGTGCAAAACGGTGTAAAGAATTGTCGTCAACAATTAGGCAGTTGAGCGTCATAGAAATGGAGTTTGATGGTGCAAAATAACATTTTCTTAATTAAATTCAAAATATTTTGAATATTCTAAATTTTTACAAAAAATATCAAAAAGAGTCGCTCTAAACTTTTTAGATAAACTCGAAATTATTTCCAAAATATTTAATTGTCAAAGGACTTCATCTTGAAATAAATCAGCATCAAATTTATTAGGAACTGATAATTCCCGACTCGATTTAGATCCCATGGTTCCAAAAATCATAAACAACATAGAGCTTACTATGACAACAAGCAACAAACGTTCGTCAACGATAGTGTTTTTTGTGACAATAACATTCAAATCCTTAATTTGTAAAAACAACAAAATGCTAATTAGACCTCTTGGCGACATATAGACTAAGGTCGAAGGTTTTATTTTTAAAGTGCTTACAGACAAATAGAGATATCTAATTACAAACATAATTCCAAAAATAAGCAATCCATAAAATAATGGTTCGGGTGATGTAAAATCGCTAATCACTACCGAAAATCCAAAAAACAGAAAAAAGAAAGTCTTTACAATAAAAGTTGATTCTGCAGTTAGAATATGAAACTCATGAAGTCCTTTTTCGGTTTGACTGAGATTGAGATATCGTTTTAAAAATTTAGGAAGTAAAACATCAACATTACTTAAGAAAACTCCGAAAATAAAAATGGTCACCAATGCAGGCAAATGAAAATACTTTCCTATCGCATAGACAAGGATAAGCAATGACAAAATCAGGAAAAACTTTACATTATGAGTGATGTTTTGTAATAGCTTGAATAATGTATATGTTATTAGTAGCGATATCGCCACCACACCAAGGATTTGTAGAATAAGCGATCCAATAGATTCTATACTAATTAAGGGCTGGTTTTTACCAACTTGGTTCACAATGTAATTAAATAACATAATACCCAATATGTCAGAAAAGGTTGACTCATAAATAACAAATTCTTTATCTCTTTTAATCAAATTGGCCGCTGAAGGAATTGCAACAGCACTGCTTATAATGGATAGTGGAATTGAGAAGATCACAGCATCATTAATGCCTATTTTTAATAGCCATTGAAGCAACATACTAATACCGACAACGTTCAAAATTAAAATTATTAACGCCGAAAGAAAACCTTTCAAGATAATGGGGAGTTTTTCACGATTAATCTCAAGTTCTAGGGCCCCCTCAAGCACAATTAGGATCAAACCAACAGTGCCTAATATTGGTATTAAATCATCAATAAAACCAATATCCTGATAACCATAAGCCTCCATAAAGCCTCGGATGAGTATGCCAGTGAGCATTAGCAATATCACAGCAGGAAATTTTGTTTTACGTGCAAATGAGTCAAAAAGATAGGAGAAAATGACCAACAGAGGAAGAACAAATAAAACTGTCAAGGTGTTCATATATCGCGATTTGAGTTTGTAAAATCTTCTAAATTTATGAAATTTTAATGTCTTTACTTTCATTTCGATAACTTTGTATCTCAAAATTCCCCGTTCTTAATTTAATCGCCAAGGGTTGAATCAAAGTCTAATTTGCCCTGTCTATAACATATTCAACTGGATTTTACAGCTTTATTTAACTGTAAAAATTATTTGTAATACAATAAAAAAACAGTAGTTTTGCGCACTTAAAATAATTTTATATGAACCATTATGAAACTGTTTTCATCTTGAATCCCGTTTTATCTGAAGACCAGATAAAGGAAACAGTTAAGAAATATGAGGATTTTCTCGTTTCTAAAGGTGCCAAGATGATTGCCAAAGAAGATTGGGGCTTGCGAAAGCTTGCATACCCAATTCAAAATAAAAAGAGTGGTTTTTACCACCTTTTTGAATTCCAAATCGATGGCGAAGCCATCCAAGGATTGGAAGTGGAGTTTAGACGTGATGAACGTTTTATGCGCTATCTTACCGTCAAACTAGATAAGCATGCTGTGGCTTGGGCCGAGAAAAGACGCGTGCGTAACAATCAAAAAGCTTAACTATGGCAACATTAGAACAACAAGCAGGAAGTAGAAAAGACGGAGAGGTTAGATATCTAACACCGTTAAATATTGATACTAACAAAGCAAAAAAATACTGTCGTTTTAAAAAAGCTGGTATTAAATATATCGACTACAAAGACGGGGATTATTTATTGAATTTTGTTAATGAGCAGGGCAAACTTTTGCCACGTCGCTTAACTGGAACGTCACTTAAATATCAACGTAAAGTATCTGTCGCTGTTAAACGTGCACGTCATTTGGCTTTAATGCCTTACGTTGTAGATCTTTTAAAATAATTGCTATGGAACTGATTTTGAAAAAAGATGTTGAAGGCGTAGGGTTCGCTGACGATATAGTTACTGTAAAAAATGGTTTTGGACGTAATTATCTAATCCCACAAGGTGCTGCAATTTTAGCCACTCCTTCTCAGAAGAAAGTACTTGCTGAAACGTTGAAACAACGCGCATTCAAAGAACAAAAACTGGTTGATGACGCTCAAAAAATTGCTGATGCTTTAAAGAGTTTAGAAATCAAAATCACATCAAAAGTTGGAACTGGAGACAAATTGTTTGGTTCAGTTAACAATGCTGATGTGTCAGAAGCTTTAGCCAAACAAGGCCATTCGATTGATAAAAAATTCATAACTATTCCTGGAGGGCAAGTTAAACGTATTGGCAGCTACACGGCTACTGTGCGTTTGCATCGTTCAGTTCAAACCGGTTTGGATTTTGATGTGATTCCTGAGGCTTCTTAGAGTCACTAATTATAAACATTTAAAACCGCTGTAATAGGCGGTTTTTTTATTTGTTTTATTATGACATATACACGATTGACAAAAGAGCAGTTCGAAGAAATGCACGATGAGTTTTCAAAATTTTTAGCAGCTCAAGAAATAACCAAAGACGATTGGGACAAACTGAAAGCTGAAGCGTCGGATAAAGTAGATCTGCAACTTGATGCTTTTAGCCATTTGGTCTGGGATAATGTTCTGGAAAAAATTCAATACTTAGAATTGATATCGTCTAACCATATGTATCTCTTTAAAATATCAAATACGTTAAATTTAATTGGATTAAAAATTAATAATCCAGACGTTGACATCACCACTTCGAAGGGTTATACATGGTTAAAGGAGAATTTAATGAATGAAACGGTAGAGTTATTCCACTCTAAAAAAGATATAACAAGATCATCATTCAAAACTGACTTGTTCAAATTAATTCAGCAAGGCGCCTCCATAACATCTGGATCACTTTATAATTATTTTGAAGACTTGATTTCTCCAAAGTCTTAAAAAATTTAGTGATATTTGTATAAATCCCTAAAACATGAGTCAAAAACCACGCATTCCAAAAGGTACACGCGATTTTTCTCCTGTAGAAATGTCTCGTCGTACGTATGTTGTAAACTGTATTTCAAAGCATTTTGAACATTTTGGTTTTCAACCTATTGAAACACCCAGCTTTGAGTTGTCTGACACCCTTTTGGGTAAGTACGGTGATGAGGGTGATCGTTTAATTTTTAGAATTTTAAATTCTGGAGAAAAACTCAACAAGGCCGACACCCAATCTCTAGCGCAGGGTAACTTAACAACCTTTGCGAGCTCTTTATCAGAAAAAGCCTTAAGGTATGATTTAACTGTGCCCTTCGCACGTTATGTAGTACAACATCAAAATGACATACAGTTCCCATTTAAAAGGTATCAAATTCAGCCTGTGTGGCGCGCTGACAGACCCCCAAAAGGGAAGGTTTCAGGAATTTTATCAATGTGATGCAGATGTGATAGGAAGTACAGGACTTTGGTCTGAAGTGGAATTGATCTTGCTTTACGACACAGTATTTACCGACCTTGCTCTGGAAGGGACTACTATTAAAATCAATAACAGAAAGATATTATCGGGAATCGCTCAAATGATTGGGGCAACCCATAATCTGATTGATTTTACAGTCGCCTTAGATAAACTCGATAAAATTGGAGAGGAAGCCGTTAAAGCTGAAATGCTTCAAAAAGGTATCGCTGAAACCGCCATAGAAAAACTTGAACCACTATTCAGATTATCGGGAGATTTTAGCAGCCAATTGAAATCGTTGTCTGCCATTTTAAAAGATTCTTTTATTGGTCAAGAAGGTATTAAAGAATTGTCCTTTATTTCAAATGCTCTTGAAGCGCAACCGTTGAAATCGGCACATCTTGAATTAGACGTGACCCTAGCTCGTGGGTTAAATTATTATACAGGTGCGATTTTTGAGGTGGTTGCTCCCAAAGGTGTTGAATTGGGTTCGATTGGTGGCGGTGGTCGTTACGATGACTTGACCAGTATTTTCGGTTTGGATAATGTCAGCGGTGTAGGGATTAGTTTTGGATTGGATCGTATTTGTCTGGTTTTAGAAGAACTAGAATTATACCCACCCTCAACAGGGCATGGGAGTCAAGTGTTGTTTTTAAACTTTGGCGATGATGAAGCCCAAAGAGCACTTGAAATGGTCATGGCGCTGAGGTCAATTGGTGTTACCGCAGAACTTTACCCCGACCAAGTCAAGCCAAAAAAACAAATGCAATATGCCAACAACAGGGGTTTTCTAGCTGTTGTGCTTATAGGTAATAACGAGCTAGAAAATAACACTTATACCCTCAAATTGATGAATTCAGGAGAGCAACATACATACTCTAAAGAAGCGCTCTTGATGCATCTTAAACACGATTTAAATTAATAAAATATGTTTGGTCTTAAAAAATTATTAGTATTAAGTGTGTTTGTTTTATTAGCTTCATGCGGTAAAACTTCTGATAAGCCTTTTCCTAAAGCCGTTTTAGTTATTCATGGAGGAGCAGGGACTATATTAAAGTCTCAAATGACTGATAGCATTGAAAAACTTTATCGGAATAAATTGTCTGAAGCCCTTCTTGTAGGTCAGGCAGTTATTCAAAATGGCGGAACCAGTTTAGATGCTGTACAGTCGGTTATTGTGGTATTGGAAAATTCACCCCTTTTTAATGCGGGTAAAGGCGCAGTTTTCACCGAAGATGGTAAAAATGAAATGGACGCATCAATAATGGATGGCAACAGCAGAAAAGCTGGCGCCGTAGCTTCGGTTACTCACGTTAAAAATCCGATTATGGCAGCAAGAGCGGTCATGGAACAGTCGGAACATGTTATGATGATTGGTAATGGCGCTGAAAAATTTGCCATATCACAGGGATTAGAAATGGTCGATGAAGATTATTTTTTCACTCAAAAAAGATTTGATCAGCATAAAAATGCCTTAGGTGATACTGTTATTGTAGACCCCATTCAAAAGAAATATGGCACGGTCGGCGCAGTTGCGTTGGATGGCTTTGGTAATTTGGCTGCAGGCACATCTACGGGAGGCATGACAAACAAACGTTTTGGCCGTGTAGGTGATGCACCCATCATTGGCGCCGGAACCTATGCTAGCAATGAAAGTTGTGCGGTATCTGCCACTGGTCATGGTGAATTTTTTATTAGGAATGTGGTTGCTTACGATATCTCAGCATTGATGACTTATAAAGGTCTCACTGTGGAGGAAGCTTCAGACGAAGTGATAAACGGTAAACTCAAGGCCATAAATGCCGGAGGAGGTGTCATTGCACTTGATCGAGAGGGTAACTTCGCCATTCCTTTCAACACACCAGGTATGTACCGCGGTTTTATCAGCTTGGATGGCCAGCCGCAGGTCTATATTTACGGCCCAAAAGGTGAATAATAAACGCAGTTTGGAAAAGTGTCATACAGAACAAAAAGCTGTGAATCAGTTTTTTAATGAAGTCTGTAAATATTATATTTAAACTCATTGAGAATTCGCCAAAGAACAACTAACAATCAATGAGTTAAAATAAGTAGCGAGAGGGGGGCACGATCCCCCGACCTCCGGGTTATGAATCCGACGCTCTAACCAGCTGAGCTACCTCGCCTTTTTCAAGGCCCCAAAGATAGAAACAAATTCATTTGTCACAAACTTTACTCAATACAATTATATGTCTAAAAACAGTTTTTTTTAATAAATATACTTATCTTGACCCTTTACATATTTCCTATGAGCTTAAAGCTAAAATTTGAACTAGAATTTCCAATCCACGCCTCAACCAGTATGTTATTTCAATATATCTCGACCTCCTCGGGATTATCAGAATGGTTTGCAGATAATGTAAATTTGAGAGGGGATAAATTTGTTTTTGTTTGGGACGATTCGGAAGAAAGTGCCAAGTTGGTGAGTAAAAAAAATGGTGAACGCGTAAAATTCAAATGGTTAGAGGATGAAGAAGATGAGTATTATTTCGAAATGCGACTTTTGGTTGATGAAATTACTAAAGACGTTTCCTTAATTGTTGTAGATTTCGCCGAAGAAGATGATATGGAAGAGGCAAAGATGATTTGGGAAAATCAAGTTAATGCGTTAAAACATATTATTGGTTCAGTTTAACTATTTTGTAGATGATCAATTTAAATGGTGAACTCGTATCACCAAATTTATTCCACTTAAACATCTCAAATCGTGGCTTGAATTTTGGCGACGCCTTATTTGAAACCATCCGTATAAAAAGCGGTAAGCCCTTATTTTTCGAGTCCCATTATTTTAGACTAATGGCCAATATGCGCATTTGCCGCATGGAGATCCCCCAGTCTTTTACGCCAGAGTTTCTAATGTCTGAAATGACGGCTTTGATTGAATCACACGAGAAAGATTGTTCAAATAGCAGATTAAAGTTTTTGGTTTATCGAGATTCTTCTGGTTTGTATACTCCAGATTCTAATGATATAGGATACATCATAAGCGCACAACCTATTGATAGCAATAGCTTTAAATTCGAATCGAGTTTTTATAAAATAGATTTGTTTAAAGATTATTTCATACCACCAGGATTGCTTAGTACAGTTAAAACGAACAATCGGATGGTAAATATTTTGGGTGGTATTTATGCAAGAGAAAATGAGTTCGATAATTGCTTACTACTAAATACCAATAAAAATATAGTTGAAGCTCTAAACGGTAATATTTTTTTAGTGTTTGACGATACATTAAAAACACCTCCTTCCGCAGATGGATGTATAAATGGTATCATGAGAAATCAAATTATAGCGTTAGCCCCAAAACTTGGTTACAAGGTGGAGGAGGTGTCAATATCACCATTCGAAATACAGCGTGCTGATGAAATATTTATCACGAATATTATTTTAGGTGTAAGACCCGTTACTCAATATCGGAAAAAAATATATCAGCATATTGTTTCAAAAGTTCTTGTTAATGGTTTAAATGACATCATTTAGTTGTTGGATGGATTATCTGGTGCGTTAGCCCATATTTGATAACTTCCTCCAAGTTGTAGCATTTCTTTTTTCCAAAACGATTCGTCATGTTGCATAATAACTCCGGCCTTAAATCGATTGTCGCGAATGATCCATGACTTGGATTTTATTTCATTTTCAAGTTGATTGATATCCCAACCAGAATAGCCCATAAAAAATCTGATTTCACTTCCTAAGATTTCACCGTCATTAATTAACTGTTTTACAGTCTTAATATCACCACCCCAAAAGATATCGTCCCCAATAAATTCGCTATTAGGAATCAAATCAGGTCGAGTGTGTATGAAATACAAATTATCTTGATCAACAGGACCTCCATTATAAATGGGAAAGTCAGATTCTATGTCAGGAATTAAATCGTGGATACGATACTCTAGCGGTTTATTAAGTATAAAGCCAACAGATCCGTCCATGTTATGTTCAACTAATATCAGAATAGAGCGGTTAAACCAATTATCGGTTAAAATGGAAGGTTCTGCGATGAGTAATTTGCCCCTATGTAAAACAGTTTGATTCAATGGGTTAAGATTTTCAATTTTGGGTTATAAATATATTGTAAGTTAAAAAGAAATTACATTAAAACAAAAAAACCCGCAAAAAGCGGGTTTTAAATAAAATGAAAGAAGAAATTCTTAGTTCACTGCATCAGTTAAATCAGATCCAGCTTTGAATTTTACTACATTTTTTGCTTTAATTTTAATAGTAGCGCCAGTTTGTGGGTTTCTACCATCACGTGCAGCACGTCTTGAAACTGAAAAAGATCCAAAACCTACTAAAGATACACGTTTTCCTTTTTGAAGGGCTCCTTCAACATCGATTAAAAAAGAGTCCAAAGCTTTTTTAGCAGCAGCTTTAGAAATGCCAGCGTTTTCAGCCATGCCTTCGATTAAATCTGTCTTGTTCATAATTACATTGTTTTTAAATTAACGCACCTCACAACTGAGACACATTAACAAATTTAATGGGATTATGCATTCTCACAAGGATTGGGGCACATTTAAAGATCATTTTGTTAATAAAATGAGGAAATTGTTAATAAACATGCAATTTTTTAGCTGTAATTAATAAATAATAAAGCCGTTTTAACTAAAAATACTACCAGAATCAAGGCATGAACCATTGATTAACTCTAAGGTTGTCATCATTTTTTTACCCTGAAATTGTAATTTTTTCAAAACGATATATCCATCAACAACCGCAACTTTGGCTCTTTTTTTTTCGCACAAAAGAAGTCCGATTGGATTATGATGTTCCTTAAATTCAATTTCTACGTCTGATATCTTGATGGTCTCCTTAAGTTCTTTAGTTGTTAAGGTTGTCCATGCGCAAGGATAGGGCGAGAGTCCTTTTATATGGTTACGGATATGTTGAGCACCCAAAGACCAGTTTACCCTTCTGTTTTCAGGTGTTAACTTCGGGGCTTTGCTTGTTATTGAATTTGAAGATTGTGGTGAAGGTTGGACTGTTCCATCGGCAATATGATCAAGAGTCGAAATGACCAAGGCACTGCCAAGATTTTTTAATTTGTCATGTAGGCTTCCTGCGTCATCATCTTGACCAATATTAATTGCGGATTGTTCTAGTATGGCACCTGTATCCACTCGCTCATTAATAAAAAATGTAGTTACACCAGTTGTGGTTTCTCCATTAATGAGAGCCCAATTAATTGGTGCAGCACCTCTATATTTTGGCAATAATGAGGCGTGACAGTTAAATGTTCCAAGTTTAGGAATGTCAAATATGAGTTTAGGTAATAGTTTAAACGCGACAACGACAAAAACATCAGCACGCAAAGCATGAAGTTGCTTGGCAAAGGCATTGTCATTAATGTTTTCTGGCTGCAGAACAGGTATATTGTGTTCAATACAATGGCATTTAACGGCTGACATTTGCAACTTTCTACCTCGTCCAGCAGGTCGATCAGGTACTGTTACCACTGCAATCAATTGGTGTTTTGAAGTTCTAATGGTTTCCAGGCTGGCAACTGCGAACTCAGGTGTTCCCATAAAAACGACCCTCAATACCTTTTCTGATGTCATAACCTATATCTGTTGTCCAAAGATACTTTAATTCGATCTTGGGATAGTAATTTTTTCAAAATTGCTGTTATCACATTTGGCGCTATACCTAAATGATCCTCCAGTTCTCTTGAGTTTAATGAATTGGATTTTAAGGCGTTTAAAACAGATTTTTCTATGTCTAAGGAGGTTGAGCTTTTCACTGGTAAACAAACTGAACATTTGCCGCAGTCCGCTGTTTTTGAGCCGTTAAAATAATTCACCAATTGCGCACTCCGGCATTTGACATCATTTTTGATATAATTCAGCATGTCATGAACTCGACTAATTTTACCTTGTAAAACAAGTTTTACATCTTTTGAAATTCGATTAATGGTTTTGTCGTCTTCCCGAGGCTCAATGAAAACTACTGTTGCATCTGCATTGTTTCTTTCTAGGACAATTATATTGTTTTTACTTAATTGTTCGAATGTTTCAATGATCTGATTAACCGAAATACTAGAAATTTCAGCAATTCTATGAATATCTATTGTTACCATATGATCAAAGCAATTGGTATAGCTCCGAAGTATTGGAAGTACGGTTTCAGATAAGTTCGATCTGTTTTTAATATAGGTCAAAAGGGTTGAACTGTCAATAATGAACTTGACTTTAAGTTCAGACCTAAAGTTATCACTAAGACTAATAATACTATTCTGATCTAGGATCTTTAAAATTTGAAAAGCTTTGCTTTTGGGAATTTTATAATGTGTACAAAACGCATCGTAATTAAAATGATGAATGCCATCATTCTCCTCACCATAGGCAATTTGAAAATGTGAACAAAGTTGGCGGTAGACGGATTTGACGAGCTCAATTGATGGTAATTGATCAATAAAAAAAGAATTTAATCTTTTGATGTCATTTTCATTATAAATTATAATTGCCTTAGCTAACCCTCCATTTCTACCAGCTCGTCCAGATTCTTGATAGTAGGCTTCTAAACTTTCAGGTAGGTCTAAATGTATGATCATATCCACGTCTGCTTTGTCTATTCCCATACCAAAGGCACTTGTAGCGACCATTACTTTTGCCTTGTTTTGCAGCCACAATGACATGTTACGCTCTTTTTCTTTTGAGAGCATCCCACCATGATAATAGGTGGAAGAATAATCCATGTCTTTCAATTCTTGCGCCAGATTAATGGCGTGGTTACGACTACGGACATAAATAATGCAGCTGTTGTTCGATTTCTTCAAATAAGCATCTAAGCGATGAATTTTGTCTTCGCATTTATCAACGACATAGGCAATGTTTTTTCGTTCAATACTTTGGGTATAAACTACTGGTTCAGATAAACCAAGACTTGATTTAATATCTTCTATAACCTTTTTAGTGGCTGTAGCTGATAGAGCAACGAGAGGAACCTTCGGAAAGGCTGTTCTAAGCAAGGACAGTTTACCATAAGCAGGTCTAAAATCATGGCCCCACTGGGAAATGCAGTGGGCTTCGTCAATCGCAATTAATGAAACGTTTAGTTGTGACAATCGTTGAGCGATAATTGGTTGAAACAGGCGTTCTGGCGACAAATAAAGAAATTTATAACCACCATATAAACAATTGTCTAAAATGATATTTGTATTTTCAAAAGACACACTACCAGTCAATTCTAAGGCCTTAATACCCATTTTGTTAAGTTCAGCTACTTGATCCTTAATGAGTGCTATTAGCGGAGAAACGACGATGCAAAGACCATCTTTAAGTAAAGTAGGTATTTGAAAACAAATTGATTTCCCTCCACCTGTAGGCATTATAGCTATACAGTCGTGCTCTTCTAAAATGGTGTCAATAACAGATTCTTGTAATCCACGAAAATCTTCATGTCCCCAAAAATTTTTTAAGATTGACTTGGCAGTATGTTTTTCTTTTTTAGACATGAGATGATGAAATTAACCCGAGAAGTAACATCTCCAAAAGGAACTTCGATAGGATTATAATTCAGTGATTGGTAGGTTTTTACAAGATGATTATGAATGTTTTGTGCCATTTCAAATGACTCGTAACGCTCGCTGTCTGCAGTATAAATGTCGCGCCAGGGATGCACTAAAAAAACCATGTCATACCTTAATTCTAATGCCAATTTCTGAATCTCCCTAGGAATAAGGCTTTCAGAGTAATTCAGGTATGCTGGAACATCGGGAATGCCGCGATCAAAAAAAGTAACTTTTTGCTTTAGTCGGGCTGCATCGTGAAAATGACGAGCCCTTCCTCTCGCAACTTCGAGACTAAAGCCAAGAGGATCGTGCAAAAATAATTGATCAATACCTCTGTCTTGAGCGTCACGAATAATTTGTCGAGAAACTTCTTCCATCGATGAAAACCCTAAGTTCATGAGCGTCTCTATAATGGTGGTTTTACCAGTTCCAGGTCCTCCAGTAATGACAATACGTTTGATGTCCATTAAATTGTTTTGTCCTGCTGCAAAAGTCGGAATTAAACTGACAACATAAAAATGCTTATTAATTGTATTTTTGTAGAAAATATAATCAAATGGAAAAACCAATCGACTCAGAGCAGTTTTATATCAATCTTAAAAAAAAATTAGAAGCCTCTGATGTCTGGCCTAACACCTATTTGTATAAATTTATTTACAAAACTCAGGATAATCAATTAGATTCTTTAAAAGACATTTTTAGGTCTTTCAAGCCTGAATTTCGAGTCATTGAATCGGCCAAAGGCACTTACACCAGTGTTTCGATAGAACTCATTATGGATTCCCCTGAGCTCATTATTCAAAAGTATAAAGAAGTTGGGGAGAAGATAAAAGGGGTTATTTCTCTGTGATATATGTTAGATCACCTCTATTTAATTACCTTCCTTTTTCGTACTTTGCAGGCTTAAATATTTTTTTTTTGGAAACATCTTTAGAATACAACACAGAACGCGATCAATTAACTATACCAGAATATGGCAGGCATATTCAAAAAATGATTAATCATGCTAAGGCTGAAGAATCAAAAGAGGAGCGTAACAAGCTTGTAAAGGCTATTATATCGGTTATGGGAAACATGCAACCACACTTGAGGGATGTTCCTGATTTTCAGCATAAGTTGTGGGATCAACTTTTCATCATAGCAGACTTTGATTTGGATGTTGATTCACCGTTTGAAATACCGTTGCGAGAAGCCCTAGAAGCGCGTCCAGATCCTTTGCATTACCCTCAAAATTTCCCAAAGTATAGGTTTTATGGAAACCAGATTAAAACTATGGTAGATGTTGCAATTACATGGGAAGAAGGGGAAATGAAGGAGGCATTGGTGCTCGCTATTGCGAATCACATGAAAAAATCTTTTTTAAATTGGAATAAAGATACTGTTGAGGATAGTGTCATCTTCGATCATTTAATGGAACTTTCAAATGGCGCCTTAAATTTGAAAAACAAGGATGTTGTTTTAAGTAAAACCGAAGATTTATTGCGCGTTAAAAGTAAGTTTGCATCTACAAACAAAAAGCCGTCCTCCAAAAAATCTAATAACAACCGCAATAGGAAACGTTATTAAAGTAATTTCATTATTATGAATTCATTTAAAATTGAAGGCGGTCATAGACTTAGTGGTGAAATTCAGCCTCAAGGTGCTAAAAATGAAGCGCTTCAAATTCTTTGTGCGGTTTTATTGACCAAAGAGAAGATGACAATTAATAATATCCCTGACATTGTCGACGTCAATAAGTTGATCGAACTTTTAAAGAAATTAGATGTCAAAGTTGAAAAATACTCCAAGGGCTCTTATTCCTTTCAGGCAGATCAAGTCAATCTTTCTTTTCTTGAAACACCAGAATTTAAAAAGGATGGCAGTGGATTAAGAGGTTCAATTATGTTAGTGGGGCCAATGTTAGGCCGATTTGGTAAAGGTTATATTCCAAAACCGGGAGGAGATAAGATTGGACGTCGTCGTCTTGATACTCATTTTGAGGGTTTTATAAAACTTGGTGCTAGTTTTCGTTACAATAAAGAAGACCATTTTTTTGGAGTAGAAGCAGATGAACTTCATGGTGTTCATATGCTTTTGGATGAAGCTTCAGTTACAGGAACGGCCAATATCGTCATGGCTGCTGTATTTGCGAAAGGCACAACGACCATTTACAATGCAGCGTGTGAGCCTTATCTTCAGCAATTGTGTAATATGCTTAATCGTATGGGCGCTAAAATTACTGGAATAGGATCTAATCTATTGAACATCGAAGGTGTCGAAGAACTCAGTGGCACAAGCCATACCATGCTTCCCGATATGATCGAAATTGGTAGCTGGATTGGGTTGGCTGCAATGACAAAAAGTGCCTTACGTATTAAAAATGTAAACTGGGAATATTTGGGTCAGATTCCTGACGTCTTTCGAAAACTTGGTTTAACGGTAGAACGTGATGGTGATGACATTGTAATACCCGAACATAAAAATGGGTACGAAATTCAAAACTACATTGACGGGTCTGTGCTTACCGTGGCTGACGCACCTTGGCCAGGATTCACACCTGATTTATTAAGTATTGTACTTGTTGTTGCTACCCAAGCCAGGGGTAGTGTTCTCATCCATCAGAAAATGTTTGAGAGTCGTTTGTTTTTTGTAGATAAACTTATTGATATGGGTGCTAAAATCATTCTATGCGATCCGCATCGTGCTAATGTCATTGGACATGATTTTAAGTCAGATTTAAAGGCAACTACAAT
This sequence comes from uncultured Flavobacteriaceae bacterium, assembly GCA_943788695.1. Classification (GTDB taxonomy): domain Bacteria; phylum Bacteroidota; class Bacteroidia; order Flavobacteriales; family Flavobacteriaceae; genus JALRKI01. The sequence goes on from CALSRG010000002.1 coordinate 29,591, forward strand.
GACTTCGCCAGATATCCGAGCTGGTATATCTTTACTTATTGCGGCTTTATCTGCAAAAGGGACATCAATTATTCATAATATTGAACAAATCGACAGAGGGTATGAAAATATAGACGAACGGTTAAGGGCCATTGGCGCCAAAATCGAAAGATATTAGTTGTCAAGAGCTGCCTTATAAGTTTTTAAGCATCTTTCTCTTGCAAATTTGTGGTCCACCATTGGTTCTGGATAATCGAATCCACTTAATTCGGGAACCCATTTTTTGATATAAATGTGTTTTGAGTCAAATTTATCAATTTGAGTGTGGGGGTTAAATATTCTAAAGTAAGGCGCCGCATCAACGCCACAACCAGCAACCCATTGCCAATTTCCAACATTACTCGACATTTCATAGTCTAACAGTTTGCTGGCAAAGTATGCTTCACCAAGTCGCCAATCGATTAAAAGGTGTTTGCATAAAAAGCTACCAACCAACATGCGCACCCGATTGTGCATAAAACCTGTTGCGTTGAGTTCTCTCATACCGGCATCAACCAAAGGATAACCCGTTTGACCATCACACCATTTCTGAAATTCTTCGGGATTGTTCCTCCAAATAATTCTTTCATATTTTGGCTTAAAGCATCGGGACGCTGAATCTGGAAAGTGCCATAATATTTGCATAAAAAATTCACGCCAAATCAATTCTTTCAAAAATGTGTCATTTTGAGCAGAAAGCGCCAAAAGTAATATTTTTCGAATACTGACTGTTCCGAAACGCAAATGGGGTCCTAATCTCGAAGTTCCTGCTATACCGGGCGTGTTTCTTTGAGCTTCATAAGCGTCTAATAAAGATGATGACGTATTTTGTCTTAAAACCATTTGTGGACTCTTTTCAAATCCCATATCGTTCAATGACACTGTTGGAAAAACAGCCCCTTTAAGCAAGTAATCATTATTTATATCATTCTCAATAGCATAATCGGAAGCCTTTAGTTTTGATCGCCATGATTTCATAAAAGGGGTGTAAACCAAATAGGGTTTTCCATCGCTTTTGACTATGTCATCCTTTTCAAAAATGACATGATCTTTAAACGAATTGAATGAAACTTTATGAGTGTTTAAGAGCGATTCAATATCTTGATCTCTGTTTAATGCGTATGGTTCATAATCCCTATTAACAAAAATAGCCTTTGGCTGAAATTCATTGAGAAGCTGCTGAAAAACCTCTAGAGGTTTGCCATAGTACACTGAAAGACCAGAACCCATAGTTTGAAGATCTGAATGGATTTTTTTTAAACATTGGTTGATAAAAGTCACGCGTGCATCATTAGGCGCAAGCTGATCAAGAATTTGAGTGTCAAAAATAAATATTGGTAAGACAGTTGTTCCAGAGTTTAAAGCTGCAGTTAGTGCTTTGTTATCGTTAAGTCTAAGATCGCGTCTAAACCAAAAAATCGAGATATTTTGTTCCATCTTATTAATATTCGCCAAACAACTCAATCAAGGTGCGCTCTCTGTGTTTGAATATTTCGTTGAGCTTAGGTTTCACAATGATAGGGTGAACCAACTGCCCTAAGATTCCAAAAGGTAGTTTGTAATGGACAATATCTTCCATAATAACGCCGCCTTGTATTGGCTTTATGAAATGTTTGTGATGCCAAAGCGCGTATGGTCCGAATCGTTGCTCATCAACAAAAAACTGTCGGTCGACTACATGAGTTATTTCAGTGACCCACTTTGTCGGAATACCCAAAACAGGCGTAACAATGTATTCAATGATTTGACCTGGATACATGTCTCGGTCATCACCAGATATAATCTTGAACCCCATGTAATCAGGAGTAATACGCTTTAGATTCTTTGGATCAGAGAGAAAATTCCAAGCTTCGTCAACTGAAATTGGCAATTTTTGCGTGGTATGAAGTTGATAAATTTTCAATTGTATAAATATATATAAGCGTTAAGTGAAATCGCTATTGTTAGCCATATCATGTATGGGAATGCAAATAGCGTGTATACTCCCAATTCTTTTCGTTGATTAAAAGCCAAAACAACTACCGTAGTTAATAAACTAAGGATAATAATTAAGGCTAATAGAACAAGGTGTTGATTGAAAAAAGCATAATTCCAACTACCATTGAGTAATACTTGAAGGAAGTATAATATTTTCACGGTAAGCGTTGTAGACGCTTTCCATAACAGAGCCATGTAAATAGAAAAACAAAGCATCAAAGAAAACCATGCCACGCCAAACACCCATCCAGGTGGTGTCCATGGCGCTTGATTTAAATTGACATACCATTCTGATGCTGGACCCCCGCCCATACTCAAGCTCCCAAGAGCTAATACTCCAAAATTGATACCTAAAAATATGACTAATCGAAAAGTAAATGTCATCGGTTACAATTTAACACTAACAATACCGCTATCCAATTGAATCACTTGACCAGTGACGTATCGAGATTTTTCTCCCAGTAAATAAACCGCCAAATGGGCAGCATCTTCTGGATCTAAGAATCGTTTTAACGGATGTCTGTCATTGATGTTCTCAATGACACGATCATTCCGCAAAATTCCGGAAGCCAATCCGGTTTTGGTTACTGTAGGTGCAATAGCATTGATTCTTATGGTTGGAGCCAGTTCAGCAGCTAAGGATTTTGTTAGTCCCTCAACCCCTGCCTTAGAAACAGCAACACTCGCATGAAAAGGCATCCCTAATTTTACAGCTACCGTACTAAACAAAACCAAGCTTGGGTTATTGCCTTTTTTTAAAAGTGGTAAATATTGCTGAATTACCTTGACCGCACCAAGAACATTAATGTCAAAATCAGATTTGAAATCATCTATAGTCAAACGATTGATTGGTTTGAGATTGATGCTGCCAGGACAATAAACTAGGCCATCTAAGGACTCCAATTCTGGCAAAGAGTCATTCAGGATATCAACTGAATAATGGGTTAAATTTGGGTGGTCAAATTCTGGTGCCGAACGACTGAAGTTGGTGATTTTACAATGATCAATTAACATTTTGAGTGTGGCTTGCCCAATACCTTTACTACCACCTATGATAAGCAAATGTCGCATAAGATTTAACGTTTTGAAATTTTATTATTCGTGATGTTTCGCTGACGATTACATTTGAAACGGTCAGTACTTTCTTCTCTTAATTTGAGATGTTTTGTTTTTCTGCCACTGACCCTTTTGCGCCAAAGTTTGAAACTACTTAACTTGAGCTCTCTGCGCATAATCTCAATGACTTCAGATTCCGCAATTCCAAATTGAAATAAAATGGCTTCAAATGGCGTTCTGTCTTCCCAAGCCATTTCAATAACTCGGTCAATAATCACATCGTCGTACTGCTTATCCATACATTATCAGTTGATTTTCATTTGAGGCATCTGAAATTTTTGAAAGTAACATCTTCAGAAAGACACTATTTCTATTGCGATACTGTGAATTTTCAATCAAAGAAATCTTATGACCATCAGCATAAATATGAATACCATTGCTTCTAAAAAGATTCAGTTTGTAAAATGGGACAATCCAATAAACTTTTTGATCGTTTATGTTCAAATGAACAACAATACCGCGAGGCCTCAACTCAATGCAACCAGTGTCGTTTGTTTTGGCATGATAACCAGTTTGAGTTGGCCATTTGGAACCATGAAATGATAAGATTTTCATTTTGGTACTTTGGCAACATCCTAAAATAAACTGCATTTTTAAACTATAACGCTTACCAACAAGCTCTTTGGAGAGGCTTTTGGAGTCTTTTTTTGTATGGTAGCAGATCATTCTGCTAAACTAGTTAACCTCTTTTGAAATTCAAAAATTTCATTGATATTATTAACTAATAAAATAGTCTTTGAAATGAAAAATTACATCATCTATAAATACTATTTAAGTTTTAAAGAATCTCGATAAATAACATCTTTTGGCTTGTTCAATTGCCAATAGGGAAGTTGCATCACTGCTGTACGTTTTGCGGTTGTTGACAAATTTTTGTCCAATTGCGTTTCTGTCCAACCTACAATCTCAAAAGGCATGCTCGGAATAAAATCAATGGTGATTTGTCTTCTAAGCTCTGGATAGGTCATCGTATAATGACTCAGGCTGTCAGTTGTGATGGTCGCTTTCACTTGATAGGACTTCATGGACTTATGATACATCTGTAGATAAGAGAAATCGGGAATCGCTTGAAAATCGCCAACCAATAATTCTTCTGGGTTAATTCGGATTTGAGTCCAAATACTATTTTCTAGAACCGATTTATCAAGGCTGATCATTTGATCGGCTTCGCCTTGAAAATAAGAGTGTGATTCAATTTGAAAAGACGATCTATTGTTTAATTGTGTGTAGGTCTGGCCGCACCATTCTTGGACGCTGCTGGTCACTTTTAATCCAGGTGATATCGTTTTTACTGGATAAAATGTAGATTGCATCACACTATATGGGTAGATTCCAGTATTAAATGACTTGGTACTATTTAGTTTTAAAACTGGTACGTTATCTTCAGATTTATTGTCAGCTTTAACTTGAATGTCGTTTAAAAAATTTTCAGTTACAAAAATTAAAACCGCCTCACCTCGATGGATGTTACCGTAACGTTCTTGAGTCAATTGATAACTGTTAATTTCCGCAGAACTTGCGTACCAATACTTTCGAAATTCTTTACTTAAAATCCTTTGGTTATCGGGCGTTATTTGAGGTAAATCCTTTTCTTTACATGAGCAGGTCGCCACGATTACTAAGGTCAATAGTAATAAGGTGTTAAACTTCATAAAATTGTTGTTTTGGGTTTAGTGTAGCTGCTATTTTTTCTAATTCTTTGTGCACCAAATGGGAAGGAAATCCCATAACGTTGTAAAATGATCCTTCGATTCTATTCACAGCAACAAGGCCCATCCAATCCTGTACTCCGTAGGCACCTGCTTTGTCAAATGGTTTGCATTCATGGATGTACTGTTCGATATGCTGATCTGAAATGGGGTTGAAATACACTTTTGTAACATCAACCACAGTGCTAATCTGAGTAGTTGTTTTGAGACAAACAGCTGTAAAAACCTCGTGCATGGTACCACTCAATTTTCTAAGTAAATGCTTTGCATCATTGACGTCTTTAGGTTTTCCAAGAGCTTCACCGTCGCACCATACAATGGTGTCACTGGTAATAAGTATGTCTTGTACCTGAAGATCACCTTCAAATGCAGATGCCTTTAATTCAGCCAAAAATATTGGAATTTCTTTTCCCTGCAAATGGTCTGGATAATCTTCCTCAACAGAACGCACGCGAGTTTCGAATACTAGCCCCATTTGGGTCAAAATATCCTGTCGTCTTGGCGACTGAGAGGCTAATATTAAATGAAATGGTTCAAGTGCTTTTTTTAATAACATTGCTAATTATTCTGTGCTTCAAAATTCACCATCCATTTACCCTGAACTTTCAAGACTTGTTCTATAATATCTCTAACGGCACCTTCGCCACCTTTTTTGTGTGAAACATATTTTGAAATCGATTTTATTTCAGGACAAGCGTCTTGAGGACAGCAGGGGAGGCCAACTTTTTGCATCACCTGTAAGTCTGGAATATCATCACCCATGTAGATCACATGCCCGGGATCGATTTGTTTCGACGTTATAAATTTTTCAAAAATTTCAATCTTATCATGAGCGCCCAAATGAACATCTTTGATTCCTAAATTTTCTAAACGAATTTTCACACCATTGTTTGTGCCGCCTGTAATTATACAAATGTTAAATCCTGCTACTAATGCACTTTTAAGGGCAAAGCCATCTTTAACATTCATTTTTCTGGTCAATTCGCCTTCTGGGGTAATATAGATACCACCGTTGGTGAGGACACCATCTACATCAAAAATAAATGTATTGATTTTGTGGAGCATTGTTTTATAACTATCTGCCATGAGTTTGTTGTATGCTTTTAGTAAGAAGTTCGTAAATTAATTTGTGGTTTTCGTTATCCAATTGTTTCAGATGACGCTTGAGTGTTTTTTTGTCGTTTCGCAAGGCAGGACCCGTTTGAGCTTGATAAGGAGATAGGTCTTGGACTTTAAGTGCTGTTTCCAAAATGAGCGGTTTTAGTATAGCAAAATCTAATCGCGATCCGTCTGAAATTTCATGTGCAATTCGATACAACTGATTCGTGAAATTATTAACAAAAACAGCTGCAATATGCAAGGCACTTCTTTGGTCACTTGAAATCACAACGCTCTTACAGCCTAAAGCATCAGAAAGCGACTTAAGTAATTGTAAATCCTGTTTTGTTAGGGCTTCTATGCAAATTGGAACCTTTGAAAAATCTAAAACTCTTTTTTTAGAAAATGTTTGCAGGGGATAAAACACTCCTCTACGGTGTTTTTTATCCAGATCAGACAGGTTAACGCTTCCAGAGGTATGCACAACCAACGCTTTTAAAGTTTCTATTTGACTTGAATAAGTTGAAATAGCATCATCACTTATGGCGAGAATGACAATATCAGTTGATGGTATTTTTTTAAAATCGGTAACTATAGGTGCCGTGGTTTCATGTAAAACCTTTGAGGTGTCGCGCACAACCCAATTCGAAAAAGCTATGTTCGATGTATCATCCATAGCCTTCGCCAGATGGTGCGCCACATTTCCAGAACCGACAAGCGTAACAGAAATCATTTGGCGAAAATACGCAACTATTTAATCAATTGAAAATAAGAAACCAAGGGATTTAGCTATTGAATTTTGAGGTCAAATTTTCATTTTGTAGTATCTTTGTGCCTCGAAACACAGATCGTCAATGTTCAAAAAAATCACCAACGTACTTTTTTCTACTCGCACTACTGGATTACTCTTTATCGCTTTCGCAATTGCCATGGCCATTGGGACTTTTATCGATGCTGGAGAAGGTGCTTCTCCAACACCAATGTCTCGAAGATTGATTTATAACGCTTGGTGGTTTGAGGCAATCATGGCAATGTTTGTTTTTAATTTTATAGGGAACATTTTTAAATTTAAATTGCTCAGAAAAGAAAAATGGGCGACGCTCACTTTGCACTTGTCATTCATTTTTATTTTACTCGGTGCTTTCGTGACACGGTATAACGGATTCGAAGGCATGATGGCTATTCGCGAGGGTGAAACTGAGCAAATGTTTTTGTCCGAAAAAACATACATTTCCCTTTTTATTGACGGTGATTTTACCATTAATGGTGTGCCACAACGCCGTGTTAGGGAATATGCAGTCGATTTCTCGAAAAGACTTGACAATACATTTGAAGAACATACCGATTATAATCAACAAAAAGTATCGATCAAATTAGTTGATTTTATCGCAGGTGCTGAAAGGGATATTGTTCCTGATGAGAATGGAGACCGTTATTTGAAAGTAGTGGAAGCGGGGAGTGCTGGACCACATAATCATTTCTTGAAGGATGGAGATATTCAAAGCATTCACGGTGTTTTGTATGCTTTTAATAATGAAACTTCTGGAGCCATAAACATCACTGATAAGGACGGGAAACTTTTTATTCAGTCACCATTTGAAGGTGAATTTCTCACCATGGCAACAGGCACTCAGGGCCAATTGGTTAAGGATAGCATTCAAACATTGCAATTACGTTCACGATATATCATTGGAAATCAAGCAATCGTTTTCCCAAAACCTATTGTTAAAGGGGTTTTTGATGTGGTGAAAAAATCGGAATTACTTAAAGGCGATAAAGATGCCGTTGTGCTCGAGGTAAGTAGTGCAGGTGAAAGCAAAATAGTTAAGCTACTTGGGGGTAAAGGCACAAACGAAGCTTACGAGCAATTTGAATTGGCTGGTTTAAAATTTGGCATTAATTATGGTTCAAAAGTGTATGAATTACCTTTTCAAATTAAATTAAATGACTTTGTTGCAGAGCGTTATCCTGGCACTGAAAAGCGTTATTCAGAATTTGCAAGCGCAGTGACTGTATTCGATAAAAAGGATGGCGATTTTGATTATCGCATATATATGAACCACATCCTCGATCACCGTGGCTATCGTTTTTTTCAATCGTCATTTGATCCAGATGAAAAAGGAACTATCTTATCCGTTAATCATGATTTTTGGGGGACTTGGATTACCTATGTAGGTTATTTCTTACTCTATTTTGGTTTGATGGCCATTTTGTTTAGCCGATATACACGTTTTAATGATTTAAGAAAACAATTAGAAAAATTAAAAAAAATAAAATCCAAACTGTCAGTAGTTGTGTTTTTGATGTGGTCGATTTTTGGTTTTGCTCAAATTGATTCGCATGAGCATACAGCTTCGAATAAGCAGGTCATTGATTCGATTTTAGCGGAAAATATTTCACCTAAGTCGGAAGCTGACCGTTTTGGGCGTTTGGTAATTCAGGATTTAGGAGGTCGAATGATGCCTGTAAATACCTATGCGTCAGAATTGCTGAGAAAACTTAGTAAGTACGATTATTATGAGGATGCCGATGCTAATCAGGCTTTTCTTTCTATGCATGAAAGTCCACTGCTTTGGTATAGTGTTCCAATTATTTACCTCAGTAAGAAAAAGGCAGATACCATTCGAAATATCATTGGTTTACCCAAAGAAGATAAGTACGCCACACTTGCCGACTTTTTTACCGAGAGAGGAGTGTATAAATTAGCACCTTATTTAGAAGAGGCTTATAAGACCCAACAGCCGAATGCTTTTCAAAAGCAATTTAAGGAAGCTGATGAACGTGTTAATCTTTTATTTAACACCCTTGAGCAAGAGCATTTAAAACTATTTCCGTTGCCAGACGATCCAAACAACAAATGGGTTTCACCAAATGAATTTAGAAAGGAAGGTTATGTAGTAGAAGATACTCTATATGCTAATTTTATTAATACTGGTTTCCAAGCCTATTTATATGTGCTTAACCAAGATAAGCAATCAGGAAATTTTGAAAAGAGTCGAGAATTGTTGGATGCAATCAAAATCACTCAAAAGGAAATTGGTGCAGCCGTCATGTTGTCAGAAAATAAAATCAACAGTGAAATAACCTACAACCGATACGATATTTTTAAGAGACTATTCAGTTGGTATTTGTATGCTGGAACCCTTCTTTTTGTTGTTGTGTTAATTGAATTGTTGCGCGAGAGAGGCAAGTTATGGTATTACCTAAACAGAGTGCTTACTGTTGCTATTTATGCGCTTTTGGTTATCCACACCGTTGGCTTAGGATATCGTTGGTACATTTCTGGACATGCGCCATGGAGTGATGCTTATGAGTCTATGATTTATGTGGCATGGGCTACCATGGCTTTTGGAGCAGTATTTGGCTATCGTAGTAAATTAACCTTAGCCTCGACAGCCTTCGTAACTGCTATGATTTTGATGATCGCCCATTGGAATTGGATGGATCCAGCAATCGCAAATTTACAGCCTGTTTTAAATAGTTACTGGTTAATGATTCATGTGGCTGTTATTGTCGCAAGTTACGGTCCGTTTACTTTGGGTATGATTCTCGGACTTGTAGCATTAATCTTGATGATTGTTACAAATAGTAATAATAAGGAAAAGTTTAAACTTCATGTTAAAGAGTTAACGGCGATCAATGAAATGGCTTTGACCGTTGGTTTGGTCATGTTGACTATTGGGAATTTCTTAGGAGGCATGTGGGCTAATGAAAGTTGGGGACGCTATTGGGGATGGGATCCAAAAGAAACATGGGCCTTAATTAGTATTATGGTTTATGCTTTTGTCCTTCACATGCGATTGATTCCAGGCTTAGGTGGACGATTAGGCTACAATGTAGCTTCAATTATCGCATTTGGAAGTATCATGATGACTTACTTTGGCGTGAACTTCTACCTCTCAGGTTTACATTCTTATGCCAGTGGCGATCAAATTGTTAGTCTGCAATTTATTTTTATCGCTATTGCCGCCATTTCTTTAGTTACATTATTCGCTCATTATAAATACAAACGTTTCTATAGATAATGTCCCAGGTGAGTATCTCATGAATGACACTTTTTTCTTACCTTTGAGATATTAGTGCCCTAGTCTACAATTTACCATAGAGAACCTAAGCAAAGTACTCCTTTGAATTGTTTTTCGACTGACAACTTCGTAGATTTTTTATTGGGTTCTAGTAATTCATCAATTATGAGAAAGTTATTTATTTTCATCATTTGCATGTCGCTTTATAAAGTTGACGCACAAAATATGCACGAGGTTACCGTTAAAACGGAGGTCAGTGATGTAACTGTTTTTATTTCAGGAGCTCAAATTATCCGAAAGAAAAATGTTGATATTAAATCAGGTGTTACTGTGTTAAAATTTAGTGGTTTGTCGCCTTTTATAGAGGGTAAAAGTGTGCAAGTTAAAGCAAGTGGGAATGTAACAGTTCTGTCCGTAAATCATCAGCAAAATTTTATAGACGAATTAGAAAAATCAGATGAATTGCTAGCATTGGAACAGGCGTTAAAGGAAACTTTAGGAAAGTTGGACGTGGAAAAGGCGCATTTAGACGTAATAAGGGAAAATTTATTGCTTTTGCAGGAGAATAGAACGATTGGAGGAAAGAGCGAAACCTTAAATGTCATTGATTTGAAAGCGGCTTCAAATTTTTATAGTGATAAATTGACTGCTTTAAAGCTTAATGAAATAGATCGAAATAACAAACTAAAGGAACCAAGAGAGGAAGTGGAAGAGCTTTCAAATCAAATCAACGGTCTAGCAACTAAAAAGGACTTTGCCAACGGTGAAATAGTATTGAAAGTAGAGGCTAAAAATTATACAAATACAAATATTGAATTGTCCTATTTGGTCGGTACAATGCTATCGTTTCAGGGACTTTTTTAAAACCAACAGTTTCAACCAACCTGAAGTCAGCATCGGCAGATGTTGCTAACCATTTGGTTCAAATGCAAAAAGATAAGCTGCAAAATCAAGGAAAAGATATCATTGGAGGTTTTCTTGGAAAAAATAAGGTTTCTACAGACACCACTAAAGTAAATGAGGGTACAAAAACAGATCCAGTTAAAAGTGTTTTGAAAGGATTGTTAAAAAAGAAAAAGAATAATTAGATGGATTAAATGGTCAATAGCCGTTTATTCCTGCAAATGATTATGCGCTAATTCAGGTTTCAAGCGCTTTATATAGAGCTTACAAATGTTACAGTGCAAATCGTCATTATTCAATGGTTGATACAAACAACAATACATATAAATAATTGCGCCATTTGGCGTTTTCAACTAAAGTAATGTTTGTGCCGCTTTCTTGTAATAATTTGAAGATGTGTAAAAGAGATTCTAATCAAAACATATAATTGTCACAAAGTTATAAATCCTCAAATAAACTATGAAAACGTTCTCCTTATCTCAAAATCAAGTCTATAATAAAACAAAAGTAACAGCGGAGGTGATTATGGAAACTCCTTTCTCTAAAGAAATCAGGCTATTGCTTTATAAAAATCAATTTATGAAAGAGCATAAAACAAGTTTTCCAATTACTATTGAAGTGTTTCAGGGCGCTATTAATTTATCAGTGGAGGGAGAGTCTAAAGTAATGCTTGCAGGGGATATGATCTATTTAGACGCAGATGTACCTCATTCTCTAAAAGCTAAAGCTAATAGTATAGTTCGACTTACTTTATCAAAGTTTGATAAAATAGAACGTATCGAAGAGCTAATTAATGGAACATAGGTAGAAATGAGCAATATTTAAAATAGTCGTATTTTCGCCATATAAAATAATTGGATGAAACTTAATATTCTTGCATTTGGCGCACATCCCGACGATGTCGAATTAGGTGCTGGCGCAACTTTAGCTAAAGAAATCGCTGCTGGAAAATCGGTTGGTATTGTAGATTTAACAGGTGGAGAACTTGGGACACGTGGTTCGGAAAGCCAGCGAACTGATGAGGCAGAAGAGGCTGCACGTATTTTGGGGGTTAAGGTCCGTCACAACATGCGCTTTGCGGATGGTTTTTTTCAAAATGACAAAAATTGTCAACTTGCTTTAATAAAGGTCATAAGAAAGTATCAACCAGAATTGGTTATCTGTAATGCTGTAACAGATCGTCATGTCGATCACGGAAAAGGTAGTCAGCTGGTCAGTGATGCGTGTTTTTTAAGCGGACTGATGAAGATTGAAACCAAAGATTCAGACGGTCAAATTCAACACCCATGGCGTCCTAATCACGTCTTTCATTACATACAATGGCATCATATTCAGCCCGATATTGTGGTTGATGTTACGGGTTACATAGATAAGAAGTTACAGGCCGTTAAGGCGTATTCGAGTCAGTTTTATGACCCGGATAGTGAGGCTCCATCAACAGCCATATCTTCTCAAAACTTTCTTGATAGTGTTCAATACCGTGCTGCAGATTTTGGTAGAATTATTGGCACAGCCTATGCAGAAGGCTTTACTGTTGAGCGTTTTCCTGCAGTTAATAGCCTGTTTGATTTGATCTAAATTAATTAGGATTTTTATTTTGTTACAAATCATAAATAAGTTTAAATTTGCCCTTCTTTAATGGTGGTTGTAGCTCAGTTGGTTAGAGCATTGGTTTGTGGTACCAAGGGTCGCCGGTTCGAGCCCGGTCTTCCACCCAAAAAAAGCCTGTCGAATGACGGGCTTTTTTGTTCACAATACCTTTTAAAATTATAAATTTTAATAACTTTACTCTCTTTCATGAATGATTGATGTCAATAAGAGTATTCTACTTAATTTTATTTCTATTTTTCTCCATTAATCTTTCTGCGCAACAGTTCCGGTACGCCTCGGCTTTGGCAGATTTAGATTCTTATGGAGATAATAGTGGTGTAGCAGTTGCTGATTATGATCAAGATGGTGATTTGGACGTATTTTTAGTTTCGAGAAGAGCCCATGGAGGACTAGAGTATTTTTACAGCAAACTTCTTCGAAATGAAAACAACGGTAAATTTATCGATGCTACTTTCAGTATGGGAGTTAGTCAGGATTTGAATTATGAAATTGACTCAACATATTTTTTGGATTATGGAGAACGCCAATCGGCATCTTGGGGCGATATAAATAATGACGGTTATCCTGATCTTTTTGTTGGAAATTCCGGAACAAATGCTCTGTACTTGAACAATGGCAATGGAACGTTTTCCGATATATCTGAGTCTTCAGGTTTGGGATATTTTTGCTCAATTTGTTTCACCGTGGGCGGCCTATGGGTGGACTATGATTTAGATGGATTTCTCGACCTATACCTATCAGACAATAATACAGTTAGTGAAAACAGGCTGTTCAGAAATATGGGCAACAATACCTTCGAGCTTATTGAATTTGACGATCAAACAACGGGAAGTACTTTTGCTGCTATCCCAATTTATGCCGATAACAACGATTATCCCGACATATATGTAACCAATGATTTTAATGAAAATAATGAATTGCATATTAACCTTGATGGCAATCAATTGACAGAAAACGCATATGGTTATAATTTAGTTGACCCATTCGACGGTATGGGACTAGCTACTTCTGATTTCAATAATGACGGCTCAGTGGAGGTATTCATTGCCAACAGAAGTGAAAATGGATTTTATACTAAAGGCAATAACGGTTTATATTCCAATATTGCCGAATTTACGGGTATATATGATACGGGTTGGGCCTGGGGAGCCAGTTTTGCAGATTTTAATCATGATTTATTTGATGACGTTTATATTACAACTGGTCTAAATGCACCTGAAGAAGATCATTATTTTGAAAATCAGGCCATAAATGATATACGAGTTTATTCAGAAATTACGCTTCAGAGCGATCCCATTTTCACTGAAGGTGGAACTGTTGTATCGTTTGATTACGATAATGACGGTGATTTGGATATTTTAGCTACAAGTTTTTCTAGGGAACCATTATTTTACGAAAATACTGCAGTCGACACTTATTATACAAGTGACATAGATGGTAATTGGCTCAAGGTACAGCTGCAAGGTACCGTTTCCAATAGAGATGGTTTAGGTGCACGTGTATCGCTTTCTGTTGACGATAATACAGATTTATACAAAGAGTACAATGGTATAAGTTTTCACTCACAATCTGTTCAACCTTTGCACTTTGGCTTAGGAAATATTGGGGCAGATGATTTGACCATTAAGGTGCTATGGCCTAGCGGTATAATCGATGAGTATGACTCAATTCCACACAACAGTACCATTCGAATTATTGAAGGTGAAAGTTTAAATATTATTGATAATAATACTGCGATTAAGATAAGTGGCTGCACTGATCCCTTATCATGTAACTACAATCCGAACGCGACAGTTGATGATGGTAGCTGCTCTTACTTATCTGGTCTAAATATTTTTGGAGCTGAGATCAGTTACCCTCTATATCATGAAGAATATAGCGTTACCTTGCCTCCAGATGTCATTGCTGTTTGGGAGGTAACAAATGGTGAAATTATTGATGGTCAGGGCACTGACACTATAATGGTCAAATGGGGCATCGCTACACAAGGTGAAGTCTCAATAACATATTCGAATGGTATTTGTGATTCTAGTATATTTAATCAAAATGTTGATTTGCAATACTACGATAACGAGGCCTCTTCAGGAACTTATTCAGTGGCGCGACTTTGGAATGAGGCATTGTTAGAGGCCATCCGATTAGACAGGGCCAGGCCTACAGTTCATGCCAGAAATTTATTCCATGTTAGCGCAGCTATGTTTGATGCGTGGTCAGTTTTCAATGCACCCGCTCATCCATATTTTTTGGGGCAAACTGTACACGGTTTCGAAATTCCTTTTGATGGTTTTACGGTAAGTTCCGAAGAAATGGTTGAAACGGCGATTAGTTTTGCAGCATTCCGATTGTTATCTCATCGGTTTCAATCCTCTTTTAACCACGAACAAACTCAAGAAATTTTTAACAATTTAATGGTCTTACTTGAAGAAGATATCAATAACACTTCTTTAGATTACAGCAATGGTGATGCGGCAGCTCTAGGCAATTATATCGCCGATCAAATTATTCTGTACGGCTTGCAGGATGGGTCAAACGAGTTGAATGACTATGATAATTTGTTTTACGAACCAGTTAACGAACCTATGATTCCAGAAGAGGCTGGCAATCCTAATATCATAAATTCAAGCAGATGGCAGCCTCTGGCGTTTGATATATTTATTGATCAAAGTGGCAACGTCCTCGATCAAAACATACCCCCTTTTTTAGGCGCTGAGTGGGGAAACAGCATGCCATTTGCATTAGATAATCAAGACCTTTCAATTTTTTATCGTGATGGTGGTACCTATCCAGTTTATCATGATCCAGGGGCGCCGCCACTTTTGGATGCAACCAATGATTCGGAGGCACAAGATTATATCGATGCTTTTGCAATGGTAGCGGTTTGGAGTTCTCACTTATCTCCAGAAGACGGTGTGATATGGGATATTTCTCCTAAATCTAAAGGAAATGTTGATTTGTCAGATTTACCAACATCAATTTCTGACTACGATTTATTTTACAACTATGAGGAAGGTGGTGATATAGGGACTGGATATGAGATTAATCCAGTAACGGATTTACCATATGAGGAACAATTCGTTGCGCGAGGCGATTATACCCGAGTTTTAGCTGAGTTTTGGGCTGATGGTCCTGATTCTGAAACACCTCCTGGACATTGGTTTGTTTTACTAAATACCACAAGTGATCATCCGATGATGGAAAAAAAGTATCGTGGACAAGGAGAAATCCTTGATGATTTGCAATGGGATGTGAAGTCGTATTTTGCTCTGGGAGGCACTATGCATGACGTGGCTATTTCTGCCTGGGGAATCAAGGGGTGGTATGATTACATCAGACCAATTTCTGCATTACGTTATATGGCCGATTTAGGTCAAAGTACTAATAATTTGTTGTCGAATTATAATCCAATGGGAGTACCATTGATTGAAAATCAAATCGAGTTGGTTACATCAAGTGATCCATTAAGCGGCGCATCAAATGAGCATCTTGGGAAAATAAAATTCCGAACATGGCGAGGTCATGATTATATCACCGATATTGATACAGACGAGGCAGGAGTAGGCTGGATTCTGGCCGAAAATTGGTGGCCATATCAAAGACCAACATTTGTGACCCCAAATTTTGGGGGGTATGTGTCGGGTCATTCTACTTTTTCTAGAGCAGCAGCAGAAGTGATGACACAGTTCACTGGAACCCCATATTTCCCAGGAGGTTTAGGAGAGTTTATAGCTAAGAAGAATGAATTCCTAGTATTTGAAGAGGGACCGTCTGAAGATATTATTTTACAATGGGCTACATATAGAGATGCTTCTGATCAGTGCAGTCTATCGCGTATTTGGGGAGGAATTCATCCATATATAGATGATTTACCAGGACGATTAATCGGTGAGCAAATCGGTCAGTCCTCCTTTGAATTTGCCGAAACTTATTTTACTGAGCCTCTGTCAATCAACGAATACCAATATGCAAATTCAAAACTATTTCCCAATCCTGTTACTAACAACGACTTTATTTATTTAACGCTTAGTGCATCTGACATGCAATTTTTCTTGATCGACCTTGTGGGTCGTTCTATTCCATTAGTGTCAAGTTATGATAATAGTCGAAATCTTAATACAATTAATATCAAAGGTTTTTCACCTGGCATTTACATTTTAAAATCGCAATCTAGAAGTTGGAAATTAATTATTAAGTAATTGCAAATGTGTTCTAGATTTTATTTTCAAAAAAGATACCTTTAAAGCTTAATTTAGTCAATGCATCCATTTAAAATTATTGTACTTGTTTTATTATTGACAACTTGTAGTTCAAATTCTAAAAAGCGTCAAACATTAACTGTAGCATTTGCCTCTTGCAATGATCAAAATCTTGACACTCTTCAAATATGGACTTCTGTGTTAGCAGCCAATCCAGATTATTTTATTTGGACAGGAGACATTATTTATCCTAGCGAAGAAACCCCTGGGGGATTGAAGTCAGGTTATAAGGTTCAAAAATCCTATACTGAATATCAAAAACTATCAGAATCAGCAGGTATTTTAGGGATTTTTGACGATCATGATTATGCCCAAAATGACGGTGGGGCCAATAATCCATACCGTGAGGAGGCTAAAGATCTTTTACTTGAGTTCCTAGATGAGCCCAAAAATAGCAAGCGTCGGGATCGAGAGGGTGTGTATGACAGTTATAATATGGCTGGAGGGTTGGTGAAAACGATCTTGCTTGATACACGTTCGTTTAGATCCGATTTGATACCATCCGACAAACCTAATATGCGCTATCAGCCAACAGATAAAGGTACTATCTTGGGCGACACACAATGGAAATGGTTGGAAAATGAATTGGATGATCAGACTTCTCAAATTGTAATTTTAGTCACGAGTATACAATTTCTAAACGATTTTCATGGTTTTGAGAAATGGGGCAATTTCACTGAAGAAAGAAAACGCCTTATAGATTTGCTTAACAACTCTCGAAAGAAAGTTATTGTCATTAGTGGAGATAGACATTACGCCGAAGTTTCTCAATTAAATGAAAAGCTACTCGAAGTGACCTCCAGCGGTATGACACATACCTACAAAGGTGTTAAAGAAAACAATCCATTAAGAGTAAGTCCACTTATTGACGACAGAAACTTCGGAGTTCTTAAAATCAGTTATAATATGGAATCTGCTCAGGTAGACGCGATTGAATTGATTGGAGACAAGAGTCGCGTGTTGTGGCGGTCAACGGTTGCACCTGACCTGTTGTGATCTAATTAAGAAGAACGCGGTTAGCGATTTTCATCTAAAAATAGTAACTTTAATCACCCCAAATATTTAAAGTATGACTACAATTCTATTACCTACAGACTTCTCTGCTAATTCCATTAACGCCATAAATTTTGCCGTTAGCACTTTCAAAAACAAAAAATGTCGATTTATACTACTTCATTTTCATATGGCTGCATCAGTCATAGCTGATGATTTAATGACAATGGGGTCATCGGCCTCAATCTATCAAACCTTGATTGAAACATCAAAAGCGTCATTGTCAAAAGTGATTGAAACCCTGAAGACCAATGATAATAACCATTTACACGAGTTTATTCCTATAGTCGATTATGATAATTTTGTTGATGCCGTAAATCAAACGTGCAAGTCATATTATGCCTCTCTGATTATTATGAGTACGAATGGTGCTACAGGGCTTGAAAGTGTCATTTTTGGTAGCAACACTGTGCACTTAATGGAGCGCTCAAATCATCCAATTTTGGCCATTCCTAATAAGTTCAAACTGGTTGAATTAAACCGATGGGCATTTGGTGTTGATTTTCAAATGACAGTGTCTAAAGATGATGTAAAGCCATTGTTGGAACTGGCACACATGACAGATGCTCTTATAGATATCATATACGTTAATAACAGCGATGAAGCTCTTTCGTCTGACCAGATGGTCAATAAAGAAACTTTGATCCATCACTTTGAATCGGTCAATCACGATTTCGTTGTTTTATATGACGAAAACATTTTAAAGGCAATTTCTGAGTACTCTGACGTGCATCATTGCGACGCTATGGCCTTGGTCAATAAAAAACACAATTTTTTATATCGCCTACTTCACAAGGATAATATCAAGACATTTGGACGTCATATAGTTAAACCTATATTGGTGATGCCTTGCACGTCCTCTTAATCTATTTTTGTTTTTGTCGAGCATTAAGGTTTAGTCCATAATTTTTTCAAAGTTTTGGTATCTTTACGATTCACGAATTTTTTGAATACCATGGAAAACCCAGATGTCATTTTATTGTCGTTGTCCTTAATATTTTTAATAGTCTTGGTTTACCGTTCTTTTGCGAGTACTGGTGGTGATAATAAAGATATATTACAAGATGAGCTGCAAAAGAACCGAATGGAATTGACACAATCCTTGCAGCTCAATAGAGAGGAGCTTTCAAAAAACTTAGATCGCATTTCTGAAAAATTAGAAGAACGGCTTCGCTATATTAACGAAAATCAGGTAAAAAATGCTAAGGATGATCGAGAGGAACTTCATAAATCCTTACGTCATTTTAACGAGTCTTTTGTTCAAAATGTTAAAGCCTTTAATGACTTACAAAAGGAGAAGTTTGAGGCTATGGGCACAAAGCAAGACGAATTAATAAAATCTACGGAGCTGAAGCTTGAAAAAATGCGTGAAACCGTTGACGAGAAACTCCACAAGACCCTCGAAGAACGATTAGGAAAATCATTTGAAATAGTCACTAAACAGTTGCTTGATGTCCAAAAGGGATTAGGCGAGATGCAATCTTTGGCTGCGGGCGTCGGCGATTTGAAAAAAGTATTGAGCAACGTTAAAAGTAGAGGTGGGGTAGGTGAAACGCAATTGGCGATGCTGCTAGAGAGCATATTGGCACCAGATCAATATGAAGCAAACGTAAAAACAAAATCTGACTCTGACGCAGTTGTTGAATATGCAATCAAATTACCTGGTCAAGATACCAACAACAGTTTTGTCTATTTACCTATCGATGCTAAATTTCCCCAAGAGGATTATGCAAGATTACAAACAGCCTACGATGTAGGGGATGCTGTAGCCATAGAATTGTCTTTGAAAGCTCTTGCAGCATCCATTAAGAAGTTTGCAAAAGATATTTCATCAAAGTACATAGACCCGCCTAATACAACAGATTTCGGTATCATGTTTTTACCATTTGAAGGTCTTTATGCAGAAGTGGTTCGTCGTCCAGATTTAATTGCACAGTTGCAACGTGATCATAAAATTGTGGTTACGGGGCCGACTACACTTGCCGCTTTGTTAAATTCACTGCAAATGGGCTTTCAAACTTTAGCAATTCAAAAACGGTCAAGTGAAGTGTGGCAAATTTTGAGAACGGTAAAAACTGAATTTGGTAAGTTCGGTGAGGTTCTCGAAAAGACTCAAAAGAAATTAAGAGAAGCAGACCGAGAGCTTGATAATTTGGTTACAACCCGCACAAAAATGATGTTTTCAAAACTTAATAAGGTAGATGTTATTCAAGATCCGGAAAAGGATAATTTGCTCGAATAAAAGGCTGTTTAACGGTAGTTTCTGTAGCCTTTAAAATCACCAGCCGCATCGATAGACCTCAAGCGCACACCGCCTCGAGTAAGAGGGGTGTTTATTTTTAAATTGTGAAGCAATTCATAGTCCATTACACTGGTTTTTTGTCTTTTTTCTAGCGTTTCAAAAAGACCTAACGAAGCTACATTGTGAGCCCAAGTGGGCTGAATGGTACCCTGAAATACTTTAGATTTCGAACCACTGCCATATGCAATAAATCCGATCATATTTCCTGAAAGGTCTTTGCTTTGAGCTATTCCGTTCGAAAGTAAACTGACCAATGCCATAAATATTGATGCCGTATACATGTTTCCAATTTCTGATGAAGCCTGTTCGGATGGAGCTATACGATCTTGAACAAAGGTTTTGTACACTTTAGATTTTCTGGCAGCTTTGTTCCAATCTGTTTCATGTGACGGCCTCAATTCACCAATTTCAAGAACTAAGTCTTTTTGAAAGTCGGTGTTTTCTATCCATTTAAGCCAATTATTGAAAATAATTCGACGACCATGGAAAGCGTATGGCAAGTGGAATATCAAATGATGCCATTCATCAATAAAGTTAGTAGTTTTCTGAGCTGTGAAATGAGCTAAAGCTTCACTAACTCGATTCTCATAACACTGGTTCGAATATTGACCCTCAAAAACAGGCTCTTCCTTGAAAAGTTCGATCCTAGACTTTCGTTCTTGCCAAAATTCTGATGACGATTGTAACAAAGTATGATCAATATTTTCAATTGAATCCGATAAATTGAGCACATCTTTTAAATCAGAAATGATATCCAATCGCGACACCTCTCTTCGCGGTTTAAAAAAGTCATTTGCACTCTCCATACCAACCCCCCAGCAATCGTCAATTGTTATAATAGAGGGATTTTGTGTTATCAATACGGCAACGGCACCAGCCCCTTGGGTGTATTCGCCAGTAGAATTTAATTCATATTTAGAAACGTCAGAAGCAATGACAATAGCCTTACGAGATGCATCACCTCTAACCCAATCAACACAATTGTGAAACGCATCAACGGCACCCACACATGCGAATGTCATGTCAACGACATCGCAATTTTTAAAACTTCTTGTTCCATACTTTGAAGCCAGTAATTGTTCAACGGCACCTACAGCGTAGGTGGCCGTTGGTTTTGAACCATCTACAGCACTTTCAGTGCCAAGATATATCCGACCTATTGTTTTAGGATCAACTTGATTGTTTTCAATGAGATGGAGTAGTGCGTTTGCAGCAAAACTACCGGCATCCTCGTCTGCATCAGGGATTGACATGGCTGACAGCCCAAGACCTAAATTTAATTTTTCAAAAGGAATGTTACGCGCTTCTGCCAAATCCTTCATCGATACGACTAAAGAAGGAATGTAGAAACCAATTGCATCAATGCCTGTTTGTTGTGTCATTTCTATTGAATTATGAATCCTGTAGTAAGATACAAAAACCCCATGGTAAATTACCATGGGGATTAGGAGCGGAGAAAGAGGGATTCGAACCCCCGGAGGTGTGACCCTCAACAGTTTTCAAGACTGCCGCATTCGACCACTCTGCCATTTCTCCTTTGCGGTTGCAAATATAGAATCCTTTTTGATTTCTTTCAAAGGTTTTGCTCAAATTAAAACACATAATCACACTTTATGTTAATTTTGTACTATGACTGCACTTTTAGCTACGGCTTTTGATTGGAATTCATTGCTTTTGATAGCCGTTGGTTTTGTAGCTGGTTTTGTCAATACTATTGCCGGTGGTGGTACTTTATTAACGCTTCCAACTTTAATATTTTTGGGATTACCTCCAGCATTAGCTAATGGGACAAATCGAGTTGCAATTTTTTTACAGACGGTTTCTGCTACAGCGGGGTTTAAATCTAAAGGTGTCGCTGACTTTCCTTTTAGTCTTTATTGTGGTATTAGTGCATTACTTGGTGCTTTAATTGGGGCACAGATTGCAATTGATATTTCAGGCGATTTATTTAAAAAAATACTTTCAATTATTATGATCATTGTGGTTATGATGATCGCTTTTGTGCCAAAAATTAAGGCGCATGACAATTTAGTACGTAAAACAGGTCGACACTTGTGGCTTTCTGTTTTAGTTTTTTTCTTTTTCGGTATTTATGGTGGTTTTTTAAATGCGGGTATAGGACTCGTGATATTGGTATTCCTGCCTTATTTTAACAAAATGTCTCTTGTGCGTTCCAATGCAGCTAAAGTGGCTATTGTGTCGATTTACACCTTAGGAGCTCTGGTTGTTTTTGCGTTGAATGATAGTATTGACTGGGTGTATGGATTGATACTTTCGGTTGGAAACGTCAGTGGGGCATGGTTGTCAAGCCGTTGGTCTGTAGCTAAAGGCGACGGTTTAGTTCGCAAAGCGATGATGGTCGTTGTCATAATTATGGCTATTCGATTGTGGTTTTTTTAATGTTGGATAAGTCAGATTAATTTTTTTGATGCGAGTACTGACTGTTGTTGAGATTGCTTAATTTTACCAAAAACTTGTTTTCATGACTTCAATTGAAGCTTTAGAGTGGCGTTATGCTTGTAAAAAATTTGATGATCAACGTTTGGTTTCAGAGGTCATTATAGAGAAATTGAAACATGCCTTTAATCTCACTGCGACCTCTTATGGCCTTCAGCCGGTCAAACTTGTGATAATCCACAATAAAGATCTGCAAAATGAATTATTGCCAGTAAGCATGAATCAAAAGCAAATCATTCAGGCGTCTCATTTGTTTTTGCTTTGCACGCACATCAATATTGATGAAAACTACATTAACACTTTTTTCGACCGATTAATTGAACAACGAGGTACACCCGCTTCAGTATTAGCTGGATTTAGGGCTGCTGTATTGGCTGAGTTTGGCGCTAAGTCTCAAAAAGATATTGACCTTTGGGCAGCTAAACAAGCGTATTTAGCTTTAGGAAACTTGTTGACCGTTTGCGCTATTGAAGGGGTGGATGCCTGTCCAATGGAAGGGTTTTTACCAAATGAATACGATCAAATTTTAACTCTTAAGTCTCAAGGTCTTCGTTCCGTCTTACTGATGCCCATTGGCTATCGTGCCGATGACGATCCTTTTGCCAATATGGTCAAAGTACGTAAATCAATTGATGAAAGTGTACTTCAAATTAATCAGCTTTAATGCCTGGATTTGAATTATTTGGCGAGGCCGAACGTAAAGAAGTCAATGATGTATTGGGTAATGGTGTTTTGATGCGCTATGGTTTTGACGCTCAAAGACAAGGTCATTGGAAAGCCAAGTCAATGGAAGCAGAACTTTGTCATCAGTTTGATGTAAAACATGCCCAATTACTTTCAAGCGGCACCGCAGCGGTAACTGCAGCTCTTGCGGTGGCCGGGATTGGTGCTGGTGATGAAGTTATTATTCCTGCATTTACATTTGTTGCCAGCTTTGAAGCAGTTCTGATGACTGGTGCTACTCCAGTTTTGGTCGATATTGATGATACACTAACCATGGCTCCGAAAGCAGTAGAAAATGCTATTTCAGTAAAAACAAGAGCAGTTATGCCTGTACACATGTGTGGCAGTATGGCTGATATGGATGCCTTGCTGTCATTATGTCATAAACATGGTTTATTACTCATAGAAGATGCATGTCAAGCCATAGGCGGAAAATATAAAGGTCGTTCTTTGGGTACAATTGGCGACATGGGGTGTTTTTCGTTTGATGCGGTAAAAACAATTACTTGTGGCGAAGGTGGCGGGGTCATTACCAATAACGATCACTATGCAAAACTTTTAGATCATTATACAGATCATGGACATGATCATATTGGGGATAATCGGGGTGCAGAATCGCATCCAATAATTGGTTACAATTTTCGTATTTCAGAACTTAATTCTGCTGTAGGTTTAGCTCAGGCAAGAAGATTACAAGAATTTTTAGCACTTCAAAAAAAACATTACACCGTACTAAAAGATGCTTTAAAATTTCTACCTCAGTTAACTTTTCGACGCGTTCCTGAAGGCGGTGAAGAGAGTTATGCCTTTTTGAATTTTTTTCTTCCATCGGTGGATGAGGCAAAAACGGTTATGACCCAATTTAATGCTCAAGGCATAGATGCTTGCTTTCATTACTTAGAAAATAATTGGCATTATGTACGTGCCTGGGAGCATCTTAAAGAAGGTCGCTCTGTTAACAATATGAATCACTCTCAGAAAGAGGGTCTCGCACGTTTGAGTAAACAGAATTTTCATGTTTCTGACCATTACATTGGAAGAAATATAAGCTGCTTAATTAAAATTGGGTGGTCACTTGAAGAAACTGAAGATAGAGCTAGATCTATGGTACGCATCATAAATAGCATGATATGATGATTAAATTATACTTTGTTTTATAAAAAAGGGTGAATTTCTTTTAATATGATAAGTAATCCACAATTTCTAAACCGTATCCAATCATTCCCACACGCTTAGCTTGTGTGCTGTTTGTCATTAGTCTAATTTTTGAGATATTTAAGTCGTGAAGAATTTGCGCTCCTATACCAAAATCTCTTTGATCCATGGCTACTTGCGGTGCTTTTGCAACAACCTCAGATGATTGAGCCTCTTTAAGTTGTTTGAGACGATGTAACAGATTACTGCTCGGTAAGTGTTGATTAATGAAAATGATGGCTCCAGATCCAAATTTTTCAATGGTTTGAAAAATAGCATCTAAATGGGCATCTGCATTGTTCGTTAAGGTACCTAATATATCATTGTTAACCGTTGATGAGTTGACCCTAACTAAAACAGGCTCGTCAATGTTCCAATGACCCTTGGTCAATGCAAGATGCACTTGTTTGTTTGTTGTTTGTTCATAAGCTCGAAGCCTAAACGTACCAAAGCGTGTGGCCAATTGAAAATCCTCAACTTTATCAATCAAAGAATCGTATTGCATTCGATAAGCCACCAAATCCTCAATAGAAATAATCTTTAAGTCAAATCGCTGCGCTACTTTGACTAAATCTGGAAGTCGCGCCATGGTACCATCTTCGTTCATGATTTCAACAATTACGCCAGCGGGTGACATACCAGCTAGTCGCGCCATGTCTATTGCAGCTTCGGTATGGCCAGTTCGTCTTAGTACACCACCTTCCTTAGCAATTAATGGAAAAATATGTCCAGGTCGTATAAAATCGTTTGCTAAGGTATCTTTATGAATGAGGGCTTTAATCGTCTTAGAACGGTCGGCAGCAGAAATCCCTGTAGAAACACCATCACCTTTATAATCAACAGATACAGTGAACGCTGTTTCCATTGGGTCTGAGTTGTTTCTCACCATACGGTCGAGTTGTAATTGTTCACAACGTTCCTCAGTTAAGGGCGTGCATATAAGGCCTCGTCCGTGAGTGGCCATAAAATTGATCATTTCTGGTGTTACCATTTCTGCAGCAGCCATAAAATCACCTTCATTCTCGCGATTTTCGTCATCAACTACAATAATAATTTTCCCTGCTTTTATATCTGCAATGGCGTCTTCAATGCTGTTCAATTTTATGTGGTGCTCTGTCATGGGCGCAAATATAATAGAATTAGGTTTCTTTAAAGAGACTTTAGGTCTTCTTCGATTTGATTATTGAAATAAAAGTAAAGAAAACCGAAGATAGGTAAGGCAATTAAAATCATCAAACTAGAGTAGTATCGGTTCTTGATCCCAATAGTTTTATAAAAACCAACACGTAGTGCCAATGTTTTAAAAATGGTCATGAGATAGAAGAGCCCGATAATAACGATACCAGCTTTTATAACGAACCATGTTATTGGCCATTCAAAACCTAACGAAGCATATTGTATAAGGAGTAATAAGGCTAAACCAAAATATAAAATTAGCGCTAATTTGGCGTGCTGCTGGTATTCGTTTTTCAAATGGACATATTCCTCATTTTCAATTTTAATTTTATGATTTTTGATCAACAATTTAATGAGCGGTCTAATAAATAGATCTGATTCAAAAAAGACTCTATCTTTAGTTGCTCTATTGGTAAGGTATAACCCCAAAGGCATCATTAAAAGAGTAGAAAACCAAGTTGCGAGAACCGGATTAAGGCTTCCATCTTCAGCACTGTTTTTTGTGAATATATTTACAAAATGATAAGTTAAAAAAAGTATCATTGCAATTACAATGGGTAAACCAAGACCTCCTTTTCTTATTAAGGCTCCAATTGGTGCACCTACAAAAAACAAAACCAAACAACTTAAGGCTAAAGCAAATTTCTCATGCCACGCTATGACATGAAGATTGAGGTTCTGCACCTCTAAGGTTATTTTTCTTTGGCTGTCGTATAGCAATTGACGACTGCTTCTAATATTACCGAAGGCTAATTCAGCCATGCGTTTCTTTTGTTCAAGGGAATATAAATCATATAAATCGCCGTTAAAAACAGTATCTCTCTTTCTTGGTTCTAGGTTTAAATTTAAATTTTTAACAGAGGTTCTGTCGTAAACAGATTGAGCTAATTGGTTGTACGACGCGCTTGTTTTTAAAGCCAAAGAATCGATTGTCATTTCTAATTCATTTACTGTCAGCATATTGTGTCGTGTTGTAAACGCCTCATTATCGAAATCTACATTGTTAATTTCAGACAAATCGATATTAATGGTGTAGGACTCAAATGCGCTTTTAACATGTTGCTTTTTTTTACGCTCTTCAATAGCCTTCGGCTGTAGTTCGTTGTAATAGTTACCCTCGTACAATTTGAGTTGAAGTACATCATTATCCTCTTGAGACATCAATTCTCCTTTGTCTGCTTTAATTACTTTATAGTTTCCAGGACGATTAAAAGTCGACATATGAATGGTTACATCTTCAAGGAACTGCCCATTGTCACCATATTTGTTACCAACCTTGATATTCATTCCACCAAGGTCACTAAACTGTCCTTCAACGATAGCCATGGCTGGTTTTACCTGTGCTATATTGCGCCGAAGATTGAACAATTTGTATTCGGCCGAAGGAATGACATTGTTGGAGAAGAAAAATGTAACTATTGCCAATATGGCTGTGAAAACACCTATGCTTCGCATGCCTCGCAGCAAAGATATTCCGGCAGATTTCATCGCAGCAAATTCATAATTTTCAGCAAAATTTCCAAAAACCATTATTGAAGACAATAAAATGGTCAGTGGCAATACCATCACTACAAGTCTTTGTGATATGAATAACAAAAACTTACCTATAACTAGTAGATCCAAATCTTTTCCGGCCAACTCATTAATATATAGCCACACAGACTGTAATAAAAAGATCATCATTATAATGATAAAAACACTGAAAAATGTTTTTAAATAGGAAGTAAAAATGTAGCGGTCTAGTGTTTTCAAAACCTAGTCAAGTTTGTTTAAAAAGTAACCCGGATAGGCTTTTGCATCAAACTTTAAAGCGTCTTTAGACAAACTTTTATTAGCGGAATAATAGTCGACGGTTAGAATGGTTTTGGTGTTTTCATTGCCAATTTCAATCAATCGATAAACCATATTGGTTTTGGTATCGATACCAAGAAGTAGATAGCTTACGTCTTCATTTTTTTGAACAGGAACGAGTTTTAAAAACTGAATGGAACGTCCAGGTATTTTCTGTACGATATCCATTTTTACATCATATCCGGAATTAAAAAATCGCAACATTTCACTTGGTGAAACGGTGTCAGTATCATTAGATTCTCCAGTTGAAATAGTAATTTCCTCATCTTCTGGGCTTATAGTGTATAATTTTGTACCATCGAAAAGTCGGGTTATTCCAAGTACGTTCAATTTGTAACGATCACCAGAAAGAAGAATGGTTCCCTTAGTTTTCTGATTTAAATCGGCTTCCGTATTAACCAATTCATAAGAAAACTCAATTTGAATATTTTCAAATGAATTAACCGTCGTGGTTACTTTATCTAAGATAGCTTTTGCTTCCACTGAGCTCTGTGCCATTGCGAGGCATTCAAACAACATAAAGAATATGAAGACTGTATTTTGGATCAATTTATTCATATCATTAATTATTTAGTAAGGCGTCCAAACTACTAATGTCGTTAACTAAAACTTGTCTGGCTTTGCTGCCTTCAAATGGACCAACAATTCCAGCAGCTTCGAGTTGATCGATGATGCGCCCGGCTCTGTTGTAACCAAGTTTCAATTTTCGTTGCAAAAGTGATGCCGAACCTTGTTGATGAGTAACCACAACCTGAGCCGCATCGTAAAATAAATCATCACGATCATTCGGATCCATATCTAAACTTGAGCCACTTTCTTCTCCGACGAATTCAGGCAGCATATAAGCATCTGGATATGCTTTTTGACTGCCAATAAATGAGGTGATTTCTTCCACTTCAGGAGTATCGACAAAGGCGCATTGAAGTCGAATGGTTTCATTTCCTTGCGTGAAGAGCATGTCACCACGACCAATCAGTTGGTTTGCGCCAGCATTATCAAGAATGGTTCTGGAATCAATTTTAGAGGCCACACGAAAGGCTATCCTAGCAGGAAAATTCGCTTTAATCAATCCTGTAATAACGTTCACAGAAGGTCGCTGTGTGGCTACAATCAAATGGATGCCAATGGCTCGTGCAAGTTGCGCCAAACGGGCAATAGGGGTTTCAACTTCTTTGCCAGCCGTCATGATAAGATCGGCGAATTCGTCAACGACTAAAACGATGTAAGGCAAGAAATGATGTCCATTTTCAGGGTTTAACTTTCTTGCTTTGTATTTTACATTATACTCAATAATATTGCGACACATGGCTAGTTTAAGCAATTCGTAGCGCTGGTCCATTTCAATACACAAAGAATTTAAAGTGTGAACCACTTTAGTGGTATCAGTAATGATGGCTTCTTCTGTATCTGGTAGTTTAGCCAAGTAGTGGCGTTCAATTTTATTAAAAAGTGTGAGTTCTACTTTTTTAGGGTCTACCAGCACAAACTTCACTTCTGCAGGATGTTTTTTGTAAAGGAGGGAAGCTAAAATGGCATTTAGCCCGACAGATTTACCTTGACCTGTTGCTCCCGCCATTAATAGGTGAGGCATTTTCGCTAAATCAACAACAAAGGTTTCATTACTAATGGTTTTTCCAATTGCAATAGGAAGCTGCATATCAGACTTTTGAAATTTTTGAGAAGCAATTACAGAACGCATGGAAACCATGGTTGGTTTTTTGTTTGGCACTTCAATTCCAATGGTTCCTTTTCCAGGAATTGGTGCAATAATTCTTATCCCAAGTGCTGAAAGCGATAAAGCAATATCATCTTCTAAGTTTTTAATTTTTGATATCCTAACACCTGCTTCAGGTACAATCTCATACATGGTAACCGTTGGACCAATAGTTGCCTTAATATTTGCTATTCCAATTTTATAGTTATTCAAGGTTTCAACAATACGGTCCTTATTGTCTTTCAATTCATCTTGATCAATTGTAATGTCCTCCGAATTGTATTGTTTTAGCAAATCAAGAGGTGGCATACGAAAATTGGCCAGTTCTAATTTAGGGTCGAATTCGCCAAAATCTGACACCAATTTGTCCGATAGATTTTGTGTTTCTTCTTCTTCCGAAGCTGCGGCTGATACTTCAAATTCAACATCATTTTCCTCTGTTGACACAAAAGTAGGTTCAAGAATTTCTTCTGGCTCGGTCAGTTCAATGTTAACTACATCACTCACAGTCTCAGAGGAGATTTCAGGTTCAATTTCTGGAATTGTTTCATCCGCTTTTGAATTAGTCGTTTCCTTCATAGCGGGTATCTTCGGTTTCAATTTGATTGAGTATTTGAGTCGGATGGTGATGTATAGTATCCCAAAGAATGCTACTAAGAATGATGTACCAATCTTTCCTAAATAATCTTTGAGCCAATCAATGCTTTCAAAACCAATAGTGCCGCCAAAAATAGGTTTGCTTGGTATGATCAATGCAAAAAACAGAGAAAACAAAAGGGTGAGATAAATACTCCAAAACCACCGATTTTTGAGTTTGGAAATAGATCTCTTCAAAATAATAACTAATCCTGTCCAAATTAAAAGGTAAGCAATCATAAATGCGGAAATACCAACACCTTGTCGCACAAAAAAGTCACTCAGGGCAGCACCGAATTTATTAATGATGTTTGTTGCTTCAGTTTGCCTATCCCCAAAATCGTTTAAAATGCTTTGGTCAATATCACCAGTAAAAAAGAATGAACCAAAAGCGATCATGCACAGTAAACCGAATAAAATGATAAAACTTCCGAGCAATAGGCGCTGCTGATCTGTTATTGGTTTTCTAACCTTAGCATTCTTTGAAGAAATGTTCCTTTTTCGTGTCGCCATGAACTAATTCAGTTTAGACAAAAATACAAAATGCGCTGCCATACATTCGCTTATCATTAAAAAATCTTAGGAATATAGATGATCAAGGCGATGACAATGGCAGCAATGACTCCGATAAAAACACCGGCGGCACCCATATCTTTAATACGGCCAATCGATTTGTTGTGCTTAGGCTCTACAAAATCTGCTAGTTTTTCAACTGCAGTGTTTAGAGCTTCTGCCGATAAAATAAACGATATAATAAGGGTTTGAACCAACCATTCGGTATTACTGATATTATAATAGATACCTAAAATACAAGTTAAAAAAGCTAAGCCGAAATGAAATTTAAATTGACTTTCTGTTTTGAGCAACCACCATATGCCTTGGCAGGCATAAGTGAGACTTTTCCAACGTCCGATAATATAATTTATAATAGTCATTGTATTTATGAATCAGCAATTTAGGTATTATTATGTGAAGTAAGCTAAAGTACTATTATGATATTTATCCCTTATTCACATTTTCTGGTTTATGATTTCTATTCATAAAAAAAGGCGGTAGATACCGCCTTTTTTTAAAGTAATGACCAAATGGATTTACTTCAAATCGAATCGATCAAGATTCATGACTTTACTCCAAGCTGCAACAAAATCATGAACAAATTTCTCATTTGAATCAGCACTGGAATAAACTTCGGCCAAAGCACGTAATTGTGAATTTGAACCAAAGATCAGATCTACCCGTGTTCCTGTCCATCGCGTTGCGCCTGTCTTCCGATCACGCCCTATGAACAAATCGTCAGATTGTCCCGCTTGATCCCAACTGATGTTCATGTCTAAAAGATTCACAAAAAAGTCATTTGATAATGTATCCGATTTATCTGTAAATACTCCTAATTTAGATTGGTCGACATTAGCACCAAGCATTCTCAAGCCTCCAATAAGCACTGTCATTTCAGGAGCTGTAAGCGTTAGGAGCTGCGCGCGATCTAACAACAACTCTTCGGCGTGACGGTCGTGATTTTGTTTGATAAAGTTTCTAAACCCATCTGCCTTTGGTTCGAGATGTGCAAGTGATTCAATATCGGATTCTTCTTGACTTGCATCAGTTCGACCGGGACTAAATGGCACTGTAATATTAATGCCGCCATTTTTGGCAGCTGTTTCAATTCCAGCACATCCACCGAGTACGATAAGATCAGCAATAGAAACCTTTTTGTTGCTTCGTTGCGAATGATTAAACTCGGCTTGAATTTTTTCCAATACCTCTAGAATCCTAGCTAATTTTTCAGGTTGGTTAACCTCCCAGTTTCTTTGCGGTTCAAGTCGAATGCGACCACCATTAGCACCACCACGCTTATCTGATCCTCTATAGGTAGCAGCTGCACTCCAAGCTGTAGTTACCAGTTCAGAAATAGATAGTCCCGAGTTTAACAGTTTTAACTTGATTTTTTCAATGTCTGTTTCCTCAATAGTAGCATAATCAGCTGTTGGAATTGGATCTTGCCAAATTAAAATTTCTTTGGGAACTTCCGGACCTAAATAACGCGATACAGGACCCATGTCACGGTGTGTCAATTTATACCAAGCCTTTGCGAAAGCATCGGCAAATTCATCCGGATTCTCATGAAATCGTTTTGAAACCTTTAAGTAAGCTGGATCTACCATCATAGCGATATCAGTTGTTGCCATTACCGGTGCATGCTTTTTTGCAGGATCATGAGCGTCTGGCACGGCATCAGATGCAGCGTTGTTTTTTGGTCGCCATTGCTGAGCTCCAGCAGGACTTTTAAACAATTCCCATTCATAGCCGAATAAGGTTTCAAAATAACTGTTATCCCATTCTGTGGGAGTAGGCGTCCAGGCACCCTCTAAACCACTTGTAATGGTATCTCCACCCTTTCCGCTTCCAAAGCTACTCAACCATCCTAAACCTTGAGCTTCGATAGGTGCGCCTTCTGGTTCAGGGCCAACATGCGATGGATCTCCAGCACCATGCATTTTGCCAAAAGTATGACCGCCTGCGATTAACGCCACTGTTTCTTCATCATTCATTGCCATACGACCAAAGGTTTCACGAATATCGCGCGCAGAGGACATTGGATCAGCGTTGCCATTAGGTCCTTCAGGGTTAACATAAATTAATCCCATTTGAACTGCTCCAAGAGGATTGTCCAATTCACGATCTCCTTTATATCGTTCATCACCCAACCATTCTGTTTCTGGACCCCAATAAATATCTCCCTCTGGTTCCCAAACATCCTCACGACCTCCTGCAAAACCAAAAGTTTTGAAACCCATTGACTCTAAAGCGCAATTTCCAGTCAAAACCATCAGATCAGCCCAAGAAATTTTACTTCCATATTTTTGCTTAATTGGTAAAAGTAAGCGTCTTGCTTTATCTAAATTTCCATTGTCAGGCCAGCTGTTTAATGGCGCAAAACGTAAAGTACCCGCTGAGGCACCACCACGACCATCACCAACACGATAGGTTCCTGCACTATGCCACGCCATTCTAATAAAAAATGGACCATAATGACCATAATCGGCTGGCCACCAGTCTTGCGAATCGGTCATTAATTTGTATAAATCCTGCTTTAAAGCGGCAAGGTCTAAACTGTTGAATGCTTCGGCATAATTGAATCCGTCTTTATAAGGACTGGTCATCGGTGCATTTTGATGTAACATTTTAAGATTCAATTGGTTTGGCCACCAACTAGAATTCGAAAGCGAACCAGCAGCGGTATGTCGATTTATAGCCGGGGCGAATGGACATTTACTTTGTCCGTTATGAGATGTTGAATTTCCTTGATCCATATATGTTATTTTAAAGTTCTATTGAATAAATGCAAATTTATAACATTGATGCATTTTACTAAGGTTTTTGTTCATTTTTAACACGAAATTATTAAATCATTTGCGGTTATTTTTTGAAAATATTTATAGCATTAAATTTTAAAGAAAAATGTGATCAAAATTGTAAAAGAAGCCATTTAATATTTTACAATCTGTTTGATTTTGACAGAAAACGCAGCAACAATAAGTGTCATTATCGGGCTCAACCAGTTGAAAATGGCAAAGGCAAAGTAATCCAATACCGAAACACCAAGAACTCCAGATTGATAAGCACCACAAGTATTCCAAGGTACCAATACCGACGTTACCGTTCCAGAGTCTTCAAGTGTACGACTGAGATTTACTGGGGCTAATCCTTTTTTGTCAAATGCAGTTTTAAACATTTTGCCAGGAACTACAATAGCGAGATATTGATCGGAGGCCGTAATGTTTAGTGCCAAACAACTGGCAACTGTGCTGGCAAATAATCCAAATACCGATTTAGCCATGCTTAACAAAGCTGCACTAATTCGGGACAGGGCTCCAATAGCTTCCATCACTCCGCCAAAAACCATAGCACATACAATGAGCCATATTGTACCAAGCATTCCACTCATACCTTTGCCTGCTGCCGAAAAAAGTCCTTTAAGTGTAGTGTTATCCGTTGCGATGCTGGTTGGGACTGTTATGGCATTCATGACTCCTGAATAAGCCGATTCTACACTCATGGTGTCACTATCAGCAATACTTAAAACCACATTGGGTTGAAAAATTATAGCGAACACACCACCAAGTAAGGTTCCAATAATGAGTGCTAATAGGGGAGGTGTTTTTTTAATAATCAATAATATGACAACTAATGGTACTAAAAACAACCAACCATTAATATTAAACACTCCTTTAATATCCAAAAGTAATTGTGAGGTGTCGGCAATACCCGTTGCGTTTTGAGAAAACCCTATGATAACGAATACAATCAAAGTAACCATAAAGGTTGGAATCGTAGTTATTGTCATGTATTTAATATGGTCAAAAAGGTCACTACCAGCCATAGCGGCTGCCAAATTTGTCGTATCGCTTAGTGGTGACAATTTATCACCAAAGTAGGCGCCTGATATAACGGCTCCAGCAGTCATTCCAGATGAAATACCTAAAGCGTTACCAATGCCTATCAGAGCGATGCCAATGGTAGCAGAAGTTGTCCATGAGCTCCCTGTTGCAATGGATACCAGTGCGCAAATAACGACACAGGCAGCTAAGAAAATATTGGGATTCAAAATTTGAAGACCATAGTAAATCATAGCGGGAATTATGCCACTAATGAGCCAAGTTCCTGCCAAAGCACCAACCATGAGTAAAATCAGTAAGGCTCCAGTTGTAGACTTAACATTCAACGCAACTTCCTCCAGCATTTGTGCATAACTGACCTTATTAAAGTAGCCAACTATAGCAGCCACAACACCACCCATAAGAAGTATGAATTGGTTGCTTCCACTTAAAGCGTCATCTTTAAATATGCTGACATTAAAAGCGAGTAAGGCGACCAAAACCACCACAGGAATTAGGGCTTCAAATAGTTTTAATTCTTTATTTGTAACTATTGTTTCGTCACTAGCTTTACTCGGTTTAATGTCTTGACTCTTCATAAAATTATAATTTTAAGATGGTTTCTGTTAGATCAGACCAATAGCGGTCATGACTTCTCTTATTTTAGCATAGCTCGTTTCCGCATTGCAATCTAAACCAACTGAAAAACGAATCAAGCCGGGACTTAGACCCATTTCAGCTTGCTCATCTTCGGGAATTTCAGAAGAAGTTGAACTGCCTGAAGCACTAAATAGCGTTCGATAAAAGCCTAAGCTTACAGCCAAATATCCAACATTTTTCTCTTGCATAGCCTCCATTAGGGCAGAGGCATTTTCTTCTGTTTCGACATCAATTGAAAGCATACCACCAAAACCATAATCAGGATGCATTATGGATTTGTAAATCTCATGAGATTTATGTGATCCCAAACCGGGATAAATCACTTTTACACCATCCGCTTCAAATTGTTGAGCAAAATACAATGCATTTTTACTGTGTTGAGGCATCCGAACATGGAGTGTACGTAGATTTTTCAATATTGATGCAGCACGAAGGCTGTCGAGAGTCGATCCCATAAGCATGGCAGCACCGTCGGTAACATTACACATATCATCGACCAATTCCCGTGTAGTGCACAAAACACCAGCAACAGTGTCACTACTGCCGTTGATGAATTTGGTCAAACTGTGAATAACGATGTCGGCTCCCAAATTTGCTGGAGTTACACTCAGGGGTGAAAAAGTATTGTCTACAACCAATTTAACACCGTGTTTTTTGGCGATGGCAGAAAGTCTTTTAATATCAGCGATTTCCATTAAAGGATTGCTTACTGTTTCACAGTAAAGAATCTTCGTTTTAGGGGTTATTGCAGCCTCAACCAATTCGAGATTGGTGATGTCGACAAAATTTGTTGTCAGATTAAATTTTGGCGCAAAGTTCTTTAAGAAAGCATAAGTTCCTCCATATATCGTTCGACTCGATACCACATGATCGCCAGCTTCACACAAGTGTAAAAACACTGGAGTAATAGCACCCATGCCCGAAGCCGTAACCAAAGCAGCTTCCGTATTCTCCATAGCGGCCAAGGCACTCGCCAGATATAAATTTGATGGGGTTGAATGCCTCGAGTATAAATAACAACCGTCGGCATTACCTTCAAAGGTATCAAACATCGTTTTAGCAGCCAAAAAAGTGTAGGTTGACGAATCTGAAATGGAAGGATTCACTCCTCCAAATTCTCCAAAAAACTGCAAATTTTGAATTGCATTTGCGGGATCAAAAGCCATAAGTTTATTTTTTTAGCAAGATAATAATTTTTAATTCCAACGGTTTTCAATTCTAATTTGATTTGCAAGAGTAATTGTTAACAATTTGGCTTTGTTTTAGTCTTCTAATCCCTATTTTTGTGTTGTTATTTAAATAAGAAACAATGACAAAATTTGATGTTGCCATAATTGGTTCGGGGCCCGGGGGCTATGTAGCTGCTATTCGCTGCGCTCAATTGGGAATGAAAACTGCATTGATTGAAAAATATAGCACCCTAGGCGGGACTTGCCTTAATGTAGGTTGTATTCCTAGTAAAGCACTATTAGACTCTTCTCACCATTACGAAGATGCGGTCAAACATTTTGGCGAACATGGTATCGACATCGATGGCACGGTCAAAGTCAATTTAGAAAAAATGATTGCGCGAAAGCAAGCCGTAGTTAACCAAACGACAGCTGGTTTAGATTTTCTGATGAAAAAAAATGACATCACTGTTTTTGAAGGTATGGGCAGTTTTCTCAATAAAAATAACGTTGCTATTGCTAAAGCTGATGGAAGCTCAGAAACGATTGAAGCTAAGCATGTTATTATAGCTACTGGGAGTAAGCCAAACAACTTGCCGTTTATTGACATTGATAAAGAACGGATTATTACGTCCACAGAAGCTTTGAAGCTAAAAGAAGTACCGAAACATATGATTGTTGTTGGTGGCGGTGTTATTGGTTTAGAACTGGGACAGGTTTATTCTCGATTGGGAGCCGAAGTGACGGTGGTGGAATATATGGATCGGATTATCCCAACGATGGACTCTGGTTTGTCGAAGGAGCTTGGAAAAGTTTTTAAGAAATCTAAGATTAAGATTTTAACGTCTCATCAGGTCACCGCCGTGACGCGTCAAAATGACGTTGTAAAGCTGAAGGCAACAGAGAAAACTGGTAAAGAGATTGAGCTTACTGGAGATTATTGTTTAGTATCTGTTGGTCGTAAACCATATACTGAGGGGCTTAATCTAGAAGCTGCAGGTGTAGGAATGGACGAACATGGTCGTGTGGCGGTTAATGTTCATTTACAAACAAATGTTGATAATATTTATGCCATTGGCGATGTTGTTCAAGGTGCTATGTTGGCTCACAAGGCAGAAGAAGAAGGGGCTTTTGTTGCTGAAACCATTGCTGGTCAAAAACCTCATATTGATTATAACTTGATCCCAAATGTGGTTTATACATGGCCTGAAGTTGCCGCTGTTGGTAAAACAGAGGAGCAATTGAAAGTAGAAGGAGTTGATTACAAAACGGGTCAATTTCCCATGCGAGCCCTTGGTCGTAGCCGTGCATCCAACGATTTAGACGGATTTGTTAAAATACTAGCGGACAGCACAACAGATGAGGTTTTAGGTGTGCATATCATTGGGGCTAGAGCTGCAGATCTCATTGCTGAAGCGGTTGTAGCTATGGAATTTAGAGCTTCCGCAGAAGATATTTCACGAATGTCACATGCCCACCCAACTTTTGCTGAAGCCATTAAAGAAGCAGCGCTAGCTGCAACAGAAAACCGCGCCTTACACATGTAAGTTTAAGTGATGGCATAATGCATGCCACTAACAATGATCATAAGGATAAACAAAATAAGAAGTAGAATGTAAAGTGTTTTTGGTCGTTTTTTTTGGGACTGGCTCATAGACTATAGTTTAATCCCCAAACAAACAATATGACATAAAGCAGGATGAACATTTGGGGAAATTGTTATCTAAAGTTACAAAATTTATTCTATTCGATCACTCTAAAATGTATTTTTACCATCAAATGAAAATATATTGATTCGCCTTTCTAAAACTTATAAGATCACTGGAAATTCTCACTTTTTGAAACAATTGTTTCAATGGGGGCAAACCTTTGACCATTGTGTTTGGCTCGATTCCAATCATTATCCTTTAAAAGAATTGCGCTATGATGTGATCCTTGCTGTTGGATGTTTGTCTGAAATTCAATCAAAAGCCGAAGGAGGTTTTGATCAATTGGAGGCTTTCCAATTAGAAATCCAAGATTGGTGTTTTGGTTATTTGTCGTTCGATATGAAAAATGATTTGAATCCACTCTCGTCTGATCATTATGGAGGACTCGATTTTCCCGACATGTGGTTTTTTCAGCCCGAAAAAATAGTCATCATCAAAGGAGATCTTGTAACGCTTCATTATCCGTCAAATAGCCTAGAAATTATGGATTTGGATATGGATCATATTCAAAATTTTGTGACAAATTTTAGGAAAACCGTTAATCAAGCCGTAGAGCTGACCCCAAGACTGTCTAAATTGGATTATATCAAAAACGTATTAGCTCTTAAAGCACACATTCAACTGGGTGATATTTACGAAATCAATTATTGCATGGAGTGGTTTCAAACAGAAGCTAAAATTGATCCGGCTCTGGTGTTCCATCAACTCAATGAATTATCCTTAGCACCATTTTCGTGTTATTTAAAAAATAAGAGTCACTATGCGTTATGCTCTTCACCTGAGCGCTATTTGTCAAAAACTGGACGTCGATTGGTGTCTCAGCCTATCAAAGGCACTTCAAAGCGATTTTTGGACCAAGATAAAGACCAGGCTTCCAAATTAGCTTTAGGGCAAAGTGAAAAGGAGCGTAGTGAAAATGTTATGATTGTGGACTTAGTGCGCAACGATCTGTCAAAAGTGGCGCAAAAGGGATCTGTAAGGGTTGATGAACTGTTTGGCTTGCATACTTTTAAACAAGTGCATCAAATGATATCTACCATTAGTGCTGACCTTCATCCTGAAAAGTCATCAATAGATGCCATTAAAGCGAGCTTTCCAATGGGTAGCATGACTGGGGCACCCAAATTGCGAGCAATGACGCTAATCGAGAAGTATGAAAGCAGTAAACGCGGTTTGTACTCAGGTGCCATTGGCTATTTTGAGCCTAATGGTGATTTTGATTTTAATGTGGTCATTCGAACCATTCTATATAACGCTGCAACGCAATACGTTTCTTATAGTGTAGGGAGTGCTATTACCTCAGGAAGTGATGCTGAACTTGAATATGAAGAATGCTTATTAAAAGCTGATGCTTTATCACGAGTGTTAAGACAAGCTGATCTCACAGAAGCAAGATATCATGATTAACTCATTTAAAAAGCACGTCCTTGAGCTTTGGCCTGATGTTTCGAAGCGAAAGGCACTTTTGGCCATTTCTGGTGGCTTAGACAGTGTTGTTTTAGCTCATTTGTGGCATGCTACCGGCTGGCCATTTGAGCTTGCTCACTGTAATTTTTCGCTCCGTGGAGATGAAAGTGATGGCGATGAAAATTTTGTTAGATCATTAGCTTCAAACTTAGGCGCCATATGTCATTTCGCTGTTTTTGACACCAAAACACACGCCTTAATTCATAAATTATCTGTTCAAGAAGCTGCGCGCCAATTGCGTTACGACCATTTTAAAAAACTATCAACCCAAATGCAATGCGATTATATATTAACCGCACATCATGCTAATGACCAATTGGAGACCTATTTGATCAATACACTCCGTGGCACGGGCTTGAAAGGATTGACAGGTATTCCTGCTCAGAATAATGACATCATCAGACCCTTATTGCCTTTTTCTAGAGATGCTATCTTAGCTTATGCGCAATCC
The DNA here is from genome assembly GCA_943788695.1 of uncultured Flavobacteriaceae bacterium. Lineage (GTDB taxonomy): Bacteria > Bacteroidota > Bacteroidia > Flavobacteriales > Flavobacteriaceae > JALRKI01. Next base: position 69,239 of record CALSRG010000002.1, read on the forward strand.
CATCAATTGTCTTGGCGAGAAGATTCAAGCAACCAATCATCAGATTATTTAAGAAATGCAATTCGTCTAAAGGTAGTGCCAGAACTGGTCAGCTTGCGTCCCAATTTGATTTCAGAATTTCCACAAACCCTTAACCATTTAAAGGCAGCACAACACATGATCGAAGCGCATATAGAGGCTGTGCGTCCACACCTTCTTATTAAAACAGAAAGTGGTTTCGAGTTGCCTGTAAAAGAATGGATCAAACTCAATCATATTAAAACCTACTTGTTTTATTTGCTATCGCCTTTTGGGTTTCATCAGTGGGATGATATAGCCCAAATGTTTGACGCTCAAAGTGGAAAAATGATACTGGCAGAAAACTATAAATTACTTAAGGATCGATCGCATTTATTATTAGAACCTATTGATCAATTAAAAGATTTTAAAATATTGATTAACAATAATTTAAATATTATATATTTTAATAAATATCAGCTGACTTTTACAACTGTTTCTAAGCTAGTTTTGAGCGATGCTCGAGCGATTTATGTTGATGCGGATTTGTTGAAATGGCCTTTGACATTGCGACTTTGGGAAAGTGGTGACCGTTTTTATCCCATTGGCATGACAGGAAGCAAGAAAGTCAGTAAATACCTCAAGGACGAAGGCGTATCGGTCTTTGACAAAGCGCGTCAGTGGGTTTTAATTTCTCAAAACAAGATTGTTTGGATCATAGGTCGTCGTGCAGATGATCGTTTTAAGGTCACTGGCCAGACCAGAGCCATTTTAAAAATATCTTATCACTAAATATGCCACTGATTCATAGTCCATATCGCGCGCCTCATATATTTAAAAGTGCTTTTATATCTACTGTTTATTCTGGAATCATTAGAATCGAGCGTATTAATCATCAAATTCGTGAACGTGTTTTAATGACAGATGGTGATTTTATAGATTTGGATTGGATGTTGGCAAAAGAACGCTCCAGAACACTTGTGGTACTTCTTCACGGCTTGGGTGGAGATTCGAAAAGACCATATATTGTTGGTCCTGCTAAGTTATTTAATGATCATGGCATCGACACTGTTGGTATTAATTTTAGAGGATGTAGTGGTGAAAATAACCGCCTTTATAGAGCATACCACTCAGGTGATACCGATGATCTCAATGCCATCGTGATTCATATTTTAAATACGACATCCTATGAAAATATTGTACTTCATGGTGTCAGTTTGGGCGGCAATGTTGTTTTGAAATATTTAGGAGAACAGAGGGAGCGTCCTAAGGAAGTTAAATTGGCAGTTGCAGTATCTGCACCCTGCGACCTCGTTGGGTCTGTTGATGAGCTTCACAAATGGCATAATTTTGCATTTCAGCTATATTTTAAGTGGCATTTAAAAGCACGTTTGCGATCTAAAAGACTTGATTTTCCTGACCGAATCAGTGCGTCTGAAATTAGAGCCATTAAAACCCTAAGAGATTTTGATAATGTATATACTGCGCCTGCTCACGGGTTTGAAAATGGGGATCATTATTACAAAACATCAAGTAGTGTGGGTTTGCTGTCAGATATCAGAGTACCAGTACTGCTTCTAAATGCTAAAAATGACACATTTTTAACCCCTTCATGCACACCAATGGAGTTGGGCAGGCACTCATCACATCTTTATGTGGAACAACCCCGATATGGTGGCCACGTGGGGTTTCAGCAAAGCAAATCCTTGTACTATGATGAAGAACGAAGTGTGGGCTTTGTGAAGGAGATGCTAGGGAATTGATTTAAGTATTAAGTGAAGTGTTTTAAAGGAAATCTTAATAAAAAATACAGATATATAATTTATTAAAAAAATTACTCCTAAAACAGTACAATATTTTGCCAGGTAACGGGAAATATATAATTTCCCTTTGTCAAAATCCTTAACCTCAAATGTCCCAAACGCTAAAAAAAATCTATGGCAGTGCTGTGTTCGGTGTCGACGCCACAACCATTACAGTAGAAGTTAATGTGAGTCAAGGCATTGGTTACCACTTGGTGGGTTTGCCCGATAATGCCATCAAGGAAAGCAACTACCGGATAGCCGCAGCACTTCAAAATGTAGGCTTCCGAATTCCAGGTAAGAAAATCACCATCAACATGGCACCGGCTGATATGCGAAAAGAGGGCAGTGCCTATGACCTTAGTTTAGCGATGGGCATCTTGGCGGCTTCAGGACAGATCAAAGCACCCGACATTGAGCGTTATGTGATCATGGGCGAATTGTCTTTAGACGGCAGCCTGCAACCGATAAAGGGGGCACTTCCAATTGCAGTGCAAGCTAGAAAAGAGGGGTTCGATGGTTTTATCCTTCCCATCCAAAATGCCAATGAGGCAGCTATTGTCAACGACCTAAAGATTTATGGTGTGTCGTCCATCACAGAAGTTATTGATTTTTTTAACGAAGGCAAACCCCTGCAACCAACCATCATCGATACCCGAAAGTTGTTTTTTGAGCAACATGCCAAAACGGATATCGATTATGCAGACGTCAAAGGTCAAGAAGGGATTAAGCGTTGTATGGAAATTGTCGCAGCAGGCGGACACAATATCATTTTGATTGGACCTCCAGGATCAGGAAAAACCATGATCGCCAAGCGTTTACCAAGTATTTTGCCGCCCATGACCCTAGCCGAAGCTTTGGAAACCACCAAAATCCATTCCGTCGTGGGACGCTTAAAAGCCGAGGACAGTCTTTTGGCACAACGACCGTTTCGTGCGCCTCACCATACCATCAGTGATGTGGCGCTTGTTGGTGGAGGAAGTTATCCACAGCCTGGTGAAATTTCTTTGGCACACAACGGCGTTTTGTTTTTAGATGAGTTGCCCGAATTTAAGCGAACGGTTTTGGAGGTGATGCGCCAACCACTTGAAGATCGCGAAGTAACCATTTCTAGGGCCAAGTTTACCGTCACATACCCCAGTAGTTTTATGCTGGTGGCCAGCATGAATCCCAGCCCAAGTGGTTATTTTTATGATCCATCGGCACCTCAAACAACCTCAATGGCAGACATGCAGCGTTATATGAACAAAATTTCGGGCCCTTTGCTCGATCGCATTGATATTCATATTGAGGTTACACCTGTTCCTTTTTCAGCAATTGACCGAAGAGCGAAGGGGAGAAGCCTCCGACCTGATTAGGGCGCGCGTCATTGCTGCTCGCAACCTTCAGCACAAACGTTTTGAAAATTTAGAAGGCGTTCATTACAACGCTCAGATGAGCAGCAAACAAATCAGACAGTTTTGTAAATTGGACAAGAACTCAAAGGATTTACTCAAATCAGCTATGGAACGGCTCAATCTGTCTGCGAGGGCCTACGACCGTATCCTTAAAGTTGCCCGCACCATTGCAGATATTGAGGGAGCAACACATATTTTAAATCAGCATATTGCAGAAGCCCATACAGTACCCGCAGCTTGGATCGTGAGGGTTGGTTAGGATAGTATTATTTGTTTCTTTTGGACAAGTAAAAAAAGGAACCAAAATAGAAACAATCAACCAAAAAGAGAACGCAACCGCTCCACCCATTTGGCCTGGCGCAATTTATTCTTGTAGGGTGCATAGCGCAAGGGAGCATCGAACCAAGTGGCGCGAGATGTGAAACAGGTTTATGATGACTAAAAGTGTCCAAAACCAAATTTACCATGATAGGCACCAATACCACTTTCGCCAACACCACCAAAAGGCAAACGTGAATTGACAAACTGCATCATGGTATCGTTTATACTTCCTCCTCCCAAGCCAAACCGTTCAATGATGGTTTGAATGAACCTTTTATTTTTTGAAAAAACATAAAACCCTAAAGGTTTAGCATATTGGTCCACGCAGTTTTCAATATCGGCAAAGGTGTCATAAGTAAGAATAGGCAAGATAGGACCAAAAATCTCATCTTTCATAACCGGGACTGTCTATAGAAGGTTTGGCTAACAAGGTAGGCGCCATGGCATTCGTTTCTAAATGGTATGTGCCACCACAAATCACCGTTTCACCTTCGAGAAGTGATAATTGTCGTTCCAAGTGTCTTCGATGTATCAACCGGCTATAGTCGGTTGACAGTAAAGGGTCTTTGCCATAGGTTGCTTTGATCTCTGTGATTAATTTGGCGACTAGAGTGTCATAAACGGAGGTGTGTACCAACAAATAATCGGGGGCAATACAGGTTTGACCTGCATTCAAAAACTTACCCCAAACAATTCGTTTGGCTGCCAGGCCAAGAGCAGCAGATTGATCAATAATACAAGGGTTTTTTCCGCCCAACTCTAAAGTAACTGGTGTGAGAAATGTCGCAGCAGCTTTGGCTACTATCTTCCCAACGGCAACACTACCCGTAAAAAATATATAATCCCATCGCAACTGAAGTAGAGCCGAGGCAACGGTAGCATCGCCTTGAACCACAGCCACATGAGCCGAATCAAACACTTCTGTAATAATGTCTTCTACAACCTTAGAAGTGAACGTACTGTGTTCACTGGGTTTTAAAACCACCGTATTGCCTGCTGCGACGGCCGCTACTAGTGGAGCAAAGGCCAATTGAAATGGATAATTCCACGGAGAAATGTGCAAGGTCAGACCGTATGGTTCTTTATAGATATAATCCTTTGAAGGAAAATTGAGCAAACTTCCTGAAACACGCTCTGGACGGCTCCATCGTTTCATATAATTGATGGCTTGTTCGATATCGGACAATACAACAGAAACCTCGGAAATATATGACTCAAAAGTGGGCTTCCCCAAATCTTTCTTTAAGGCTTCAAATATTAATGCTTCACGTTGAGTAATAATGCGCTTAAGATCTTTGAGAGATTTTTTTCGGTAATTAATAGACTTACTTTGCCCAGAGCGAAAAAAAGTCCTTTGTAGTGTTTGTAAGTTGGCGTAAGAATCGGTCATAAAAACGAAGGTAGTAAAATCAAACGCATAAATCCCAAACAGCATCTTTGGGCAAAGTTGCCTGAACAGAAATCTGCTTTTTAGTAACTGGATGAATAAAGTTTAATTGACGGGCGTGCAAATGGATACCACCATTAGGATTGCTGCGATCGAATCCATATTTGAGATCCCCTTTGATAGGCGATCCAATGGCCGCCAATTGGGCGCGAATTTGATGATGTCGACCAGTTTCTAAAGTAAGGCTTAACACGGCGTAACGGTCTAAAGATTTCAGCAGGTCATAATGTAATACTGCCTGCTTTGCGCCGTCCTGTTTGGTTTTAAAGACAGTAGCCTTGTTATTTTTTGGATTTTTTTTGAGCCAATGAATTAATGTCGCTTGCGCCAATTCAGGTTTTGGCTGCACAACGGCCCAATAGGTTTTGATTATCCTTTTATCAACAAACATCTGATTCATCCGTGTTAGTGCTTTTGATGTTTTGGCAAAAATAACTGCGCCGCTTGTTGGACGGTCTAACCGATGCACAACACCTAAATAAACGGCACCTGGTTTGTTGTATTTTTCCTTGATGTAGGCTTTAATTTGATCGGGGAGTGTAACATCGCCAGTTTTGTCACCTTGAACCAAATCGCCAACACCTTTGTTGACAATAACCAAATGGTTGTCTTCAAAGAGGATGTCCAACTTGCTATTCGTTGATGACATGAGCTTTTCTTAATAATTTAATACTGCTCATCGTTGTTTGGAAAATCTTTAGATTTAACGTCTTTGTTGTATTGTCCTATAGCTTCTATCATATCATCATATAAGTTCATATAACGCCGCAAAAAACGCGGGTTAAATTCATTGGTCATTCCTATCATATCATGCAATACCAACACTTGACCATCAACACCACCACCAGCTCCAATACCTATCACCGGAATGCTGACACTATCGGCTACTTCCTTGGCCAATGTGGCTGGAATTTTTTCTAAAACAATAGCAAAACAGCCAGAGGCCTCTAAAAGTTTGGCATCTTCTTTAAGCTGAATGGCTTCTTGCTCCTCTTTGGCGCGCACCGTATAAGTGCCAAATTTATAAATTGATTGAGGCGTCAAACCCAAATGTCCCATAACAGGAATCCCCGCATTGATGATCCGTCGAATTGAGGCTCTGATTTCTTGACCACCTTCGACCTTAACAGCGTGGGCACCACTTTCTTTCATGATGCGAATAGCAGAACGCAAGGCCTCCTTGTCGTCACTTTGGTAAGTGCCAAAAGGTAAATCTACAACAACCAATGCCCTTTTAACAGCTCTGATGACCGCAGAGGCATGGTAAATCATATGATCTAAAGTGATTGGTAATGTGGTTTCATGACCAGCCATCACGTTGCTCGCAGAATCGCCAACTAAGATGACATCGATTCCTGCGGAATCTACAATTTTTGCCATGGTATAATCATAGGCTGTAAGCATAGATATTTTCTCGCCTCTGGCTTTCATATCTACCAGACTTTTAACAGTAATGCGTTTATAATTCTTCTTAGCAGTAGACATAATCATTTGGTTAGACCGTAAAAGTAGTAAAAATGCCAAAATAGCGTGCAATTATGTCATTATGTCATAAAAGAATCTTTAAATGTGACAAAAGCCGGGGATTTTTAAGTTGGCACAATGGTTGAACTTTTGCAGAAAATTTGAAAAAATCCATATTATGAGTAAAATTATAGGAATAGATTTAGGAACGACCAACTCATGTGTTTCTGTTATGGAAGGTAATGAGCCGGTAGTTATCACCAATGCTGAAGGTCGACGCACAACACCATCAGTTATCGCTTTTGTAGAAGGTGGTGAAATTAAAGTGGGTGATCCAGCAAAACGTCAAGCGGTAACCAATCCAACCCAAAACCGTTTTTTTCGATCAAACGATTTATGGGGAATAGTTTTTTCTGAATCGTCAAAAGAAGTTGCGAGAGTGCCCTATAAAGTTGTAAAAGGTGACAATGATACGCCGCGTGTTGATATTGACGGACGTATGTATACACCTCAAGAATTGTCGGCTATGGTATTGCAAAAAAATGAAAAAGACCGCTGAAGAATTCCTTGATCAAGAAGTCACTGAAGCAGTTTATTACAGTACCAGCTTACTTCAACGATTCTCAACGTCAAGCGACTAAAGAAGCTGGTGAAATTGCCGGACTTAAGGTAAGACGTATCATTAACGAGCCAACAGCAGCAGCTTTGGCTTATGGTATGGATAAAAAAGGTATCGACCAAAAGATTGTTGTTTTTGATTTTGGTGGTGGAACGCATGACGTGTCCATTCTAGAATTGGGAGATGGTGTTTTTTGAGGTTTTGTCAACGGACGGCGACACACCATTTAGGAGGCGACGATGTGGATGACGCAGTGATCAACTGGTTGGCTGATGAATTTAAGGCCGATGAAGATATTGATTTAAGAAAGGATCCAATGGCATTACAAGCGTTTAAAAGAGGCTGCTGAGAAAGCCAAAATTGAGTTATCCCTCTTCAAATCAAACTGAAATTAATTTGCCATATGTAACCGCAACGGCTAGTGGTCCAAAACACTTAGTGGCGTTCTTTGACTAAGGCAAAATTTGAGCAATTGATTGACAGTTTGATAAAACGTACGATCGAACCATGTAAATCGGCGCTGAAAAGCGCAGGATTTGTCAACTGGGTGACATCGATGAGATCATCCTTGTAGGTGGTTCAACGCGCATTCCTGCTGTTCAAGAAGCGGTAGAAAAAATTCTTTGGTAAAAAACCAAATAAAGGTGTAAATCCCGATGAGGTCGTTGCTATTGGCGCGGCCATACAAGGGTGGGGTACTATCTGGAGACGTTAAAGATGTACTGTTACTTGATGTGACACCATTATCTTTAGGTATTGAAACAATGGGAGGTGTAATGACCAAACTAATCGATGCCAACACCACCATACCAACCAATAAATCTCAGGTGTTTTCAACAGCTGCAGACAATCAACCTTCAGTAGAAATTCATGTTTTACAAGGTGAACGTCCGATGGCTGCGGATAACAAAACAATTGGTCGATTCCATTTAGATGGTATTCCGCCAGCACCAAGAGGCACACCTCAAATTGAGGTGACGTTTGATATCGATGCCAATGGTATCATCAATGTGAAAGCTGGGGATAAGGCCACAGGCAAGTCTCAAAACATTCGTATTGAAGCATCCTCAGGTTTGACCGAGGAAGAAATTCAAAGGATGAAACAGGAGGCAGAGGCTAATGCCGATGCTGATAAGGCTGTTAAAGAGAAGGTTGAAAAATTGAATAGTGCGGACGCTATGATTTTCCAAACGGAAAAGCAGTTAAAGGAGTTTGGAGACAAACTACCGGAAGACAAAAAACAACCTATTGAGGAAGCGCTGGAGGCTTTGAAAAAGGCTTACGATACCAAGGAGCTTGATGTCGTTGAACCTGCATTGGAAGCGTTGAACACAGCTTGGACGGCTGCTAGTGAAGAAATGTACAAAGCGCAGCAAGAAACGCAACAATCTAACGCTGAACCTCACGCCGATAATCAATCTGACAACGACGAAGGCGACAACGTTGAGGATGTTGATTTTGAAGAGGTGAAGTAGTAGTCACATAAACCATTAAAAAGAGCCGCAATTCGCGGCTCTTTTTTTTATACATTTTGCTCTGGTTTTAATTTTATCAACCAATAATAAATGTAAAATCCGCCAAGAACACCCGGAACAAACCAGCCAGAAACACCAGGAAGGATATCGTTAACCACAATGAAAGCAGTAACAGCAGCAATATAGCCTCCTATCATATTTCCGAGATGCATTCTTAACCATACCTTTCTAAGCTTTTTAGACTGCTTAAATAAATGGTAATCCCGCAGACCAAAGGCTAAACCTGCTATCCCAAACACCAATAATATGATATTGATCTTTCGTTCCCAAAATATAGGATATGCAATCATACCCATACTAGTTATTATCAGGCATAAAGCTAAAATTTTGTCCCACCTAAGATTGATGTTTCTCAATTTATACTTCATGGCACGATAGCCAATAATTATAAAATACGAGCTAAAAAGACTGATTGAAAACAAAAAGGCACTTTCGTGGTTAGGTAAAAATGAAATAACGAGTGCCGCCAATGCTGACGAAAGCATGGTGTAATAAAACAGTAATCCAAACTTTTTATGTGGTGTTGAGCCCTTATTTGACGTTAGAGAAATACCACCGCACAACAAAGCAACGCCACCTAATTCAGGATGAATGTAGATGAGCGTTCGTGCAAAAGAGAAGGTTTCCACTTATGCAGATTTGCAATTGCACTTACAATTTCCATCATTGCAACAGCAGCAGCCACAGCAGCAAAAAGTACGGGATAACCAACTGGACAATATAATCCCGACCCCAAGTCCGAGAAGAATACATCCCAGAAAGAAGAATACATTTGTTTTTAAATAGAAAAAGCCGACACCGATGCCGCAAAGCACGCCACCGCCGATAGCCCAAGAACTTTTGTCATTTGATTTCATTTTGATAAATTTAGGATTAATGAGTGAACAAGGTAATAATTATTTTCACGCCTAGCACCTTGCTCCATGTAAACTAAAAAAAATGCCTTAATTTTACTACAAATTATCCGCCATGACATTATCGAAAGACCTTATACTTAGTTTATCTGAAAAGGCCCGAAAAGGAACTTTAATGGAAACATTAAATATAGAATTTATTGATGCTGGGGAGGATTTTCTAACGGCTAAGATGCCTGTTGATTCTCGTGTTTATCAACCCGATGGGGTATTGCACGGTGGTGCAACTTTTGCTCTAGCCGAAAGCGTAGGTAGTTTTGCAGCGCACATATTGAATCATGAAAGGGAGGTATCAATTCGCGGTATTGAGATGTCAGGAAACCATTTGAAAGGTGTCAGTTCTGGATATGTTTACGCTACAGCGCGTGTTGTTCATAACGGACGCACCACACAGCTTTTTCAAATTGAGGTTAAAGATGATTTAGACCGCATGATATCAGTGTGTAAATTGACTACCATAGCCATCGAAAAATAAAAGATCAATAACTTGACCAAACAATTAAATCTTATCCGCGAGCACTCGTCAAATGGACTTCCTTTTGTGTGGTATCGCGTCCCAAATGGGTCTCAAGTTCACGTTATGCTTCAAAACAATAATGAAGTATACACCTATGAACCTCAAAATAAATTAAACGGTTATGTTTTTGCCCCATTCGACAAAAATCGATCTATGATTTTATTTCCAGATAATCAATGTAAAAACCTGACTGTAGGCTTATGGCGTACTTCTTGGAAAAAATTAGACCCAACAAAAATATCAGAAGATGATCAAATAGACTATGAAAAAATTATTTCTGAGGTCATTAAGTCTTTTTCTAGTGATGGGCTGCAAAAACTTGTTTTGTCCAGACGTGTTGATTACTTAGTAGATTCATTAGATGCATTTTCAGCCTTTTCGGCATTGGCTAACAGTTATTTAAACGCTTATGCCTATTGCGTGTTTCATCCAGCCGTTGGTTTGTGGATGGGAGCAACGCCCGAACCATTGGCACATGTCAAAGACGGACAATTAACCACTGTGGCTTTGGCTGGTACAAGAATGGTTCGAGAGCGTAACAATACTGAATGGGGTAAAAAAGAAAGCTTAGAACAGCAAATGGTGGTGGATGACATTTCCAATGTTTTAGAACCTTATGCAGAAGAGTATCAACAATCAGAGAAGGAGACTATTAGGTCTGCCCACTTAGAACATTTGCGTACTGAGGTGTCCATCAAATTAAAAGACAATTATTATTCGGAGTATTTGAAAGTGGCACGTCAACTGCACCCAACTGCGGCAGTGTGTGGTCTGCCAAGGTCCTTATCATATTCAAAAATAGTGAATTTAGAAAGGTATCAACGTTCGTTTTATGCAGGTTTTTTGGGTAAAGTTAAGGAGTCGGAAGGGCATCTGGACTTGTATGTAAACCTGCGCTGTATGACTTTTCAAAATGGCGTTTTAAGTCTTTTTGCTGGAGGTGGAATTACTGAGGATTCTAATCCCACAGATGAATACTATGAGACAGAACAAAAATTAGACACCCTTCGTACCATCCTTTTTTCATAGCATCGTTTTATTGTAGTATTTTTGTGGTCTCATGACTGTTCCAACTAGTCTTCTCGCTCAAACCATTTTACAATCATGCAAAGCGTATGGTGTAGAGGATATCATTATTTCTCCGGGAAGTAGAAATGCCCCATTGACGCTGGGATTTACAGGTGACAGCAGTTTTAGAACCATGAGTGTTGTAGACGAGCGTTGTGCAGCATTTTTTGCTTTAGGCATCGCTCAGCAAAAGAAAAAACCCGTTGTTTTAGTTTGTACCTCGGGCAGTGCCTTACTTAACTATTTCCCAGCTATTGCAGAAGCTTATTATAGTAGGATTCCATTAATTGTACTATCGGCCGACCGTCCAAAGCATTTGGTAGATAACGGTGATGGGCAAACGATCAACCAGTCGGGCGTGTTTCAGTCACACGTATGTGCAGAGGAGGACCTCATTTTGACAGATGAGCTTGAAAAGAATACAATCAATGTCGATATATGTAAAAAAGTATTATCCAATTGTATAGCACATAGTCGTCCGGTACATTTGAATATTCCATTTGACGAGCCTCTTTATTTGACTTTGCCGCATTATGATATTCGTTTAGAGGATGTCAAACATGAGGATAAACCAGTTGCCAAATTGGTTTCAGACGCATTTAAACAGATTTGGAGACAATCATCAAAAAAAAATGATTCTTATAGGGTGTATGGCTCCAAATACCTTGTCGAAAGAGCAAATTGATCATTTGGCTAACGACCCAAGTATTATTGTGCTAACCGAATCAACCTCCAATGTGCATCATCCCAATTTCTTTAACCATATAGATCAACTCATCTCATCTTTTTCTGTAGCCGATTCAGAAAGATTTCGACCAGATCTACTGGTGACAATGGGTGGTTTAGTCATTTCCAAGAAAATCAAAACCTTGTTTCGTCAATACCAACCAGAATCCCATTGGCACATAGACCAGCTGGAAGCATTAGACACCTATTTTTGCCTAAAAAAGCATTTTAAGATGTCGCCAGATCAGTTTTTTGAGCAAGTTTATGCTGAGAAAAACAATGTTGAAAGTAGTTATAAAAACTGGGTGAGAGCCACGCACTTAGATCGTTTGATTCAGCATGAAGATTACCTTGCTGCAATTCCGTTTTCCGATTTAAAAGCCTTTGATTTACTCTTCAAATCCTTGCCACAAAACATTCAATTGCAAATGGGCAATAGTTCGACCATTCGCTATATGCAATTGTTTCAATCTGACCCCAGTATTGACGTATACTGTAATCGTGGCACTAGCGGTATCGACGGATCACTATCGACGGCTATTGGTGCCGCAACGGTAGCCAACAAACCCGTTCTTTGTGTTTTAGGTGATTTAAGTTTTTTTTATGACAGTAATGCCCTTTGGCAAGATCATACACCGACTAATTTCAAAATTATAGTCATTAATAATGGTGGAGGCGGTATATTCAGAATTTTACCAGGGCCTAAAAACACCATAACATACGACAGGTATTTTGAAACCACGCATCAATTGACTGCGAAGCAATTGGCTAAAATGCATGGGTTTAGTTATTATTCCGCTAAATCTGCTGGATCATTAAAAAGGAAATTGCGACGGCTATTTAAGCCCTGCGACAAACCAATGCTTTTAGAAATATTTACACCTAGAAAACAAAACGACCAAATTTTATTACAATATTTCAACCATTTTAAATCATGAACGAAAACACCATTAAATTAGGAGAAATTAACAGCTTGCAAATATTGAGAGAGCGTCAGCCAGGTTTATTCATAGGATTTCCTGGAGGTGTTGAAGAAGTTCTGCTCCCCAATCGATATAAACCGGAAAAATATGAGATTGGCGATTATATTGAGGTGTTTGTATATAAAGATAATGAAGAACGGCTTGTTGCAGTAACAGACATACCGCATATTAAAAAAGGCGAATTTGCTTTATTGCGTTGCAACCAATCGACACCCATTGGCGCTTTTCTAGATTGGGGAATGGTCAAAGAATTATTTTGCCCTTTTAAGGAACAGGTTTTTAAAATGAATGCTGGCGGATGGTATTTGGTCTATTGTTTTCTTGACGAAAAATCACAACGGTTGGTTGCCAGTAGTAAAACCAATAAATACTTAGACAACACCACTTTAACAGTAAATAAATTTGACAAGGTTGATGTTATAATTTCTCATCCATCAGACTTTGGCATGAACGTTATCGTGAATGGCTTGCATAAGGGTGTAATCTATAACGATCAAATATTCAAAACACTGCATATTGGCGACCGCCATGAGGGAGTAGTTGCAAAGGTACGAGACGATAATAAACTTGATATTATTCTTCAAGAACTCGGTTATCGAAACATTGAACCCAATGCAGAACACATATTAACTGTTTTAGAGGAGTCAAAAGGGTACTTGCCGCTTACAGACAAATCTGATCCAGATGATGTTAAACAACTGCTTCAAATCAGTAAAAAGAGCTTTAAAAAAGCCTTGGGATCTTTATACAAACAAAGAATGGTTGAAATTAAAGAGGATGGGATTTACTTATTGCCCAAAACCGATAGTTAAAAACCTTATTTTTGTAAAAAATTCAGTTATATGTTAACTCCGAATTGGACTTCGGTCGGCTCATTTGAAGACATCACTTATAAAAAATCAAACGGTGTGGCGCGCATCGCCTTTAACCGTCCAGAGGTACGCAATGCCTTTCGTCCTCAAACCACCAGTGAGCTAATCAAGGCATTTAATGATGCCCAAGAGGATACTTCGATCGGAGTTGTATTGCTTTCTGGTGAAGGACCGTCACCCAAGGATGGCGTTTTTTCTTTTTGCAGCGGTGGCGATCAAAAAGCTCGCGGTAAACAAGGATATGTTGGCCAGGACGGCTACCACCGACTAAACATACTAGAAGTTCAGCGGATCATTCGCTTTATGCCAAAAGTCGTTATTGCTGTTATTCCTGGCTGGGCTGTTGGTGGTGGACATAGCTTACATGTGGTTTGTGATTTGAGTCTGGCCAGCGAAGAACACGCTATTTTTAAACAAACTGACGCTGATGTCACAAGCTTTGATGCTGGTTATGGCAGTGCCTATTTGGCCAAGATGGTTGGTCAAAAAAAGGCAAGAGAAATATTTTTTCTGGGTAGAAATTATAGCGCTAAAGAGGCCTACGACATGGGGATGGTTAACAAAGTTGTTCCACACGATCAATTAGAACAAATAGCTTATGATTGGGCTCATGAGATATTAAAAAAATCTCCAACATCAATAAAGATGTTGAAATATGCGATGAATCTTACCGATGATGGTATGGTAGGTCAGCAAGTATTTGCGGGCGAAGCTACACGATTGGCCTACATGACAGACGAAGCCAAGGAGGGAAGAGACGCATTTTTAGAAAAACGCAAGCCAAATTTTGACAAAAAATGGCTACCCTAAGCAAATTAAAAGCTTGGATTTCAGCGATGCGACTTCGTACGCTACCTTTGTCATTATCGGGGGTTATTGTTGGTGCTGGCTTGGCAAAATCTAATGGATCTTTTGATTTATTGGTCTTTTTATTAATTATACTGGCCACATTAGGACTGCAAATTTTGTCTAACCTGGCCAATGACTATGGCGACGGTGTTAAAGGTACGGATAATGACAGCCGCATCGGACCTGACCGAGCAGTTCAATTGGGTGCAATTTCTCCAAATCAAATGTTTCGAGGTATCGTGTTTTGTGCCTTTATTACCGCTGTTTGTATTATCACCTTAATTTATTTGGCCTGTTATCCAGACCATATGCAACTAGCTCTCTTATATGTTTTTCTTGGTAGTGCAGCATTGGTAGCGGCAATCCGCTATACGATGGGACAGAACCCTTATGGTTATAAAGCTTTTGGCGATTTAATGGTCTTTGTGTTTTTCGGATTGGTCAGTGTCATGGGCAGTTATTTACTGTTTGCAAAGCATATCGATATCGTAGCTTTAGCTCCGGCTTGTGTTATCGGATTTTTGTCAGTATCTGTTTTAAACTTAAACAATATGCGTGACATGAATTCAGACCGGACTTCAAACAAAAGAACTGTTGCATTACTTTTAGGCTTGACTTGGTCTAAACGCTATCATGCGGCTTTAGGATTCGCATCTCTCTTATCAGTCGGATTGTTTCTTTTACGTTTTGATTCGATTTGGCCATACATTATAGTTTTAGTGGTGATTTCACCTCTCATTAGACATTATTATTTAACTATGTTAATTGTCAATTCAAAGGACTTTGATCCACAACTAAAAGTGGTCGCTCTGAGTACCTTTGCACTTGCCTTGTCAATGGCATTTTCAGTAATATATTTTTAAATATCTCTGTTTTGAAAGCCTATTTTAGAGAACATATTCTTCATTTTAAACAAGCTAGTGGCACGTCTCGTGGTATTATGACGACACGTCGAGTATGGTTTCTTGTTTTACAGGATAATGGCCAATTTGGAATAGGCGAGTGCGCACCTTTAGAAGGGTTAAGTTTAGATGATTTTAAATTGATTCCTGACAAACTACAATGGATATGCGACAATATTCATTTAGGATTAGAATTGCTTTACCAACAAATGATCGATTTCCCATCCATTCAAATGGGATTAGAAATGGCCTTCCTTAGTTTTTCCAATGAGCATCCGGCATTTTATTTCCTCTCTGATTTTTTGTTCCATGATGCCGCAATTAAGATAAATGGCCTCATATGGATGGGGGATAAGGCTTTTATGCACAAACAAATTGAGACAAAATTGGCTCAAGGCTTTAGCTGTATCAAATTAAAAATTGGTGCAATTAATTGGCGTGATGAATTGATGCTATTAAAGGCGATAAGGTCTTCATATGGATCTGATCAAATTGAACTCAGGGTTGATGCTAATGGCGCATTTAGCTCGAATACTGTGATGGACAAATTGGAAGCATTGGACAAACTAAATATTCATTCCATTGAACAACCCGTGTCTGCTGAAGAACATGATTTACTAGCCCGTTTGTGTCAAACAGCATCAATTCCGATAGCACTTGACGAAAGCCTGATTGGGATATTCAATAAACATGAAAAGCTTGAATTGTTAAAGAAAATCAGACCTAAATATATAATTTTAAAACCCTCATTAGTCGGTGGTTTTACCAATGCTGACGAGTGGATTGAGGCTGCTAGAGTTTTAAATATTGGGTGGTGGATTACTAGTGCCTTAGAAAGTAATATTGGCCTCAATGCAATTGCCCAATGGACCTTTACCAAATCTAATGTGTTGCCTCAGGGTCTTGGCACTGGTGATTTATTCGTGAACAATATAGAAGCACCACTAATGGTAAAACAAGGACATCTTTATTATAACAAAACATTAAATTGGAATTTTAATCAACTGATCTGATATGAACTATATTGAACAAGCATACAAGGGACACACCAAATTTTGGATGTTCATATTTACTTCTGCGGCTATTTCGGGGGTATTTATTTACAATATTATGGCCTATTTCACAACAGATCCGCAAGATTTGGAGGCTGTTTATGATCTCATGGCGAGTCTTCATCCTTTGGTTAACTTATCCATTAATTTATTGCCATTTGTGTTTCTGCTGGGTGCTCTTTTCTTCTTAGTTAGGTTCTTGCATGAGCGGTCCTTAACATCACTTACCACCTCCAGAAAAAAGATTGATTGGGCGCGATTTAGATTTTCATTTTTATTGGTAACCACCATATCACTAGTTGGATTTGCCTTGTCTTATTTTGCCGATCCTTCACAGTACATCTTACAATTCGATTGGTTTAAATTTAGCATGTTGCTTTTAGTGAGCCTTGCCTTATTTCCTTTTCAAATTGGGTTAGAGGAGTATTTATTTAGAGGTTATTTGATGCAACATATCGGTATTATTGCCTCAAACAAATGGTTTCCTTTATTATTTACCTCTGTTTTTTTTGGTTTAGCGCATAGTGCCAATCCTGAAGTTGCAGAACTTGGCATGATTACAATGGCTTTTTATATCGGAACTGGACTGTTTTTAGGAATTTGCACCCTAATGGATGAAGGCATTGAATTGGCTTTAGGATTCCATTTGGGCAATAATCTGTTGGCGGCTCTTTTGGTTACAGCGGACTATTCAGCCCTTAAAACTGATGCAGTTTTTAAATTGGCTGGAGAGAGTCAAACTACATCACTTTTTGATATTATTGGACCTCTATTAATTTATTACCCCATTCTGTTAATCGTTTTCTCAAAAAAATATGGCTGGACAAAGTGGCAAAACCGCTTATTCGGTAAAGTTGTTAAACCAGAAACTATTTAATCAAAATCCATGACACCACATTATTCTAAAATTCACAACCGTTTTAGCTGGGAGGGTTATCACCTCAATTCTAAAGGTCTTGTTGACCTCGGCTACTCTTTTATTAAAGAAGGTGGTCCTCACGAAAAAAGTATTGGAGAGTTCCTTTTAAACTGGTTAGATGAACGTGATTTTGTATTGACAAGTTCATCAGGTAGCACAGGCGCACCTAAATTGATGCCATTGAGCAAACAGTCTATGGTAAATTCTGCAATTGCAACAGGTGATGCTTTGAATTTGGAAGCTGGGCAAACTTGTTTATTGTGTTTACCAGCTACACATATTGCTGGAAAAATGATGTTGGTCAGAGCTATGATCTTAGGATTAGAATTGCACTATGTGTCACCAAGTAAATCCCCTTTAAGGCTGACTAAAAAATCATTTGATTTTTGCGCGATGACACCGATGCAGTTGAAAAACAGCATGCATCGTATTGATTCAATTGGAAAAATATTAGTAGGTGGTGGGGTTGTGAGTTCGACTATCAAGGAAGCATTGCCAAACAAGACAGTTCAAGTATTTGAAACTTTCGGAATGACAGAAACCTTTAGCCATGTTGCCCTAAAAAAATTACATACAAATAGTGGTGCAGCATTAGGATTTACACCTCTGCCTGGCATTAGTGTAAGCAAAGACGATCGTGGTTGTTTAATTATCCAAGCCCCACATATACTTGAAGGTGTTTTGGTGACGAATGATTTGGTTGAAATTCATACAGATGGAAGTTTTTCTTGGTTAGGACGATTAGATAATGTTATTAATTCAGGTGGAGTTAAGCTATATCCTGAAAAAATTGAAAAGTCACTGTCCTCATATATTGAACTGCCATATTTCATAGCTGCATTGCCGAACCAAGAATTGGGCGAATGTGTTGGCCTTTTGATTGAAGGACCACATCAAGAATTAGATCCAAAAACGTTTGACCTCTTAGATCGCTTTGAAAAACCGAAAGGGGTTTATTTTATTGAAAAATTTAGCTATACCAGTAATGGAAAAGTTCAAAGAAAAGAGACTGTCGCACAATTGTTAAAAGCTTTAAAAAAATAACGATATTTGTCTTTAGAAAAACCTTTACATGAATAAAAATACAGTACTCGGATACGCCACCCTTATCATGATTATCGTTGCCATTGTTTTAATCTGCCTTGGAGCGTTTCGCTATAACGAAATTGCAGGTTGGGGATTTGCGTCTGTAGGTATTGGCTTTTTAGCCATTGCTTGGGTATTTAACGCCCTTAAGGGTAGGGTCTAATTTTGCTTTTGAGCCTTACAAAAATCTAAAATAAACAACACTAAAGCTTTCACCCATTTAGTATCGTCTTGTGGATCAACGATTGCTTCGCAAATATGCAAATATCGTGCGTTAGACTGCTGGCCAGCAAGGTTAATGTACTGCCGTGCTTGCTCAACGGACCATCCAGTTATAGATCGGGCACTGCTCGGGAAATCTGCAATAACATCAACGTCTAATTCCACACCAAATGGCGTGTCATTGACAAAATCTAATGCCGCATTTAGCGCCCATTGAAAAGTGGCCTCTGAACGCACTCCAATTGCATCATAGGTTTGACAAAAAACGTTGTCAGCATTTCGATCTATTATTTCCCAAATGTATTGTGGCGTAAACGCCTCTTGAACACCAAGAATAGCATATTTATTGAGTATGGCATCATTCATTGCATAACTAAACGGATTACCGCTATGGCGACCTTCTAAATGTCTCAAATCGGTATGGGCATCAAGGTTAATCACATTAATTGAATGGCCTAAAGCAATTGCTGCACCTGTCATAGCACCAAAGGCATTGTTGTGTCCTCCACCAATCATAATCGGAACTTTACCACAAGCAATCATTGTGGCAACCAATTCTGTCACCACATGATCGATAGTCAATGTCAACGCTCGGAACGTTTGGACATCGTCGTCAGTTGTGTCAACGGCGTTTTTTAAATTTTGATAAAAGCTTTTGGTGTCGATATGCCCCAAAACAGCGATATCATCGGCATTTAAAAAGTTGTTTAATGGAATATTACACAAGGCATTGCGTACCTCAATCCAAGTCGATCTTGTGCCAATCTTTCCTAAATTTGCTTGAACACCGATATCTTCTGGCACTCCAAACACAATATATGTTGCTTTTGAAGCCGATAACGCCTGTTTTAAAGGTAGGGCAGGATCGATAAGTTGCATTACTTCTCCTAGTTTCACTTCGCCGTTACGCGTGATGAGCGCTTTATTTAAATCATTCGGTTTAAAATAAATGAGCTGCTGCATCAAGCTAAATTAAATTTCCATTAATAAGTACATTACTAATCATGTTTTGACCAAAATGGTAGGGGAGATCCGACAGTTGCTCAATGGGCTGTGTGATAATCACATGAGCTTTTTTCCCTATTGTTATGGTACCATGCGATTGTTCGAGTCCCATAGCATATGCTGCGTTTATGGTCAGAGCATTCAATGCCTCTTCAGGGGAAAGTCTCATTTTGATGCAAGCCAGACTGAAAACAAAATTGAGATTTCCACTTGGTGAAGATCCGGGGTTAAAATCAGACGCTAGCGCTAATGGTAAACCTTCATCTATAAGTTTGCGTCCTGAAGTGTAAGGAATTCCTAAAAAAAACGAGCAACCCGGGAGGGCCACGGGCATGCTTTCTGAATTTTTCATTGCGGTAATATCATCTTCTGTAATTATTTCTAAATGATCAATAGACAAAGCATTATGCTTAATCGCTGTTGCAACACCACCAAAACTATTGAACTGATTGACATGAACTTTTGGCTGTAAACCATGACACGCAGCGGCAATCAAAATACGTTCCATTTGATTCACATTAAAATAGCCTTTTTCGCAAAACACATCGATAAAGTCGGCCAATCCGCTAGACCCAACTACTGGAATCATATCGTCTATAATATGCGACACATAGCTTTCGGTTGTTAAAAATTCCTTTGGAACAGCATGAGCGGCTAAAAATGTGGCTTTAATGGCGATGGAAAAATAATCTTTTAGGCGCTTAATTACTCGAAGCATTTTCATTTCAGAGTCTAAATCGAGACCATAGCCTGTCTTAATTTCTATTGCTGAGGTACCAATTTCTATCAGCTTCTTTACTCTGTTTTTGGCGCTCTCAAACAACAAATCTTCGGGCATAGTGCGCAATGCTTGTGCAGAGTTCAATATACCACCACCTTTTGCTGCAATATCTTGATAGGACAACCCATTGATGCGATCGACAAATTCTTGAACTCTAGATTGCGCAAAAACCAAGTGTGTGTGAGAATCACACCAGGCAGGCAATACTGATTTTCCCTGAGCATTGATAATATGATCCGCATCAAATTTATTTAAGTCAGACATAAGACCAAAATCAGCAATTAATCCGTCTTTCATAAAAAGAAAGGCATCTTGCAGATATGGCAATTCACTCATCGATGTTCCAGCAAGCCTTTTTGGAGGCTCGTCATAAACCTGATATAAAAATTTTATGTTGGTAATTAAAGTGCTCAAAGTATGTGATTAATGTCCTAACATATCCTCTGGTCTTACCCATGCGTCATAATCGGATGCCGTAACATATCCCAAACGAATCGCTTCTTCTTTTAAAGTAGTACCATTGGCATGAGCAGCATTAGCGATTTCCGCAGCTTTGTAGTATCCAATTTTTGTATTCAGTGCTGTAACAAGCATCAACGAATTTTTGAGTAGGGTATCTATAACTTCCTGATTAGGCTCAATACCTGCTATGCAATTTTCTTCAAAACTCGCACAAGCCATACCTAATAATTCCGCAGATTGTAAAAAATTAGCTGCCATCATTGGTTTAAAGACATTTAATTCGAAATGACCTTGAGCGCCACCAAAAGCTATTGCGGTATCATTTCCGATGACTTGTGCACAAACCATAGTTAAGGCTTCGCATTGAGTTGGATTGACTTTTCCCGGCATAATTGAACTGCCAGGCTCATTTGCGGGAAGGTTTAGCTCTCCAATTCCAGATCTTGGTCCAGAACCCATCAATCTGATATCATTTGCAATTTTGTTTAATGACACGGCCAATTGTTTTAAAGACCCATGAGCTTCAACAATAGCGTCGTGAGCAGCCAATGCCTCAAATTTGTTTTGAGCCGTAACAAAGGGTAAATCAGTAAATTTTGAAATGTATTCTGCCACCCGCTTGTCATATCCTTTTGGAGTATTGAGTCCCGTTCCCACCGCAGTGCCTCCGAGTGCCAACTCTTTTAAATGATCCAATGACCGCTCAAGAGCCAACAGTCCAAAATTTAGCTGTGCGACATAGCCCGAAAATTCTTGACCGAGGGTTATAGGCGTGGCATCCATAAGATGGGTGCGTCCAATTTTAATAACCTTTTCAAAAGCCTTCGATTTTTTTTCAAATTGGTTGCGTAATTTTTTAATACCTGGAATAGTGACCTCTACCACTTTTTTATAAGCCGCAATATGCATGGCAGTAGGGAAGGTATCGTTTGACGATTGCGATTTGTTTACATCATCATTAGGAGCTAATGTTTTCTCGCCTTCACCTATGACACCTCCAGCCAATTGGTGTGCTCGGTGTGCGATCACTTCGTTGACATTCATGTTGCTTTGAGTGCCCGAACCAGTTTGCCAAATGACTAAAGGAAATTGATCGTTGTGATGGCCTTCTAGGATTTCGTCACATACTTCACCAATTAGGTTCCGTTTTTGGACGGGAAGAATCCCCAATTCGCAATTGGTATATGCGGCTGCTTTTTTTAAATAAGCAAAGGCATATACGATGTCTAAGGGCATTGAAGCCGTTGGGCCAATCTTAAAGTTATGTCTAGATCGTTCAGTTTGCGCACCCCATAGGCAATCCACAGGGACTTGAACTTCACCTAAAGTGTCTTTTTCAATACGATAATTCATCTGCTGAGCTTTTTACAAAATTACGCAATTTAGATAGAATCGCGTGCTGTTGAAAAATACCATTTTCGAGATTGTATGAATTCCGAAAAGTGGTTATCTTTGTAAAAAATTTATTAAGATGTTTGATTTCGGACAGTATTTAGGATTTCTTGCTTTTCTAACTATTT
This sequence comes from uncultured Flavobacteriaceae bacterium, assembly GCA_943788695.1. Classification (GTDB taxonomy): domain Bacteria; phylum Bacteroidota; class Bacteroidia; order Flavobacteriales; family Flavobacteriaceae; genus JALRKI01. Next base: position 91,699 of record CALSRG010000002.1, read on the forward strand.
TGACCATCGGTTTTTGGTTAATGATTTTTCTAATCACATTTGTTGTACCTTATTGGTTAGGCGGTACATTTCTAGAATATCTTAAAGACCGTAAGGCAGCCAAGGCTGAAAAAGACTCCACTGATCAATAATAAAAAAGATGCTTAACGCCTCTTTTTTACTAAAACCCTCCTTCGTAGTCTTCGTAATTACCTCCATTTTGAGGTCGCTTTTTCTTTTGATTGAATCTGTATGTGAAAGATCCCGTTATGGTTCTTCTACGCCATTGAAACTCACCCTCAGAATAAAATGACGGTGCCGTAGTAATTTGACGTCTAAACTGCGAGTTGAACAAATCACTTACATTGAAAGAGATTGAGGCCTTGTCATTAAAAAGGTCTTTACTAAAAGCCAAATTTACGCCAAACTGTCCTTCATTTTTAGTGATGGCTGTTTGAGTAGGCCCGCGATAAGAAATTCTTGTTTGCCAGTCAATTGCACCAGGTAGGGTAAATTTATTGTTGAAACGTGCAGACCAGGACAATAATTCACGGTCAAATGAAATTCCGTTGTAACTTCCTTTAGTTGCATTATTAAACAAATTGAAACTGGCATCAAAATTCCATTTACTATCCGCACGATGAGTCACTGTAAATTCAAATCCGACACGCTCATTTGTTGCTAAATTGATAGGCGTTCTTCTAATAATAGGCACTTCGACACCATTGACTAAGGTCACTTCTCCAGTATCCTCGCTTATGAACTCCACCGTGTCGTCTGTACGCTGGACATATAAAGATCCATTTAAGGTCCAATTTCCGATACGGTTTAAATAACCAGCATCTAATTTGTTTGAAAAACTTGGTAATAGACCCACATTTCCTTGAAAAATATTTGTTGGACTAGATCGAGAAGGAAAAGGATTGATAAAATAAGATCTCGGTCTACTAATTCGTCTGTTGTATGCTAAGGTGATATTTTCTTTTTCACTGATCTCATAACCTAAGTTAACAGTAGGGAACCAACCATCATAATTGATATCGCTAATGGTATCGTTTTCAATTTGATTGATACCAATTTTAGTGTCTTCATATCTTAAACCTAAAAGTACTGAAAACTTTTCTTTCACTTTGACACCATATTGGGTGTAAAGGGCTTGAATGTTTTGGTCATAAATCAATGAATTCGAAAGGCCAACATTTGGCGTAAAAACTGGACCTGAAGTGATATTATCGACCCCAAAGACTGTTTTTTGGCTTTTCACTTGACCACGATAGCCTGCTTCAAATTGCGCATTCTCACCAATAGGACGCACGTAATCCAATTGGATCAAGGTCTCTTCATTGAACTCATCAGTCTTGACACGCTCAATATCAATAGCATTTTGTGAAATGATGCCCAACTCAAAATTGTTTGATGTCTCATATTGAAAGTCACCAGTTAATCTGTTCGATGTACCATCAATTTGATGATCAAAATTAAAGGCATACTGACGGGTTAAATCATTGCTGTCTTCATCTTCAAATCGCGTATTGGTTGTTAGATCGCCATTTGAATCTGTCCCAGTATAGGCGTTATCAGTAGTATTGTTACCACCACGATCATTATAGGTAAATGCACCAGTTACAGAGAACTTCGGGGTGATATACCATTCTAATCCTAGGTTTGAAGACCCACCATCTCGAACACGTTCTGTGCGGCGCACCTCTTCTTGAAAAGTATCAGGATTGTTGAAGGGAACACCGAATTCATCAACACCTTCATTAAAGTAAGTTGTTTTTGAGTCCCATTTTCCTTGCGACCCACGTCTGCTCAAATTTGAAGTGGTGAACAAATTGATATTTCCAGTGCGATAGTTGACATTACCCGACAAACCAGCTTGGCTAGGATAGCCACCATTAACCGTTACGGCACCGTTCATTCCCAAGAGCTTGCTTCGTCTTAAAACAATATTCAAAATACCAGCAGTACCTTCGGCATCATAGCGCGCTGATGGCGCAACGATGACTTCTACTTTTTCAATCGACTCGGCTGGTAACTGGCGCAAAGCTTCCGTTGAACTCAATCCCACTAAACCAGAAGGCTTTCCGTTGATGAGAATGCGCACATCAGAATTACCTCTTAGAGCTACATTACCTTCAACATCAACTGAAACAGAAGGTACGTTTGCCAAAACGTCGCTGACACTTCCTCCACGAACCGTAAGGTCCTTACCGACGTTATAAATCTTTTTATCTAAGCGGATCTCGACAGTCGTGCGTTCAGCAATGATTTCAACTTCATCCAAACTTTCTGCACTTTGTGCTAATCTGATAGTGCCTAGATTAAGATCGGAAGAAATAGACACGCCAGTCTTGACCATTTTTCCAAAACCAATATACTCGTATGTAAAATCATAAACGCCGTTACTGATGTTTAAACTAAAACTACCATCTTCGCCAGTAATACCGCCAGTAACAATTTCTTCACTTCCGGCAGCAGTAACGACAATTGTCGCAAACTCCAGTGGTTGATTTAAATCGGAACTCACCAACACCCCTTCAACAGTATTTGATGCATTTTGAGCATTAAGTCCCAAGGAACATTGTAGTGCCAAAGCGAATAAAACGTATACTTTTTTCATTAATTTTTTTTGATAACAATAACGGCGCAAATTAGATTTATGCTGCATTTATGATCGTTAATAATTTGTTAAAATACTATACGCAAAATGACTTAAAAATTTAAAGCTTATCAGAAGCTTTAATTTGACCTATGATCATCAAATAAGCCTTTAAAAATGGTTCGAGATCACCATTAAGAACCGCGTCGACGTTGCCGGTTTCATGCCCGCTGCGAACATCCTTAATGAGTTTGTAAGGATGAAGGACATAGTTTCTAATTTGACTGCCCCATTCAATTTTCATTTTAGAGGCTTCAATATCTTCTCGTGCTTCGAGTCGCTTTTGCAATTCAATCTCATACAATTGCGATTTAAGCATCTGCATGGCACGGTCGCGGTTGTCGTGCTGTGAGCGCGTTTCTGAGCAAGAAATCATGATCCCAGATGGTTTGTGTTTCAATTGCACTTTGGTTTCCACCTTGTTTACATTTTGACCACCAGCACCACTAGAGCGGGCTGTAGTGATTTCGATATCAGCAGGGTTGATGTGAATGTAAATAGTATCATCAACGAGCGGATATACATATACTGAGGCAAAACTGGTATGGCGTTTGGCGTTGCTATCAAAAGGGGAGATGCGCACCAAGCGGTGGACGCCATTTTCACCCTTTAACCAACCAAAGGCAAAAGCGCCTTCAATTTCGATGGTCGCCGTTTTAATGCCCGCCACATCGCCATCTTGATAGTTGAGGGTACGAATTTTAAAACCGCTGGATTCGGCATACATACTGTACATTCGAAATAACATCATGGCCCAATCACAGCTCTCGGTTCCACCAGCACCAGAGGTGATTTGAAGAACTGCACTCAAATCATCACCTTCGTTAGAAAGCATGTTTTTGAACTCCAACTTTTCAATTTGGCGTTCTGCAGCAGTATAAGCACCATTAAGATCCTCATCGGTAGCAGCTTCCTCCTTATAAAATTCATAAATGGTTTCCAACTCTTCCACAGCCGTTGCGGCATCATCAAAGTCGATGAGCCATTGCTTTTTGGCGCGGATGTACTGCATGACTTGTTCGGCAGCTTGAGAATTGTTCCAAAAATCAGGGGCTAAGGTTTTTTCTTCCTCGTTGGCCACTTCGATACGCTTGGCATCTAAGTCAAAGATACCTCCTCAACGCTCCAAGGCGTTCTAACAAGTCTTTGACTTTGTCATAAGTGATCATAACTGCAGCTTTTGAGCAAATCTACATCAAACTACGCTTTAAAAAAAGAGTCATTTTTTGTTTTTTTATTTTATTCCTTTTTCCAATGCGTCATATCCGTTAAGCACATCAAGAATTCCTTGTCTTTCATTATAGGTCAAGGTCCTTGTCTTAGTGTACTTTCCTGTCAGACGCATTTTTGCACTCTTAGATTTAGCAAATTCTCTTAGGAACATTTCAACGTCTTTGGTTACCGTCAAGTCAATCCATTCCCAAAGGCCACCATCGTTCTCAGTTTCCTTGTCATCATAATTGTCAAAGACTATTTCCTTAGTATTCCCATCATAGGATAGATAGGCACGCTCAAAGAAAATCCAATCATCTCCTTTGTATGACATCATTAGTCTTAGCCATCTATTAGAACCATTTTCGCCCATGTATATGGAAGTCAAATTCGTATTGGTGTAGTGTGTGAAATACGGTTGTTTAAACCAAGTTATTCCTGAAACGTCATCATAATTCTTTCTTAGTTTGTTAAGTGCTTTAAGTTTCTCCACTGTTTCTTTCAACTTGTTGCCAACTATTGTGTATCAGAACAAGTTCCGATATATCTTCTTTATCATTTTTATTTTATTTATCATTAATATATTGATTATCAATGTGTTTGTTTTTTAAAATACGGTCAATAGGACTTTCAATTCGTTTTAACATACGTTGAGAAACATGAGTATACCCGTTGGGTAGTTTTGGTAGAATTATGTCCTAATAACTCCTGTATGAAGCGGATATCGGTACTATATTTATGCCTATAGCTCTTATTACGCATATTCAATGTTACCCAACGTATTAATTAGTTGCAAATTCTATTGGCTTACTAGTAGTTGGTATTTTCACAAAGTGATAAGGTCTAGTCGGTATTGTAGTAGCGTCACCATTCATTAGTTTATCAAATGTAACAACAACACTTTGACCATTATCAATAATTGATGTAATGTCTATACTATGTCCTCCAGTAGATCTAGGTTCATCGAAAACTGTTATAACAATATCGTTATTAAAATCTATATCGCTTTCGGGAGGAAAATCAGCTAATTGCCACACATTGTTTTTAAAATTATTCCAATCTGTTGAGTTATTAAAAACCTCACCATGTTGTGTTGGATTGTAGTTTCCATTAAATAACTCTCCTTTACTTATTTCAGAAAAAGTAACAGGAGTAAACTGAGCAGTTTGATTGTTATCATCATTGCTACATGAAGTAGCAAGAAAAAGACTTAAAATTAAAATTATTGTTTTCATTTTGATAAGGTTTATATTGAATATCAATAAACACCAAGCTTTGCCGATATTTATAAACAACCCCAAACTCCTAAAAAAAACGTGTTGCTTCGGTTAAGCCACTCTTGAAGATTGAGATTATAGGGACAAAATCAAGACTAAAGATATAAAAAATATGCTTTAGTAGGGTAGAAGCGGTTGTTTTTTATAGATTTCTTAAACATGCATCGTTATAGCGCATATTTTTACCTAAATTTATACCTACAAATAACCAAATAACCACATCATGTTACTATCAACTACAGAAACCATTGCCAACCGCTCCATCACCGAATGCTTAGGGATCGCTAGAGGAAGCACCGTAAGAGCACGAAATATCGGTCGGGATATTTTTGCTGGCCTTAAAAATATTGTAGGCGGTGAGATTGAAGAATATACCAAACTACAGGCCCAATCACGCGAGCAAGCCATGCAGCGCATGATTTTAGATGCTGAGCGCTTGGGCGCCGATGCCGTTGTGAATGTACGTCTTACCACTTCGGTAGTGATGCAAGGCGCTTCCGAAATGTTGGCCTATGGTACGGCGGTAAAACTGTCTTAGTCATGGATTCATCTGATATCGTCTATTTTATTTTGAGCGTAGAAGGGCTGTTTTTTGGGTCTTGTTTTTTGATTCTTATTTATCTCGTTTTAAGACGTATCGAAATGAAAAAAAAAGAAGACTTTGAAGACCGTGACAATTAGTCTCCTAATGTAAAAACACCTCAATTTAATGCCTAAAACACCGTCAAACCAAAAGGTCGTTTGTCAAAACTGCGACACCAGTTTTAAAGGTAATTATTGTCCTGAATGTGGGCAGCAGCTCAGAGAGTTTCAAAAGCCTTTTAGATTTTTAATTGTGGACTTGGCTGGAAATATTTTCTCCTTTGACACAAGATTGTGGCGTTCTATAAAATCACTGATTCTCAAACCAGGCTTATATACTTTGGAATATATCAATGGTCACCGAATGCGTTTTGTGCCGCCTTTGAGGCTCTACGTCTTTATCAGTTTTATGTTTTTCTTATTGTTATCCACCTATGTCAATCGAGAAATTGACATCAGCGATGAAACCAAAATAAGCATCACCGCCGATCTGGATAAAAAAATGGAGGAAAACGAGGACACCAATAATAGAAACGCGATAACGCTTGGTGGCGATACGCCCGACTTGTCTCAAAAAGATTTGTCGGAGATTGCGAAGTCTGTGACTGCTGATCCTAGTCGTTACATGAACAGTTTTCTCACTTTTGTTTCGTGGTCGCTGTTCCTTCTCATGCCTGTTTATGCTTTCTTGCTATGGTTGTTTTTTATGAAAAGTCAGCCTTACTGCTTCAGTCATTTGGTCTTCGCTGTCAATCAACATGCCATTGTATTTTTATTGAGTGGCTTGATCATTAGCGTCAAACTGTTGTTTCCAGAACGTGATAATCAACCTGAAAATTTAGCCCTTTGGCTAATTCCTATTTATATGTACATTGGAGAAAAACAACTGTATCAAAAAGGGTGGATAAGTACCTTTTTCCGATGGCTCACGATTAGTTTTTTGTACCTAATAGTATTGTTGATAGTGATTTCATTGTTGTTTGCACTGTGGTTTAAATTGAATTTTTTGTGAAAGTATTTTAAATTGAGGATGTAATAATTCTTTTATCTTCGCTACAAAGCAATAACAATGACCATAGATTTACGTTCCGATACCGTTACCGTTCCAACCCCAGGCATGCGCGAAGCAATGCACCAAGCCGTAGTGGGTGATGATGTTTATAAAGAAGATGAAACTGTAAACACATTAGAACAACGTGTTGCCGACATGTTTGGTAAAGAACGTGCTTTATTTTTCCCCTCAGGCACCATGGCCAATCAGGCAGGAATCAAATTACACACCCGTCCAGGCGAAGCCTTAATTTGCGATAAGTATGGCCATGTGCACAACTACGAAGGTGGCGGCATTGCTTTTAATAGCGGTGTAACAACCACCTTGATTGATGGACACCAAGGGATGTTTACGGCCGCACAAGCCGAGGCCGCCATTCATCCACCAGATTTTTATCACAGTCCTAAAACGAGTTTGATTACTGCTGAAAATACGACCAACAAAGGCGGTGGATCCTGTTGGGATGTGAATGAATTGAAAGCCATTAGAGATGTTTGCAACAAATACCAGCTGGGATACCACCTTGACGGCGCCCGACTATGGAACGCTCTTGTTGCTACTGGAGAAAGCGCCAAGACCTTTGGTGATTTATTTGACACCATTTCGGTATGTTTTAGTAAAGGATTAGGCTGTCCTGTTGGGTCAATACTCATAGGAGACGAGTCGATTATGGAAGATGCCATACGGGTGCGCAAGGTGCTAGGAGGAGGGATGCGTCAAATTGGCATTTTGGCCGCTGCAGGACTTTATGCACTAGACCATCATCTCGCCCGATTGGCCGAGGATCACCAAAAAGCAAAAGACATAGAGGCGGTTTTGCATGCTTGCAGCTTTGTCAAAAGTATTGTTCCAGTTCAAACGAATATTGTTATATTTGAATTGAATGATGGTGTTGACGCCCAAGAAATTGTAAATAAATTGGCCGAAAAGAACATCACAATTTCAGGAATGGGTCAAGGTAAATTGCGAATAGTGACCCATTTGGATTATTCAGACCCCATGCATGAACAGGTCCTCAGTGCACTAAAAAATTTATAACCTATATTCAATATAAAATGATCCTCAAATGAAAACATTAACAACAACTCTGATTGCTTTTTGACTTATTTTTGCGGCTTCTTGTAACAAAAATGACAAAACTATGCCGACTCCTCCAGTAGCCAAAAAAGTTCCAACCGAATTAGAAAAACATGGAGATGTTAGGGTTGATGATTATTACTGGCTCAACGACCCCGAAAACCCCGAAGTGATTGACTATCTCAATCGAGAAAACGATTACAACGACAAGTTAACCGCTCATACCAAAGATTTTCAAAATAGCTTATTTGAGGAAATGAAGTCTCGCATCAAAGAAGACGACAGCTCGGTGCCTTACTTTGACAATCAGTACTGGTACTACACCCGCTTTGAAACGGGCAAGCAGTATCCAATTTATTGTCGTAAAAAAGGAACCATGGAGGCCGAAGAGGAAGTGATGTTTGATGTCAATCAAATGGCTGAAGGACACGACTATTTTCAGCTCAATGGCATTGAGGTGAGCCCAGATAATACTTTAGTGGCTTTTGGTGTGGATACCATTTCACGACGTCAATACACGCTTCAAATTAAAAACCTCGTCACTGGGGAGATATATCCCGATAAAATTGAGAATACTACTGCGGGTAGTACTTTTGCTAATGACAACATTACTTTATTCTACACTTTAAAAAACCCCACAACCTTGCGTTCTGAGAAAATCATGAAACACAAATTAGGGACAAGTGCAGATCAAGATCAGCTCGTTTATTTTGAAGAAGATGACACCTTCGATGTTTATTTTAGCAAATCAAAGTCAAACGAATACCTCTTTATGGGCTCGTATAGCACATTAACTTCTGAATTGCAGTTTCTCGATGCTAACAAACCAGATGAATCCTTTAAAATGTTTCAACCGAGAACCAGAGGTTTAGAATATAGTGTTTACCATTACGCCGATAAATTCTATGTGATGACGAATGCTGACGATGCCACCAACTTCAAATTAATGTCTACACCTGTCAATGAAACATCAAAATCAAATTGGGTCGATGTTATTCCTCATCGTTCAGATGTATTGCTCGAGGGGATTGATATTTTTAAGGATTTCTTGGTCGTGAAAGAACGATATAATGGTTTGAGTCGCATTCACATTAAGCCATGGAATGGCTATAACGATTATTATTTACCTTTTGAAAGCGAAACATTTTCTGTATACACAAGAACCAATTTAGAATTTAACACCTCCAAATTACGCTTTGTGTTCGATGACATGACCACACCGGCATCGGTCATTGAATTTGATATGGTTACAAAAGAAAAGGTAGTTTTAAAAGAACAAGAAGTTTTAGGAGGTAAATTTGATAAAAGCAACTACACTTCAAAACGTGTTTGGGCAACTGCTGCTGATGGAACAAAAGTGGCGATATCATTGGTACACCGCAAAGACACGAAGTTAAACAAAGACACGCCATTCTTATTAAACGGTTACGGCTCGTATGGCATCACCTTGACGCCCTACTTTTCATCAGTTCGATTAAGTTTGTTGGACCGAGGATTCGTTTATGGCATCGCTCATGTTCGTGGCGGTCAATATCTCGGTAGACCTTGGTATGAAAATGGTAAACTGTTTAATAAAAAGAACACCTTTACAGATTTTATTGACTGTTCAAAATTCTTAATCCAGGAGAATTACACCTCACCAGAGCATCTTTATGCTATGGGTGGATCGGCAGGCGGTTTGCTTATGGGAGCAATCGTCAATATGGCACCAGAATTATATAATGGCGTTATTGCCGCTGTGCCTTTTGTTGATGTAGTAACAACAATGTTAGACGATACCATTCCATTGACCACTGGTGAATATGACGAGTGGGGGAATCCTAACGAATTAGCGGATTATAATTACATAAAATCATATTCCCCATATGACAATGTTATTGAACAAAATTACCCTAATATGTTGATAACAACAGGTTTACACGATTCTCAAGTGCAGTATTGGGAACCGGCAAAATGGGTGGCTAAATTAAGAACCCACAAAACCGACAATAACAAATTGTTATTCCATACCAATATGGAAGCTGGTCACGGAGGTGCCTCAGGACGATTTGAAGCACTAAGAGAAGTGGCTGAAGAGTATGCGTTTTTCTTGGATTTGGAAGGTCAAAAAGAATAAATTTAAAATATTTATGTAAATTTGTAATCGTTTAGAATTGATCTCAGATCTGAATGACACCTTATGAGGAAAAATAATAAAATAGTGGACAGTGTAATTGATTTAATTGGCGAAACGCCAATGGTCAGACTTCAAAAAATCACTGCTGGATTTGATGGCACTTTTCTCGCTAAGCTCGAAGGGTTTAACCCAGGACACTCCACGAAAGATCGTATAGCGCTTCATATTATTGAACAAGCTGAAAAACAAGGGCTTTTAAAACCAGGTGATACCATTATCGAAACCACATCTGGGAATACTGGATTTAGTGTTGCAATGGTCAGTATTATAAAAGGTTATGAATGCATCTTGGCCGTAAGTTCTAAATCATCCGCAGACAAAATTGATATGCTTAAGTCGATGGGGGCCAAGGTTTACGTTTGTCCAGCCAACGTTAGTGCCGACGATCCAAGATCCTATTACCAAGTGGCTAAGCGACTTCACGAAGAAATTAAAGGATCGATTTATATCAATCAATATTTTAATCATTTGAATATTGATGCACATTACCAAACAACCGGGCCCGAAATTTGGGAACAAACTGAAGGCAAAATCACGCATTTGGTAGCTTGCAGCGGCACCGGTGGTACCATCTCTGGTACAGCAAAATATTTAAAAGAGCAAAACCCTGACATCAAAATTATCGGTGTAGATGCTTATGGGTCAGTATTGAAAAAATACCACGAAACAAGAGAGTTTGATGCCGAAGAGATTTATCCTTATCGCATCGAAGGACTTGGCAAAAACTTGATTCCTACGGCGACTGATTTTGATATTATTGATCGTTTTGTAAAAGTAACTGATGAGGAAAGTGCCCATACGGCCCGTATGATCTCAAAAGAGGAAGCCCTATTTGTTGGTTACACCTGTGGCGCAGCTTGGCAATCGGTCATTCAACTTCAAAAAGAAAGTTACTTTAAACCTTCCGACCTTGTTGTTATAATTTTTCCAGATCATGGCTCACGTTATATGAGTAAGGTTTACAGCGACAAATGGATGGAAGAACAAGGTTTTTTTGACAGTCAAAATGAAGTTTCTGAAAATACCATTCAATTTTTATAAATGGTTTTACTCTAAAAATCCTTATTTTTTTGATCCTCTTTCATTAATTGAGTCAACAAATAATTACATTTGTGTCCTAATTCTATACTTAAATGAAAGACTTATTTGACAAGATTTATCGCGACAAAGGACCATTAGGCAAATGGGCAGAATACGCAGAAGGTTATTTTGTATTTCCTAAATTAGAAGGTGAAATATCAAACCGTATGCATTTTAACGGTAAAGAGGTTGTTACTTGGAGTATTAACGATTATTTAGGTTTGGCCAATAACCCAGAAGTAAGAAAGGTAGATGCCGAAGCAGCTCTAAAATATGGCTCAGCCTATCCAATGGGGGCGCGCATGATGTCTGGTCACACAGATTTGCACGAACAACTTCAAAATGAATTGGCTGCCTTTGTAAAAAAGGAAGCAGCCTATGTGCTCAATTTTGGATATCAAGGCATGGTGTCCACAATTGACGCCTTGGTTGGTAAGGATGATGTTATTGTCTATGACGTAGATGCTCATGCCTGTATTATTGATGGGGTCCGTCTTCATATGGGAAAACGTTTCACATACAAACATAATGACATTGAGAGTTTAGAAAAAAACCTTGATCGTGCAACAAAAATGGCAGAACAAACTGGAGGTGGTATCCTTGTTATTTCTGAAGGTGTTTTTGGCATGCGTGGCGAACAAGGACGTTTAAAAGAAATTGCAGCACTTAAAAAGAAATACAATTTCCGATTTTTTGTTGATGATGCTCATGGGTTTGGAACACTAGGAGCCACAGGTGCTGGAGCAGGAGAGGAGCAAGGTGTTCAGGACGATATCGATGTGTATTTTGCAACTTTTGCCAAATCGATGGCCAGTACTGGTGCCTTTATTGCTGGTGATAAAGAAATCATGGATTACTTAAAATACAACCTGCGTTCTCAAATGTTTGCCAAATCATTGCAAATGCAATTGGTTGTAGGTGCCTTGAAACGTTTGGATATGCTTCGTTCTGATAAATCTCACAAAGAAAAACTTTGGAAGATAGTATCGGCCTTACAAACGGGCCTGAGAGACAAAGGTTTCGATTTGGGATCAACACAAAGCTGTGTGACGCCAGTATACCTCAAAGGAAGCATTCCGGAAGCTATGGCACTTGTAAAAGATTTAAGAGAAAATCACGGTATTTTCTGTTCCATTGTGGTTTATCCAGTGATTCCAAAAGGCTTAATTTTATTAAGACTGATCCCAACGGCTTCGCATACGTTGGAAGATGTTAACGTAACTTTAGAGGCATTTTCTGCCATTCGTGAACGACTTGAAAATGGAACTTACAAGCGGATGGCTGCTTCCGTTATGGAGGCCATGGGCGCTTAAAGCGATTTAGAGAAGGTTACTCTGGTTTTGTACACTTCTGGTGAGAAATCCTTCCATAACAGCTGAATGGCCTTATTATCAGCTAATTCGGGTGTTCTAATGCATCCTGTAATACCTCGTTTCAAAAAATCATGGTGGTATGCTTCGAACAACAAAGCTGTTGCGCCTTTGTTTTGATGTTCTTCCGTGACACCAATCAAATAAAACACGACGTTCTTACAAAATTTTTTGGCCCACAATATCCTTAAAAAGCCAAATGGAAACAATTTCCCTTTCGATTTAATCAAGGCGTGCGCAAACTGAGGCATAACAATAGCAAAGGCAATCATTTTATTATCCTTATCGAAGACAAACTTGATGAAATCCGCATCTATAAAACCTAAAAACTTTTGCTTCATATACGCCTTTTCTTTATCGGTTATGGGCAAAAATGAGGATAATTTTGAATAAGATTGGTTGAACAAATCGAACATGGTATCGGCATGCTGCATAACCTCCTGCTTTTTTCGGGGGTTTAGTATCCAGTATTTATAACGGTTTTTTACAATATTTGAAATCTTTTTAGCCTTTGAAATGTCGATATTAGAAAATGGGAATCTGCTTTCGACATATTCCTTTTCTATTTTAAAGCCGTGCGTTGTATAATGTTTTTCGTAATACTCATGGTTGTGCCAACTGGCCATGGTTCCAATAGAATCAAAGCCCGAAGTCAATACACCAACCTTATCTAAATTCGAAAACCCCATTGGCCCTTCCATGTATGAGCGCTCAAATCGACGACCGACTTTTTCAATTTCTTTAAAGAGTGCGCTACTCACCTCCAAATCGTCAATGAAATCAAACCATCCGAAACGTATTTTTTTTATACCTAAAACAGAGTCGTCCATATCATTAATAATTGCAGCAGCGCGACCAACCAATTGACCTTGACCGTTATAAGCCAAAAAGAAAAAGGCATTGGCATGATCAAATACAGGATTTTGCTTTGGATCAAAAACTTTCAACTCCTCACTCACTATGGGTGGCACCCAACAAGGATCATTTCGGTACAACTGAAATGGGAATTCTACAAATACTTTAAGGTCTTGGGGTGTTTCTGCAGTTTCAATTCGTATCATTATTGCTCAGGATTGTCAGGAAGGCGATCACGATGAAAATCTAAGCGGTATGAAGCACCTAAGCTAATATTAAAAACTTTTGGTGTGTCTTTGGCATTCAATGTGAGGTTGGTATCGATTTGAAAATTGGCGTTCCATAAATAGGCGCCTCCAAAACGAAATAAATTATCCGCATAGATGTCGCTCTTAATTCCATGCGTTTCAGCAAAAATAACCCACTTCATATTAATAGCATGGGTCAAGGTAACTAAATAGTGCAAGTCCGACTGTTCTGTTCCGATACGATCTTTGTATATATTGGTTACAAGAACCCAGCTGCCTTTAAAGTTGTTCTGGGTAATCAGGCGAATCTGAGGACTAATGCCGTCAATCTGTTCGGTCGAATAGGGGTTGTAAGTATAAGGATTGTCTTTTGTATCATAATTAATGCCACCAACAACAGATACCGCAGGAATCAAATGTTTCCATTTGAAACCGTGATTAGCTTTATAACTTTTCAAGTTGACCTTGTCAAAATTGGGATTCTTGTACGGATCAAAAATTAAATATTTTACGCCAGCTGTTAAACTTTTAAAATTAGCTTGATTTGAGGATGAGCCCACGCTACTGTAATAAGTCTTAGTGTCGTTTTGATAAAACCCCTCAATTTGCAATTCCAGTTGTTCCCATAATAGGCCGTAGCGTGCCATGAACTCAACTCCGAAGCCATCAAGTTTGTAAGAAGCCTGAGGAATACGTTCTTCTTTAATTTTAACCAAACCAGTTTCAAATTGAATTACGTTGACCCCAACGGCAAAAGCCCCTTGTGATGAGCCAGGGCGGTTAGAATTAATAAGGTTTGTATATTGAGCATAGGACAGGGAGGAACTCAGAAAAATAAAACCCAATATCAGTACTTTGGAGCGTTTTGCCAGCATTTCAATAGTTTTTATCAAATATAATTATTATTCTTATTTTAAGAATTTAATTCAGAGGGATTCCTAATTTTGGAGCATAAAATCATTTTTTAAGATAACACATGTCAGGATTATTACGGTTTGTTCTTATAATAGCTTTAATTTACTACGGATTCAGATTTCTCTTGCGACTCTTTATGCCATGGATTTTGATGCACGTTTCTAAATCAATGGCCAAACGCTATGGCTTTAATACGGAGCAATTCAATAAGAAACCTCCAGCGACGGAAAAACAAAAACCAAAACCTCCAAAAGTTGGAGAATATGTTGATTATGAAGAGATTGAAGATTAATATCTTATGATAAACTTTAAGTATATATCAAGCTTATTAAAGCAAATTTTGTTTCCTCATGCCTTTATAATCTTGGCGTTTGCTCTGGTTTCAGTTTTTTATTTTTACCCCGTTCTGGAAGGGAAAGTCATTTATCAATCTGACATTGTGCAATACCGAGGGATGTCTAAGCAATTTTTAGACTACCAGGAGGAAAAAGGTGAACCAGTTTACTGGACAGATAGTGCCTTTGGCGGGATGCCCACCTACCAATTAGGCGCAAAGTATCCTAACCATTGGATCAAATTACTTGATCAAGGCTTGCGTTTTTTACCTAGGCCAGCCGATTATCTGTTCCTCTACATGTTGTGTTTTTATGTTTTAATGCTCGTAATTTTGAAAGGGGAGTGGCGGCTCGCAGCTATTGGCGCTGCAACTTTTGGATTTATGACTTATCATATTGTTATTTTGGGGGTTGGTCATAACGCTAAAGCCCATGCCATTGCCTATATGCCATTAGTGCTTTCAGGATTGTTTTTGATATTTAACAAAAGACAAAGGTTGGGCTTTGTAGTATTGGTTCTAGGTTCGGGTCTTGAATTGGCGGCCAATCATTTTCAAATGACTTATTACTTGGCCTTCATTATGACCATCATTGGCATTTATTACGGCATTGAACATTTTAAAAGCAAACAATTCAAATCATATTTTCGATCAGTTGGTCTCATCTTTTTATCTGGTGGTTTAGCCTTGGGAATGAATGCTACAGGCATATTAGCGACTTCAGAATACACCCAAGAAAGCACAAGAGGATCAAATCCATTAACCATTGGACCAGACGGACAGGTATTGAACTACAATTCGGGTTTAGATAAGTCATACATAACAGAGTATAGTTACGGTATTGGTGAAAGTTTAAATTTGTTTGTACCAGGCCTTTATGGAGGATCAAATGGGGAACAACTTTCAATTGATGGAAAAAGCGTACAATTCTTATTGTCTAACTTTCAGATTGCATCTCAAGATGCTTTAAATTTCGCTGGACAACTTATGTATTGGGGTAAACAGCCCTTTGTTGCCGCACCTGCATATATAGGAATTATTATACTTTTTCTGTTTGTTTTTTGGATGCGTTTAGAGCCCTCAAAGTCAAAATATTGGTTATTGTCCTCATGTGTTCTGGTGTTAGCCCTATCGTGGGGTAAAAATCTAGAATATTTAACGGCATTTTTTATTGATTATGTCCCTTTATACAATAAGTTTCGTGCTGTATCCTCAATTCAGGTATTATTGAGTCTGCTTGTTCCATTTGGGGCTATGCTCGGCTTAAAGTCCTTAATTACTAACGATTTACCTACAACAACTAAAATAAAAGGACTTAAATATGTTGCAATCTCATTTGGGGTATTCTTGGGGTTATTATTTATGCTCAAAGGAAAAGGTTTCGATTTTATCAGTACCAATGATGGTTATATCAAACAAACCTATGGTCCCGATTTGTTAAGGGCCATTAGACTCGATCGAGAAGCTTTGTATTCCAGTGATTTACTAAGAGCAACTGTATTGATTGCCCTAACTTCTCTAACGCTATTTTTATATTTAAAAAAATCTATAAATAAAAATCTCCTGATAGTATTGATCAGTGGGTATGCGTTATTTGATTTGGTGGATGTATCTAGGCGCTACCTCAATGCTGATGATTTTACCACTAAAACTACAATGACTTCACCTTATTCGTCAACAACTTCTGACCAAACCATCCAAAAGGATAGCACGCATTATAGAGTTTTGGATTTGACTAACAATCCATTTAACAGCTCGAGAGCTTCCTATTTTCATAAAGCTTTTGGCGGTTACCATGCTGCTAAACCAAAACGTGCTCAACATTTGTTTGACTACCACATCAGTCAAAACAATGCATCAATATTGGATTTATTGAACATCAAATATGTCATCCAACCGAATGAAACAGGCAGTACTGCATACATAAATGAAAGTGCTTTAGGAAATGCGTGGTTTGTGAGCACGATCACAACTGTGGATTCAGAAGACGAGGCACTCGCCAAACTAAAGGACATCGATTTGTCATCAACAGCATTGGCACTTTCAAATATTGGTTTGAACGATCAAACTTTTAGCGTCAACGGTAGAGAAACGATCTCACTGACCTCATACAAGATGGATGAATTAGTTTTTGAGTCCAATAATGATTTTGATGGATTTGCAGTTTTTTCCGAGATGTATTTTGATAAAGGTTGGAAAGCTACAATTGACGGAAAAGCGGCAGACATCAAAAGGGTTGATTACGCTTTTAGAGGGATGGCCATCCCAAGTGGCAAACATACAATTACCATGAATTTTGAGCCAGAAGTGGTTCAAAAGGGTGAGATCATCTCTAAAGTGTCATTTTTATGCTTTATCGGACTATGTATTGCTATTTTGGTGTACTCCAACATCCGAAAAAAGGCATAATATGACAAAACTTAAAAAGGTACTAATTGTAACTTATTATTGGCCTCCAGCTGGCGGGCCAGGAGTGCAGCGGTGGCTTAAATTTGCAAAATATTTGCCCGAATTTGGTGTTGAACCCATAGTTCTTGTTCCTGAAAATGCTTTTTATCCCATTCAAGATCATTCACATCAAAAAGACCTGTCTTCAAATGTCATAGTTTACAAGGCCAAAACTAAAGAACCCGCGCATGTCATTAAATCACTATTTCCGAAAAAAATAAATAAATTGAGTGATGGCGGGATGTCGTCTAATACTTTGTCTTGGTTCTCCAAATGGCTCATTTTTTTAAGAGGTAATTTTTTTATTCCTGACGCACGTGTAGGTTGGGTAAAACCAGCTTTAAATCAAGTAGACCAAATACTTACCGATCATCCTGAGATCGACACCATTATAACCACTGGTCCGCCTCACAGTGTGCATCTAACTGGTTTAAAGGCTAAGAATAGATATTCAGGAAAAATTAAATGGATCGCTGACTTTCGAGACCCATGGACAGATATTAAGTATCATAAGTTCTTAAGATTGGGCAAAAGGGCCAAAAAGCGTCATGAGACTTTAGAGCATCAAGTGTTGTCAACAGCAGATCATATTGTTACAACATCATGGTACACTGCCGATTCTTTCAGACTTAAAACAAAACAGCCCGTTTCTGTGATCACCAATGGCTTTGATGGTGATGATTTTAAGGCAATAAAGAGAGCAAATCAAACATTTTCAATGACTCATGTTGGCTCATTATTACCCGATCGAGACCCCATTCAGATATGGGCGTTGATTCGCGAATTTCTTGATAAGAGACCAGATGCCGCTAATGATCTAAAAATCACGCTCGTAGGCTATGTTGACAGAGAAATACTTAAAACATTACAAACGTTTGGTTTAATGCCATTTGTAGAGCTCAAAGGCCTTGTCAGTCATCAAATAGCGATAGATTATATGAGCAACGCATCATTGTTATTTTTGGTAGAGCAGGAGCCACATGTGATTCCAGGCAAATTATTTGAATATTTGAAAGCCCATAAAATTATTTTAGCTCAAACCTCACAAAATTCGGATGTCTCTAAAATATTGAAGGAAATACCTCAGTCTGTAATCCTTACAAGTGAAGATGCGCCTGACGTTTCAGCGCTATTTGCATTTTACGATTGTTTTAAAGCTAACCATTTGGAACAACCGGATACGGATGTGTCTAAGTACGACAGAAGAGAGTTGGCTAAACAAATGGCTATACTGATTTTCAAGAGAGATAAAGTGGAATAACTTATTCAATTGTAATTTGGCTATAATTTATATTATGTCAAATTTATTAAGATTAATTTTATATAAAAACCGTAATAAGAATGACCGATAGAGATCGCTTAATCGTAGAACTTAGACCCATTTTAGTCACAATTAAGAAGGATAGTTCTTCATCTGAGCTTGAAATTTTTCAAAATCAATCCATTAGACCAATCTTAAAGTTGCAACATCCACTTATCATCAAAATATTTCAAGCTTATGTAATTCAGCATAAAGTCGAATTTAACGCATTGGAACTATCACAGAAATTAGAGATCATCCATACATCGTTCAGTAAAGACGTCAAACTTAGAAGTCATTTAAATGGTCTTGTTTTAGGACATCTGACTGAGTATGAATTTGACTTTTATACAGCTCATGCTTCTCAACTTAACAAGCGCATCATTTCCATGATTAAACAGCGCATCATTGACAGTATTCAAATCATTTAAATGATTGACTCGCCGTTCAAATTGGTCGTTAAGGCATTTGACATCCAATCAACAAATGGTCGCGCAGCTGCTACGGAATCCGAAACATTTTGAGCGAAGGACTCTTGCAGTAGTTCTTCATCAGCAAAGTTTTTAATTAAAAGAAACTGCTTGTAACGCAATAAGTCAATATCTGGATGATTTTTGGCAAAATCTCGAGGGGCTGTTTTTAACTGTTCTCCTTGTAAGCCGCCCCAAACGGTTTTCAATTTTTTATCATTCATCATGTCACGAAACCCACTCGCTTCGTAGTCCAATTCTTGTCTGATCCGTTTTAAATCTGAGCTGTTTGGCTCCCAAAACCCAACAGCGACAAAGGATTCATTGGGTTTGATATGCACATAATAACCTCCTCTATAAGCAGGTTTCTCTCTACGAAACGAGCATCCAAAATGGGTTTTATACGGTGACTTGTCATGGCTAAATCGTACGTCTCTATAAATTCTGAACAACTTGAACGAATCCATATAATCAATCTTTGACAAACGCTCAAAAATTTCAGCATGAAATAATTTAACTTGAGACTCGACGGATTTAAATCTTGTTTTGTTTTCGTTAAACCAATCTCTGTTGTTGTTTTTTGATAATAGTTTTAAAAAATCTAAAACGTCCTTTGTGATATGACTTTTCATTCATTTGGGATTTCAAAATTAATACGATCTAAAATCAATCCAGAAGCCGGAGCTACAAAGGTTTCATTATATGGATAACCTTCGATAAGACTCTCTTTGATGTCATTGAGGGTTCTCTCCCCTTTGCCTAATCTAAAAAGTGCGCCAATCATTAATCTCACTTGATGCCTCAAAAACCCTTTTCCTTTAACTTCTAAAACATAACTTTCTTTCGGGAAAAAACTGGCTGTCAAGTCTTGATTAGGTATAATATGGCATTTTGAAATTGTTCTGACATAGGCCGCATCAGGTTTGGGTTTATAACAATAAGATTTAAAAAAATGTGTACCCTCAAACAACCGAGCACCCTGAATCATTAGTTCTATATCTAACGGCTCAAGGATTGTGGTCAAAAAAGGTGCGCAAAACGGATGTGATTTATTGCCAAATGCGAAATAATACTGATATACTTTTTCTTTTGAATCTTGGATGATATTAAACTCCTTTGTTACAGAAACAACAGATTCACAATAAACATCGTGTGGCAAATTGGCATTGAAATCGTCTATAAACTGACTTAAATCTTCGATTGGCGATTTTAGAAACAACTCAAATGCCGCCTGATGAGCGGAAACTTTAGCATCAGTTCTGCTTGCTCCTAAGGTTTTAAACGGTAATCCATCAAGGATATATTTCAGGGTTCTGTCAACCACTGAGTGCAAAGTTTTCAATGAAGGTTGCTTTTGCCATCCATGGTACCGATAGCCTAAAAAGCTAATTTTTACCAAATAAAAAGCTTGGTGTCCAGCACCCATAAATAAATCGTTGCTGCTAATTATTGATTACCAAGAATAATTGGCATTCCGTCTTTACCCGATCCGATAACAACAATCTTTGAGTTTGCCGATTCAGACAACTTTAAAGTGGCCTCAATTCCTTTGTCTCTTAATATTTTATCTGTTAAAGATGCACTAAGCAAACGGTTTGCATCGGCTTTACCTTGAGCCTCAATGATTTGACGCTGAGCTTCTTTAGAAGCCTTTTCTAAACGAAATTCATATTCTAATGATTCCTGCTCTTGTCTCAATTTACGCTCGATAGCGTCCTTAATGGTTGACGGCAAGGTTACATCACGCACCAGGATATCATTCAATTGGATATACTGTGCACCAACTATCGCTTTTGTCTCTTCGAAAATTTCGGCTTGAATCGCATCACGCTTGCTTGAATACAATTGTTCTGGTGTGTAACGACCCACAACACTTCTAGCGGCAGATCTTATCGCTGGAAGCAATACACGCTGTTTATATTGATCACCTTTTTCTTGATGCAATTTTCCTAAGTCTTGATAAACAGGCTGAAACCACGCAGAGGCATCTAATTTAATATCTAATCCATTTGACGACAGTACATTCATTTGCTCAAAAACCTCTTGTTGACGCACTTCGTAAATAAAAACACGATTCCAAGGTGCAATAAAATGAAAACCTTCACCTAAAGGTGGTTGATCTGTGACAACCCCGTCTCCAAATGTTTTATATAAAACACCCGCTTGGCCGGAGTCAATAGTTAAAGTAGATTTTGAAATCACCACAACAAGAATAATTGCAGTAATAATAAGTGGTAAGCCTAATTTTGGTAATCTTTCCATGGTATATTTTGTTAGTTAAAGTAATCCGTTGTATTTTCTTAAAAACCACTCCGATGAAATGGTTAATATTAAGATGGCAAGTAGCCACCATATTGTATGTAAAGGTACAATTTTTTGACTAAACTTTTCAACCGGTCTAAAGCTATCTGAACCTAACAATTGACTTACCAATTCATCAAATTGTTCTGGCGTATAAAGCGTCCCACCAGTTTGAGATGCTAATAAGTACATGTCTTCAAAATTCGCAGATAATTTATGTGTTTCAATATTTCTGTTTTCAATTTTAAAAGAACCCCCAGATTGACGAGATCCATTGACGATGATTTCAAAAGAATAACTACCTTCCTTAATATCTTCAATTGAAGCTCGGTATCGACCTGATTTATAGATCATTTGTCTTTCCTCCATTAGAGAATTATCGAGGTTATTAATACGTATTAACAATTCTGATGTAGAGTTATTTTCCAAATTCTCATTTAACCACAAAGCGCTTACCTCTTTTTGATCTGACTCATTATATATTGATTTATAGGCTAACTGAAGTTGATTACGATTGACATTATTGGTCAGAAAACGAACAATTTGATGAACTAAAACGTCAAAAGATTCAAAACTACCTGAGTTCACAAAACTCTGAGCACGCCATCGCCAAATATTTTCTCCTCTCAGAACAGCTCCTTTTACACTACCAGTGTCGTAAAGAGACCATAAAGGATCGTCCTCAACTGCAATTTCTTGATATTCTTTAAAAAACAAGGGCGTATTAGATACTTTAAACTGTAACCTACCAAAGTTAGCTTCAATTGGTGGCCACGATTCAAAATCTGAGGCTTCAATAGTAAATAAGTCAAAGTTAGTATTGTAAAACAAATCATAAGTCTCTGTTTCCTCAGTTAATTCGAAAGAGAAATTATTTTGCGCCTGATTTAACCAATTCAAGTTAGACTTAATACCTATAACCCAAGCCACTTGAAAACCTGATGCCTTCATCCAAGATGTCAATTTAGAAAATTGTTCATTGGGTTGATAAAGAAAGGCCGCTCGATATTTCTCCTTTTGTAATAAAAATTCATCGGGGGATAAAACATCTGCAATAGTAGCATCCAAGGCATTAATAGCCTTAGTCAACGCACCAACATCAGGATGGCTTATGTTAGTTATTATGGCTACATTACTAGATTCATCAATTGTTTCAATAGCAATGTTATACGCGTTGTTACCGGTGTTTTGCTCATTATCTATTGGATCTAGTACAATAGAATAATTATTCAAACCAGGCTTTGATGAAGGTAGAATCAAACTAAAAATATGTGATTTACTTTCACGGAATGAAACACGACTTTCTGCCACTTTTTTCCCATTCAGAAAGGCATACACAAAACTGTTGTTCTCAGTTAATTTATTTGAAAGAACAGTGATTTCGATTTCAGTTTTGTTACCACTGTAGGTATAAGGGTTGTGGTTGACAGCTTCGATACTCGAGTCAAAAGGTGAATCTAAAGGTCCAAACACCATTGGAAAAACAGTTTGTACCACGCTATCAGCCGCATAGATAGCGTTGGATCCAAAATTCTGGTTGCCATCAGTTAATAAAACTGTTGTGGAAACCATTGAAGTTTTGTCATTAATTTCAATTATTGCTTCACTCAAATGTGTAATAGGCGCATCGAAAAGTACTGAATCATAGCGTTTAAACTGTTGACCGAATGCGTAAAAATTGACATCAAAACGCTCATTCAGATCGAACTGGTTTTTAAATCGACCAACCATATTTAACACCAAGGAGTCTTGATTCAAATATTTGATTGACAATGAATTATCTACCAGTATGTTCAATGGTTGTTTGACGATATAACTGTCAGAAATGGTATGATTAAAATTAAATAATAATAGCACAATGAGTGCAACCGAAGAACCTCTTAAGGCTGCCAAAGCTATTTTTAATGAAGAAACACTTGATCGGAACAAATATTGAAAATAACCAATAGACAATCCTCCCAGAATAGAAAGCGAAAGCCATAGGATAGTTGTGTTGGTCACAATATTTTTGAATTAAGATTTAGGTCAACATGCCCCCATTAACGTGTAAAACCTGTCCAGTGATATATGACGATTGGTCTGACGACAAAAACACACAGGCATCAGCAATGTCTTTTGGTGTCCCGCCACGTTTTAATGGGATGCCATCACGCCATGTTTTTACTGTTGCCTCGTCTAACTTTGAAGTCATCTCAGTTTCTATAAATCCTGGAGCAATAACATTACATCTGATGTTTCGTGAGCCAAGTTCCAGAGCTACGGACTTAGAAAATCCTATAATACCTGCTTTTGAAGCTGCATAATTGGTTTGACCAGCGTTACCTTTAACTCCAACAACAGAACTCATATTTACAATAGCTCCTTTCCTTTGTTTTAAAAAAGTAGTTTGTATCGCCTTTGTCATGTTAAAAACTGATTTCAAATTAACATCAATGACACTGTCAAAATCGGCCTCGCTCATGCGCATCAAAAGATTATCTTTTGTAATACCTGCGTTGTTTATTAGGATATCTATTTGTCCAAAATCATTTAAAACGTCTTGGACTAAGGCCTGAGCTTGATCAAAGTTAGCAGCATTACTTTTATAACCTTTGGCCTTTACTCCAAGTTGCGATAATTCGACTTCTAAGGTGCGTGCCGCGTCATCTGAGCTACTGTAAGTAAAGGCAACATTAGCGCCTTCCGAGGCAAAAACTTCGGCGATTCCCTTGCCTATACCTCGAGAAGCACCTGTAATAATTGCTGTTTTTCCTTTTAGTTGTCCCATAATCTATTGGTTAAAAATTTAAGTGGATAGCACCTGCAAGACTTTCAAACCTATTTCAGCAGGAGAATCGACAACATGCATGCCGCATTGTCTCATCATTATTTTTTTCGCTTGAGCTGTATCGTCACTACCACCCACAATAGCACCAGCATGTCCCATAGTTCTGCCTGCCGGGGCTGTTTCACCAGCAATAAACCCTACAACAGGCTTAGTACTGCCACTATTTTGATACCATTTCGCGGCATCAATTTCTAATTGACCTCCAATTTCACCTATCATTACAACACAATCTGTTTCAGGATCATCAATCAACATCTCCAAAGCTTCTTTTGTTGTTGTACCTATAATTGGATCACCGCCAATACCAACGGCTGTTGATACGCCAAGCCCTTGCTTAACCACTTGGTCAGCAGCTTCATAGGTAAGTGTCCCTGATTTTGACACCACACCTACTCTACCCTTTTTGAATACGAATCCAGGCATTATGCCAACTTTAGCCTCATCTGGGGTAATGACACCTGGACAATTCGGTCCGATGAGGCGACAGTCTTTCGAGCTGATATAGTCTTTCACTTTTATCATATCTGCCACAGGAATTCCTTCTGTAATGGCTATAATAACATTTATTCCAGCATCAGCAGCTTCCATTATTGCATCAGCTGCAAAGGCCGGTGGCACAAAAATAATAGACGCGTTTGCTTTTGTAGCCTTTACAGCTTGCTCAACCGTATCAAATATTGGACGATCCAAATGTGTTTGCCCGCCTTTACCAGGTGTTACACCTCCTACTATATTTGTACCGTATTCAATCATTTGAGTTGAATGAAAAGACCCCTCACTTCCAGTAAATCCTTGAACAATTATCCGAGAATCTTTATTAACAAGTACACTCATAATATCTATTTATTTCTGATTTCAAATTTAAACTATTTCATTCCAAGGAAACGCCTTATTTATCCAAGTTTATTAACGATTCTTAAACTATACTTTTCGTTCTTTTTTAATGAGGTTTTTTATAGTCACCATGTCTCTAACGTGATCGCTAAATGGCACGGCCGGTGTCCCCCAGTATTTTTGATGCCCTTCTATTGACCGACTTACCCCAGATTTTCCAAGTACCTCTGCCCCATCACCAATTGACAGACCACTACTGACTGCCACTTGACCCCATATTTTGACATTGGACCCAACAACAACACAACCAGCTATCGCTGTATGTGCGGCTATCAAACATTTGGGACCGATCAAAGTGTCATGGCCAATTTGTATGTGATTGTCTAATTTAGAACCTACCATAATTCTGGTATCACTGGTAACTCCACGATCAATAGTACACAAGGCGCCAATATGAACATCATCCTCGATAACAACGGTTCCGCTGGATTTTAGTTGGTCATAACCTGTTGGCCGATTCTTAT
The DNA here is from genome assembly GCA_943788695.1 of uncultured Flavobacteriaceae bacterium. GTDB lineage: Bacteria > Bacteroidota > Bacteroidia > Flavobacteriales > Flavobacteriaceae > JALRKI01. The sequence continues at coordinate 117,221 of CALSRG010000002.1, forward strand.
AATAAAATGCATCTGCCCCAAGCACAGTTCCCGATTGTATTATAACGTTTTTACCAATATGAACATCATTATAAATGGTCACATTAGGATGAATTATAGTATGGTCACCAATGGTCACATTGGCTCCAATAGACACGTTTGGTGCAATCTGACATGATGTCCCAATTTTGACTGAAGGATGAATTAAATGAGTCGATAAGAAAAAGGGTTTGAAATGTTCCGTTAATCTATTGAAATCACGAAAAGGATCATCCGATATGAGCAATCCTTTGCCCTCCGGACAGTCGACATCCTGATTAATCAAAACGATTGAAGCCTTTGACTGAAGTGCTTTAGCGTAGTATTTAGGGTGATCAACAAAAACAATATCGCCCTCCCGCACTACATGAATCTCATTCATTCCAAGTACCAACATATCAGCATTGCCTACAAACTTACATTCGAGGAGTTGAGCCACTTCGATAAGGGTTAAAGACTTAGGAAAATCCATATTATTCCTTCACCCGTTCTTTGTAGGTGCCTTTTTCAGTTTCAATCCTAATTTTATCCCCTTCATTTACAAATAATGGCACCATAACAATAGCACCTGTTTCCATCGTTGCAGGTTTTGTCGCATTGGTTGCAGTATTTCCTTTAACACCCGGTTCAGTTGATGAAACTTCAAGAACAACACTTGCAGGCATATCTACTGATAATGGCATCGAATCTTCAGAATTGATCAAAACTGTAACCACCTCACCTTCTTTTAGAAGATCTGGCGCGTCAATAGCCGCTTTATTGAGAATGATCTGATTGTAGTCTTCAACGTTCATAAAATGAAACTGCTCGCCTTCTGGGTATAAAAACTGGAAACGATGTGTTTCTACGCGGACTTCCTCAATTTTGTGACCTGCTGAAAAAGTATTATCTATCACCTTACCTGTGGTAACACTTTTAAGCTTGGTTCGCACAAAAGCTGGACCTTTGCCGGGTTTCACATGTAAAAACTCTATTACTTTAAAAATGTCATGATTGTATTGGATACACAATCCGTTTCGAATGTCCGACGTACTAGCCATAAAATTGTTTTAGTTTGATTTAATATATCCCTTCATAATACCACGATGCGAATTACGAATAAATTGGAGAATTTCATCACGTTCCCCTGTTGCTTCCATTTCAGCTTCTATAATTGAGGCCGCCTGCGAATTATTAAAGTTCTTCTGGTATAAAATCCTAAAAATACTTTGTATTTCGGTTATTTTAGCTGATGAATACCCTCGTCTTCTAAGACCTACTGAATTGATCCCAACATACGATAATGGCTCTCGAGCTGCTTTTACAAATGGTGGAACATCCTTACGAACCAGAGACCCACCTGTTACAAAAGCGTGATTGCCTATTGAACAAAACTGATGAACAGCAACCATACCCGCTAAAACAACGTAATCACCAACGGTGATGTGACCTGCAAGAGTGCTGTTGTTAGAGAAAATACAGTTTTTACCAACAAAACAATCATGTGCGATATGACAATATGCCATGATCAAACAATTATCTCCAATAACAGTTTTTCCACGATCTGCAGTTCCTCTGTTAATCGTGGCACATTCACGAATGGTGACATTATCTCCAATCACCACTGTAGTGTACTCGCCCTTAAATTTTAAATCTTGAGGAACACCAGAAATGACAGCACCTGGATAGATGCTACAATTTTTCCCTATTCGCGCCCCTTCCATTATTGTCACATTAGGACCTATCCATGTTCCTTCACCAATTTCAACGTTGTTATCTATAGTCGCAAAAGGCTCGATGACAACGTTTTTTGCGATTTTTGCACCTGGATGCACATAAGCTAATGGCTGATTCATAATTATTTAACTTTAGTTATTTGTGCCATTAGTTCAGCTTCGGCACACAATATACCATTAGCATAAGCATGACAGCGCATATGACAAATGCCCCTTCTAAAAGCTCCGATCAATTCACATTTAAACACCAGCATATCACCTGGAACTACTTTTCGTTTAAACTTAACATTATCAATTTTCATGAAAAATGTCAAATAATTTTCTGGGTCAGGTACAGTACTAAGCACTAAAATACCTCCCGATTGTGCCATTGCCTCAACAATTAAAACCCCTGGCATTACTGGTGCACCAGGAAAATGACCCTGAAAAAAAGGTTCATTCATGGTGACAGCTTTGGCACCCACAACATGAGTATCAGATATTTCCAAAATCTTATCTACCAATAAAAATGGTGGACGATGTGGCAAAATGCTCATAATTTTAATCGTATCCATGACTGGCTCTTTTGACCAGTCAATATTCGGCATGCTGTTACGGCGATCCATTTTAATGTGTTTTAATAGTTTTTTAGCAAATTCTGTATTGACATAGTGACCTGGCTTAACGGCAATCACTTTTCCTTTAAGTCTAGTGCCTACAAGCGCCAAATCTCCAATAACATCCAAAAGTTTATGCCTTGCGGCCTCGTTTGGATAATGCAAAGTAAGATTGTCTAGAATACCGTTTGGTTTCACCGACAACTTATCTTTACCAAATGCCTTTTTCAGTCTTTCCATTGTTTGGTCTGACAATTCTTTATCGACATATACAATAGCATTATTAAGATCACCACCTTTAATCAAACCGTGTTCAAGCAGTGTTTCAAGCTCATGTAAAAAGGAAAAAGTTCTGGCATCTGAAATCTCAGATTTAAAATTAGAAAGTTTTTCCAGAGAAGCATTCTGTGTGCCTAAAACTTTAGTGCCAAAGTCTACCATTGTCGTGACTTGATACTCATCGGAAGGAATGATCGTCATTTCACTTCCCGAGTCTTCGTCTTTAAAATGAATTACTTCGCGAACAACATACTCATCTCTAACGGCATCCTGCTCCACACGAGCAACAGATTCTAATGCTTCGACAAAATACTTTGCTGAACCATCTAAAATTGGCGGCTCAGAACTGTTCAGTTCAATTATGGCATTGTCAATTTCTAGACCAACCAGGGCGGCGAGCACATGCTCACAAGTTTGAATTTTTGCGCCATCTTTTTCTAAACAAGTGCCGCGTTGAGTACTTGATACTAATAAGGCATTGGCTTCAATTAAAGGATGGTCTTCAAGATCAATGCGTTTAAACACATATCCTGTGTTTTCGGGAGCAGGACGAAATGATAATTTTACTGAAGCTCCTGTGTGCAACCCAACGCCTTCCATAGAGACTGAAGAAGCAATGGTTGTTTGTTTTTGGGGTTGATTACTCATGATTTAATTTTTGATCGTGGCCATTTATCAATTTCACCAAATTTGGTAAATTTTTAAAATGAATATATGATTTGTAATAATCGTTGTATGGCATTGACGGTGTTCCTTGGACAACTTCGTTATCTTTTAAAGAAGCTATTATCCCAGACTGGCCTTGAATTTTAACATTATCACCGATGGTAATATGGCCAACAATTCCAACTTGACCTCCAATCTGACAATTCGCGCCAATTTTGGTTGATCCTGCAATACCTGTTTGTGCCGCAATGACTGTATTAACACCAATCTCAACGTTATGGGCGATCTGAATTTGGTTGTCCAATTTAACACCTTTTCTAATGATAGTTGAACCCAAGGTGGCCCTATCAATCGTTGTTCCTGCACCAACATCGACATTGTCTTCCAGAATAACATTCCCGATTTGAGGAATTTTTGAATAAACACCTTGATCATCGGGTGCAAAGCCAAAACCATCGGCACCAATCACCACATTTGAGTTAATAACACAATTATTTCCAATGATGCAATCAGAATAAACCTTTGAACCTGCAAATATTATAACATCATTTCCAATGATGACATTATCACCGACAAAGGCGTTAGGGTATATTTTGACCCGATCTCCTATCGTAACATTCGATCCAATATAGACAAATGCACCTATGTAAGGATCAGAACCAATTTGAGATGACGCATCAATAAAATGCGGATTCTCTTTACCTACTTTATTGATCTTAATCTGATTGTAATGACCTAAAAGTATTGAAAAAGCAGAATAAGGATCTGCCACTCTGATTAAAGTGGTAGACAATGGAGCCTCACTTTCAAAACTTTTAGCAACGATAGTCACAGAGGCTTTGGTGGTATAAATATGCTGACTATATTTTGGATTTGCCAAAAAAGTCAATGAACCCACTTGCCCTTCTTCAATTTTAGAAAGCTTAAAAACTTCGATGTTTGAATCACCATCAACAGTTCCTTCTATTAGACTAGCTATTTGAGCAGCAGTAAATTTCATCAGTGCAAAAGTATAAAATTTGAGCTAATCTAAGTCTTTTGGGTAACACATAAAATGTCGAACGGTTGGCTCGCTCATAACTCTAGAGCTGAATTGATCTGAAGCCTTTTGAAAGCTGGTGATCTGTCCGTTTTTCATTAAGATATTCAAATTATCCTCTGAATTATAAGCCTGATTCGAGATAATTCCTTTGAAAACAAAATACGCCGCCTCTTCAATTGTGAGTTGATAATTGCGCTGACAAGTTTCTAAGTGGTTTAGAAATACGTCTTCTGATATTGACGTTGAACTCAATATAACTTTTGGAAGTTTTCGTTGCACGATCATCGAACTAAGTCTGGATAACACACGGTCATCACAAGTTTGCCAGGCTTTTAGTGCAGACATGATATCGTAGTCGTCAAGAAGCAGAAATTGTTCGAGGGTCTCACGACCATAGTCTTGCGTATCGCCCTGATAATTCAAAAAATACATTAACGGCTGAGAAGCTTCAATTGGAATTCCAGACGCCAACAGCAGCTTAGCTCTTTTCAACGCGAAAGTCAATAATTGCTCTGCTGCAAGACTTGTTTTATGCAAATAAACCTGCCAATACATTAATCGCCTAGCGGTTAAAAACTTCTCCAATGGAAATATACCGTTTTCTTCTATAACTAACTGATCATCAATAACATTAAGCATCATAATTAAACGATCACTATTGATATTCCCCTCAGAGACACCTGTAAAGAAACTATCTCTTTTGAGGTAGTCTGCGCGATCCATATCGAATTGGCCACTCAATAATTCTTTACAAAATTGTCTATGATATTGACCTTTAAACATTTTAATAGCCAATTCTAATCGTCCATCAAACGATGCGTTTAAAGCTTCCATAATGACCAACGACATGGATTCGTGAGATCGATTTTCAATAATACTATTTTCAAGTGCATGACTAAAAGGACCATGGCCAATGTCATGCAATAAAATAGCCAATAATAAGGCTGTCTCTTCCTCTTCAGAGATTTCAACACCTTTAAATTTAAGAGTTTCTATAGCCTTGGTCATTAGGTGCATACTACCTATAGCATGATGAAATCTTGAATGATGGGCGCCTGGAAAAACCAAATAAGACAGTCCCATTTGACTGATTCGTCGTAACCTCTGGAAATATGGGTGTGCAATCAAATCAAAAATCAACACACTAGGTATGGCAATAAAACCGTAAATTGGATCGTTGAAAATCTTAAGTTTGTGCGTTGATTTCATTTTCATTTTGACAAAATAACTTGTTAACCACAAATATAGTAATATAGGCGGTTAACGATACCTATGACCTATTTTGGTAGACAAACTCACTAGAAACACCAACTCTGAATGACAAATAGAACAATTAAAATTCTTTGGGCAGATGACGAAATCGACCTTTTGCGTCCACACATATTGTTTTTAGAGTCCAAAAACTACGACGTTCAAGGGTGTCAAAGTGGCGCTGATGCCATCAATTGGTTAGAAACGAACACTTATGATATTGTTTTTTTGGATGAAAATATGCCAGGCTTGTCTGGCTTAGAAACGCTCGACCAGATTAAAACAAAATATCCCGAGCTGCCCGTTGTAATGATTACGAAAAATGAAGAAGAGTCATTAATGGAGGAAGCCATTGGACAAAAAATTGCAGATTATTTGTTAAAACCGCTCAATCCCAATCAAATTTTGATCAGTTTAAAGAAAAATTTGGACCATTCTAGACTGGTTTCCGAACAAGTGACCAGTCGTTACCAGAGGGCTTTTCGAGACATTTCTATGGAAATGATGAACGTGAAAACCCACGAAGATTGGATCGCTTTATACCAGCAGTTTGTCTATTGGGAATTAGAACTGGAAAACAGTAAAGACGCCACACTTCTAGAAATTATGCAAGCTCAGAAAACAGAGGCCAATTTGAGTTTTGGGAAATTTATTGAAAACAACTACCAAGGTTGGTTTGATTTACCTGAAACCGGCCCAATTCTTTCTCATCAGTTATTTAGAAAATACATCGCGCCAGAGATCAATAAAACCCAACCAACCCTATTGGTAGTGATAGATAATTTGAGATATGATCAATGGCGGATCATTTCTCCAATTCTGTTTCAGTTTTACACCAATCGAAAAGAGATCAACTATTTTAGCATATTGCCGACAGCTACGCAGTATGCTCGTAATGCTTTATTCTCTGGCTTGACACCTCTCGAAATGAAGAGAAAACATCCCGATCTATGGAAAGATGATATTGACGAGGGAGGTAAGAATTTGTTTGAAGCAGAATTCCTAAACGAACAATTGAAGAGATTGGGGTTGAGCGACTTTAGTCACTCCTATCATAAGATAACCAATGTCAAAACCGCTCAAAAATTAGCACAACAAACCTCTGAGTTTGCGAATCACGATTTGAATGTGGTCGTTTATAATTTTGTAGATACCCTATCTCATGCCAAAACTGAAGTCGAAGTGATTAAAGAATTAGCAGCGGACGACAAAGCATATCGTTCTGTCACAAAAAGCTGGTTTAGTAATTCGCCCTTATTGAAAATCATTAGACAGGCACAACATTTGGGATTAAAACTCATTCTAACCACTGACCACGGCACCATCAACGTCAAACATCCTTCAAAACTGATTGGTGATCGAGAGACCAGTATAAATCTCAGATACAAAACAGGGCGAAGTTTGACCTATAACGATAAAGATACATACGCATCAAAAGAACCTGAACGTATTGGTCTGCCTTCATTAACCATGAACAGTTCCTTTGTTTTCGCAAAATCAGACGCCTATTTCGTTTATCCTAACAACTATAATTACTTTGTGAATTATTATCGAAACAGCTTCCAACATGGTGGTGTTTCTCTCGAAGAAATGATCGTTCCACTAATTATCTGCGATCCAAAATCATGATAAAAGCCGCGATTACATTTCAATTGAACGAACTTGAATCTGCCGTAAGTTTTTTATTAAGTCATCTCACATTTGGTGATGTCGTGGCTGTAACGGGCGAAATGGGTGCCGGAAAAACAACAGTAATAAAGGCACTTGTAATTGCACTTCAGTCGCAAGATCATGTGAGTAGTCCTACATTTTCGATTGTAAATACCTATCAAGTAAAAAATGGTTTGGTACATCATTTTGACCTTTATCGTCTAAAATCCTTTCAAGAACTATTGGATTTAGGCTTTGACATTTATCTCGAGGAGGGTGCTCTTGTCTTAATTGAATGGCCCGAATTGGCTACTCCACTTATGCCAGATCATATGATTAGGCTGCAGATCGAGATCAATAATGACCAATCGCGCACAATAACCTTAGCACAAGCTTAAATGCCCTATTTTTTGTTACTTTGTAACCTCATTATGTCCATAATAATAGTATGAGCGATAAGATGTCACCTTTTTCAAAACTAGATCTTCTTCCTTTAGAGGAGCGTTTAGAAATTTCTAACGCACAGCAGTCATTAACTATTGGAATTCCTAAAGAATATGAATCAAATGAAAACAGGGTATGTTTAACGCCCGAAGCGGTCCATACCTTATCCTGTCATAACCATAATGTGATTATAGAGGCTGGAGCAGGTTTAGCATCCAACTTTACTGACGAAGATTACAGTTTAGCAGGAGCAGAAATAACAACCAACAGAACCAAAGTTTTTGGATCATCCATAGTGATGAAAGTCAACCCACCTACTTTGGAAGAAATTAAATGGTTGAGCGAAAAATCAATTTTAATTTCTGCTCTTCAATTGAAAACCCAAAAGTCCAAATATTTCGAAGCTCTGTCCAGTCGAAAAGTAACAGCTTTAGCCTACGAATTTATTAAAGATGATTCTGGGGCATTACCCATAGTGCGACAATTAAGTGAAATTGCAGGTAACGCTTCAATGCTCATTGCAGCAGAGTTTTTAAGCGATAACGAGATCGGCAAAGGGTTACTTTTAGGCAATATTTGTGGTGTTCCACCAACAGAGGTGGTGATTATAGGTGCTGGAACTGCAGGGTATTTTGCAGCCCAATCAGCGATTCGACTCGGTGCCAGCGTTAAAATATTTGACCACTCCCCGATTAAACTTAGACGCATTAAATCAAAATTGGGTCATAATGCGTATACAGTTGCCTTGCAGCCAAAATCTTTGAAAGAAGCCTTGTTGACTTGTGATATAGCCGTTGGGGCTGTACGTGGTAAAAACCGCGCACCCAATTTGGTTGATGAGAATACTGTTCGTCAAATGAAACCTGGCAGTGTCATTATTGACATCAGCATCGATATGGGTGGTAATTTTGAAACGAGTGAATTGACTTCTCATGAACGTCCAGTAATTATAAAACATGATGTTATTCATTATGGTGTACCAAATATTCCTTCAAGATACGCTCAAACTGCCTCAGCCGCGATGAGCAATATTTTAACACCATATTTATTGGACTTGGCCCATAATGGTGGGTTAGAACAAGCAGTTCGGTTTAACAATAGCTTAAGAACTGGACTATATTGCTATCACGGCATGTGGACCAACAGTTCTGTTTGCGATTGGTTTAATTTGGAGTACAAAGACCCGAACTTGTTTATTTTTTAATCTACATTTGATCTATGAAATTCATTCATCGTTTAGGATATTATTTGGGAGGTTTTGCCGTTGGACTAATTTTTTTGTCGTTCTTTTTAAGTGGAAAAAAAACATCTTGTTCATACAGTCCTCAAGCCCGTACGATCAAAAATATCAACTTAAAAGACTTTCAATTTTCTGGTAAAGCGAATATCACTTTACAGACTTTAAATTTGTCCGAAGATGATGTCATTGAAATTCTGAAAAAAGGGAAAATCAATTTTTCAAAAAGCAATACAAAGTTAGACAGTTGCAAACAGTATCTCATTGAAAATCGCCAGGATGGACTTTTAAGAACTGTTCTTGTTGAAAACTGCGAATCGATCGCAACAGTATTAGAAATTAATCCTTTTTAAGACTTCTTCGTCGTTCAATTTCTTTTCTGATCAAACTCAATTCTCTCCCAGTTTGACCTGCAACTGATGTGTTTTCGTTGGCTCGCCGTGTTAAATAAGGTACAACTTCGCGCACAGGCCCAAAAGGAACATATTTAGTGACGTTATACCCTGTATCACCCAAGTTAAAACTGATGTGGTCACTCATACCATACAACTGACCAAACCAGACACGTTGGTCGGCAGATGATATATTTCTTTCACCTAAAATCTGAACGGCCAAATATGTACTTTTTTCGTTATGAGTCCCTAAATACAATGACATTCTATCGCAATTAGACAACATGAATCGTAAGCCCTCGTCAAAATTAATATCAGTAGCTTGTTTCGAAATACAAATTGGAGAGGCATAGCCAAGCTTCTGTGCGCGTTCGCGTTCCTTTTCCATGTATGCCCCTCTTACAAGTTTAACACCTACAAAAAAACCCTCCGATAAGGCCGATTCATTTAATTTCTTCAGATATTCTAAGCGATCAGTACGGTATAATTGAGCCGTATTAAAAACTATAGCTCGTGAGGTATTAAATTTTTTCATCATTAACAACGCCAACTCATCAGCGGCTTTTTGCATCCAGCTTTCCTCAGCATCGATCAAAACAGGTATTTGATTGTCATAAGCTTTTTGGCAAATCAATTCATACCGTTGTAAAACAACTTTCCATTCAATATTTTCTTGTTCTGTAAGCGCCTTCCCGTCACTCACTTTAACAAACAATTTAAAACGGCCAACGGCCGTGGGTTTAAACACCACAAAAGGTGCCGAAGGATTCTTCTTAGAGAAATCTACAAGTTCCAATAGCTTTGAGCAGGCCGCGTCAAATTGGCCCTCAGTTTCTTTGCCTTCAACTGAATAATCCAATATACTTTTAACCCCAACTTCGCTCATTTGATCCAAAATTGGAAGACAGTCCGACAAGGTTTCACCGCCACAAAACTGGTCAAAAACAGTCATTTTAATAATTCCAGATACTGGTAGCCTCAATTTGATTGACCAGTTGACTACGGCGTTTCCAATGCGTACCAAAAGCTGAAATCTGAGCATGCCAAACAGCCAATGTGCTCTCCTCAGCGCTCTGTCATTCTTTAATCTGAAGGCCGTTTGAGTGTTTTCAAAACTAAGCTGAGGACATCCGTTTTTCATTTGTCAAAGATATCTAATCGGGAAATATTATTTTTAAATAATTGATGTAATTTGGCAACACAAAATGACATTCAAGTTCAATATGAAACAACATATTTCAAATACGGTTTTTTATGGTAAAGATGGGTATCAACAATTACAGCGCATTTTGGATCATACCAAACCTTCAAAAGTCTTCATATTAACTGATCAAAACACAGCACAACATTGCGCTCCAAAGCTATTGACTCATCTGAGTCATATAACCGATCCGGTGATGCTGCAAATACCCAACGGCGAACAATCTAAATCAATTGACCAATGTAAGCAACTGTGGCAATTCATGTCCGATCAGGGCGCTGATAGGCGCAGTATGTTGTTAAATTTAGGTGGCGGTGTTGTTACCGATCTTGGTGGTTTTGTGGCTGGAACTTTCATGCGCGGATTGAAGTTTGTAAATATTCCAACCACATTACTTGGTATGGTTGATGCAGCTATTGGCGGTAAAACTGGAGTAGATTTAAATGGACTTAAAAATCAAATTGGTATAATGCATTTTCCGGAATTGGTTCTTGTGGATCCAGATTATTTAAAAACACTTTCGTCAGAAGATGTTAAAAGTGGATGGGCAGAAGTTATGAAACATGGTCTGATTGAAGATCGAGCCTATTGGGAATTTTGTTCTAAAATGAATGTGAACCAAATTATAAACTGGGAAACCATTATTTTAACTTCAAACAACATTAAACTTAAGGTTGTACAATCGGATACATACGAAAAAGACAACAGGAAAATACTAAATTTTGGGCATACCTTCGGTCATGCCATTGAAACTTACAGACTAAAAAAAGACCAAAGTATGCCATTAAGCCATGGCGCTGCTGTTGCAATAGGTATGGTTATGGCTGTTTATTTTTCTGTACAATTGACCGGACTTGATAGTAGTGTAGCTGTTGATATAAGAGCACGAATATTGCATTATTATAAACTCGAGCATTTTGATGACAATGCTCAAAAAAGCATTGAGGAATTGCTGGTTTTTGATAAAAAAAATTCCAAAGGACAACCTAATTTTATTTTATTAGAATCCATCGGAAAAGCCGTTATCGACCAAAAGGTACCTTCTAGTATGTACTCAGATGCGTTTCGTTTTTATGCCACTGGTGAGATCTAAATGGTGGTAAAAATATCGTGCATCAAACGTTTTTTATCATTGATACTCTCCTCTAAAGAAATCATAGTTTCAGTTCTCATAACGCTTTCGATATCATCAATTCTAAAAATCACCTCTTTAGCATGTGCTGTGTTTTTAGCTCGCAATTTGCAGAAGATGTTGAATTTTCCTGTGGTGATATGAGCCACAGTGACGTAGGGTATGTTGTATAGTGCTTTTAAAACCTCTTCAGAATGAGATGTTTTTCTAAGATATATTCCTACATAAGCGATAAAAGCATAACCTAATTTTTCATAATCAATAGTTAAAGATGACCCTTTTATTACGCCAGAATCCTCCATCTTTTTAACTCTTATATGAATGGTTCCAGCCGACACATTCATCTTCTTGGCTATGTCTGTAAATGGTGTACGAGTATTTTCAATTAACACATCAAGAATTTGACGGTCTAGATCATCCAACTTAATCTTCATTTTTTCTGTTATTTATGAAATTCAAAAATAAATCCATTTAATGACAAAAAAAAGATTGAAAAATTAAATAATTGTTAAATTTTTTATCAAATCGGACTGATTTGATTCTAAAAGCTCAATCAGCTGATCTGCCTCAATTGCATCACACTCTGTGAAGAGGTTAATTTCATCATTAATAATCTTGAAGGCAAACAAGGGATCGATGGGATCAATGTGTGAAACAGAGGGTCTAAAAACCACATCATCCTGCTCCAGACATTCATTGTAAGTTAAACCTATAGAGATGGTTTTACCAGATGATTGAAGTTTTACCTTTTCAAGGATTACATCACAATAACATTCCATATTTTGAGGCAAATTGGTATAAAAATCTGCATTTTCGGTAAAATCCTTAGGAGAAGAAATGCGTTTTAAAGCTAAAAAAAGGGCGAAAGAAAAATATAAGCGCACGTCGCTTCTCATATAATCTGTAGACAGTTGGCCAGCCTCGAAGAGCATGGTTGTCGCACCCTTACTTTGAAAAAAATCTCCAAAACAGTTGATGTTAAAGTGATCGTCAAATTGCGACACTGTATTCGATAAATCAGCAGTTAACCCTTTAACAACAGACCCCAGGATGGAACGCCCTACTGCTCTGTTATGACTGCAAGTTTTTTGTTGGTCGGCGGCAGGAACAAGAAAACTAAGAGCCGCAGGGAAACCCGTCAAACCTGCTCCAAATATAGACCTTTGATCATGGAGATTAAAACAAAAATGAGGGGTAAACCGATCAAAAAGCGACATGAGTACTCTCGACTCTGGTTGAGTCAAATTAACAGCATCTCTATTGAGATCGACACCATTAGCATTTACACGTGTATAAGCATTGGCACCATCTGGATTGAGCATGGGAACAATAACTATGGTGCAAGATTGTAATATGTTTCTGAAGCAAGTCCGATGCATACTTGCCATCAAATCCAGCAGACCTTTACATGATGTGGATTCATTACCATGCATCTGCGACCACATAAGAACCCTTGTAGGGCCAGATCCTATCATATAACTGTTGATAGGTCTTCGTTGAACCGAATAACCTTCTAAGACCTCTTCAAAGCCATGAATAGATTTCATCACGTTTTCAAAACTACAAAAAGGCAAATACCTGAGGGATAAATCCACCTGGACTAATTCTGATTTAAAAGAATTAACGTTCATAGGTTCAAAGATAAACGATATTTATGTTACATTTGTAACTAACAATTACATTAATTACAGCTTCAAATGAGTTGTAATATGTTACAATTGTAACTTATGCAGTATTAACTAAATTAACTTATTATAAATCAGATAATTAATATGTTTTATATCAACTAAAGATTAATATAATTTCCCAAAAAATATGGTAGATCGCATCAAAACATTACTCAAAAATCTACAATTATCACCTTCTGCGTTTGCTGATGCGATAGGTGTTCAGCGGTCAAGCATGTCTCACCTATTGTCGGGCAGAAACAAACCTAGCTTGGATTTTGTAACAAAAGTAATTAACACATATCCCGATACCGATTTACACTGGCTTATAACGGGTTCTAAGCTATTGAAAGAACATTCTGAGTCCAATATACCAAAACCAGAATCTGTAAACGTAAGGCCTAAAATTAATACTACAGCAAAAGCTGATATAGAGACCATCATTGTGTTAAAGCAAGACGGCTCGTTTGAGTCTTATACCCGTTCTGAATAGATGTCTTATATTTGTTCTATGAAAAATATAATACGAATTACAATATTTTTATTATTAAGTTATTCTTTGTCAGCATGTTATAATCAAAACAGGGATTGCAAAAGATTCACAGAGGGTCAATTTGAAAGTGTTGTTACAATTGATAGTGTAGTTTACAAATCTAAATTTTTACGACAAGGAAATTTACAAATTGAAACCTTCAAAGGAATTACGGATTCGGCATCGGTTCGGTGGATCAATTCATGTGAATACATACTAACGACACTCCATCCAAAAAACAGAAGTCAAGAAAAACCTGTTCATATCAAATTATTGACGACTACCGACTCTTCGTATACATTTGAATACAATTTTGTAGGCGAATCATTAAAAACGATTGGAATTGCAAATAAAGTTGATTAACCCTACTCTTCTGTGTCAAATAAGTTAATTTGACCTGAATTATCTGTTGAATCGACCTGCTGATTATCTATAACTTCAATTTCGGTTGCACTGATGCGTTCAGGTTCGTCGAACGGAAGAGATTCGAGTTGGTTAATGGATTTCACCCCATAGGACGTTAGTTGATTCCCAAGTGCCTTGATGCCTTTAATAGCGATAAAAGATTCCACGTCCACGACAATATTGTCACGTCGATCTTTACCACGTTCCTTGGCAAACTCAATATCTATAGTAGGACGCCAGTCTGTTAGCGCTACTTCCAAATAACTTTTTGGGTGCTCGGAAATAACCATTTCTGGCTTGTTTTCATTTTCTACAAGAAAGCGTTTCAAGTAAAATCGTTCCTTTTCACCATCGAAATACACAACCGATATAGGTTTATTTGGCACCCACTGCTCCAAGACAATCATGTCTTCGCTAAAATGAACGGCCAAATCGGGAGCTATCGTCTTTACCACCCCAGATTGTTCGATCACCAAAAGTCGGTCCTCACCACTAAAAGCACCTAACAACCCTCCACGACCATCTGTATTTAGACGCCTTACAACGTCGTCAAACCATATTTTACGAGGCTGGAGTGTTGAAACGCCTTTCTCTTTTAAATCGATGCGTTTGACAACAAACTTAGTTACTAAATTTCCTTTTGAGGTCCGACCCTTTATTAAAATATCAGAAAAATCGATATCCCACTTGAGCTTTTTTACTTTTCCCACTTGCCGCAACAAGACTGTAACAACTTCAGCTTCTCCATTTGGATTTGCAGAAAAATACAATACCTGAGACTGACTATTTCCATTAGTTAAGTCATAAGGTTTGTCGCGTGTAACACCAGTAATTGCAAATCGTTTAACATAAGATGGTCCAGATTTGCCATCCCTGTATATCATGTTGTAAATGGTACGGCTGTCTTTTTTCTTAAAAACCGCAACATGGATAATATCTTTGCCAACGAAAATTTTACCATCAACCTTGGTAACCATTGCCTGACCTTCTCTCGTAAAAACAATGATATCGTCGATATCGCTACAATCGCAAACATACTCGTCTTTGCGCAGCCCTGTGCCGACAAATCCTTCCTCCCGATTAACATATAGTTTGGTATTTCGGATGACTACTTTAGTGGCATCCACGTCATCAAATAAACGCAATTCTGTTTTTCGTTCTTTGCCTTTACCGTAGTCAGATTTTAATCTTTTGAAATAGTCAACCGCATAGGTTACAAGATGTGCGAGATGATGCTTAACTTCTGCGATATTTCCTTCTATAGCCTCAATCTTCTGATTGGCTTTGTTAGAATCGAATTTGGAAATGCGCTTAATTTTGATTTCTGTTAATTTGACGATATCATCTGTCGTAACTGCACGCATGAGGTGTCCAATATGTGGCTTTAATCCCGCATCAATAGCGCCAATAACGCCATCCCATGTCGATTCATCCTCAATATCACGGTAAATTCTCTCTTCTATAAAGATGCGTTCTAAGGAAGCAAAATGCCATTGGGTTTCTAACTCATTTAATTTGATTTCTAAATCAGCCTTTAGCAGCTCCAAGGTGTGATCTGTCGATTGTCGCAGCATTTCTGATACACCCACAAAAAGAGGCTTATTGTCTTTAATCACACAACCTAATGGTGAAATTGACATTTCGCAGTTGGTAAAAGCGAATAAAGCATCTATGGTTTTGTCGGGAGAAATACCAGCAGGTAAATGAACCAGTATTTCTACTTCAGCTGCCGTATTATCCTCTATTTTCTTAATTCTAATCTTACCCTTTTCATTGGCTTTTAAAATAGAATCAATCAAAGAGCCCGTTGTTGTGCCAAATGGAATTTCAGTAATGACTAAGGTGGACTTGTCGAGCTGGGCTACTTTGGCTCTAATTCTGATACGGCCTCCTCTTTCTCCATCATTATAACCTGAACAATCGGCAATACCCCCGGTTGGAAAATCTGGTAAAATGGTAAATCGTTTGCCTTCGAGGTGCTTGATAGAGGCGTCGATAAGTTCTAAAAAGTTATGAGGCAATACTTTGGTAGACAAACCTACTGCAATACCCTCGGCGCCTTGCGCCAAAAGCAGCGGGAATCTCACTGGTAAATTGATCGGTTCGTTCCTGCGTCCGTCATACGACGCTTGCCAATTGGTAATCTTTGGATTGAAAACAATCTCTAACGCAAATTTCGATAAACGGGCTTCAATATAACGTGAAGCAGCAGCACTGTCTCCTGTTAATATATTTCCCCAGTTACCCTGCGTGTCAATCAGTAAATCTTTTTGACCAATTTGCACCATGGCATCTGCAATACTAGCATCGCCATGAGGATGGTATTGCATGGTGTGACCTACAATATTTGCCACTTTATTATAACGACCATCATCCAAATCTTTCAAGGACTGCATGATACGACGTTGAACAGGCTTAAAACCATCCTCAATTGCAGGTACAGCGCGTTCCAAAATCACATAAGACGCGTAGTCAAGAAACCAGTCCTTATACATCCCAGTCACCTTAGTAATGGTTTCACTAGGACTAGTGCTTTGCGGCATGTGCGTCAAATCTTCACTCATGGCATTTCGGTTGCTATGACATCATCAGTTTTAACAGTGTCTAGTTCTACTTTCAAATTATTGATGATAAATTCTTGTCGTGTCGGAGTGTTTTTACCCATATAAAACGCCAACATCGACTCTATAGTAGTATCGCGATCGAGCATGACCGGATCCAGTCTTATGTCTTCATCTATAAAATGTTTAAACTCATTCGGGCTAATCTCTCCCAGGCCCTTAAATCGTGTAATTTCAGGTTTTGGTTGCAACTTGGCAATGGCTTCAACACGCTCCTCTTCAGAGTAACAATAAATGGTTTCTTTCTTATTGCGAACTCTAAATAGCGGGGTTTGTAGGATATATAAATGACCCTCTTTAATCAATTCAGGGAAAAATTGAAGGAAAAATGTAATCAACAATAAGCGGATATGCATACCATCCACATCGGCATCCGTGGCAATCACGATATTATTGTATCGCAAATCTTCAATGGATTCTTCGATATTAAGTGCGGCTTGAAGCAAATTAAATTCCTCGTTTTCGTAAACGATTTTTTTAGACATGCCATAAGAATTCAACGGCTTCCCTCTCAGACTAAAAACCGCCTGGGTATTGACATCCCTAGACTTGGTAATACTTCCAGATGCTGAGTCTCCTTCAGTAATAAATAAGGTTGATTCAAGCCGTCTATCGTTCTTTAAATTGTCAAAATGAATGCGACAATCCCTAAGCTTTTTGTTATGTAAACTCGCTTTTTTGGCGCGATCTTTCGCTAATTTACGAATACCGGACAACTCCTTGCGCTCGTGCTCTGCTTGTAATATTTTTCTCTGGATTTTCTCTGCAGCCTCCGAATTTTTATGGAGGTAATTGTCTAAATGGGTTTTAACAAAATCATTGATATAAGTGCGTACAGTTGGCAAATCACCACCCATATCCGTTGAGCCTAGTTTGGTTTTGGTTTGACTTTCAAAAACGGGTTCAATCACTTTAATGGCAATGGCCGCTACAACTGACTTGCGTACATCCGCCGCTTCATAATTTTTATTGTAGAATTCTCTAATGGTTTTAACCAAGCTCTCGCGAAAAGCTGCCAAATGCGTCCCGCCTTGTGTTGTGTTTTGTCCATTAACAAAAGAGTGATATTCCTCGCTATACTGAGTTTTACTGTGCGTCAGAGCCACCTCGATATCCTCTCCTTTCAAATGGATGATGGGATAGAGCAGATCATCAGCATTGGTGTTGTCCTCCAAAAGATCTTTTAAGCCATTTTCACTAAAATACTTCTCACCATTAAATACAATAGTTAACCCAGGGTTGAGATAAACATAATTCTTAAGCATGCGGGCTACATACTCATTGCGATATTTAAAGTTCTTAAAAATGCTGCTGTCGGGTACAAATGTAACTGCTGTACCGCGACGCTTCGTCGATTCCGAAGGTTGGATGTTAGACGTCAGGTTGCCTTGTTCAAATTCTGCGACTGCCGACAAGCCGTCGCGAACAGACTCTACTTTGAAATAATTGGACAAGGCATTAACCGCTTTGGTACCTACCCCGTTTAAACCAACAGACTTTTTAAAGGCTCGCGAATCGTACTTACCTCCAGTGTTCATTTTTGATACCACATCAACGACCTTGCCCAAAGGTATGCCGCGCCCATAATCGCGCACAGTAACTGACTGGTCGCGTATGGCAATTTCAATGGTCTTCCCTGCACCCATGACGAACTCGTCTATCGAATTGTCCAACACTTCTTTAAGGAGGATATAAATACCATCATCGGGCGTTGAGCCGTCTCCCAACTTGCCGATATACATTCCAGGACGCATCCGTATGTGCTCCTTCCAGTCGAGGGAGCGAATGTGATCTTCGTTATAGGCTGTTTGGCTCATAGGTATTTGTGACAGAAAGGTGCAAATATATAAGAAGCCCGCTAACAACGCAAGATGGACCAGCTAAAGTAATTAACAATACAGCCCGATTTGTTAAACATGTCTTGACTCCAAACAGATCACTTTTTTGAAAATATATGTTAAGTTTAAAAAAATTGTTTTTACATTTGGTTTTGATTTGACCCCAAATCTCAATCTTCATAAGTAGCTTAACCAAAGCGACGTAATATTATCGGAGTTTGAGGTTGTCTAGACAATAAACGCAAAACTGCGTAGTTCTAACATTTAGCATCAAGAGATCAGATGCTATGCAATGAAAGTAAAAAACATTGCGGTAGATCTTGTAAGTTAAACAAGTTAAAACAAGCGCAAATTACAAAATGGATTACTCAAGAACAATGGTCGCTTAAACAAATCATAGGCTATTGTGTATAGCATCATATAGCAATGGTCTCTCAGAGCGTATCTATCAATTTATTAGAACTGACAAAGCAGCTAATCAGACAATACAGCACCAGCGAAACTGAATTCTCCAATATCAATGAGAAACAAATCTTAGAAATACAACATAAAATCAATAGAAAACCAAGAGAAATTCTAAACTTTGAAATACCTAAAAGCCTTATTTATAAATTGGTAGCTAATGTTGCATTTGTAACTTGAACGTACCCTATTTGTTTTTGAAACTTTTTATTAGGAATTAAAAAAATTAGCATGACATCCACTATCATTAATCAACAATATGAGTAAGAGAATTTTATACTTATTGGGTATTTTAATTACCATAATAATGGGTTGTATATTTTATTGCAAATTGTGTTGTAATACTCATGTAGAACAACCACAAAATACTTTTGTAGAAGAAGTTAAAGTGAAACAACCAGTTCTAGTGCCGGCAGAAGATTTAGAGGCATTAAAAAATGAAATTAACAACAGTCCATTGGTTTTTACATTTTGATTTCAATAAGGCTGAAATGAAAAGCTTGACAGATGAAGAGCTTGAAAAAGTTGCAAAAATCAAAACGTATTTAGATAAAGTCTCAGATGCTAAAATAATTTGTGTGGGGCATACAGATAATGTAGGAAGTGCGGCTAGTAATTTTCAGTTTGGACAAAAAAGAGCGGACTTCACCAAAACGTTTTTAATTAAGAATGGGATTGATGTGAATAAAATTATTACATCAAGCAGAGGTTTAAATGAACCAATTGCAGATAATGTTACAAACGATGGTAAAGCAAAAAACAGAAGGGTCGTTATTAACGTTCAATAAAACAATTTTAATTAAATAAAAACAAATAAATATGTGTTGGTGTATTATAATTCCCATTTTAGTAGGTTTAATAAGTGCTTTATTAGGCTATTTGTTAGGTAGATTTTTATGTAAAAAATCTAATCCGCAAAACAATGAGTTATTTTTAACAGAAGCTGAGATTTTGTTTAGCAAAATAATTCGGCAAGATGACCTAAAATTGGTTGAAGGAATTGGCTCTAAAATAGAAAAATTGTTCCATAATGCTGGAATTAAAACGTGGAAACAATTATCAGAAACCTCTGTTGAAAAATGCCAAGAAATTTTACATAGAGGAGGAAGAAAGTTTCATGTTCACGATCCAAGTACATGGCCCCAACAGACTAAATTAATGTGCGAAGGTAAGTGGCAAGAATTGAAAAAATGGCAAGATGAATTAGATGGAGGCAGAGAATGATTTAAGGTTCATGACAACTGAATAAAACAATGCGCTAAAACGCAATTTGGCAAGGTTCTAATTGTCTTTTGAATATTCGAGTAAACTCGATATTCAAAATCCCGAACCTCACTCCGTTTAGCGGGGACGTTGGCAAACATTTAAGAGAATTTCTAACTAATCACCAAAATATGGCAATAAAAAACAATAATTCATCTTGTAAACATAAATTTTACAGAGATTTGAAACTGGAATATGTGGACTGGGAAGTCGAAACACTATTCATCGGAACATTTAATCCGGGTTGCTGTAAAAAAAATGAAAACTCTGCCGAATGGTTTTATGGCAGGACACAAAATAATATGTTCTGGAATACACTAGGGTTTATATATTCTATAAATCCGACTTTGGGTGATACTAGAAATGTTGAAATTTGGATGTCATTCTGTAAAAAACATAAAATAGCTGTTACTGACCTGATTTATGAAGTTGAAAATTTAGATTTAATAAATGGTACAGACCAAAATGATTTATGCAAAGGATTTAGTGATTCAAAGTTAGAAAATTTCATAAGACAAGAAAAAACTATTTCCAACGAAGTCGAAATTTTAATTCAAAATTCGCAAAAACTTAAAAAACTGAAATGCGTATATTTAACAAGACGAGGAACAAATAAACCTTGGAATATATTATGGAATCCTATAAAACTTGTTTGTAGAAACAGGAAAATATATACTGCACCACTAACAACTCCAGGAGGATATAATTATTTTCAATTTAATAATGATTACCCACGGACTCCAGAAAACTTATCTGATATTTGGATAAATAGAAATGGAATGAGAATATGTCAATAAAAAACGTTTGCCACCAAAGAACTGTGTTAATAAAACAAGTTAAAACAAAAAAAGCTACATAAAGATATGCCGCTTTTTAAATTCATATTATTCCTGTGCCAAAGGCGGTGGACCTGGTGGTAGCAGTCCTTTGTATTGATAGTCACCCAATCTGGTTCTAAATTCAGCTTTTACCTCCTCTAGCAAATGGCTATTTGTAAATAAGTCCACTGCCGTCATGCCTAAAGCTTTTGAGGCATAAATCATGCCCTTATGACCTATAGACATACCAGCACAAGCCACCACAGCCCAAGAGTGCCAGGGTGTTCCAGAAGGAGCCGTAGTGACACCCAAACGTACCACAGGGACAATAAAACTCACGTCACCCACATCGGTGGAACCACCCATGGGATGCTCTGCGGTTTCTTTTAAAGGACTAATCTTAGAATCTAAACCTACCTTGGGTTTAAAAACCTCCTCTTGAATCTGATAGGCAAATTCGGTTTCTTTATCTGTATAAATAATTTCTCCTAATTGTTCCAAATTGTTTTGCATGGCCTGACCGCCTGCCCTGTTGGGAAGTAGTTCGTGGATGCCAGAAACCAACTTCACCTCGTAATCCACATTAGCTAGAATGGCGGCACCCTCTGCCATTTTCATCACCCGTTGATAAACCTCGTCCATCCCTTCTCTTTTGGTGTCTCTAACCCTAACCCACAAACGGGAATAATCGGGCACTACATTGACCACCTGTCCCCCATCTTGGATGTGGTAGTGAATTCGCACCGTTGGCTTGACATGCTCTCTAAAGGCGTTGATACCATGCGTGTAAAGTTCAAGCGCATCAGAGGCACTTCTACCATTCCATGGATCAGCTGAGGCGTGGGCAGCTTGTCCAAAAAATTCTACGGTAAAGTCCACTAAAGCCAATGAACTCTGAACATCGGCTTCGGTATGATCGGCAGGATGCCAATCCAAACAGGCATCCAAATCATCGAACAGCCCTGCTCTGGCCATCCACAGTTTTCCAAAAAACTTTTCTTCTGCTGGTGTGCCATAAAAACGTATGGTTCCTTTTATTTTACCTTCCTCCATCAAATTTTTAATAGCAACGGCAGCACCGAGGCTTGCTGTTCCAAACAGATTGTGACCACAACCGTGACCTGCCTCTCCAGATTGCAGAGGTGATTTTGTTGGAACTGGCTGTTGGGAGAGTCCCGGCAGGGCATCAAATTCGCCTAATATTCCAATAATAGGTGTCCCACTGCCATATTCTGCAATAAAGGCCGTAGGCGTGTCCGCTACCCCTTCTTGAACCCGAAACCCATGGGATTTGGCATAAGCAATCAAAGTTTCGGCAGAAACTGATTCTTGGAACGCCACTTCAGCAGCAGCCCATATTTTGTTACTAGCTTCGATAAGTTGCTGCTGTTGAACTTCCACCTCGGAAATCAACTCGGTTTTTAAATCCTGTATTTGTTGTGCTAACAATGTGTTTCCAAAGAGCAGCAATGCAATGAGTGATAATTTTTTTAAAGTCATTATTATTTAATTTAATGGTTCAAAACATAAAATAAGTCCAAATATGAGTTTAATAGCCAATTGCTGCGCCATCGGGACTGGACGAGTCTGCAGCACCTACATAAACCTTATTAATGTCATCCACAATGATACCCATCAATCTACCCAGTTGATCTCGAGACACTGGATGATGTCCCATCTCTTCTAGTGCGCTTACAACATTCGGAGAAAGCTTATATTTTTCATAAATGAGATCATCAGGTAACCATTGATGGTGAATTTTAACGGCTTCAATCGCCTGATGAATTGGCATGTCATATTGCAAAACAGCCAAAATCGTTTGAAACACCGTACTGATTATGGTACGACCTCCTGGGCTGCCAATAATCAAATAAGGAAGACCATTTTTAGCGACAATGGTCGGTGTCATACTGGACAACATTCGTTTTCCTGGTTCTATTTTATTAGGAGCTGTTCCAATCAGCCATCCAGTGTCTGTATAACCAAATTGTGGATTAAAGTCGCCCATTTCATTATTCAAAAGAAAACCCAATTTTGGACTCCCCATGCCAGAACCGTAGGATTGCTCTAAGGTGTAGGTTACCGAAACAGCATTTCCTGACTTGTCAATCACTGAAAAATGTGTGGTATTATTCCCGTCATACAATTGCCCGAACTTCGAAGGATCACTTAAGCTAGCCTTATCCATATTGATATGCGAAACCCTATTTTGGGCAAAAGTTTTTGACGTTAGTTGGTCTAAAGGCATGTCATCATTAAAATCAGGGTCGCCTAGAAACTCTGCCCTATCTGCAAAGGCACGTCTCATAACCTCAGTAATCAAATGAAAATAGGGTGTTGAATTAAATGGTATCGAATCTAAATTAATCGATTCCATCATATTCATCATTTCGATTAGGGCAACCCCACCAGAACTTGGTGGTGACATAGAATATATGTCATAAGACTTGTAGGTTCCTTTAACCGCTTGTCTTTCGATGGCTTCATACTCGATCAAATCTTGCTTTGAAATCAAACCGCCATGATCTTTCATGAAAGCTGCTAATTCTTCAGCTACTGGACCTTTGTAAAACCCATCACGACCATGATCTTTTATCAAGGCAAGAGTATTGGCCAAGGCTGGTTGTTTCCACAACGCACCGAAATCTAATAATGTACCACTTTCATCCCTAAATAGATTGTTTAAAAATACTGGCGCATCAGATTCCGAAAAGGATTTAGCGTGAGTAGCAAGTGTATAGCTCAAGCTTACACCATTTTGAGCCAAATCTACTGAAGGCTGAACCACATCTCTCCATAGAAGTTTGCCATATTTTTGATGTGCCAAATAGAGTCCAGCAACAGTTCCAGGCACACCTACTGATTTTAATCCAGTATGATTACTCCCTGGAATCAAAATACCGTCTTCGTTTAAAAACATGTCCTCTGTAGCCAACAGTGGTGCCTTTTCTCTGAAATCGATGGTGGTAACATCCCTGTTTTTAGGCATATAAACCATAAATCCACCACCGCCAATATTTCCAGCTTGTGGCAAAGTCACCGAAAGCGCGAAAGCAGTGGCTACAGCAGCATCTATGGCGTTACCTCCCTTTTGTAAAATTGTAATTCCGACCTGTGAAGCATAAGCGTCGTCGGATACTACCATACCATGTTTACCGTAGGTTTGTGCCTTTACCGTTGCTAAGACTAAGAGAAAAAAAGAAAAAACAAAATATGAAGTCTTAGAGATCATGATCAATCAATTAAACTATGAAAGGTAATAAAATAACAAACAGGATGAACGCATCACCCTGTTTGAATATCATTCTTTATGTTTCGAAGACAAACTTTTGTAAACCAATCCTGCAATAACAGCTCCTGCTATTGGAGCCAACCAAAACAACCACAATTGATCCATTGCCCAATCACCAACAAACAAAGCTTGACTGGTACTTCTGGCGGGATTGACAGAGGTATTTGTTACAGGAATACTAATCAAATGAATGAGTGTCAAACCTAAACCAATAGCTAAGCCACCAAAACCTTTTGGCGCTTTTGCATGGGTAGCTCCCAAAATGATAAATAGAAACATAAATGTCATGACCATTTCTGTGATTAAAGCAGATTGCATGCTAAATCCTCTTGGAGAGTGATCTCCAAAACCATTAGCTGCGAAATCTCCAATTTCACCGCCAAGAGTACCTGTTACAATTGTGTAAAGTAATCCTGCGCCAGCGACACCTCCAAGAACTTGTGCAAGGATGTAGGGAATAACGTCTTTGGATCCAAAACGTCCACCAATCCATAATCCAATAGAAACTGCTGGATTGAGATAACAGCCTGAAACATGTTCAATGGCATAGGCCATAGTAACTACGGTGAGACCAAAAGCTAGGGCAACGCCCATAAATCCGATGCCTAAATCTGGAATTGCCGCTGCCAAAACAGCACTACCGCAACCACCTAGAACCAACCATAAGGTTCCGATAAATTCTGCTACTAATTTTCTTTTCATAATGTTCAAATTTGAGTTAATAGATAAAAACCCAATAAATGACAGCGGCCTCTCTTCTTTTTATAAAAGACAGGTTCAGGGGAAAAAATCTAAAAGAATAGAAGCAGGTTATCATGTTTTGGGAACTGGATTTGGAGCCAGCCTTTCAAATATAGTTAATTGTTTTCAATCTAAAATCATTTCTGCCTACAGTAGTGAAATTTTCTTAGTCACGGACTTGGTCTTAAATGAATCCATAATCGTGATGAAATACAGGCCGCTATGCAGTCCACTCAAGTCGAGTTGATAATTTTGTGTATTTACTTCCAAGTCCACATGCATTTTACCTAAGCTGTCAAACACCTGAATGACATAAGGCTGTGCCGTTTCTGATGCTATTTTCACAATTCCTGCTGTCGGATTGGGAGAAATCCTGAAGCCCTCCAGATCATTGGAATCCAAACCCAGGCCTGCCTTAAATTCATCTAACTCAATTTGCAACTGGTCAATAGGATCACCTGTAAAGATTCCTGAAGCGAGCCAAACATTGATATCTAGCCAAAGATTACCATAAGAACTGTCGGTGTCCGATGGCGTGGCCACTCTGATAAATGCAGAGCCTGAACTGATATTATCATTATAGCATCTAGAGTCGGCACCGGGTCGCTTAGCAGCCTGCATGACTGCCATTAGGCGATCATATAAAGGACCAGAAGAATTTAAAAAGGCATCCTCCATATCGTTCAATACATCTTCTGAAATTAGAATGTTACCTTGAATAGAGTAGTCGGTTCCCAAACGGTGGCCATTTTCGGTGTAATTATTAGCGCCCGTGTAGGCCGCTGATCTGGGTGACCCACTGTTTAAATCTACAACACCATATTGTCGATCTGTTATATTAAAACCATCGGAGTAATCGTCGTTTGCTTCTAACCAACTGATGATATTTTCTGGACTGTCACCTGCTTGCATGCGCGTCCGAGCATTGAGTTGGTTCGATACTGAATAGGCGGCTTGTGTGTGAATAGCACCTACATTGAGTATAATGTCACTGATGGCTAAAGCACCATCTTCAAAATCAAGACAGGTAGCACCAGCACTACCAATATATCCCGTACCGGAATCAACCGCTACAATGGAGAAGGTGTGTTGTGAATAGGAATAAATAGTGAGCAAAAAGGATAAGAATAATGTAATGTTTTTGGTCATTTTACATATGATTATGGGTTAAACAAAACAGAACCCCTCAATACAAGAAACTTAAATGTGATGAAATGCTATAAATGACAATGCAATACAGGTCAAGTTTTGAAGCAGAACAGGGGTCTAAAAGATCAAATTTAATAATAAAATCCGAAAAGTCGTGAATTTCCGTAAACCTAAACGTTATGGTAGGTTCAACTTATACGTTGAACAAAAAGTGGACTACATCTCCGTCTTTAACGGTATAGGCCTTCCCTTCTACCCTCATTTTTCCTGCTTCCTTCACTTTGGCTTCACTTCCGAAATGAGTGAAATCGTCAAAACTAATGACTTCGGCACGTATAAATCCATGTTCAAAGTCAGTATGTATAACACCTGCCGCTTGCGGTGCAGAAGCCCCTATTGGCACAGTCCATGCACGAACTTCTTTTTTACCTGCGGTGAAGTAAGTTTGCTGCTTAAGTAGTTTGTACGCTGATCGTATCAATTTTGCTGCACCAGCCTCTTCCAGCCCTAGGTCTTCTAGGAACAATTGGCGCTCGTCAAAGTCATCGAGCTCATTAATATCAGCTTCTACGCCAACCGCTAAGACCAATACTTCGGCGTCCTCATTTTTGACAGCCTCCCTTACTTTATCAACATAGCCATTTCCTGAAACCGCCGAATTTTCATCAACGTTGCAGACATACATTACTGGCTTGTCTGTGATCAATTGCAGTGGTTTCACAAAATTATCGTGATCATCACCGCTCCAGATCATACTTCGAACAGACTCGCCTTTTTCTAAAGTAGTGTGAATTTCTGTCAGTACTGATAGTTCTTTTTGGGCCTCCTTGTTGCCAGTTTTAGCCGCACGTTTTACTTTTTCTAATTTCTTTTCTACCGTTTCAAGATCTTTGAGTTGCAATTCGATATCAATAGTTTCTTTGTCTCTAATAGGATCAACACCCCCATCGACATGAACAATATTGTCATTGTCAAAACATCTCAACACATGTAAAATAGCATCGGTCTCTCTAATGTTTGCCAGAAATTGATTTCCAAGTCCTTCGCCTTTACTAGCGCCTTTGACAAGACCAGCGATATCAACGATTTCTACAGTGGCTGGCACCACACGTTCAGGGTTGACCAAATCTGACAATTGCGTTAAGCGGGGATCTGGCACATTGACTACCCCTACGTTGGGCTCAATGGTACAAAATGGGAAGTTTGCACTTTGGGCTTTTGCGTTTGATAGACAATTAAACAATGTTGATTTGCCTACATTGGGAAGGCCAACGATTCCTGCTTTCATAAAATGATGGGTTTGTTAAAAATTAATCAGGATGCATAAAACGCTGTTTGGCCAAAAGAACTTCCTCTGTTTCAACGTTATTCTCGTCAGGGATACAGCAATCGACAGGACAAACGGCAGCACATTGGGGCTCTTCGTGAAATCCTATACATTCTGTGCATTTGTCTGGAACAATATAGTAAAACTCATCACTTACTGGTGCTTGGGTATCATCGGCATTTACTCTTTTACCATTGGTTAAAACCAAATCACCCGATAGACTGGTTCCATCATTATAACGCCAATCATCAGCTCCCTCGTAAATTGCAGTATTTGGGCACTCGGGCTCGCAGGCCCCGCAATTAATACAATCTTCAGTGATAATAATAGCCATTCCTTTAATCCGTTTTAATGATTAATTTTGCAATGCAAACATACCACCAAACAGAACAATAAACAAGAGGCCGAATGACTTTAGAAAGACGAATTGATGCTTTCGTTAAATTAGGAACACATTTAAAACGCAGATTAAAATCTGAACAAAGTGATTCTGTGATGTCCGAGCCATTGAATTTGTCAATTCAGCAATCTAGTGCATCAAATCCCTGGTTTACAGAAGATAATATCCGATATGCATTGCACGCATGGACCGATGTACTCACAGAGAGTCAGTTAAGTGAATGGCTCAAATCTTATTCGGACCTTTCTGTTTCACCAAAAACTATTGCGATTGTAATGGCGGGAAATATTCCTATGGTTGGCTTTCACGATTTGTTATCTGCCTTAATTTTAGGGCATCAGGTGAAGGTAAAATTGTCTTCTCAAGATGCGGTTTTGATACCCTATCTTGTTTCTCTTATTGAGAAATTCGACCCTGAATTAGCGGCGCAAGTCTCTTTTACTAAAGATCAGTTAACTGGTTTCGATGCTGTTATAGCCACTGGAAGCAATAATACGGCAAGATATTTTGAACATTATTTCAATAAATACCCTAATATTCTTCGTAAAAATAGAAATAGCGTTGCTATATTATCGGGTAATGAAAGTATTGAAGATTTTCGTGGTTTGTCGGAAGATATTTTTAGGTATTACGGATTAGGATGCAGAAACGTTACAAAAATATTTGTGCCTCAGCAGTATGATTTGAAACATTTTTTTGAAGGCATTTACCACTGGAATGATGTCATACATCATAACAAATACGCCAACAATTATGATTACAATAAGGCAGTAGAACTCTTAAATGGTACTAATTTATTAGATAACGGTTTTTTGTTACTTAAAGAGTCTGAAGCTTATCCATCTCCGATTGGCATGTTGCATTGGGAAACTTACGACAATATTAATAGGCTAAAACAGAAACTTAAGAATGACCATGAATACATTCAGTGCATTGTTGGATCTGATTTCAATCCATTTGGAGCTTCTCAAAAACCATCACTTAAGGATTATGCTGATGGAGTTGACACTGTTGAATTCTTGTTAAAAACATAAAACTATTTTATTTTTTTAGTGTCGTTATAGTCCTGAGAAATAAGCATCTTTACAACTTAAAATTGCCTCCTATGAAAAAACATAATTTTAGTGCAGGACCGAGCATTCTGCCAACGTCAGTGCTTCAAAAAGCATCAGAAGCGGTAGTAGATTTCAACCAAAGTGGTTTATCACTCATCGAAATTTCACACCGTAGCGCGCCCTTTGTCGATGTTATGGAGTCGGCGCGATCATTGTCATTAGAATTGTTGGGACTAGAAAATAAAGGCTACCAAGCGCTATTTCTTCAAGGTGGTGCTAGCATGCAGTTTATTATGACAGCTTATAATTTGTTGGAAAACAAAGCTGGATTTTTAAACACAGGTACTTGGTCAAACAATACGATCAAGGAATCGAAAAACTTTGGAAAAGTTGTTGAAATGGCATCATCTAAAGAGGCTAATTTCAGCTATATACCTAAAGGTTATGAAATTCCTCAAGACCTTGATTACGTTCATGTCACCTCAAATAATACTATTTTTGGGACACAACTACATGATTTTCCTTCGGTCTCACCACTTGTTTGCGATATGAGTAGTGATATCTTTTCACGAACTTTAGATTTTTCAAAGTTTGACCTTATTTATGCCGGTGCTCAAAAGAATATGGGGCCTGCTGGAACAACGCTTGTGATTGTTAAAGAGGATATTTTAGGAAAAGTGTCTCGAAGTATTCCCTCTATCATGGATTACCGAACGCACATTTCAAAAGGCAGCATGTTTAATACACCACCTGTTTTTCCTGTTTACGTCTCACTTTTAACCATGCAATGGTTAAAAGATTTAGGAGGAATTAAGGCAATTGAAATTGAAAACCAACGAAAAGCTGACCTCATTTATTCTACCATCGATCAATTGGACGCTTTTAACGGTTATGCAGCCAAAGAAGACCGATCATTTATGAACGCTACTTTCACCCTTGCTGAAGGTGCAAAGGGTGATCAATTCAATGATATGTTGAAATCGGCCGGGATTAATGGTTTGAATGGGCATCGCAGTGTTGGTGGTTATAGAGCTTCAATGTATAACGCCTTACCTTATGAAAGCGTAGTGGTATTGGCAGAAGTCATGAATGAATTTAATAGAAAAGGAATGTAATATGAAGGTTTTAGCTAATGATGGTATTTCTCAAAGCGGACAGCAAGCTCTGGAAGCCAATGGGTTTAAAGTACTAACAACGACTGTTGCTCAAGAACAACTTATAAATTTTATAAACACTGAAGAAATATCGGTTCTATTGGTTAGAAGCGCTACAACTGTTAGGAAAGATTTAATTGATGGCTGTCCAAACCTCAAAATTATTGGACGTGGCGGTGTTGGTATGGATAATATCGACGTGGATTATGCCCGAAATAAAGGCAAACATGTGATTAACACACCTGCAGCCTCTTCAGCTTCTGTTGCAGAATTGGTATTCGCACATTTGTTTGGAGCCGTAAGATTTCTTTATGATTCCAATAGAAACATGCCATTGGACGGAGACTCTCAATTTGGAAAACTGAAGAAGGCGTACGCTAAAGGACATGAACTTAGAGGTAAAACGCTAGGCATTATAGGATTTGGCCGAATCGGAAACGAAGTTGCAAAAATTGCACTTGGTGTTGGCATGAAAGTCATAGTTAGCGATAAATATGTTAACGAAGCCTCTGTTCAGGTTGAATTTTACAATGGCCAATTTATCAATGTCGAAATTCAATCTCAATCGGTTGAATCAATTTTGAAAGAAGCTGATTTTGTAACCCTGCATGTTCCGGCACAAAAAGAATATGTGATTGGCGAGAAAGAAATTGCTATGATGAAAAATGGTGCTGGAATTGTCAACGCTTCACGTGGAGGCGTTGTTGACGAAGTAGCTTTGGTCCAAGCTTTGAATAGCGGAAAACTGGCCTTCGCATGTCTGGACACTTTCGAGAACGAACCCACACCTGCAGTCCAAGTTTTGATGCAACCAAATGTTTCACTAACACCTCATATTGGTGCTGCAACACTGGAAGCTCAGGATAGAATTGGAGAAGAGTTAGCGCAACAAATAGTAGCCATACTAAAAGCAAGTCATTAGCTATCGAATTCATAAACTATGATCTCCTTTAAAACAAGGTGGGAAATCCAAAATAATTGGCAACTGCTCTGGCCTCTTTCTGGTCTTCTAGCATTATTCCTGTCTTGCCTAAAACTGAGTTTTAGATTTTTTGAAGGATTTTCAAACTATACAATTTTTGCCATTGCGATAATTTCGTTTGTCATTGGGTTAAAATTAACCGTTTGGATTATAGATAAATTAGCAAAAAGATGGTCTGTCAATTATAGGTTCGAGTTAATTGTAATCTTTATAGTCTTCGCTTTAACAGGTTCATCCACAGCCTTTGTGAGCAGAACATTTATGCGATTTATAGGTATTGATACCGACCACTTCCCAATGTGGCTTTATTGGATACTTATCACCATTGGCGGATTTATCTTTTATCAGTTCTTTCTGATTTTTTTCGCCTTTGTATGTGGGCAGTTCAACTTTTTTTGGACCTTTCAAAAGAAAATGCTTCGACGATTCGGTCTAAAGTTATAAGTCCTTAATCTTTTTCAAAAGGTTATTGTAACGCCCTTCTACTTTAGTCACTTTTGGCTGAATCACCAATTGACAATAAATTTGATTTGAATGATTGTTATAATAATTATGATGTTCTATTTCCGCTTCATAAAATACATCAGAAGCTGTCACCTCTGTTACAATAGATTGATCATAAACCGCTTTCGCTGTTAATTCTGAAATCATTGTGTGAGCCTGTTCCCTTTGACTTTGAGATGTATAAAAAATAGCCGACCTGTATTGAGTGCCAACATCATTTCCTTGACGATTAAGAGTTGTCGGATCATGGGATGCAAAAAATAACTCGAGCAATTTGTAAAATGAAATAACTTTAGAATCAAAGGTGATTCTGACCGCCTCCGCATGCCCTGTCCGACCGCCGCAAACCTCTCGATATGGTGGGTTTTTTATGAACCCACCTGTGTAACCTGAGGTTACAGAAATCACACCATCAATTCTCTGAAAAACAGCTTCAGTGCACCAAAAACATCCATTTGCGAAAATTGCTTCCTCCATCGTTATATGTTAATCTTTCGCTACAAATTTATGATAATTAACTATCAAAGTATGAGATTCCCTATTTTTACGAATTAATAATCTCTGATATGCGTTTCAACTCCACCGCTTTGTTTCTGTTAATCAACTTTTTTTGTATCCTATTTATGGTAGGGCAAACTCCAAAAACGAGCAATGCTGTTGAAATTTATAATGATATTGAGAAATTAAACACTTTAGGCAGTGTACTTTATGTGGCAGCACACCCCGATGACGAAAATACAAGACTCATTTCATACATGTCGAACAAATTAAAGGCACGTGTGGGTTATTTGTCATTAACACGAGGTGATGGAGGTCAAAACTTGATTGGGTCAGAACTAAGAGAGTTACTCGGCGTTATAAGAACTCAAGAACTATTGGCCGCTAGACGCATCGACGGCGGAGAGCAGTTTTTTACTAGAGCTAATGATTTCGGTTATTCGAAACACCCAGATGAAGCTTTTTCAATTTGGAACAAGGAAGCGGTGGTCAATGATGTGGTTTGGACCATCAGAAATTTCAAGCCAGATGTTATCATCAATAGATTTGACCATCGCAGTCCGGGCACTACTCACGGGCATCATACCGCATCGGCCATGGCGAGTATCGAAGCTTTTTCATTAGCTAGAAAATCCAGCTATGCAACGGAGCAATTAAAAGATACAGAAACATGGCAGCCAAAACGTCAATTCTTCAATACCTCATGGTGGTTTTATGGTAGTCAAGATAAATTTGATAACGCTGACAAGTCCAATTTAATATCATTTGACATTGGAACCTTTTACCCTGAATCAGGTTTGTCAAATAATGAAATCGCTGCAAAAGCTAGCAGCCAGCATTTATCGCAAGGTTTTGGTCGTTTGAGTCAGCGTGGCAGCTCAACAGAATATATTGAATTGATTGAGGGCACCATGCCTATGACTGGAGATGTTTTTGAAGGGATTGACACCTCATGGAACCGTGTTGAAGGCGGTGCGGAAATTGGGGAAATTTTGACGGCAGTTCAAAAGAATTTCAATTTTAAAGATCCCGCAACTCACCTTCCCAATCTGGTTAAGGCATATCGATTGATTCAGTCATTAAATGATGATCATTGGCGGGATATTAAGATAAAAGAAATAACTCAAATTATTTCGGCTTGTGCTGGATTATATGTTGATTTTAAAGCCGAATCGCCAAACGCCTCACCTGGAGGAACCACGTCTTTATCAGTAGAAATTATTTCACGAAATTCATCTGAATTTATGCTTACAGATGTTAAGGTTAATCAGATTTCGCTTTCAGAAGTTGAATCTCAAAGGCTTATAAAAAATCAAGCTTTGAGGTTTGATACCATATACAAAATAGATGAGTCAGTTCCTTATTCGGTACCATATTGGCTAACAGAAAAAGGCACTCTTGGCTTATATCAAGTTAATAATCAAAAGCTCATTGGACAACCGCAAACGCCACGTTCATTGGTTGGGAGTGTAACATTTGATATTTATGGCGAATCTTTTTCAGTGGAAAAAGAAATAATATACCATTATGCCCTTCCTGATAAAGGTGAAATCTATCAGCCGTTCGAGATTGTACCTGAAGTGGATGTTAGCATCAGTTCAAAAAGTTTTTTATTTGCTAATTCATCACCTCAAACCGTAACCGTTACTGTAACTGCTCATGAAGACCAAGTAAACGGAACTGCCGGAATAAAGGTGCCGGAAGATTGGATCATCTCTCCCTTATCAAGCCCTTTTGACATCACAACTAAAGGTGCGTCACAAAAATTGGAATTTATACTAAGTCCACCACGGACTTCGTCCGAAGCACAACTTACGGGTTATGCTTTAATTGAGAACGAAGTATTTGAACATGAATTGGTTGAAATTGATTATGACCATATTCCATTGCAAACAGTTATGAGACCGAGTCAAGCTAAAGCCGTCCGTTTAGACATCAAAACAGTTCCATTAAATATTGCATATATAACTGGTGCTGGTGATACCACAATAGAAGGTCTAAGTAGGGTTGGTTTGAGTGCAGACGATCTTGATGTTAATGATATTACTGATGAACTATTATCAAATTATGATGTAGTGATATTGGGCATTCGAGCCTACAATACGGTTGATGAGCTTAAATACAAACAAGCTTCGTTATTCAGATTTGTTGAAAATGGCGGAACCATGTTAGTGCAATACAACGTTAGTCGAGGTTTAGTGGTTGATCAAGTGGCACCATTAACACTCGAGCTTTCACGTGACCGCGTGACAGATGAATTTTCACCAATTGAGATTTTATTTCCCGACCATGCCGTTATGAATTATCCGAATCGGTTAAGTTTAGCAGATTTTGATGGCTGGGTGCAAGAGCGTGGTTTATATTTTCCAAACAATTGGGACAAGGCTTTTCAACCCTTACTGAGAATGAATGATCTCAACGAAACCCCAACGGATGGCAGTATCTTAATAGCGCCTTTTGGTAAAGGTCATTTTATCTACACTGGATTGAGTTTCTTTAGACAATTTCCAGAGTCGGTTCCAGGAGCTTATCGTTTTTTTGTAAATCTCATTTCAATTGGAAAATTTGAAAAATAAACCAATGAACACCTCAGAATATAAAAAACTATACCTCTTAGTGATTGTCGCTAATTTGATTTATATCCTACTTTTTTACTTTATATCGAAACAATGGCCGTAATTGACTGGATAGTACTTGCTGGAACATTATTATTTATTGTGACGTATGGGGCTTGGCGCACGCACGAAAGCCGTTCGGTTAAAGACTATGTAGGCGGAGGACAAAAAGCCAGTTGGTGGACCATTGGACTGTCAGTAATGGCAACTCAAGCTAGTGCTATAACCTTTCTGTCGACCCCAGGACAAGCCTTTCATGACGGGATGGGATTTGTTCAGTTTTATTTCGGACTACCGATAGCCATGGTAATCATTTGTGTCGTATTTATTCCTATTTATAGACGGTTAAATGTTTATACCGCTTATGAATATCTGGAAAGTCGATTCGATATTCGAGTTCGGAAATTAACCGCTTTACTTTTTTTGACCCAGCGCGGTTTATCGGCAGGGATTACCATATTCGCTCCGTCAATTATTTTGTCAGCCGTTCTAGGGTGGAATTTGAATGCATTGAACGTCATTATAGGTTGCTTGGTTGTTATATATACTGTTTCAGGAGGCACTAAGGCGGTCAATGTGACACAAAAACAACAAATGGGTGTTATTTTTACTGGTATGGTACTGGCCCTCTTTTATATTGTTAACGCCTTGCCCGAGTCCATTAGTTTTGCTGATGCCATCAATATTGCTGGTGTAAGTGGCAAAATGGAAGTCTTAAATTTTTCTTTTGACTTGACCAATCGATATACCATTTGGTCAGGATTAATTGGAGGTACATTTTTGGCACTATCCTATTTCGGAACAGATCAAAGTCAAGTCCAACGCTATCTTTCTGGAAAATCAATTCGAGAAATGCGCTTAGGCCTTTTGTTTAATGGATTGCTCAAAGTACCAATGCAGTTTTTTATTCTGTTTGTTGGTGTCATGGTATTCGTGTTTTATCAATTTAATAGAGCGCCTTTACACTTCAATCCTCAGTCAACGGAACTGATTGAAAATAGTGAATACCAAGAGTCTTATCAGACTTTAAATGAATTTGCTGCGAAGAACTTCGACGACAGATTGGCACTTTATGAGGCTTATGAAAATGCTCCTTCTGATGTATTACTCAATCATATTGCAGAAAATCAAAAGGCAGAGTACACTAATAGAGAAGAAGCTCGACTCCTATTAATTGAAGCAGCCAGCCAAAATAAGGTCAGTTTTGAAAGCAATGACAAAGACTATGTATTTATCAATTTTATACTAGACAACCTTCCAAGAGGGCTTATTGGCCTCTTGTTGGCGGTTATTTTGTCGGCAGCAATGTCATCAACAGCAAGCGAATTGAATGCGTTAGCTGCAACAACAACTTTGGATATATATAATACAGCATACCCTACTGATTCTGAAGAAAAATTGGTTAAAACAACCAAAATATTTACAGTGATTTGGGGACTGATTGCAATCAGCGTTGCTTGTTTAGCCTATCTGGCGGACAATCTCATTCAACTTGTGAATATTATTGGATCGATATTCTATGGCAACGTATTAGGGATATTTTTACTGGCATTTTTCATTAAATGGGTCGGCGCTCGAGCTGTATTAATTGCTGCTCTCATTACCCAAATTGCTGTTATTATTGTATTTCGATTAGATTGGATGCCCTATCTCTGGCTGAACCTTCTTGGCTGCGGCTTAGTTATGCTCTTAGCTATCGGAATTCAGACTGTTGTACCTCCAAAAAAGGCATAAAAAAAAGCGCAGATAGGCTGCGCTTTTTAAAAGCTTCAGATAATTGTTAATTCTGCCATTCTTTTAATGACGCCTCATTCATACGAACGTAGTCCATATTTCCGACCTTTTTTGAAGCCTCAAGAGAAGCTTTTGCTGCCTTTATTGCACCTGCTTTATCACCATTCGCCATATGAATGAGCGATTGCTGACGCAACATATAAAACTTTGGATCGTCTCCAGACATTTCAATAGCTTTATCAACCCATTCCGTAGCTTGATTCAAATCTTTACCAGCATTGAGATAATAAACGGCCGCAGTGTAAAAGTCATTTAGTGTTGGTGTTGCGGATAAAATTTTATTTATACTGGACATCACTGCTGCATCAGTTGGTACCTGAATTGGAACAGCAACTCTCGTGTTTTCCCATTCAATAACGAGATGAGCACTATCATTGGTGATATTCTCAAATCCCATATAAAAAGACTCGACTGGATCATGCAAAGCCACTGGTTGCACTTTTAAAACAGCGGCAACAAGTGTTTGGTCGATTTCGCGAGGAGCACCCCAATTATCAGTTTTGGTATAAAAATATACTTCCCAATCAGAAGTTCCTGGTTTGGAAAACACTGCATAAGTACCAGCTGGCAATTCTTTGCCATCAATACTAAATGAAGTGTCAAAAGTAACTTTAGAATTAGCGTTGGCGCCTGTTCTCCACATTTCTTTAAAGGGTACAAGTCCACCAAATATTTTTCTGCCACGCATAGCAGGTCTAA
The DNA here is from genome assembly GCA_943788695.1 of uncultured Flavobacteriaceae bacterium. Taxonomy (GTDB): domain Bacteria; phylum Bacteroidota; class Bacteroidia; order Flavobacteriales; family Flavobacteriaceae; genus JALRKI01. The sequence continues at coordinate 154,660 of CALSRG010000002.1, forward strand.
AATATTCTATAGTTGCGTTTGATAATCCTACCACTTGGTTTACAGTCGCCATGGGACTAGGTTGAGGTGTTTCAATTTGCGCATTCATACTGCTGATAGTAAAAATTGCGCCAAAAAGCATTAAAAATTTTCTCATAATATTTTGTGTTTTAACTATTCTTCAAAGGTCTGAATACTACCTCGAATATATGTTAAAATAGCCTTAAAATAATAATTTTGATTTGACATATATCAGGTGTGACCAATAAGCACTACTCAAGGAATTGAAACTATTACAAAAAAGATCAGCATATTACCATATGCTGATCTTTCAATAGCCGTAGTGCAGATGCTAGTAATGTCCAGAGAGACCCAAATCTTCTACTAACAAATAATAAAATATTGCTCTGTACTTGTGGCGATTCGATGCTCCCATTCTTTCACAAACACTTTTGATTGCTTCGTCTAATTCAGGACTATCAGTTAAATTGTGTTTTGTGATTAAAAAATTGTTTTTTACAGTTTCTAATTCTTTAGGATCTCCACAGGATACAATACTCGCATCCTTGTTGCGCAATGCAGGCCCAAGATCCGTTGCAACTTTTTTCAATAAGGCACGGTCGTTGCATTTTAAGCCCAACTTGGTCATCTCATCGAGTAAAGTAGTTACTGTTTCGTCAACTGTTTTCATGTTTTTTTGATTTAGGGTTATAATATATTTTTCAATAAAATTGTGATCTAGGCATGACCACCGGTTAAAAGTAAAAAGATATTATTAATTTTCCAGAATTACCCTGAAAGATTTTGGCATTCAACTTTTATTTAGAATATTTCTAAGTATTTCCCGAAAAACTCGTTTTCTTTAATAAAAAAGATTGTTTTCGCGTCTATGAAATATATTCCCAAAACTTTAAAACTGGAATACGACATACGAAATTAAATCAATACGTTTGTTTTGAGCGATATTCAATGAGTCTATTTAGCGCAACCAAGGAAATAGAAACTTGACGTCTTTACAGAACCACTAGAAAATCCTATTTTAGCCAAATGATTAAACGAGATGATCACAACCCACAACATACATAAACATTTTGGCAATCTTCACGTTTTAAAAGGCGTAGATATAGAAATCAATAAAGGTGAAATCATAGCCATTGTCGGTCCTTCAGGTGCAGGTAAAACGTCATTGTTACAAATTTTAGGAACGCTAAGTGAGCCTGATGATTTACCAAAATCAACCATCACAGTAGCTCATACTGAGTTGAATGACATGACTGACAAATCAATGGCCATATTCCGCAACACTCAAATTGGATTTATCTTTCAATTCCATCAATTATTGCCAGAATTCACAGCACTCGAAAATGTGTGCATTCCAGCTTTCATCGCAGGTAAATCAAAAAAAGAGGCTGAAGACAAAGCAAGCGAACTTCTTGATTATCTGGGACTGTCAGATCGTAAAAATCATAAACCTCAAGAATTATCAGGTGGTGAGCAACAGCGTGTTGCTGTAGCCCGTGCCTTAGTCAATGACCCTGTTCTAATTTTGGCTGATGAGCCATCTGGAAACTTAGATTCTGTAACAGCACAAAAACTTCACGAACTGTTTTTTAAATTGAGAGATGCCTTTGGACAAACCTTTGTAATAGTCACTCACAACGCCGAACTCGCTGCTATGGCTGACCGTACTTTGGTCATGCAAGATGGTCGAATTGTGACTTGATTATGAAAACACTTTCCAAATCTGACCTAAAACAGTTTTTAGACGAAAAGGTCGTCCAATACAATAAGCCGGAGTTTATCACCTCCGATCCTATTCAAATACCACATCGATTTAATGAAACTCAAGATGTGGAAATTGCAGCCTTATTGACTGCAACGATTGCTTGGGGTAATCGAAAAAGTATTTTGAAATCAGCCAATAACATGATGGCACTATTGGATAATGCGCCTTACGATTTTGTTATGAATCATTCTAAAGAAGATCTCAAACCCTTGGCTCATTTTGTACACAGAACATTTAATGGTTCGGATTTGACCACTTTTATTTTGGGTCTCAAACGGCTTTACAAAACACACCATAGCATAGAAAGTCTGTTTTATCATCCAGATAATTTACAGATGGGGATCAGCAGCTTCAAACAGAATTTCTTTAATTTTCCTCATCCAAAAAGAAGTGAAAAGCATTTAAGCGACCCAAATAAGAAATCTGCCGCTAAACGTATCAATATGTTTTTAAGGTGGATGGTTCGATCCAATACTACAGGGGTTGATTTGGGCGTTTGGAAACAAATTTCTCCGCGACAGTTGTCATGTCCTTTAGACGTACATTCTGGACGCGTTGCTAGAAAATTAGGATTGCTTCAACGCAAACAAAATGATGCTCGTGCGGTTTCAGAATTGGATATAGCCTTGCGGCATCTGGATCCAGAAGACCCCGTTAAATATGACTTTGCGCTTTTTGGTTTGGGTGTATTTGAAAGCTTTTAAACATGGGTCATCAATTAATTAGCATCATAACGCCTTTTAAAAATACAGCCGAATACCTTTCTGATTGCTTGAATAGCATTGTTAATCAAACTTATCAAAATTGGGAACTGCTGATCGTAGATGACGGCTCCACCGATAATAGTTTTGGGATTGTTCAATCCTATGCCGATAGAGATCATCGTATTCACCTTTTAAAGAACTTGGGACAAGGGATTATTCCAGCTTTGCAAACTGCATATGCGGCATCCAGCGGTGACTTCATCACACGAATGGATAGTGATGACATCATGCCCCTTCAAAAGCTTGAAAAACTAAATGATATGCTAAATGATAGGGGTCCTGGCCATGTTGCAGTAGGTCAAGTGACTTATTTTTCTGAAATTGGAATCAGTGATGGCTATGCAAAATACGAGGCATGGCTCAACGGATTGACTTCAAAGGGCGATAATTTCACCGAACTATACAAAGAATGCTCAATTCCGTCCCCATGTTGGATGGTTTTTAGAGAAGATTTCGAGAAATGTGGCGGTTTTGACTACAACCAGTATCCAGAAGATTACGATCTCACCTTTAGATTTTACCAAGGTGGGTTGTCTTGCATACCTTGTTCGGAAGTGCTTCATTTATGGCGAGACTATCCTACTCGTACATCAAGAACTCATGTTCATTATGCTCAAAATTATTTTCTTGATCTGAAATTTGACTATTTTAAAAAATTACATTTTAATAGTACCAGACCTCTTGTTATATGGGGCGCAGGAAATAAAGGAAAACACTTGGCTAAACTATTTATAGACAATGCCATTCCTTTTACTTGGATGTGCGACAATCCAAACAAAATCAACAAAGATATTTATGGTAAAAACATGATTCATTTCAATGCGATTGATCAAATGTCACGGCCTCAAATAATTGTTACCGTTGCGAATCAGGATGCACAACACGATATCAGGCAATTCATGACAACAAGGTCGCTGAAACAGCAAGCTGATTATTTCTTCTTTTGTTAAAATTCGAACAGACTGTTTCTTAAGATTTGATCAATTTTCAGTAAGTTCGCACTAATACTGTAATCATGGTTTTTGAACATTCCAATTATTTATATGCCCTACTTTTATTAGTAATTCCTTTATTGGTTCATTTGTTTCAATTTAGAAAATTTAAGAAGATTCCATTTTCAAATGTTCAATTTCTTAAAAAGATAAATTCAGAATCCAGACATAGTAAATCCGTTAAAAAATGGCTTTTACTTGCGTCACGTTCTGCTCTTTTTGCTTGTTTGGTATTTGCTTTTGCGCAACCAAAATTGGAATCGTCTGAGGATACGACAGTAAACCATCAACTTATTTTTTTAGATAATTCTTTGAGCATGTCGGCATTAAATGGTCAGCGCTCTTTATTTAAAGATGCTATTCAAAGTATTATAACCGATCTGCCTGATGATCTATCACTATCATTTTTTACTATTGATCAATCTTTCTTAGATACAACTTTAAAAATAATCAGAAACGATATTCTCGAATCAGACTACAGCATTGAGCCATTTGATTTGGATCAAATCATTTCGAAATATAAGGAGGCGAATAGAGAAAACAGCAAGATCGATATAACAATCATATCTGATTTTCAGAATACTTTTGATTTTAATGTATTAGATGATGTGGCGCAGTCCTTGAAAATAGTGCAATTAATCCCAAATGACGAAAAGAATATTAGTATCGATAGTCTTTATATTAAACAGAGATCTTTTGGTTCAATAGAATTAGGATGTAGAATTTCACAAATCGGATTTGAAGGCAGCACCATTCCTATTGGTTTGTACTTGAATGACAAGCTTAAAACAAAATCCACCTTCAATGACTCTAATGCTTCGGAGGTCATTTTTAATATTGAAGACAAAGGGCAATTAAACGGTTATGTCACTGTAGAGGATTCTAATTTTCAGTTTGATAATAGTTTGTATTTCAGCATTAAGCCGCAAACAAAACCAAATGTCCTTTTGCTGTCCGATTCTCCTCAAAACTATTTGAAGCGCATATTCAGCAAAGACGAATTTGAAATACGAGAAGAAAAGCCTAATCAGGTCGATTATGCCTCTTTAGATTTATTTAATCTAATAATTTTAAGCGAAATATCCACCATTAGCCCAAATTTAGAAAATCGATTAAAACGATTTATTAAAGAGGGTGGTCGCATAGTATTGATTCCCAACATCAATGGAGATTTAAAATCTTATAATAATATAATAGGACAGAACATTTATCAACCATTAAAGAGCACATCAAATAAAGTATTTACAATCAATAAAGTTCACGAAGAGCATGAACTGTTTCGAAATGTGTTTTCGACAGAAGTACAGAATTTCCAATACCCTACTTACTCAACAAATATTGAAATTAGACCTGTTTTGAATAGGGTTTTGAGTAATTCAGATGGTGCACCATTCGCTGCGGCATCATCACAGTTTCTGTGTCTTGCTGGGCCTTTATCAGGCAACTTCAGCAATTTCACTTCATCGCCTCTTATCGTTCCCTTGTTTTATAACTTTGGAATTCAAGGGACTCATTCTGATCAGTTATATTTCTATGTAGGTCAAAATACCAAAATTGAAATCGTGTCTTCCAAGGAAGTCGAAAATGCTATTCGACTAGAAAATGATAATTTCAATTTTATACCACTGCAAAGAATTTCACCACGCGGAACGACTATTGAATTAAAAAATCAACCTAGTAGGCCAGGCGTTTATTTTGCAAGGCAAAACAGTGACACACTATCAGCCATTGGTTTTAATTACAATAGAAGCGAAAATCGATTCAATTATGCCAACGCAGATCATTTTAGTAACCTTAAAAGTTTTAATAATATATCTGAGGCATTGTCGGTGTTAAAAAAAGAAAAAGAAAAAGAGGGGCTATGGAAATGGTTTCTTATTTTTGCATTGGTTTTTATGGGATCTGAATGGCTGATTCTCAAGTTTATAAAATGACAATAAAATAGATTTGTCCGCAAAATGACAAAACAAAATTTGAATAATGTCATCAGCTAGGATCTCGTTTGAATGAAATAACAACAAAAACTCTCACAGATGAAAATACTGCTTAAGTCAGCCACCATCATCGATAATTCTAGCCCATTTCACAATCAAACAAAAGACATTTTGATCGACAATTTTAAGATTGTTCAAATCGAAGATCACATTGATTTAAAAGACGTACAGGCTGTAGAATTGCCTAATCTTCACATTTCACAAGGCTGGTTTGATAGTAGCGTTTCTTTCGGTGAGCCTGGCTTTGAAGAGAGAGAAACAATATCAAATGGACTTAAATCTGCTGCTGCTGGCGGATTTACCTCAGTAGTTTTAAACGCTAATCCGAGTTCAATTATATCTTCACCAGCTCAAGTTGATTTTGTCAAAACCAAAGCGAAAAATCATGCCACTGTTTTAAAACCACTTGGATCCATTTCAAAAAATGGAGAGGGCCAGCAATTGGCCGAGTTGTATGACATGCATCAACACGGTGCAGTTGGTTTTTATGACTACCAATCAGACATGGACAATATTGAATTGTTGAAACTGGCTTTGCAATACACTTGTGATTTTAATGGATTGGTGATGAGTTTTCCTCTTGATACAAAATTGGCAAAATCTGGTGTGATGCATGAGGGTCCAGTAAGCACCAGGCTCGGCATGGCAGGAATGAGTTACACTTCTGAGGTAAGCAGAATTCGACGTGATTTGGAATTAGTGTCATATACTGGAGGTCGACTTCACATCCCAACCATTTCATGTGCCGAAAGTGTAAATATTATTAGAAACGCTAAATCAAAAGGCTTGAAGGTTACATGCAGTGTTGCCATTCATAATCTTGTTTTAACCGATGAGGCCTTACAAGAATTTGACACCAATTTTAAAGTTTGCCCGCCACTAAGAACTGAAATTGATAAACGTGCCCTAATTGAAGGTTTAAAAGATGGCACTATTGATATGGTTACTAGTGACCACAATCCACTGGATCCAGAATCTAAGCTAATGACCTTTGATCATGCCTTGTTTGGTACTATAGGTTTAGAAACAGCTTTTGGTGCATTACAATCTATATTTACCACCGCTGCATCTATTGATTTGCTCACAAAAGGTAAAACTATTTTTCAAATCGACTCAAACCCTATAGATATTGGTGTCATGACAGATTTGTCACTTTTTAGTCCAACTGAAAAACAATTGGTGGATGCGAAGTCACTGCAGTCAAAATCTAAAAACAGTTGTTTTTTGGGTTATGAATTTAATGGAAAAGCATTTGGAATTATTGCCAATAACACTCAAACCATATTCTAGATGATAACAAATTTATCCGACCGACATTGGAGTGTCATTGGCTATTTGACACTAGTCGGATTCGTTATTGCTTTCTTTTTGCCCAAAGACAAATCTGAATTCATACGGTTCCATTTAAGACAATCATTCGGTTTATGGCTGGTTTATTTAGCATTCGGTAGGGTGATCAGCGATATGGACAATTGGGAAATAACCGCAGCCTATTGGTCGTTTTTTGGTGTTTTGTTTTTTTACGGAATTTTTGCAGCTATTCAAGGAAAATCAAAAACAATACCGCTTATTGGACCTCTATTTCAAAAAGTGTTTTCGAGCTTATGACATCGGAGAACCTTCATTATTTAGAACGACCACCTTCTCAACCATCGGGGAAAGTACCTCTACTTCTATTGCTTCACGGCTATGGCAGTAATGAAAGTGATTTATTCAGTTTCGCAAATTATCTTCCTCCTCAATATCATGTCATTTCTCTTCGAGCACCCTATGATTTAGGACCGCAAAGTTATGCATGGTATGCCATCAATTTTGATGAAGTAAAAGGTCGTTTTAGTGATGAAGATCAAGCAAAGTCTTCGCGGGACTTGATTTATGACTTCATTTTAAATATTTGCGATCAAAAACAATTGGACAGCAATGACGTGACATTATTAGGCTTTAGTCAAGGTGCTATACTAAGTCACGCCATAACATTCTCCTATCCGAGCAGTATCCTAAAATCTATTGCATTGAGTGGCTATTGCAATGAATCCCTCCTTCCAAAAGAATGGAAAAATCAAAATTTTAGTCATTTGAAGCTCTATGCTGCTCATGGCACAGATGATGAAGTTATTCCAGTATCATGGGCGCAACAGTCTGCCGAATTGCTTAATTCAATTCCAAATTTAAATTTTGAGTACCACGAATTTAAAATGGGCCATGGTGTGTCACAGGATAGTTTTGCCGATTTCATGCGGTGGATGACCCAATCATAAATCCAAAACCAATCCGTCATAGGCCAAATAGATGTTTCTTGGCAGCGTATTTTGTACCTGTTCATGAAGCCCTAAATGATGACTTATATGCGTGAGGTATGCCTTCTCTGGGACTATTTTCTCAATAAATTCTAAGGCATCCGTTAGACTAAAATGCGAGTGGTGAGGCTCATGTCGTAAGGCATTAACAACCAATGTTTTTACGCCTTTTAACTTTTTCTCAGACTCTTTAGGTATCCGCTTGGCATCAGTAATGTAGGCAAAATCACCAAACCTAAAACCCACAACATTTAACTGGTTATGGTCCACTTCAATCGGTACGATATTCAAACCCAACACTTGAAAAGGTTCTTTGTCAATGATGTGGGTAATTAATGAGGGTACTCCAGGATATCTTCCTTCCGTTTTAAAAATATAGTCAAATCTAACCTTAAGATTATCAATTACCCGTTTAATGGTGTATAATGGTAATGGTCCTTGTTTAAAACAATAGGGGCGAATATCATCAAGTCCTGCGACATGATCCGCATGCTCATGGGTAATTAAAAGCGCATCAATTTTCTGAATATCAGCACTTAACATTTGTTGTCGGAAATCAGGACCACAATCAACCACAAACGATTTCCCATGCCATTCTACATGAATAGAAACGCGCAACCTGCGGTCTTTAGAATCTTTACTATGACACACGGGGTGATTACTCCCGATAACAGGTATCCCTTGTGATGTTCCAGTTCCGAGAAAAGTGATTCGCATATAATGAATGTGAAAAAGAGTCAAAACAAAATTATGGATATATTTCTCAATGGACGGATAAATTAATAATTTTGCCTAGTAACGAATCCTAATATGGAAATCACTCACAAAGGCGATAAAGTAATCGACCTTACCCCCTCTATCAAGCAGAAGGCATTGCGCATTAACCTTAATGATGACATTTATGGGACCTTTGCCGAAATCGGTGCAGGTCAAGAAACTGTTAGGCAGTTTTTTAGAGCTGGTGGCGCTTCTGGCACCATAGCTAAGGCCATGTCTGCATACGACAAAGACTTTAGTGATGCCATTTATGGTGAAGAAAAAGACGGTCGATATGTCACAGAAGATCGTCTTAAAAAGATGTTAGATCATGAAATGGATCTCATAGAAAAGCGGTTAAGCAGAAAAAAACATCCGAACAAGTTGTTTTTCACTTATGCCAATACTGTCACCACCATTGATTTCGCGAAACAGTATAAAGGTCATGGTTGGGTTGGGATTCGATTCCAAATTGATACAACACAAGTCTATAACGATATTATTCTTCACATTCGATTCAAAGAAACCGATGCAAGATTGCAGCAAGAAACCTTGGGAACTTTAGGGACAAATTTGATTTATGGTGCTTTTTACAAATACAATGAGCCAAAAAGTTTATTGAAGTATCTTTACGATCATCTAAATCAAGACCAGCTAGAAATTGATACTGTAAATTTCTCTGGACCAGTTTTTGAGAACGTCGATAACCGATTGATGAGTCTTCAATTGGTAAAAAACGGCATGACTGACGCTGTGATGTTCTCTCCAGAAGGCATAAACGTGCTTCCTGCGGCTCAGTTATACAAAAAGAATATTTTGGCTCTCAGAGGTAGCTTTAGACCGGTGACTAAAGTAAATATTGATCTGTATGAAAATGCTTTGAAGATGTTTGTCAATGAGAATAAAGTTGACAGAGATTGTACCGAAGTCATTTTCGAAATCACTTTATCCAATTTAAAATCTGAGGGCGAAATTGATGAAGTCGATTTTTTATCGAGAGCAGACTTGTTATGTGCTCTTGGTCATAAAGTTTTAATTTCCAATTTTAAAGAATATTATCGACTTGTAGAATATTTCTCAAACTACACCAAACATCGCATGGGATTGGCCATGGGTGTTAATAATTTGGTTGAGATATTTGACGAAAAATATTACCGTCATCTGTCTGGTGGTATACTAGAGGCCTTCGGAAAACTATTCTTTAAGGATCTGAAAGTTTATCTGTATCCATTATTATCTGAAGAGGATGGCTTGAAAGACAGCAACAACCTCAAAGTACACCCTAGAATGAAAGAACTTTATAAATTCTTTAAAGAAAATGGCCGTGTAGAAGATATCAAAACCTATGATCCTTCATTACTAGGCATTTTCTCACGAGGCATTTTACAGGCGATCAATAGCAATGAAACTGGTTGGGAAGACAAAGTACCTAATGGTATTGCCGATTTAATAAAAGAACGACAGTTGTTTGGTTGGGGTCAATCCAATTAACACTTTACTTAGGGTTTTAAAATTTGAGTCGCATGTTCCTTGGTCTTCACTTTTGTAATAACACGATCAACAATTCCTGACGTGTTAAACACAAAGGTTGTACGATGAATGCCATCATAAATTTTTCCCATAAATTTCTTTTCTCCCCAAACACCAAAAGCCTCAATGACTTTACGGTCAACGTCTGCAAGTAAGGGATAAGGAAAATTAAATTTCGTTTTAAAATTTGTTTGGGCTTTTTCTGAGTCTGCGCTTACACCCAGTATCTCATATCCCTCTTTTTGAAGTGTTTGGTAATGGTCTCTTAAATCACAAGCCTCTGCTGTACATCCTGGTGTGTTGGCCTTAGGATAGAAAAAAACCACCAATTTACGCCCCATAAAACTTGTTAAGTCTATTGGATTACCAGACTCATCATTTACAGTTACATTTGGGATTTTATCTCCTACTTTTAACATATTCATGGCTTTCATTATTTTTGGTAAAATTAAGCATTCATGACCAAACTAGAAAAAGTTGACTTTACTATCGAAACACTTGATCGATTGTATCCTGAAATTCCAATACCCTTGGATCATAAGGACCCATATACGCTCCTAATTGCTGTGCTGTTATCTGCTCAAAGTACGGATATAAGAGTCAATCAAATTACACCTCTTTTGTTTGCCAAAGCAGATAATCCAAGCGAAATGATTAAATTGAGTGTTGAAGAAATCAGAGATATCATACGACCTGTTGGTCTTTCTCCGATGAAAAGTAAAGGTATTCACGGCCTATCACATATTTTATTAAATGAACATGATGGACAAGTGCCAGAAAGCTTTGAAGCTCTCGAAGCATTGCCAGCAGTAGGTCACAAAACAGCAAGTGTCGTCATGTCTCAAGCCTTTGGGGTGCCGGCCTTTCCTATTGACACGCACATCCATAGATTACTATACCGATGGGGCTTTAGTAGTGGGAAAAATGTCGTTCAGTCTGAGAAAGATGCTAAAAGATTATTCCCAAAATCACTTTGGAATAAGCTACATCTTCAAATCATTTGGTACGGAAGAGAATATTCGCCCGCACGTGGATGGGATTTAGACCGTGACATTATCACCAAAAACATTGGAAGGGCTTCTGTGATCGCCAAATATTACAAATTAAAAAAACGTTAGTTCAGACAACACTCAAAACATAAATCACCGCTATTGATGATATATAAAGATTGAGCATAAGCCAACAAAAATGAAATTGACTCAAGTTTAAAATCGTTTTGAAGAAATTTTTGAGAGTAAAGTTTTGCCATAAAAGATTATTAAGTACTTGTATAACGCAACCTTAAACTTTTTATTATATTTAATTGGTAAGTACAATTTTGTGTTTACCAACAACCTTTCTCAAGTTGATTAAAGCATAACGCATGCGACCCAGTGCAGTATTAATACTAACTCCTGTTTGTTCTGATATTTCCTTAAAACTCATATCTTTAAAAAGCCTCATTTCCAAAACTTCACGCTGGTCTTCGGGCAAAAAATCAAGTAACTTTACCACATCGAGCTCTACTTGATTTTTAATTATACGATTTTCAGCGTTTAGGCTATCGTCTGAAATTAAAGAGAAAATATCAAATTCCCCTTTATTATTATAAACAGGAATCCTGTTTTGCTTTCTAAAATAATCAATAACTAAATTGTGAGCAATGCGCATCACCCAAGGTACGAATTTTCCTTCCTCATTATATTTTCCTGACTTAACGGTCCGAATAACCTTTAAAAAAGTATCCTGAAAAATATCCTCCGAGATGTCCCGATTATGGATTTTAGAATAAATAAAATTAAAAATACGTTTGCGATGTCTCTTTAAGAGTAACGTTAACGCCTGATCATCTCCATTAATAAAAGCTGATACTAAAACAGCGTCTGAAGTTTCTTTTGTATACATAACACTTCGAATTAAACAGTTGGTACTGAGATTAGATTTTAAAGTGTAATGTTTTACAATAGCTGTTTTTTATGTTGTTAGACTAACAAATATAGAATATTTAGGTCAAATAATTGTTCCTTGACTATAAATAAAGTCCTAAAACAATTAAGTATCTTTGCAAATTATACCAAAAATAATGCCAAAAGGTAATTCGGACGTCGCCACCCACGAAGCTATTCTAATCAAAGGCGCACGTTTACATAATCTAAAGAACATCGATGTTTCTATCCCTCGAAATAAACTGGTCGTTATTACGGGGTTATCAGGTTCTGGCAAATCTAGTTTGGCATTCGATACACTATATGCAGAGGGTCAACGGCGATATGTAGAGAGTTTATCTAGCTATGCACGTCAATTCTTAGGACGATTGAACAAACCTTTAGTAGACTACATCAAAGGCATATCCCCTGCCGTTGCCATTGAGCAAAAAGTAAACACAACAAATCCAAGATCTACAGTTGGTACGTCCACGGAGATTTATGATTATCTAAAGTTACTTTTCGCGCGTGTAGGACAAACTATTGATCCTCAAACAGGGCAAATTGTTAAAAAAGATTCGATTTCAGATGTCGTTGATTTCGTTAAATCGATCAAAGAAGGCAGTAAACTTTTACTAATTTCAGAAATTGTCTTAGAAAAAGACAGAAAACTAATTGATAAATTCAAGGTTTTACAACAATTGGGCTTTTCGAGACTTAAGTACAAAAATCAGGTCGTAAGAATTGAAGATGCTATCGAATCTAGTTATACGAGCGGAAAGTGGCATATTGTAATTGATCGCATCATTGTCAAACATGAAGATGATTTTTACAACAGGCTTGCAGATGCTGTTGATATGGCATTTTATGAGGGTAAAGGGAAATGTACAATTGAAAATTTAGACGAGCTTTCAATACATCATTTTAGTAATTCATTTGAGTCAAATGGCATTGCATTTCTAGAGCCAAATGTTCATTTGTTTAGTTTTAACAATCCTTATGGTGCATGCACTGCCTGCGAGGGCTATGGCGATGTTATTGGCATAGACGAGTCTCTAGTTATACCAAATTCAAGTCTGTCAGTATTTGATGATGCTATAGTTCCTTGGCGAAGTGACAGCATGAGGAAGTACAAAGAACGCTTCATCACTCAGTCTGCGGCATTTAATTTTCCGATTCATCGTCCCTACTTTGAATTAACAACTGAAGAAAAAAAACTGTTGTGGGAAGGGGCTAAATCTTTGAAGGGGATCAATGCATTTTTTAACTTTCTAGAATCAAAAATATATAAGATTCAGAATCGCGTCATGTTAAGTCGATTCAGAGGTAAAACAATATGTCAATCATGCCATGGTACACGACTACGTGCTGAAGCTAGATATGTTAAAATAGGCGGCATGAGCTTGCCAGAATTGGTTGATTTTCCGTTAGATCAATTAATAATATTCTTTGAACAGCTCAAACTCGAGCAACATCAGTTGGAAATAGCAAAACGTCTTTTGCACGAAATCAAATCTAGACTGAGTTTTCTGTCAAAAGTTGGGCTAACTTACTTGACTTTAAACCGGAAGTCGAATAGTTTATCTGGCGGTGAAAGCCAGCGGATCAATCTAGCAACAGCTCTAGGAAGTAGTTTGGTTGGATCCATGTATATTTTAGATGAACCCAGTATCGGTCTTCATCCTAAAGATTCACAAAAACTAATTGAGGTTTTAAAAGAGTTACGAAATCTCGGAAATACTGTAATTGTTGTTGAACACGACGAAGATATTATGCGTCAAGCAGATGCCATTATTGATATTGGCCCAGAGGCTGGTACTTTTGGAGGAGAGGTGGTTTCTCAAGGAAGTTTCAAACAATTATTGGCATCGAATTCGTTGACCGCTCAATATCTCAAAGGGACCTTATCCATTGATCCGCAAACTTCTCGCTCAACATCTGCGGCATATATTAAAATTGAAGGTGCCCGAGCATACAATTTAAAAAATATTGATGTCACATTTCCTTTAAACTGTCTAACTGTCATAACTGGAGTATCTGGCTCCGGAAAAAGTACTTTAGTTCGCAAAATTTTATACCCCGCCGTTCAGAAAGCCATAGGGGGTTATGGTGAAAAGCCAGGAGAGCATACTAAGATTAGTGGTGCATTAACGCAGATCAAACAAGTTGAATTTGTGAATCAAAATCCCATTGGGCGGTCTTCAAGATCTAATCCTGTTACATACATTAAGGCATACGATGACATCCGTGCGCTTTATGCAAAACAACCCTTGAGCAAACAACGCAAATTCGCATCAAAACATTTCTCGTTTAATGTTGATGGTGGTCGATGCGATAATTGTAAGGGTGAGGGCGCCGTCACTATTGAAATGCAATTTATGGCAGATGTCCAGTTAGAATGCGATGTTTGTAAAGGTCTGCGATTTAAAAAGGAAATTTTAGATGTTAAATTTTATGACCAATCCATCACCGATATTTTGAGCATGACTATCGATGATGCTATTGCCTTTTTTGAATCTCACCAAGAAGAAAAAATAAAAAACAAGCTAATGCCGCTTCAAGATGTTGGCCTAGGTTATGTAACCCTTGGACAAAGCTCTTCTACCCTTTCGGGAGGAGAGGCTCAACGTATTAAATTGGCTTCATTTTTGGGAAAAGGTCAACAATCGGATGCGCATTTGTTTATTTTTGACGAGCCGACAACGGGCTTACACTTCCATGACATTAAAAAACTACTAAAATCATTTGACGCTTTGATTGACCATGGTCATTCCGTAATTGTTGTAGAACACAATTTGGATTTGATTAAGTGTGCTGATCATATCATTGATCTAGGTCCTGATGGTGGTAATAATGGTGGCTATGTGGTTTGTGAAGGAACACCAAAAGAACTGGTCGCCTGCAAAACATCAGCTACTGGCCAGTTTCTCAAGAGCAAAATTTAGGGTGATTTTATTGATGATCTTTAAATTTTATAACTTAGTCTGGTAAACTGAAATAAACATCATGACTACAACTCAAAGCCCTACTAAACTATTTCGTGTTATTAGCATTTTTGCTCTTCTTTGGAACGCTATTGGTGCATTTCAATTTTTTGTAGAAATGTCAATGACCGAAGAAACACTCTCATCTTATCCTCAAGACATTCAAAATTTTATGCATAACATTCCTTCTTGGTTCACTTATGCCTTTGGCATAGCTGTTTTTGGTGGATTCATTGGAAGTCTTGGGTTGGTACTTCTAAAAAATTGGTCAGTAATTTTAATGCAAATTTCCTTTTTTGCCGTATTTGCGATGACCTTTTATGATTTCTTTATACAGAATGACGTTGCTATGACAGTAGCATTTAGCACCATGCCAATCGTTGTTTTTAGCATTTCATTATTTCTACTAATATTCTCTAGACGTGCAAAATTTAAGGGCTACTTGAACTAGTATTAGTAAGATAGAATTGAGGTTAAGGTTTTTCCAAACCTTTCTTGTGGTAAAAATTGTTTTTCCAATAATGGGTTAAATGGTATTGGTGTTTCTATAGATGCCACGCGTTTGACGGGCGCATCCAAGAATTCAAAACAATTGTCCGCGATTAAGGAGGCAATATCAGCACCAATACCACCAAACATAGTGTCTTCGTGAAAGACTATAGCTTTACCAGTTTTCCGAACAGAAGCATAGATAGTTTCTGTGTCAAGGGGTTGCAAACTATTAAGGTCGATAAGATCGGCAGAAACAAATGGCATGTCATTCAAAGTTGCTATGGCCCAATGAACAGCGGCGCCATAGGCCACGATTGTCACTTGATCACCAGTTCGACGTAAAACCGCCTCGCCAAAAGGAATCGTGTAATAACCATCTGGCACCTCTTGTTTTACACTGCGATACAGTGCCTTATGTTCAAAAAACATTACTGGATTAGGATCATTAACAGCAGTAGTGAGCAAGCCTTTAGCATCATACGGAAATGCTGGATAGACCACTTTTAGCCCTGGTGTTTTGGTAAACCATGCCTCATTTGTTTGCGAATGAAATGGTCCTGCAGCTACCCCGGCGCCACATGGCATTCTTAAAACCACATCAGCATTTTGACCCCACCGATAGTGTACTTTCGCTAAATAATTGACAATAGGGTTAAATCCTGATGTTACAAAATCAGAAAACTGAAGTTCCACAACACTTTTTATCCCACCGATTGAAAGTCCCATAGCCGCTTCGACAATACCTGATTCGCAAATCGGAGTGTTTCTTACTCTTGCTTTTCCAAACTGTTCTAAATAGCCTTCCGATATTTTAAAGGCTCCTCCATATTCAGCGATATCTTGACCCATAAAAACCAAATCTTCATGTTTTTCCATAGATTGCCTCAAGCCGTCAGAAATGGCATCTATGAACCTAATTTCATTGGAGGGTCCTTCAGCTTTAAAATCTTCATACTGGAAAGGCGCATAGCAGTCGGCGAGTTCAATAGCTTCATTAGGAATGATATCGGGAGCAGCATATGCTTGTTGCAACGCGCCATCAATATCTGATTTAATTTCAGATGACATTTGTTCAATATCATCTTTTGTTATCAGTTGATGGTCCAATAAATAATTTTGATAATTTTGTAAAGGATCCTTGGCCGCCCATTCGTCCATCAATTCTTGTGGAACGTACTTTGTGCCACTCGCCTCCTCGTGCCCGCGCATCCTAAATGTTTTGAACTCGATTAAAACAGGCTCTGGATTCAATCGTAATTCTTTGGCAATCTTTGAGATTTCCGTGTAAACCTCCAGAATATTATTTCCATTTAAAATCACAGAACGCATGCCATATCCTAGGGCGCGATCAGCAATATTTTTACAATTATATTGTTCATTAGTCGGCGTTGACAAACCATAGCCGTTGTTCTCAATACAAAACAAAACGGGTAAATTCCATACTGAAGCCACATTAAGTGCTTCATGAAAATCACCTTCACTAGTGCCTCCTTCACCCGAAAAAACAGCTGTTACACCTTTGTTCATTTTTAAAAGATCAGCTAAGGCAATCCCATTTGCAACACCCATCTGTGGTCCAAGATGAGATATCATTCCTACCAAGTTAAAATACTGCGAACCAAAGTGAAATGAACGGTCTCTTCCCTTGGTAAAACCATCCAACTTACCTTGCCACTGACAAAACAATTTAAATAATGGTACCTGCCGGCTCGTAAACACACCTAAATTACGATGCATTGGTAAAATATAATCAGAGTCTTTAAGCGCTGATGTCACTCCAACTGAAATGGCTTCTTGACCGATTCCTGAAAACCACTTGGATATTTTTCCTTGTCGTAACAAAACGAGCATTTTTTCTTCAATCAGCCTTGGCAAAAGTAATTTTTTATACAACTCCAATTGTTGCGACTTAGAAACTGAAAAATGACTAAAGTCCATTAAAGACAGTGACTCAATTTTTTTTGACATATAAAAGTAGTGTTAGATCAAAATTATGAAAAAAGAAGCAGTTATTGAACATCTTAAGCGTTCTTGAATTTTACTATATTTGAAGTATAAATAGTTTAACCATGAGCGAAATTCCAAGTGTTGATTTAAACGACTTTCTAACGGATAATCCAATTGAAAAAAAGGCCTTCGTTAATGCCATTGGCGCATCTTTTGAAGAGATAGGCTTTGTTGCCTTGAGCGGTCATTTTCTTGAAGAGGAACTCGTTGATAAATTATACGAACAAATTCAATTATTTTTCGCTCTGCCTTTGGAGGTTAAAAAGTCTTACGAAATTGAAGGTCTTGCAGGTCAACGGGGCTATGTTTCTTTTGGTAAAGAAAGTGCCAAAGGACGAAATATTGGCGATCTCAAAGAATTTTTTCACTTTGGCCAATATGTCGAAGACGATCCAGAAAGAGCTAAAGAATATCCAGAAAATGTATTGGTCACACAATTGCCAGAGTTCAACTCTGTTGGTAAGGAAGTTTATGAAAAGTTAGAATTAACAGCGAAATATGTTTTACGTGCTTTGGCCCTCTATCTAAAATTAGAGGAAACTTATTTTGACGATTTTATCCATAATGGAAACAGCATTCTTCGCCCAATTCATTACCCTCCAATTACTGAAGCACCTGATGACGCTGTACGAGCAGCAGCTCATGGCGATATCAATCTAATCACTTTATTAATGGGTGCTCATGGCAAAGGTCTGCAAGTTCAAAATCTTAATGGTGATTGGATAGATGCCATCGCTGCGCCGGATCAACTAATGATTAATGTTGGAGACATGTTGTCGCGACACACCAACAATAAATTAAAATCTACCATACATCGTGTTGTCAACCCTCCCAAACCAGAATGGAACAAGTCGCGATATTCGATACCATTTTTCATGCATCCAATCAGTGAAATGCCTTTAAATGTATTAAAACAGTGGGTGGACGAGAATCACCCAAAAAGATTTGAAGACATTACTGCCGGGGCTTTCCTTGACGAGAGACTTGTTGAATTAGGCTTAAAAAAATAAAGCAGCATGGATTTACAAGAACAATTAAGACAATTGTTTCCAGACCATGAACCTGAAAATGTCCAAAAACATCAGATACCAGATGCTGGTTTTTGGATGCAAGACGATCCAATTATTTGTAAGTACGAAAAACGCAAAGGAAAGGGTATCACACTCTTAGAAAATTATAACGGAACCTCCAACGACTTTAAAAAATTGACTCAAATACTGCAAAGAGAATTTCATGTTGGTGCCAGTGCTAAAGATGATATTATCATATTGCAAACCTCCGAGCGTGACCGAGTTATGACCTTTTTAAAATCATTGGGATTTATAGTTAAGCGCGTGGGTGGATAAACTACATAATATGTCGAGCACTGAGCTTATTCTGAATCCAGATGGTAGTGTTTACCATCTCAATTTACTTCCCGAACAGATTGCAACAACGGTTATTTTTGTTGGCGATCCAAATCGTGTGAAACGTATTTCAAAGCACTTTGATCGTATTGATGTACACACTCAAAAACGTGAATTTGTAACGCATACAGGCGTATTCAAGGGTTTTAAACTTAGTGTCATATCAACAGGAATTGGAGTTGGTAATATAGACATCGTTCTGAACGAGTTGGATGCATTAGTCAACCTCAATTTAAATACTGGAGAAAAGCTCAAAACTCAAACCACTTTAGATATCATTCGCATCGGTACCTCAGGCGCGATACAGCCTGATATTAAGGTGGATTCTAGCTTAATGAGTACGCACGGATTGCATTTGGGCGGATTATTAAGGTCTTACGACGGACTGAAGGGAGATTTAGAATTTGAACGTGCACTAAATTTACATCGTCAAACTCCTAAAGGATTAGCACAACCGGTTTTAGTAAAAGGGAATGATTACCTTATAAAGAAGTTTTTGCCGTATATTGATTATACAGGGATTACCGTTACAGCTGATGGATTTTATGGACCTCAAGGTCGGGAAATCCGACTTAAGAGCAGCTTACCTCATTTCTACAATGACCTCCAAAGCTTTTCGTTTAAAGGATTAAGATTGACCAATTTGGAAATGGAAACAGCTATGATTTATGGACTTTCAGAGCTTTTAGGTCACCGAGCTCTATCGTTAAATGCCATTTTAGCCAACCGATCAGATGGTAAATTCAGTCTAAATCCGGATAAAGTTGTTGACGGTCTTATTGAAAAAACTCTTGACGTGCTCACCAGTTGATTGGTTTGTCACAACGATTTTCTAAAATACGATTGACCTCACTAAAATGCTTGTTGCCAAACCAAAATCCCCTATTAGCGCTCAGAGGTGATGGATGTCCTGTTTCCAAAACAATATGCTTTGAACGGTCTATTTTTAAACCTTTCTTTTTAGCATAGCCTCCCCACAGTAAAAAAATAACCCCATTTTTATTGTCATTAATATGGTTAATGATGTCATTAGTAAATACCTCCCAACCTATTTTTTGATGACTCCCTGCAAGTCCAGACGAGACAGATAAAACATCATTTAACAATAAAACACCTTGCTTGGCCCAGTTTACGAGGTCTCCGCTAAGAGGATATGGTTTCGAAACATCAGCTTCTAACTCTTTGAAAATATTTCTTAATGATGGAGGATGACGTTCGCCACTATTAACTGAAAAACATAGACCATTGGCCTGATTTGGTCCGTGATATGGATCTTGACCCATAATAACAACTTTTGTGTCGCAAAAACTACATTGAACAAAAGCCTCAAACAATTGATTCTTTGGAGGATAACAAACTGAAGTTGCGTAGGCGTTTTCTACAAAATCCCACAAAGCACTGTTCTTAGGATCTATTAAAGCCCTTTTAAAAAAGTCGATCCAGTCGTTTTGAGGTAAGCTGAGCGTATTAGTCATGCTCAAAAATAACAATTCTATTTAGGGGAGCAGCAAGATTTTGATTGTGACATAAGCATCGGAGCAACAAAGACACCTTTTCCAATAAAATAAAGACCTACACCTGTCCAAATAAAATCATCATTCAAAACACCTTGTGACGATAAAATGACCACAAGACCACCAGCAATGCATAACAGAGCGGCTAAAATGGCTGAAATTTTTAAACAAGAATTTGTTATCATAATAGACTATTTAAATTAGGGCAATTCGAGGTACTAAAAATATCTTAGAGTAACCATTTATAAATATACAAAAAATAAAAATCAAGACCAGTTGATCGGTCCTTTTTCGTAATAGGGATCTAAATTGTTTAACTTTGTCCAAATTCCATTTTACTATGGTGCAGGTTAGCACAGGAACACTCAAAGATTTAGAATTTGACAGCATCAGGAAAGTATGCGCGGAGTACTGCATCACACCATTGGGTCATGCTGCAGTTATGGGAATTTCACCAATGACTCTTGTTTCAGATGTTGCACATGCTCTAAATAAGGTCAACGAATACCTTTCCAGTTTCGATAACGATAACACCATTCCCAATCACGGTTTTGAAGACATTAACAAAGCATTAAAAATGATGTCTGTTGAAAATACCTATTTGGAAATTGTTGATTTTAGGAATATCGCGAGTTTAGCTGATACTGCGAATGCTTTAATACTTTTTTTTAAAAAATTTAAAGATTATTATCCATCTCTTTACGAAGACACCCAATTGATGGAGCCCAATAAAACCATTAGAACAGAAGTTGATACCGTTATTGACAAGTTTGGAATCGTTAAAGACAACGCTAGCGCTTTGCTGTCTCAACTTCGACGTGATATAAGATCAGTTCAAGGCAAAATTAACACCAGCTTTGTTAAAGCACTAGATCATTATCAAAAATTAGATTTTCTGGATGACATCAGAGAAACTGTAGTAGACAATCGACGTGTGTTAGCCGTAAAAGCGATGTATCGCAAAAAAGTTAAGGGAAGTATATTAGGAAGCAGTAAGACTGGCAGCCTTGTTTATATGGAGCCTGAATCTACTTTTCAATTGCACAGAGAACTTCAAAATTTGCAGTTCGAAGAACATGAGGAAATCATTCGACTGCTCAAGACTTTAACCGCGGTGATGCGTTCATTTGCGCCGGAGCTCCGACTGTTTCAGTTTTTCCTAATAGATATGGATGTCGTTTCAGCCAAAGCTAAAATGGCTTTAGCCTTAAACGCTGTACTGCCTCATATCTCAGAAACGAGAGAAGTTGAAATGATCAACGCCTATCATCCTTTACTATATTTATCGAATTTGAATGAAGGGCTAGCCACCTATCCTCAAACCATCACTATGAATCTGGAACATAGAGTGATCGTTATTTCAGGTCCAAACGCCGGCGGTAAGAGTATTACACTCAAAACAGTTGGTTTGCTGCAACTCATGCTGCAAAGCGGATTTTTAGTTCCAGTCAAAGAAGGCAGTAGCATGTGTTTCTTTGAACGCATCCTAAGTGATATTGGAGACAACCAATCAATAGAAAACCATCTTAGCACTTACAGCTACCGATTAAAACAGATGCGGAATTTTTTAAACAAATGCAATCCTAACACCTTATTCCTGATCGATGAGTTTGGAACTGGATCCGATCCCGAGTTGGGCGGCGCTTTAGCTGAAGTGTTTTTAGAAGAATTTAATGAGCGTCAAGCCATGGGTATGATAACCACGCACTACGCCAACTTAAAACTTCTAGCGAATGAATTGCCCAATCTGGTCAACGCCAATATGCAGTTTGATGAAAATACACTTGAGCCAAGATATAAACTGATTATTGGTCAAGCCGGGAGTTCTTTTACGTTTGAAGTGGCTCAAAAAAATGGTATTCCTTACAGTCTTATAAACAAGGCAAAAAAGAAAATTGAAAGTGGCAAAATACGTTTTGACAAAACCATTGTAAAGCTTCAAAAGGAGCGAGAGAAAATGGAAAAAATTTCTAAATCGTTAGAAACGGAGCAGATAAAAAAATTACAAGAATCCGATAAAATGGCTCAAACTAACGCTAAAATTCAAAAAAAATTAGAGAGTTATCAAGAATTGTACGACCATAATCAGCGGCTCATCCATTTAGGTCAAAAATTTCGTCAAATCGGAGAACGTTATGACCAACACCATCGAAAAAAACAACTCATGGCCGAAGTTCTTCAGCTGGTTGAATTGGAAAATAGTAAAAGAAAAAATGTAAAGTCGATTAAAAAGGATAATCAAAATAATCCTTTAGCCCAAATAAGCCAGGAAGTTCAAGGTAAAATACAGTCTATAAGAAATAAGAAAAAAAAGAAAATAAAAAAAGTTTTAGAGAAGGCAAAGCCAGCGCTTCAAATTGGTGATGAAGTTCGTCTCTTTGATGGAAAAGCCATTGGCACAGTCGAGTCATTGGAAAAAGGGAAGGCCCTAATTAATTACGGTGCTTTTACGACGAAAGCCGCTGTAGAACAACTTGAGTTGGTTAAGCCCGCAAAAATATGACCAATTATATTTTATTTTTTGATGGGGTGTGCAACTTGTGTCATTATGGTGTCCGGTTTATACTTAGGTGGGATCGACAAGAATTGATTAAATTTTGTCCAATCGATCAAGCCCCATATCGCAATTTTAATGACCCACGTCTTCGATCACTAGGCAACGACACGGTAGTATTGTATAATTTATCAACTCACAAGCTTATTAAAAAATCTGATGCAGTACTTGAACTATTAAAAATTATAGGATCACCATGGTCCTTCTTAAGAATAGGAATAATTATACCGCGCAGATGGCGAGACAGAATATACGACATATTAGCTCGAAATCGTTACAAATGGTTCGGAAAAACAGATGTCTGTCATTTCAATAATACATCTGATCAAAAACGATTTTTTTAGGTTACTTGACTTCGTCGTAATGATCGTTCCAGTTTTGAGCATGAGGTGCTCCCAATTTACCGACAGACTTCGCAACAAACATAGAAACTGCGGCATCACCTGTGACATTAATTACGGTACGACACATGTCTAGAGGACGGTCAACAGCAAAAATTAAAGCCAGTCCTACAGCAAGTTTATCAGCAGGAAAGCCGATAGATTCAAGCACTATAACCAACATAACCATTCCAGCACCGGGCACAGCTGCACTGCCAATAGATGCCATCAGTGCTGTAACGACAATGGTTAATTGATCTGTGAAAGTAAGATCAAATCCTAACGCTTGCGCAATGAAAACAGCAGCAACTGCCTGATATAAACTTGTACCATCCATATTTATAGTAGCGCCAACTGGCAAAACAAAACTCGATACTTCCTTATCAACGCCTAAATGCTCTTCAACGCGTTCCATCGTTACTGGTAGCGTGGCAGCGCTACTGCTGGTTGAAAATGCCAATAGCTGGGCAGGGCTAATTTTAGATAAAAACCAAAGCGGACTTTTTTTTGTATAAAGAGCAATGATAAGTGAATAAAAACCAACCATTATAAGCAGACCTAGAACGACTACTAAAGCATATTTAAGTAATGCCAACAGTAAATCTGGATTATCGCTGGAAACCACTACATTTGTGAGTAATGCAAAAACAGCAAAAGGCGCAGTTAGCATAATCAAATCAACCATTTTTAATACTACCGAATTCAAAGAGTCAAATAATTTTTTGAGAGGTTTTGCCTGTTTCTCACCTACAAGCAACATTGAAATACCTAAGAAAATGGTGAAAAATATAACCTGAAGCATCAATGAATTATCGCCCATAGCGCCGATGGCATTGTCTGGCACCATATCAACTATAAACTGTAATGGCCCGCTTGATCGTTGCCTTCCTGCTTCGGATATTTTAGACTGAACTCCGGCGTCATTAGCATAAGTAGATGTTAACGTATCAACAGTTTGTTGGTCTATACCCTCTCCAGGTTTAAGAATATTAACAAGTGTCAATCCTATAGTGATGGCAACTACGGTGGTTATCACATAGGTTATAATAGTCCGTAATCCAATATTTCTGAATTTTGAAATATTTTTTAAATCAGAAATCCCTTTAACCAAAGACGCTACAATTAGTGGAATTGCAATTAGTTTTAAGAGTTTAATGAAAATGACCCCAAAAGGTTTAATGAAGTTTGATGAAAATTGAGCACCACCTTCGATCTGCGTCAGCGTAATACCAAATCCAATACCCAGCAACATACCGAATAATATTTTCCAATGTAAAGGCCATTTTTTCATTTGAATGCTCATTATATTTTGGTCGAATTAATTAACTCCTTTTTCATATTTGAATTGTGTGCTGGACTGATAAATATGCTGCATTAAATAGAAATCGGCAATGACAAGTGCAGCCATAGCTTCTACAATTGGCACTGCTCTTGGCACCACACAAGGATCATGCCGTCCTTTGCCATGCATACTAATAGTTTTACCTTCTTGATCAATGGTTTCTTGTGCTTTCATAATTGTAGCGACGGGTTTGAAGGCAACTTTAAAATGGATGTCCATACCATTACTTATGCCACCTTGGATGCCTCCAGAATAGTTCGTAGTGGTTGAACCGTCTGGTCTAAATTGATCATTATGAGTACTTCCTAACATTTTAGTGCCAGCAAAACCACTTCCAAATTCAAACCCCTTAACCGCATTTATGGATAGCATCGCTTTCCCAAGCTCAGCATGCAATTTTTGAAAAACAGGTTCTCCTAGTCCCGCAGGAACATTTGATATTATGCCACTCACAACACCACCAACAGTATCACCATTTTTCTTAATCTCCTTGATCCGGGAGATCATTTTCTTGGCTACAGCAGCATCTGGACATCGGACATCGTTAGATTCTATGAGATTAAAATCCAGTTGCTCATAAGGTTTGTCTAGCTCAATTTCACCCACCGCCGATGTAAAGGCTTTAAAACTGATTTCGGGACAAATTTGTTTGGCAATAGCACCTGCCACTACTCTGCAAGCTGTCTCACGCGCAGAACTGCGTCCACCTCCACGATAATCTCTGATGCCATATTTTTTTTCATACGTCATATCCGCATGACTTGGTCTATAGACAGATGCGATATGGTGATAATCTTTTGATTTTTGATCGTTATTCAATATTTGAAAACCGATAGGAGTTCCTGTAGTAATGCCATTAAATATGCCAGACAACCAAATGACCTGATCCTCCTCATTTCTAGCCGTCACGATTTTGGATTGGCCAGGTCTACGTCGTTTTAAATCTTTCTGAATGGCCGAGAAATCTAAAGAAATTCCGGCAGGGCAACCATCTATAATACCTCCAATGGCAGGGCCATGTGATTCACCAAAAGTGGTAAGTTGAAATAAATTTCCGAAAGAATTACCTGCCATAAGGTCAAATTTACAAAAAACAAACGGCTTAAATACACCTTCTACTTTTGAACTAAGCGAATAGCGTCTTTATAGGAAGTCTCATACATTGGAACAATATCGTGAATATCAAATGAGAGCGAACGTTTCTTTGCATTTTGCTTAAAACGATCTAAAACATCAGTTTTGGATAAAATTTTAAGTGATTGTTTTGCCATAGCATCCACATCACCTACATCGCATAAAAATCCTGTTTCACCATCAATATTTAACTCTGGAAGCCCACCAGTATTACTGGAAAGAACTGGAACACCAAAAGCCATGGCCTCGAGTGCGGCCAAACCAAAACTCTCTGCCTCCGATGGAAGTAGAAATAAATCACTATAACAAAGTACCTGATTGATTTCTCTACTTTTTCCAAGGAAAACAACATCATTCTGTAAACCATAATCTTGAACCAATTGCTCAGCCCCTTCTTTTTCTGGACCATCTCCTACCATAATTAGTTTTGCAGGAATGTTCTCTCTAATCTTTTTAAAAACTTTAATCACATCAATGATGCGTTTAACTGGTCGAAAATTACTAATATGAGAAATGATGCGTTCATGAGGCTCAGCTAAAATATGGCGTTCACACTTTTGAGGATTTACATGAGTTTTTAGGTCAATAAAATTAGGAATGACCTTAATCTGTTTATGTATTTGAAAAAGTTTTTCTGTATCTTTTTTTAAACTATCAGATACAGTGGTAACGACGTCCGATTGATTGATGCTAAAGGTAACTGCTGCTTTATAAAACGGATGACTTCCCACTAAAGTAATATCCGTACCATGCAAGGTGGTTACAATTGGTAAAGCAATACCAATGTCCTCTAACATTTTTTTTGTCATATAGGCAGCGTAGGCATGAGGAATAGCATAATGTACATGAAGAACATCAATACCATAGGTTTTTATCACATTGACCAGTCTGCTGGACAAGGCTAATTCATAGGGTTGATAATGAAATAATGCATAATCTGGTACATGTACTTCATGGAAATGAACATTTGGGTTCAATAGATCCAATCTTACGGGCTGGCTGTAAGTCACAAAATGAACCTCATGTCCTTTCTGAGACAATGCCAGACCCAGCTCTGTTGCGACAACACCACTACCCCCATATGTGGGATAACAAACAATTCCTATTTTCATAAATATAAATTAGTTATTCTTTCAAAATGGCTTCGTAAATCACCCTTTGAATTTCAGATCTGATATCATAATTGATCAGATCCCTATTTTTGTCGTCAGGATATGTGCGATTTGATAAAAACACATATACAATTTCCTCTTCTGGATCTGCCCATGTGAATGTTCCAGTATAACCAGAATGCCCAAAGCTCGTCATAGAAACACAATCACAAGTAGGACCAACTTCTTCAAGCTGTGGTTTATCAAAGCCCACGCCGCGCCTATTATCTTCTTCACAAAAATAACAGGTATTGAAGCGATCAAATGAGGCTTCACTAAAATAACGTCGCGCACCATAAAAACCCTTTTGTAAAAACATTTGCATAATTTTAGCAACATCATTTGCATTCGAAAACAATCCAGCATGACCTCCGACACCGCCTTGCATAGCAGCGCCTGGGTCGTGTACAAAACCTCGAATCTCTCTAAATCTAAAGTAATTATCAATCTCGGTTGGAACGATATTTCCCAAATCATGCCACAGAAATGGCAAGTAACCCGTGTAATTAGCACCGAGTGATTTAAAATAATGTCGTTGAACGAGATCCTCAAGTCCCTGTCCATATGCCCCTTCAACAAATTCCTTTAATAGAAAAAATGCAAGGTCGCTGTATTTGTAATCTGTCGTCTTTCGTAATTCACTTTCTAATAATCTGTTCGCAATAGTGTCTTTAAAAGAGTTCAGCAGATATAAATTTTTTGCAACATGAATGCCGTGAGTGCTGCTCGATTTTGAGCTGAAGTATGAAGCAATGGGTTCTTTTGTTATCGAATCAAGGGTTTGAACATAGAACGGGATCCAAGATTGTAATCCTGAATTATGAGATAACATGCGTCTGATGTCAATATTACTCTTATTAGAGTTATTATATTTGGGCATGAGTTCTCCTATGGTATCATCTAATCTAAAAAAGCCTTTGTCTTCCATTTCAATAACCAATGGGAGTGTCGCTAAAATTTTAGTCATCGAGGCCAGATCGTAAATGTCGGTGACTCTTACCCTCCTTTTTTTGTCGAATGTAAAATGCCCGAATGCTTTTTCGTAAACAACACTACCATGCCTAGCCACTAGTATTTGAGCACCTGGTATCATCCTATTATCTATAGCATATCGCGCAATGGAGTCAATTTTTTTTAAGATTTGTTCATCTAAACCGACTTTAAATGGACTTGAATAGCCAAGACGACTCAACGGTTTTGATTCAAATCCTTGACCTTTAAAAAACAGGCCTTCAATAGAAACTGGAATCCTACCACTAGCACCAACAGCGCCGAAAATAAGCTGAGCAGCTTGACTTTGAGCAATATCATTATTTTCATAAGTTAGAAGAAGCCCTTCCATATTAGCAACAGTTTTCAATTGATTAAGTACATAAGGATTGGCGCAGACTGCGACAATGACTTGATGATTCCGAGACAATTCCTCTATCATGACAAGTTCACTGTTAGTCAGTTTGTAGGACAAAAATGGACTAGAACTCGATTTGTGAAATCCTATAATGACTTTGCTAAATTCTCGAAGTTGCCTATTTAGATCATCTAAATTGCTGTTTTTCAAAACTGTTATTTCTGTATACTTATTCAAAGTACTCAAAAACACATCGTGTTCACCATCACCAAGAGGAACATAAGCAATGCGCTCCAATTCAAGATCCCGAAGTGGTATGACGTTATCTTTATTGATCAAAACAGTCATTGCGGCTTGCATCACCTTTTCATTCAGAGCAATATTTTTTGGTTGATTCAAATCAGATAACAAATTTTCGAGTTTAATAGGTTGAAAATCATTAAGACCTACTTTGTATTTCGATTTTAAAATTTTCTTTACTGAATGCGCTAACCTGTCTTCAGCTAATTCACCGGATTCGAAGGCGGTTTTAAATATTTGAATGGCCTTTGGCACATTTTCAGGCATTAATAAAACATCATTTCCCGCCAAAAATGCTTGTAGATCAACTCGACCAGGCTCATCAAAATTTGCTACACCCTTCATACTAAGTGCATCAGAAAAAATCAAGCCTTTAAAATTTAAAGTATTCTTGAGTAAGGTTGTAATTAAAGGTTTCGATAGCGACGAAGGCAAGCCATCTTTATTGGTTAAAGCAGGTACATTTAAGTGAGCGACCATAACGCCATTCAAACCTTCATCAATAAGTGTTTTGTAGGGCGCTAGTTCAATCTGATCAATTCTTGAGTAAGAGAAATCAATTGTAGGTAGTGTTTTGTGAGAATCCTTGTCAGTATCGCCGTGGCCGGGAAAATGTTTTGCAGTAGTTAGCATATTCTCAGATTGCAAACCATTTAAAAAAGCTTTAGATTTCTCAATCACGAGATCTTTATCTGAACCAAAAGCACGAGAACCAATAATGGGATTGTTGGGATTGGTATTGATATCAACAACAGGTGCAAAATTGACATGAACGCCTAAACGCCTGCAATGTTCTCCAATCTGTTTTCCAACTTCATATATAAGAGCATTGTCTTGAACAGCGCCTAAAGTCATATTAAAGGGAAAGGCATGCGTCTTTTCGAGCCTCATAGCCAAACCCCACTCGGCGTCCATAGCAATCAGCATAGGAACATCGACCAATTTTTGGTATTTATTTGTTAACTCGGCTTGAGATAATGGGTCTCCCTTTGAAAAAATGACACCACCAATTTGAGCTGATTTAATAAGCTGCTCGTTAAATTGTGCATCTTTAGTCGATTGATTAGAAAACACTTGAATCATGAATAACTGACCAATTTTCTGATCTAAACTCATGTTCCCATAAATGCTGTCCACCCATTGTAATTGAGCTGATTCATCAAGAGCCAAAAGTGGGTCATTTTGAGCATAACAAGAAAAAGTCAACCCAAAAAAAGATAAACACAAAATATAAAAATTCCGAGACATTGTCATAAAAGTCATGTTAGCTGATAAAACGACTATGCCAACTATCCTCGGCTGGAATCTCCCAATCTGTTCGGTATTCAGCAATAGTATTAACCAGATTATTGAACACAATAGTTGATTTTGATACCGCCTTATCTTTTGCCATTTTTCTGAAGTCCAATAGTGTTTTATAGGCTACATATTCGCCTTGTTTAAAAGATACATTCATTTTGTCTAACAAATCGACATCAAAACGTTGCTCTAAACTTTGAATGAATCGCACCGAGGCGTCAATGGAGCAACCACTAGCTCCAGTTTCGGACTGATCTATCGCCAAGATTATAAAACGGTGATACGGTAAATCGTACCCGGCTTTTAGTGATGCACCATGAGCCGTCCATTGCTCTAAAAATGCGTCTAACTCTGTTTTGATAATTGCAATTTCATCAATTGACAAAGTACGATTGCATTGATAAACCCAAACACGTGAGGTTTCAGAAAGCTGATCGAACGGAACTAACATATTTTAAGTTTTTAAAGGTCTGATGCTTGAGCAATCATTTCAGCAAT
Organism: uncultured Flavobacteriaceae bacterium; assembly: GCA_943788695.1. Lineage (GTDB taxonomy): Bacteria > Bacteroidota > Bacteroidia > Flavobacteriales > Flavobacteriaceae > JALRKI01. The sequence continues at coordinate 185,071 of CALSRG010000002.1, forward strand.
ATCCATAACTTGAACATCAGCTTCTTTCTCTTTGACCTTCACACCGTCGGTCATCATAGTATTACAAAACGGACATCCTGCAGCTATCACATTAGATTTTGTTGATAGAGCCTCCTCTGTGCGTTCAATATTAATTTCTTTATTCCCTATTTCGGATTCTTTGAACATTTGAGCACCACCAGCTCCACAACACAATCCATTTTTTCGGCTGCGTTTCATTTCAACAAGCTCCACCTCTAATTTTTCGAGCAATTGACGTGGAGCCTCATAAATATTATTCGCTCGCCCAAGATAGCATGGGTCATGAAATGTAATCCGTTTTCCCTTAAATTCGCCCGACTCAACTGTTAACCGTCCTTCGTCTAGTAATGACTTCAAAAATTGAGTATGGTGCATTACTTCATAACTCCCACCCAAAGATGGATATTCATTTTTAATGGTATTAAAACAATGCGGACAAGCAGTAACAATTTTTTTTACACCATAGGCATTCATTGTCTCAATATTGGTCATGGCCTGCATTTGGAATAAAAATTCGTTTCCAGATCGTTTTGCAGGATCTCCAGAACAACTTTCTTCAGCACCTAGCACCGCAAAATCAACTTTTGCCCGATGAAGTAATTTGACAAAAGCTTTAGTGATTTTCTTTGCGCGATCATCAAAACTACCAGCGCACCCAACCCAAAACAAAACCTCTGGCTGCTTTCCTTGGGCCTGATAATCTGCCATTGTCGGAACAAATATTATTTCACTCATGATAGTAAATTAAGCTTGATCATCAAAAACTTGAATGGTCACTTCTTTTTCAACCAAATCGGTAAACTGACCGTTGTATCTTGTAGCTTTCACCAGATGATTGTCAATCCAGTGGTAATTACCTCCTCTTGGCTTCCCCATCAATAAACTATGATATTTAAAGTTGTGTTGATTAAGCCAAGTTTCAGTGACTTCTCTGTGATTTTCTGTTCTGGATGTAAAGAAACAAATCAAATGTCCATCATCATACCATCGGTTAAGTGTTTCTAAAGCATCTGGATAAACATTGGCTGTTGCCATGCGTTCAGGCTCTTCGTTAGGTATATCGTCGCAAATAGTTCCATCAATATCAATGAGGTAGTTTTTGATTTCGTCGGGTAAAATCGGACTGATTTTATGTCCTCCTTCTGATGTTTCTTTTAGCCATTTGTCGGCTCCTGATATCTTTGACATTATTTTGTTTTATTTGTTTTCGGACCAATTTAATCGATCCATTTGGTTATACGGCCATGGAGCACCATTGTTTTCAATATTGCTCATCATGTTGTTCAATTCCATGGGTGCAGCTGATTGTTCCATTACAAGGTAGCGCCGCATATCCATGATAATAGACAAAGGGTTAATACTAATTGGACAAGCCTCTACGCAAGCATTGCACGACGTACACGCCCAAAGTTCTTCAGTAGTGATATAATCTCCTAAAAGTTGTTTGCCGTCGGGCTGAAAAGTACCGTTATTGGCATCAATATTATCTCCAACCTCTTGAAGCCTGTCGCGCGTATCCATCATCACCTTTCTCGGAGACAACAATTTACCAGTTTGATTAGCTGGACATTCCGATGTACAACGACCACATTCGGTGCATGAATATGCGTTTAGAAGCTGCAACCAGTTTAAATCCTGCACATCACTAGCTCCAAATTTTTCAGGAACAGCATCATTGGCAGGCGTTGCATAATGATCAGCCGAAGGATCCAACATTAATTTGACCTCATCGGTCACTGTTTGCATATTATCTAATTGTCCTTTTGGACTCACACTGCCATAATAGACATTTGGAAATGCAAGTAAAATATGCAAATGTTTAGAAAAATATAGATAATTGAGAAACACCAAAATACCTACGATATGTAACCACCAAGCAGCGCGTTCAATAAAATGGATAGAAGAATCTGGAAGATTTGAAAACCAAGGTGCTATGAACTGACTGATCACGTTACCTGACGCCATATTCTGAAATGACATATCCGTGGCATTCATCACTAAGAAAAGTGTCATCAATACCATTTCAAAGTACAGAATGAAATTGGCATCATGTTTTGGCCAACCCTTCATTTCGGGATTGAAAAAACGAGCAATTCTTTGAATATTTCTGCGCCACCAAAAAACGATAACCGCAAAGAGAACTAAGGCAGCTAAAACTTCAAAGGTTCCGATAAGGACGCCATAAAGCGATCCAAAGTGAGAAAACAAACGATGAGTTCCAAATAAACCATCTAAAACAATTTCAAGAACTTCAATGTTAATGACGATGAAACCTATATAAACAATAATATGCATGATACCTGAAACAGGACGTCGAACCATTTTACTTTGACCTAATGCAATAAGTATAACATTTTGCCAGCGTTCCTTTTTCGAGCCATCAATTGAAACATCTTTGCCGAGGCTAATATTCCTTTTTAATTTCTTAATATTCCTTAAGAAAAGTAATACACCTGAAACTAGAACCACTGCAAAAATAGCATTTGGAAGATAAGCCATATTTATTTTTTGTTATCAAGTTCTTGATTCTTTTTATCATCGTATTCTTTTGGTCGTTTGCCAAATAAGGAGAAATGAACATAACGCTTCGGGTTAAGTTTCATATCCTGCAATAAGGCTTCGAGCTGAACCGTAGCACCTTCAATGTTATCGTAAAGTTTTTCATCTTTCAATATCTTTCCAACCGAACCTTCTCCACGTTCGATAGCTTCTAAAAGTGCGCTCATTGCAGTCAAAGACTTATTGAGCCTACTAACCGTTCCAGCCAAATCAGCCTGAGTGAGAGTGTCCGAAATGGCTACCAAATCACCCGTAAAGCGTTCTGCATTATCAAAGACATTGGTTAATTTTGTTTTATTGTCTTCCAAAATCATCTGCAACGAAGCTGAGAAAGATTGCACAGCTGCCATTGTGCTGTCAAGTTTAGCGACACTTCCTTTAATGTGATTCTTGGTCTTTTGATCGAAAATATCGTTGACGTTGAGTAATAATAAATCAGCACTGACCATCATTTTTTCAATCTTCTCTTGTAGAGGTGTCAACCTTTGATTTACAAGTTCTGTTAATCCATCCTTGACGTCTGCCCTCAACGTATCACCACTTACAGCTATTGGGGCATTATCATCCGCAAAAATAATTGCTACGGCTTTTCCTCCAATTAATCCAGTTTCATAGATTTGTGCCTTGGAATTCCTCGAAAATTCAATATCGTCTTGAACCAACAATGTCAATAATACACTTTTACCGTTTGGTGTAAGCTCCATACCAACGACGCTACCAACATTAAATCCATTTATCGTAATTGGCGCCGACTTGGTCAAGCCCTCAACGCTTTCATAGGTCGCATAAAAGGTACGTGACCCTATTAAAAGGTTTTGCCCTTTTAAATAGTTGTATAGAAAGATAAATAAGAGAATCCCCGAGAGGACAATGATAGCGGTTTTAATTTCTTTAGTAAACTTCAAAAGTAGTTGATTTTGCAGGCTAAGTTAGACATAAATTTTAATTCCGAAAGGCGTCCAAGGCTTCGTTTAATGGAATCTTTACACCATTTTCAAAAGCAACGACGAAAGCTGAAGTATATCCTCTTTGCTTAACTTCCTGTTGATGAACTAAGGCCTGGTCATAAGAAGCTGTGTCACCGTAATAATACCGATATAAATCTCCTAAATTGGTTACCGACACACCTTCTAAACCTTTGAAATTTCGAGCTTTGGTTTTAATTTTCTTGGATCCTGCCGCAATCTGTACTTTAAAAATTATATTAGGTACTTCATCTGCATCGGGTATGTGTTGATTTGCTTTGTTGGCAACAACAGCATCAGCTGGAGTGCCCAAATTCTCTAAATCAGATTTATATTTTATAACGGCTTCGGCAATACTAACTGCCATTTTACTTTGTCCGCTCTTACTATTTAAAAATAAGCCTTCTTGATTGTTGGTCAAAAACCCTAATTCTATTAAGACACTTGGCATGTAAGTATTATGTAAAACCCAAAAATTACTTTGTTTTACACCTCGACTCTTACGTTTGACATCATCGACAAAATTCGACTCAATCAATCCGGCCAACTGAATACTCAGTTCAATAAAATCTTCCTGCATTAATGACAAACCTATCAAAGACTCTGGCGAATTTGGATCAAAACCTTCATAGTTTTTTTCATAGTTCTCTTCTAAAAATATCACCTCATTTTCGCGCTTTGCGACTTCAAAATTTCTCGCATTACTCGCGGGTCCAATAACAAAAGTTTCAGTACCACTGGCTTGAGAGGAATGAGAATTACAATGAATAGAAACAAATAAATCAGCGTCCGCACGATTTGCTACTTTTGGGCGGTCGTACAAATTTACAGCGACATCAGTCTTTCGAGTGTAAAGCACATCAATATCAGGTATTTTTTCAAGAATTGAGCCTACCTCCAGGACGACCTTTAAGGAGATGATGCTTTCCTTAAAACCATTGCCGGTATTTCCTGGATCCGCACCACCATGGCCAGCGTCTAAAACTACTTTAAACCTTTGATCTTGGGCAAAGGTTTGACCTGAATGCAACGCAATACAACACCAAAGCAGTATTGGCATTAAAATTGAAAGAGTTATGTTTTTAAAAGTCATTCAAGAATTTGGTTAAAGCCATTATTCAAAAAATATTAGAACAAAAATATATGTAACTTTGCGTAGTCAAAAATCAGACCGTTTCTACAAAAATACAAGATTATACTTTGTCAACAAACGCTACTTACTGCTTCATTGTGCTGATTTTTACAGTTTTTATAAACAGTTACGCCCAAACCCCACCCACAGTAAAGCCAGTCGAAATTACACCTAACAGTATTCCTCAAGATAGTGTTAGCGTGTCATCAGACTCGATTATAAAAAAACCTAAAAGTGGTTTGGAAGGTATTCTGACCTATAATGCGGAAGGTATCACCTCCATCAACACCAAAAAGAAGACGATTTATCTCTACGACCAAGCCGACGTGAAGTATAAAGACATGTCCATAAAAGCTGGTGTTATTACGATTAATTACGAAACCAACGAGGTTAATGCGGGCCGGATCAAAGACAGCTTAGGAAATTATTCTCAGGCACCTGTTTTTACGCAAGGGGCCGATGTTATTGAGCCAGATTCTATTCGCTTTAATTTTACCACTAAAAAAGCGCTAATATGGAATTCTAAAACAGAACAAAGTGGCGGACGAATTTTAGCGCAGTTAACCAAAAAAATTAATGACTCTGTTCTTTTTATTGATCGCGGAAAGTTTACCACTTCGACCAATTTAGAAGATCCAGAATATTATTTTTTGATGAGGAAATTTAAAGCAGTTCCTGGAAAAAAAGTGGTTGCAGGTCTGACGAACATGTACATCTACGATGTCCCTACACCAATTGGAATCCCATTTGCGTTTTTCCCGATGAGTAATAAACGTACCTCTGGTATTATTGTGCCATCTTATGGAGGTGGGCAGACAGATCGTGGGTACTCGTTACAAAATGGAGGTTATTATTTTGCTATTAACGATTATATCGATTTGGCCGTAGTTGGTGACTATTACACCAACGGAAGTTATGGGTTAAGAATTGACAATCAATATAACAAACTTTACAAATTCAATGGTGATTTGAGTTTTAGATTCGAAAATTTAATTACTAGTGAAAGGGGTTTCCCAGACTATTCGAAATCTAATATTTATAATTTGAGGTGGTCGCACAATAAGGATTCTAAGTCCAACCCCAATTCACGATTTTCTGCTTCCGTCAATATAGGAAGTAGTACCTATTTTAGAGAGTCAATCAACCAGTTGAATATTTCAAGTGCCCTAAACAACACCCTTGCCTCTTCGATTTCTTATTCAAAGTCTTTTCCTGGAGAGCCAGCGGTAAACTTGAGTTTAACAGCGACCCACTCGCAGAACACCAATACCCAACAAATAAATCTGACATTACCTACTTTTCAAGGTAGCGTTGGTCGTGTATTTCCCTTTGTGGCTAAAGATGGCAGTAAAAAAGGTGTGTTTCAGAATATCCAGATGCAATATAGCGTTCGCGGTGAACAACGTATTCAAACCACAGACTCGCTCTTTCTTAAAAAGGAAATGTTTGACAGTGCCAAGAAGGGGATGCAGCATACCATCCCATTATCTACAAATTTTAAAATTTTGAAGTATTTGAGTGTCAACGCAAGTACCAATTTTCAAGAAAACTGGACTTTTGAAACAATTCGGAAATCGTTTGACCAAGAGACGCAATCTGTAGTAATAACACCATTAAAGGGATTCGACGCTTTTCGCACCTATAACTTTAGTACAGGTATTGGAACAACCCGCTATGGGATGTTTAATTTTAAGGAGGGTAGTAAAATTGAAGCGATACGACATGTCGTTCGACCTTCTGTAAGCTATAATATAAACCCTGCTTTTTCACAATATTACGACACCTATGAGGTCGTAGATGCAGATGGCAATACCAATGCTGACGTCGAATATACCAGATTTGAAGGCTCGATGTTTGGAACACCAGGAAACCGATATTCCAGCTCAATTGGTTTTTCACTTGCCAATAATGTTGAAGCTAAAATACGATCGAAAGACAGTACTGAGGTGGAATCGAAAAAGATTGTTATCTTGAATAGTTTGAACTTTAATACAAATTATAATCTTTCTGCAGATTCGCTGAATTTGAGCCCTGTTAACATGACCGGAAGCACACAACTGTTTAATAAAGCATTAAATTTAAACTTTGGAGCCACCTTTGATCCCTATGCTTTGGATGAAAATAAGCGGAAGATAAACACTTTCAACATTAATAATGGCGGTGGCCTATTTCGTATGACTAGCGCAAACATAAACATGAGTTATAACTTTGCGGGTGGCCAAGGGAATAAAGATGATAAGGACAATCGAAGCCAATCAGAAACGGTTCGAAACGGTGGACGTGACGATGATCTTTTTGGTCGAGCTGAAGATTTTGCAGATCGGCGTTTTTCAAGTCAAGAGTCCCAAGGTGATAATGAGGATGATATTGAAGAAAATGTTTTGTTCACCTACACCATTCCGTGGAACTTACGAATGTCCTATGCTATGAATTACAACAATAGTGCTGATCAAAAAGAAATTTCGTCGCATTCTCTTATGTTTTCTGGTGATGTTGAAATTTCTCCACGTTGGCGCATTGGTGCCTCTTCGGGCTATGATTTGAAAAATAATGGTTTTACTTTCACTCAATTGCGTTTTGAACGTGATTTACTGTCATGGCGTATGAATTTTTCATGGGTACCCTTCAGTACCTATAAACAGTGGAATTTCTTTATTGGCATCAAATCAGGAGTTCTGAGTGACATCAAATATGACAAGAGACGTCAACGCGACCAACAATTGTAATTATTAATCATTTTTACCTATGAAAAGAGCAATCATTTCTCAATTCGCACCAGAGCCAATTGGCCCTTACAATCAAGCCATTTTAAAGGGTGACACATTATACATGTCTGGTCAAATAGCCATTAATCCTATTACAAATGATTTGGTTTTAAATGATATAAAGGCCGAATCACATCAGGTTATGAAAAATATTTTAGCCGTTTTAAAGGCTGCCGACATGACAATAGACCAAGTTGTAAAAACCACAATCTTTTTAAAAAAAATGGAAGATTTCGAGGCTGTAAATGCCGTATATGGCAGTTATTTTTGTGATAGTATAGCTCCAGCAAGAGAAACCGTTGCCGTTCTGGGCTTACCAAAAAATGTCAATATTGAAATAAGTATGATTGCGATACGCTAATTTTTAGCTTTATTAAGCTGCTTAACATGATATCGAATAAGACCTTCAATCGGACGTCTTTCGAAAACTCCCACTGTAAAGCCCATTTCCTTGGCCACCTCACGAATTTCGTCTTGAGCAAAAAAAGCAATTGAACCTGCAAAATGTACTGGATGTTTACCAAGATATTCTTTAAATTGATAAATCATGGTTGTAGTAAACTCACGGATTCCAGATTTTATTAAATTCTCAATATATGCAGACTCCTTATTTAGAAACATAAACTCTGCAAATGATGCCAAATAAGCATTAGGATTAGGTTGCTTATAAAGGTTCGATTTGATCACATCAGAACTTAGGTCATAACGTTCAGAAAAAGAAACACGCAGATTTTCTGGCATCAACGAAAAGTAATAATCTCGTAATAAACGCCTACCAAAATAATTTCCGGAGGCATCATCCATGACGGCATAACCCAAAGAAGTTACACGTTGATCCAATGTTTTTCCATTGAAAAAACTACAATTTGACCCAGTGCCAAGAATACAAATAACTGCAGGGGCCATTTCAGCTCCAACCGAGGCATAAGCCGCAGCATAAGTATCTTCTTTTACATCAATAATAGCATTTGGAAAATAGTCTTGAAGAACCTCTGTTAACATAGTTGCGGGCTTTTCGGTGCCACAGCCCGCACCATAAAAATAAACATGAGTAGCCAACTCACGATGATCAGCCATTATTTTATTTTTCGAGATGGTAGATTTTAATTTTTTACGCACTAAAATGGCAGGATTTAAACCTTTTGTACGTTGCTTTTCGAATAAAGGTGTTCCCTTTTCGTCTACCAACAACCAATCACACTTGGTTGAACCACTATCTGCTACAACTATCACCTGGCGTTGAATTAAACCTTAGAGGCAATATGAACCATAAGGTCTACAAGCTTTGAAGAATAGCCATACTCATTGTCGTACCACGATACAATTTTGAAAAACGTTGGACTCAGTTCGATTCCTGCTGACGCATCAAAACAGCTTACATGAGCATCTCCAACAAAATCTTGGGAGACTACTGCATCTTCTGTATAACTCAAAACGCCTTTCAGACTCCCTTCAGAGGCATTTTTAAATGCTGATTTAATGGCGTCGTAAGAAGTTGGCTTATCCAGTCGTACCGTCAAATCAATAACAGAAACATCAACAGTTGGTACTCTAAAAGCCATGCCTGTTAACTTACCATTCAATTCAGGAATCACTTTTCCTACAGCCTTAGCAGCGCCTGTTGAAGCAGGAATAATATTATTTAAGGCTGAACGTCCTGAACGATAGTCTTTGGCAGAAGGTGCATCAACGGTCATTTGGGTGGCTGTCGCAGCGTGAATCGTTGTCATTAATCCTTCGACAAGTCCAAACTCATCATTTAAAACTTTCGCAACTGGTGCTAAACAATTGGTTGTGCATGAGGCGTTAGACACGATGGTATCAGTTGCTTTAATTTTATGGCTATTGACACCCATTACAAACATTGGGGCGTCAGCTGAAGGAGCTGAAATAGCTACCTTCTTTGCGCCTGCCTTTAAATGGGCTTCTGCTTTTTCTAATGTTGTAAATATACCAGTACACTCTGCAACAACATCAATATATAAAGCACCCCAGTTGATGTTTTCAGGATTACGTTCCGCAGTAATTCGAATAACTTTACCGTTTACAACCAATTGGTTATTTTCAACTTCAACGGTACCATCAAAATTTCCATGAACAGAATCATATTTTAGCATATAAGCTAAATGCTGGACTTCCAGGAGATCGTTTATCGCAACGATGTCTACATCATTGCGTTTCATAGCTGCGCGGAACATAATCCGTCCGATACGGCCAAAACCATTAATTCCAATTTTTACTTTAGTCATTAATTCTATATTTAAATTTAAATGGTAAGAATGTCGGACACTCTTAATAATTCAAGATTAATTTTTGTACTCCCTTTTACAGCATTTTCTAATGGCGATAAAACCATTTGATTATTGATGGTTCCTACCATCACGTTACTGTGACCTTCTATTAATGATTCTACGGCTTTTACGCCCATTCTACTCGCTAATACACGATCGAAGCAACTTGGGGATCCACCGCGCTGCATATGTCCTAAAACAGATACACGAACTTCGTATTCCTTTAAATGAGCCTCAACATAGTCGCGAAGTTCAAAGACATTGTTACCAGTCTTGTCGCCTTCTGCTACGACAACAATACTCGATGATTTACCGGTGTCCTTACTCCTTTTCAAGGATTCTAATAACCGCTCTAATCCAAGATTTTCTTCGGGAACGAGTATTTCTTCTGCGCCAGCACCAACACCAGCATTTAAAGCAATATGACCGACATCACGACCCATAACCTCAACAAAGAAAAGTCTGCGATGTGAACTGGCTGTATCCCGAATTTTATCGATGGCTTCAACCACGGTATTCAAGGCCGTATCATATCCGATAGTAAAATTGGTTCCCTCTATGTCATTATCTATAGTTCCTGGAATTCCTATGACAGGTATCTCAAATTCATTTTGAAAAACAAGTCCGCCATTAAATGAGCCATCACCTCCTATTATCACTAGAGCGTCAATTTCAGCTTTAACCAAATGGTCGTAAGCAGCACTTCGCCCCTCTGACGTTCTAAAAGCCTCAGATCGCGCTGATTTCAGTATCGTACCTCCTTTATTGATAATATTATTCACACTACGAGCCGTTAAATGTTTAAAGTCACCTTCAATCATTCCTTCATAACCCCTATAAATTCCGAGACATTCAATATTATGGAAAGCAGCAGTTCTGACAACAGCCCGTATGGCGGCATTCATGCCTGGGGCATCGCCACCAGATGTAAAAACGCCAATTTTTTTAATTTTTGATCTCATATTTTAATCGAGAGGCAAATCTAATAAACTTACTCGTTATGGTTATGCTTTGAACCATTATTTTTTAACATTACAACCTATTGATCTTTCTCAAATGTCATAAAACCCTCGAGTGGACCCGTAGAAGTTTTTTTGTTTATTTCCTCTTTTGTATTCTTTTTACTTTGTTTTGAATCGAATATTTTTTGGAGCAATTCTTTTAAGTTATCAAATTCCACATCGTAGGATAAACCCACGCCTTGAGTAAAGAATATGGCCTCTCCAAAATTTTGAATGTCGTTTTCTTTGTTAAAAATATTGAGAGTAAGTGTCCTTTCCTCATTAAGCAGTACCTGAATCTCAAAATTACCCGCTACAACAGTTTCATTAACCCCACCAAACGGCACACCAACTTTTCCATTAAATAACACCCGATCACTTATTTTACCAGACAATGAAACACCCACACGGTTTTCTGTTATGTAGTCTTGAGTTTTTCTACCCATTTGATAGTCCAATCCTAATTGAATAACGTCATCACCCCCTGAGAGCGCAGAATTTACAACTGCCGCTACCCGCTCCACCAGATTCCCATATACAGCCTGTTCGTCGAGTCTGAGTTGATTGGTAAATGCTCCAGTTGCCAATAGGGATAAAGCCTGAAATTGCTTGCTCTCATTATCATTCAAACGGTATCCTAACTCTGAGTTGAGAGCACTATTGACGTTCGGAAATCTTAAATCGAATGTTGGTTCTGGTCTTTCCAGCTGACCACTTAATTGTATTTCGACCGCCACAGGAATGCTTCGATTGATTGGATTATCCAATAAAATGGAAGGATTAGCTTGAAGCTGGCTGTAGACCGCAGTGACATTAATCGCTGCCTTGGTGGGTTCACCATCCCAAACTATTGTTCCTCCAGGATTAACCTTAAATTCTTTTCGTATAATTGGTTCATAAATGTAATTATAAACACCTTCTTTGACAATAAAATCACCATACATATTGAACTTTCCATTGGTGTTAATCTGTACCAAAAGTCCACCATTTCCATATCCACGTATACCACTTTTAGTTTGTGCGTCTAACACAATTTCTATATCAGCAGTTTCATCAATTTCGAGATCAAAATCGAGTTCGAGTCCTGAGTAAGTTTCCGATATTACACGGCTAGTAGCATCGGTGTTGAATTTTTCGTCAGGACTTAAAAAACTTAAATAATTACTGCTGCTCAAAATCTGGGTGTCATTTAGTGGGATAATAAAGGTTGTCCCTTTTTTTGTCAATACTTCAGCCTTGATAATCAAAGCTTCAGCAGGGCCTTTAATTCCAACATCTCCAGCGACAAAAGCGGATCCATAATACAAGGGTTTTTTATCATTATTAGTATTTAGAACCAGCATTCTATCCGATGAAATATCAAGATCCAATATCCAATTTTTAAAATTAGAATGCCTTACAAAACCATTCATTTCGGCTCTAGTCTCGAAAACAGTATCGACCAATTCCAAATTACTAATACCAAAAGACTGTTCTTGGAGTTTGAGCATTGTGTTCCCTTGAAAACTATAATCTATATTCAAATAAGGTACAGTCATACCCGCATTTTTTAAAACGAGGTCGCCATCAAATTGAGGTGCATCAAATCCACCAGAAACGAATACCATTCCAGAGACATCACCTCTAATGTTTGATATAATTTCACCTCCTAAAGGTGTTAAGGGGTCTAACAATGCTTCGTTGAGTTGTAATTCTAAGTTTAGATTTTGAGCTGTATTGTCAAAATTGATTGTCCCATCTATTGTCATAGTCTCTAAAAAGTCATCTGCTAAAATTGCTTTTACAGCGTATTCTTTAGCAGATAGCCCTGTTATTTGTGTTTCAAAAGCACCCACTCCAAAGCCATTAAGCATATAATTTGCAACTGAAATATCTGCCACAGGACTTAGAGTACCATCTTTTTGAAACAAAGACAATTTACCATTAACAATTCCTGACATTTCAAACTTGTCAATTTTAGGTAAAACATGTTCTAAATTCACCTGATAGAAATCAATATCGAAAGATTTTTCGTCTGTTGAAAACACCTCACCGCTCATGCGGATGAGTTCTTCATCATGTACCAAAGTGATTGGATAAACTTGGAGGTTGTTAAAAGTATTATCGAACTCAATTTTATGATTGTTATCTCGATTTGGATTTATAATCCAAGGGATATTTTGATAGACTATGTTAGATCTTCTAAATCCTAAAATAGATTTGTTTTGTTCACCTTTTGTATAATAAAGATTCACATCATATCGATCTGATGCAGCTCCATCGCCTTTAAATTGGGTTTTGACGAAAAGGGTATCTCTTCGTGTAACATTGATTAGGCTTAAATCTTTAGCGTTAAAATAAGGTGTGCGCAACTGACCTATCTCAGCAAAGGTGTTATATAAAGGATTATCATTATCTAATTCTAAAGAAATATGATCGGCAGAAAAGCCTTTGGATGAAATAAGTGACGCATATAAATTAACCTTAAATTTTTGAGAATCACTTTCTAAATGACCGCGTAAAGTTCCATCTTCTCCAATGTTGAGATACTCAGAAATGACTTTGGCTATTTTGTTATAAACCACAAAATCAAAATCCAATGACTGATTCGGTGTTACCACATACTCGTCTCCAATATCATAAATGTGTCCTAGTGCATTGCTTGCCAGCTTGTTCAATTCGGATAATTTAAATAGACCTTTAATCTGCCCAGAGATGATTTCAGGCGAATTGACTTTGAGGATGCGAAAATCCTCTTCTTGAGCTGCAGTGATGTCAAAATTTTGAAAAACATAATTACCGTCTTGATTTCTATAGGAAATATCATAAAAAGATACAATACCTAAAGCATCATCAACATTTTTACCCTCAGTATCAACCAACATATGTCCAGAAAACACAGACTCTTTATCGTTGTTTACAATATTTAGTGCCTTTAAATTGGATTGTAAGACGTGTGCGGCAAATTTATATTGATTTTGACCGCCATTATACAATATTAAACCATCAAAATTGGCATTCAGGTTAGGGTCTCTAAACTTAACCTGACCAGTATATGCTTTGGGTGTGGCTTTGCCACTAAAAGAAGTTTTGGCATAGACGTAACTATTGAGGTCTATCCGATCTAATTCTCCTGCGATGTTAGCTGTAAAAGAAGCTGAATCGAAGCCATTGGTGTCAAAAGAGGAAAAACCTGACACCTTTCCTATTTTCTCAACATTTAATAAAGATCCCATGTCAAAACGAGACAAACTGAGTGTTCCAGAAATGTGCTCTGCTTGAGGAAAAATAGAAATATCAGAATTGAGGCTGCCTAAAAAAGTGGTCAAACTCAAATCAAGATCAATTTCATAGGCGCTTACAGAAATATCACCTGAAGTCTGAATCGTACCAGCTCGTTTTATGTATTTTTCCAATTCTGGACTCAGAACATTTGGTAACCATAAAGAGATCATGTTTTGATTGCCTTCAAACTGACCAATTTTTCCGAAAATTTGATATGGGCGGTCTGCTGTAAAAAGATCATTCAATTGAAAATCACCTTTCAATTGACCCGAATTACTAAAAGTAAAATCGACATCTTTTGCCGATAAATCATTTAGTGACCCTTGAAATTTAGAGTTCCCCTCTATGAACAGATCTTTGCCAAATCCGTCATAAAACAACCTCAAATCTTCAGAAGATAAAGACATGTTCTCAAAATTCGCAGAAGCTTTAACTTTATTATTAAAGTCTTTCAAGTCCTCTCGTTTGTAGTCAAAGCGCAGTTGACCATTAACTTCAGATGTTTCAGTCGTTAAATTAATATCCTTAAAAATCATGTAAGTCAAGGTGTAGGAGAAACCAGATGAAAAATTTTTGACACGAAACCCTTTTTGATTTACAAAACGTAATTGATCAATTATCATCGAAACATTCGGTCCTTCAATGAGAAAATCAGACGTTGTCAAAAACAATTCATCAAAATCAATTTGACTATTTTTATTTTCATCTTTGATGACATAGAACGAATTCTCAATATTAATAGTTTCTGCCGTCATCATGAAAGTTGATTTTGATTTGTCTGACCTAGGACTAACCGCTAATTTATTTACAAATTGGTCTAAATTAGACTCCTCCTCTCCTAAATAGGTTATCATATTAAAATTTAAGCCGTCCAGATCAATAGCCCCAAAGTGCAAATTATTTCTAACAGCACTGCTAAAACTTAAAATAGAAGTTTCAAGCTGATTCACAGCAATTAACTCATTCTGATTGTGATCTTTGATGAGAATATCTTTAAACACAATCTGTCCCCCGAAGTTGAACGTTAGTTTACCTATGTTAAAATCTGTACCAAACCGCTCATTCAATTTTATTGTTGCATAATGGCCCAAACCGGTTTGGATAAAATCAAAAGATAGTAAAGAGGAAAGTAACACAACTAAAGCAGACATAACAATAATGCTCCGTTTTATCCACTTCCAAATTCGTTTGTTTTTTTTAACGGTCATTTTTGCATTTATAACGCTTTAAAACTTCACAAGCTTTGCGCACTAACAGCGATTTTTTGTTTCTTTGTTAGTCCATTTGAATTACACAAAATAACAACTATTATGCCTAACTGTTAAAGCCATGTCAGAAAATATTTACGTCTTGGGCATCGAATCAAGTTGCGATGATACAGCAGCCGCTGTATTATGTAACAATTTGGTATTGAGCAATGTGGTTGCTGGCCAAAAAGTACATGAAGCATATGGTGGTGTTGTTCCTGAATTGGCGTCTCGAGCACATCAGCAGAATATTGTTCCCGTAGTTGATGCTGCTTTAAAACAAGCAGGCATTTCAAAAAGTGATTTAAACGCAGTTGCATTCACACAAGGCCCAGGTCTATTAGGGTCCTTATTGGTTGGTGCCTCCTTCGCAAAAGGATTGGCTAAAGGTATGGGTATACCAGCAATTGGAATAAATCATATGCAAGGCCACATCCTCGCTCATTTCATTGATGACGCCAACCATCAGTCCCCAACTTTTCCATTTTTAGCATTAACCATCTCTGGTGGACATACTCAAATTGTGAGGGTTGATAATTATTTCGATATGACGATTCTCGGAGAAACAATTGATGATGCCATAGGCGAAGCCTTCGACAAAAGCGGAAAATTACTTCATTTAGGTTATCCCGCCGGTCCAGAAATTGACAAACGAGCAAAGCTCGGAAATGCTAAAGCTTTTTCTTTTCCAAAGCCGAAAGTCGATGGATTAAACTTTAGCTTTTCAGGATTAAAAACAGCTATTTTATACTTTTTGCAAAAAGAAACCCAAACCAACCCCGATTTTATCGACCAGCACCTCAATGATATTTGTGCTTCAATTCAATACACTATTGTCGAGATTGTTATGGATAAATTGATAAAGGCCACTAAATTAACGGGCATCAATCATGTCGCCATTGGTGGTGGTGTTTCGGCGAATAGCGGCATTCGAGAGGCTGTCCGTTCTGGAGAAAATAAATATGGCTGGACTACCTATATACCTAAATTTGAATACACAACGGATAATGCAGCCATGATTGGAATAGCAGGTCAGTTGAAACTTAAAAGCGGTATTTCCGGTTCTAACAACCTTCATGTGAGTGCAAGACTTAAATTTTAAATTATCATCAAGAGAATCTAAGTTTTGGTATCTTTGAAGAATACTCAAACCATTGTCGTGCAACTATTCTACGATCCAAAAATCATTCCTGGCTCAAAAACTCACTCTTTTGACAAGGCTGAGAGTCGGCATATTTTGAAAGTATTAAGGAAAAATCCTGGTGACCTGCTTTTTATTACAAACGGCTCGGGATATTTGTTTGATTGTGAAATTCGTGGTCAATTGGGATCAATTTGTGAAGTCATTATTAGGAAAGAGCGCTTTACACCCCCAAACTCAACAGAAGTTCATCTGGCTGTTTGTCCAACAAAAAAGACAGACCGTTTCGAATGGTTATTGGAGAAAGCCACTGAAATCGGCCTAACTAGCATTACTCCTATCTTAACGCAACGCAGCGAGAGAAAAATTCTGAAAATCGAGCGATTAGAAAAAATAGTGCAATCGGCTATGAAGCAGTCCTTGCGCACATATCTTCCAAAAATAAATGAAACAACAAGACTAATAGAATTTTTGAGTCAAGATTTTAAAGGTAACAAGTTGATCGCGCATTGTGAAAAAGGTACTAAAACACTTTTAAAGGAAGTGGTCAACCCAAGAAAAAATACACTTATACTGATTGGTCCGGAAGGGGATTTTTCGGAAGATGAAATTGAGATGGCTTTAGCTAATGGGTTTGAACCCATACATCTAGGAGATCATCGACTTAGAACAGAAACTGCGGCTTTATTGGCTTGCACTTTAACCAATGCCGTATATGAGACTTTTTAAATACCTTATGATGCCATTTTTTTTGGTTTTAATAACAAGTAGTTATAGCCAGACTCTGGCCGTGTTAAAATATGGTGGAGGTGGCGATTGGTATGGAAATCCAACGGCATTGCCCAATCTTATTTCATTTTGCAATGATAATATAAGTACCCAAATCGATGAACAACCGAAAACAGTTGAAGCGGGGCCAGATTTATACGAATATCCTTATATCTATATGACAGGTCACGGTAACGTATATTTTAATGCTAATGAAGCAAAAAGCCTTAGAACTTATCTTATGGCAGGAGGATTTCTGCATATTGATGATAACTATGGTATGCGACCTTATCTTGAAAAAGCTTTAAAAACAGTATTCCCTGATCATAACTTGGAATCTATTTCAAAAGATCATCCAGTATTTAAAAAACCCTTCGACTTCCCAAATGGGTTGCCCAAAATTCATGAGCATGACGGTTTACCTCCTGAAGCACTTGGCATTACAATTAATGACCGATTAGTACTTTTATTTACTTTTGAGAGTGACTTAGGTGATGGTTGGGAAGATCAACAAATTCACAACGACCCTGAATCCATTCGGCAAACTGCCCTAAAAATGGGAGCAAATATTATCAGTTATGTGTTTAAAAATTAATTTATGAATTCAAACGATATTTCAAAAGGGATTTTAAAAGCCGTTGGTGTAATGATCGGTATCGCCCTATTGGTTTATTTCCTTTATGCCCTTCGGACAATATTACTATACATGATTATTGCTGCCGTGGTGGCTCTTATCGGGCGTCCTATTGTAGGTTTTCTTAAATCTAAATTACGATTCAAGAATAGCAGCGCAGCATTATTTACTATGGTATTATTTGTTTTTATAATCATAGGATTGTTTAAGTTATTTATTCCCTTAGTGGTTGAGCAAGGTGAAAACTTATCTTTATTAAACATTGAAGAACTAGAAACCACCATCTTAGCACAATACAGTGAACTCATCTCCTATTTGAGTAATCGAAACATCGACTTAAGTACAAGCTTAAACAGTTCAAAACTCCTTTCAAAAGTCGATTTTGATATCATACCGAATCTTTTCAATGCCATTGTAAGCGGATTCGGTAGTCTTAGCGTTGGTATGCTGTCTGTGATTTTTATGGCTTTTTTTTTCTTAAAGGACAGCGACTTGGTGGAGCGTATTTTAATGACAATCACCCCTACCAAATGGGAATCAGGCTTTGAGTCCTCGTTTGTAAAAATTAAGAATCTTCTATCACGATATTTTATTGGCGTGATTTTCCAAATTTCAATTCTATTAGTCTTTTATGCCATAGTGCTTCTCATTTTTGGGATAAAAAATGCGATTGTCATTGCCCTCCTTTGTGCATTACTTAACATCATTCCTTATATAGGCCCTATGATTGCTGGAGTTTTGATGATAGCTTTGACCATGATTAGCAATATTGAGGCAGATTTTAGTACAGTCATTCTACCAAAAGTGATTTGGGTTGCTATAGGATTCATGGCCGGACAATTAATCGACAATTTTTTCAGTCAACCATTTATATTTTCTAAAAGTGTTAAATCTCATCCATTGGAAATTTTTATAGTCATTCTTTCGTCTGGACTCTTATTTGGCATTCTAGGAATGATCGTTGCCGTTCCTGCATATACTGTTGTCAAAGTGATTCTTAAGACTTTTATTTCTCAGAATAAAATAGTGCAAGGGCTGACCAAAAATTTGTAGGATGACAAATCCAATTCTTCGAGAAGACGTCCAAGACTTTATCAAAGAACACTTCCGGGATGACCTGCCGACAATAGCTCTTAATGGCCCATATTTTGAAGACATTGACACTAAAGTGTTGTTGGATCAGATGTCATCAAAATTCAAATGTGAGAAGAAATTACCCACTTGGTTTAATACAGAAGGTATACTTTACCCCCCTAAATTGAGTATTGAACAAAGTTCTTCAGAAATAACAGCGCGTTTCAAAAGCAGTTTAATTAAGGGTAAATCGCTCATTGATCTCACTGGTGGATATGGCGTTGATACCTATTATTTAGCTCAATCAATTGCACAAGTAACGCATTGTGAAATCGATCTAGAATTATCACAAATCGCAAAGCATAATTTCATTCAATTGGGACAATACAACATCAATACATATTGTGTTGATGGTATAGAACTTGTTAGTCATCTACCCGAAAAAGCAGATTGGGTTTACCTTGATCCTGCACGACGCAGCCAAACCAAACAACGTGTATTCAAACTTGAAGATTGCACACCTAATATTCTAAAAAACATTGATTTACTATTCAAACACACTAAGAACATTATGCTCAAAACAGCACCGTTTTTAGACATCAGTCTTGGAATAAAACAGCTGAAACAGGTTGAGGCTATTTATGTTGTAGCAGTGAATAACGAGGTTAAAGAATTGTTGTGGTTGCTTCGTTCAAACGTAAACAAATTGCCACAAATACATGCGGTTAACCTAACTGAAAACAGTGTATGGAGCCATTCTGAAACATGGCCAATTCAATCAAAATCTATTGAGACATCAGAGGTTCAAAGGTTTCTCTACGAGCCTTTAGCTTCTGCTCTAAAAGCCAGTATTCATCACAATATCTCCAGCCCATTGGGACTATTTAAAATTCATCCACAAACGCATTTGTACACGTCAAATCAATTTGTTGAATTTCCAGGCCAAACGTACCGGGTATTACAAGTAGAGGCTTATAATTTAAAAGGATTTAAAGCCATGACGCTTAGCCAAGCCAATTTTAAAGTACGTAATGCTCCTGATCGCACAGAGATCATTCGTAAAAAGTTTAAATTCAAAGATGGTGGTAAGTATTACCTATTTTTTACCACGGATCACAGCGGTAAAGGATGCATTATTAAAACTATCAAGGTTGATTTTAATATTAGGTTTTGTGGAAATAAATTATTTGACTAATCTATCTTGAAAAACAAGCCTTTCGATTAAGGAAATTGTAAGTCAATAAATGATTTTCACTTTATATTTCGGCATTTTTTTTGGCAAATGTTTCATTGACAAGACTGGTTTACTTTAAAAAAATATTGTGTGATTATGTCAATGACATTTATCATGTTTTTTAGATTACCTCCATTGTAATTTTGTTCTGTTATTCAACCACTTTAAATGTATTTCACATGAAAAATAGAGCACTCTTATCTTGTATCATATCATGCTGTGTTTTTGCTTTGTCCTGCAAAAAAATAGAAAATAGTCAAGACAAAAAAGAATCTGTTAGCAACAACGGCAAAGGGCAGTCAGCTGTTGTAGATTCGATATCCGCAAAAAATGCCCTTCAGGTGGCCAAATCATTAGATGATTTCAAAACTTTAGTAGCAGCCATTGAAGCTGCTGGTGTTGAGGATGCGGTCGTAAATGCGGGACCATTGACAATTTTAGCCCCATTGAATACAGCTTTTGACAAACTCCCTGAAGGGACAGTAGAATCTCTTTTAAAGCCAGAGAATAAAGCAAAATTGGCAATTATTCTTACCAACCATGTTGCACCGGCGAACTATCCTGAAAGTCAACTAATTAAAGAGGCAAAAAAAAGGCCGAAAATTGTATATGGCCTCAGGGAATTACTTGCCCGTTGAAAAAAAGGAAGACGGTATTTATGTTAACGGTACTAAAATCTTGAAAACCGTCAAAGTCAGCAATGGCTGGATACATGTAATCGATAACGTTCTGGTTCCCGCAGACAATTAGCATTTAATCTATATCTAATGAAACATATTTTAGCAGTTTTTGTTTTGCTCGTATTCAGTTGTGGCGAATCTAAAAAAGAATCAGGGAATGGTCAGTTTACTTTAAAGAAGGCTGAAAAAGTTGACCTTATGAATGACAAAGGTGTCGGACCAATTACGAATGTTACTCTGGGTGCCGTTAACCAAACTATGGTTGCAGAAGGAAAGGCTTTGTTTATGCTATAGCCCAACTAATCGCTAAATGATATGATAAAAATACTGAAATACAGTTTTTACGACCTTATCCGAAGCAGGTGGAGTTATGTTTATTTCTCGTTTTATCTGATACTTTCTTTTGTGCTACTTTTTTTGAACAACGATTTAAACAAAGCAGTCATAACCTTGATGAATATTATCATAATACTTACGCCGCTTATTGGAACTGTTTTTGGGGTGATGTATTACTATAATTCCCGTGAATTTACCGAACTTTTATTGGCACAGCCGATCAAGCAAAGTAAAATCTTCATGGGACAATTTTTGGGCATCTCCATTTCACTTTCTTTAAGTTTGGTTCTAGGTATAGGCATACCTTTTGTTTTCTATGGACTTTTCATGTCCACATCCATATTTAATTTCAGCCTGCTCCTTATAGTGGGAACATTCCTTAATTTTATATTTGTAGCCCTTTCCTATAATATAGCGCTTTCTACAGAAAACAAAATTAAAGGTTTTGGCTATGCTATTTTGATGTGGCTTTTTTTAGCAGTTGTTTACGATGGCCTTTTGCTGATATCCTTATTAATTTTCAAAGATTATCCTTTGGACAAATTCTCTCTTTTAACAACCATCCTGAATCCAATAGACTTGTCTCGAATATTAATCATCTTGAAATTGGACATATCGGCTCTTTTGGGCTATACGGGAGCCGTTTTTAAAAAATTCTTCGGTACAAATTTCGGTATGCTAATTTCCTTGATGATTTTAATGCTTTGGCTTTTCATCCCTGTAATTAGAATGAATATTAAGTTGAATAAAAAGGATTTTTAAGCTTATAAGATTTTTTGGCCGTGACTGATAATGATCATTTTAATCCACTAACCTGTTATATGATATCCCCCATCCACATGACGAATTTCTCCAGTAATTTTGAGATCGGGTCGGAAAAGGTGAACCACTTCGTGCGCCAAATCTAATGGAAAGGCATTACCTAGCGGACTCATTCTATCTGCAGTTGCCAAATCGTCTTCGGTAAGGGTAGCATTCCCTGCCTTACTACCCATATAAGTAGAAAATCGAAGGGCGTTGACTCTAATATCGTGAGACCTGCCCAATTCGTCGGCCAGTTCAATAGTAATGCGTTCGAGCGCGGCCTTAGCGATACTCATGTTCCTGTAAGGATGAAAGGTTACCTTGGCTGCAGCAATATAACTCAATGAACAAATGGACGCCCCAATTTGAAGCACTCCATACTTGAGCAGGAAGTGAGTCAGTCGAATT
This sequence comes from uncultured Flavobacteriaceae bacterium, assembly GCA_943788695.1. Classification (GTDB taxonomy): domain Bacteria; phylum Bacteroidota; class Bacteroidia; order Flavobacteriales; family Flavobacteriaceae; genus JALRKI01. The sequence goes on from CALSRG010000002.1 coordinate 207,395, forward strand.
AGTGAAAAGGCCGAAACATCCATGGTGTCACAAAACTCTACCTTAGTGACCTCCAATAATGGTTTTACTTCTTTGTTCCTAATGGTTTTATCCATGGCTATAGCATGAAGCCAGCCGTGGAGCTCCACCCCTTTTTCAGAGAGATTTTGTGCAAAAGAAGCCATGTTGTCATCGAGGGTAACATCCAGAATTTCGACAGAGGTTTCTCCCAATTCTTCTGTTACTGCCAATTTAAAGTCTTGAAAATTTTTATTCAAAAAGGTCGTTGCCTTTTCGGATAGATTTTGGTGATGAGGACTCACCCCTAAACCTGTGCAGATCACTCGACCTCCCTGTTTAATGACCTCTTTGGCCACATACATAGCTAAAGAGTTCTTATCTGCAATTCCTGTGATTAAAAAGGTCTTATTTGTTAGCATGCAAATTGATTTATAAGTTGTTTACCATTTGTATAGTGCCGTTCCCCATGTCCAACCTGCACCTACGGCAGAAAAAAGCAATAAGTCTCCTTGATCAAATGACTCATTTTTTAGTGTTTCATCTAAAATTATTGGGATCGTTCCTCCTGAAGTATTCGCATAGCGATCCATATTGGTTTTCACTTTTTCAAATGGCAGATTAACCCTTCGAGCTACTTCTTTGAGAATTCTGATACTCGGCTGGTGTGGTAACATACATTTAATGGCATCAATATCTATATTATTTTTTTTCAAAATTGCATGGATACTTTGAGGAACAACCTCAATGGCAGTATTAAACACTTCCTTACCATTCATTTGAAAAAAGTGCTGTCCTTCGGCAATAGTATCAGTGCAAGTAGGTCTTTCCGAACCACCAGAGGGAATGGTAAAATGCTCCTTACCTCTGCCATCTGTATGTAAATCAAAATCTAAAAAGCCTTTGTCTTCTTCAGTAGCGGAAAGCACAAATGCTCCGGCACCATCTCCAAAAAAAACTGCATCCCTGCGAGACCAATCTGTGATATTTGAAAATGTATCTGCCCCAATAACGAGCACATTTTTATACATGCCAGATTCAATAAATTGAGTCCCAGTGGCAGCAGCAAACAAAGCACCTGAGCATACTGCGGAAATATCGAATGAAACCGCTCTGGTAGCTTCCAATTTTTCTTGAACAAAACAAGCGCATGAAGGCACAGGTCTGTCAGGTGTGGCGGTCGCCAAAACAATAAGATCGATATCTAGCGGGGTTAAATCGGCATCACTTAATGCTATTAAAGCCGCCTGGAAAGCCAAGTCACTGGTAGTTTCTCCTGTAGAAATGCGCCGCTCTTTAATTCCTAATTTGTCGTAAATCCATTCGTCCGATGACCCAATAGCATCAAAATGTGAATTTTTCACTATATTCTTTGGGGTATATGATCCAGTTCCTCGAATATATGCTCTCATATTAGCCTTATTTTAAAAAATAAAATTGAGACTTTTTTCTTAATTATAATTAATAAATCATAATAAATATTTGATAATTATAAAATTATTATAAATTTTATATTAAAATTATGCGATTATTAAAAAATTTATCTGTAATTGAATTTAAAGCAATTTTCATGCAATCTTTTTCAGTTTAAAACCCTGATTAATCAATCTACTTATAAAATTGGAATTATAACATTAAATTCGTTCGACAAATCGATTTAAATTCGACTAAATCTATTAAAATTCAATATCAAGGAAAATCTGTTTTATAACGCATTGTCAAAAAATAAACCAGTTAAGCTAGTTTTCTGATAACGTAAAAGTGTAATTATAAGTTTGATTTCCGGTAAAGAAATCTGGTACTGACACCACAACCAAATAACATTCAACCACAGAGTCTTCCAAAACCACGTTTTGTTGACCACTTTGTCCATTGATTAAAGCAACGTCAAAAGTATTGTAGTTGGCTGATGCGTCTTTAGTAACAATTCTAACTTCAAAAAAAGCAGTCGCCCCATCAGATCCTGTGGGTTCAGACTCAAAAGTTAAGCTGAATGAATTGCTTGAAGTATTGGACAACTTGATTACATTATATGACCAACCTCGGGGTTTGAGATTTTCAGGCGGTGACAAGGTCACGTTAAGATTTTCAGCATTCACATCCAGAATAAACTCATTCTTGTATTCATCAGAGGTTATACCCGCCTGGATTAAATATTCTACTTCTTGATCTGCTCTCTCCACTTGTTCTGAGGTTAAATAACTTAAATTGGATGTATTTGCAGCAGCCCAATTAGCAAAATAGGTTCTCAAATTTTCTGCTCCAATAACCTGGAACAAATACTCTTGTGGTGTTTGACTCACTCCTGCTGAAAAGCCATTAGTAATATATTCTGAAGCAACCCCTTCTATTTCTGTGAGATAAAATAAATAACCATGCATGGCGTATTGACGTACCTCATAAAGCCAAGTAATAGGATCTTCTGGGGCGGCATTATCAAAACTGTGCCACAAAGCGATTTGAGGATTATAAATTAGAGCTTTAGCCTCGACAATGGCATCGTTTAAAAAGGGTTGGTTCTTAAAAGCAAACCATTGGGCGGTGGTTTCCGTATACCACATAGAGTCACCAGAATAGATAAATCCTGGTGAATTTTGATTGTATTGAAAGAGATGAAAGCTCTCATGATAAATGTTTGACTCGACAGTGGTACCACCATGACCAGTGCTCCAATAAGGCAATCCATATGCATTTGTTCCTACCCCGTTTCCCCAATTATATTCATTAAAAATATCTGTGTCGTGATGGATATAGATATTAACATAAAATCCAGCGGCAACATTTGGAGGGTCAAACATATGAAGTTCATTCAGAGCGCGGTCTCGAGCTGCGTTGAGTTTTGAAAAAGTAAAATCTGCTTCTGCGGTGTGATCGTGTTCAAAATTCTTATCCCACCAAATGGCATAAATACCGTTGGTCATGACATTGGCATTACTCTCATTACTGAAATCAGAGCGCAAAATCAAATCAAAAACTGGAGCGACAGGATCTATTATCTCGTCTTTATTGGAACAGCTATAAATAATTATTAAACCCCAAAAACATTTTAGTAAGGAGAATTGAAATTTTCGTTTCATCGACAATAAATTTAAAATAATTGTACTATTTAAGTATGTTTTAATTAATATTTTAAATTTATATTTGAAAATAACCAAATTTAAGAAACATCATGAATAAGATATCGCGTTTTTTAATTCTAACTTCCTTTTGGTATTCTTTTCAGTCTTGTGGTGGCAAACAAGAAGACAGTGAAGCACAGTCATTGATGCCAACTGTTGAAGCATCATCAGGCATGAAGCGTGAAGCAAATGCAATAAGTCAAGCCGTACCATCTATAATGGTGATGCCATCTGACGCATTACTTAATAGGATGGGTAAGTTGGAAGAGATTTCAAAACAGGGTGTTACTTTTTATATCAGAAACTATCAAGCTGCTTTTATCGACAATTCGGAATTGAAATTTGTCATAGCTGAAATTGACAGTGAGTTTTCAAAAGCAGGATTTAATCTTGAAAATTTAGAACAATCCTTAAAGCTTATAAGAAATACAAACGCCATGGACAACATGGAGGGTGTTGCACGTGACAATCGTGCTGAACTCATGAATACAGTGAGACCCGATTATGTCATTGAAGTTGATTATGAATTGAAAAAGTATCCAAATTCTCGAAATCTCAGCACATCATAATCTCGAACCTAATATGGTCTTTCCCTCAAAGATTATTTCGATTAAGTATGATTTCTGAATTGGCTTGTAGGACAAAATTGAAAAGAACGGACGTTTAAATGTGTAACATAATTTCAAAAGCGCTTTGTATCTGGTTATTTCTTGCAATAGTTCATATCCCTGAGTATCATTATGGCCAAAATAATCAAAAAAAAGACTCTTTAACTTTACTATTTATGGGGGATATAATGGGACATGACTCTCAGATATCTGCTGCCTTTAACGTTAAAACGTCTACCTATGATTACAATGGTGTTTTTAATAAGATTTCACCAATTATCTCGAAAGTAGATTTTGCCATTGCCAATTTAGAGGTAACTTTAGCTGGAGCACCCTATAAAGGCTACCCTCAGTTTTCGTCACCGGATGCCTTAGCCGTAGCATGTAAAAATAATGGGATTGATGTTTTAGTTACAGCAAACAATCATTCGTGCGACAGAGGCAGTCGAGGCCTATTGCGTACCATTCATACTTTAGATTCAATTGGAATACACCACACTGGCACTTTTAGAGATGCGAATGATCGTGCGAATAACAATTTGCTTATCATGGAGAATAATAATATTAAGGTTGGTTTACTTAACTATACTTATGGAACCAATGGTATACCAGTTCCAAAACCTCAAATAGTCAACTTAATAGATACGTTAGTTATTAAAAATGACATTTCTAAGGCTAAATCAGCTGCTTTAGATAAACTAATAGTGGTACTTCATTGGGGAAAGGAATACGAAACTTCACCTGCTAAAAGTCAAATGCAACTGGCGGATTTTATGTTTAAAAAAGGTGTTGACATCATTATAGGTTCTCATCCACATGTGCTTCAAAAAATGGAATACAAACCAAAAGAAAACGAAAACAAAGAAAATCTGATCGCTTATTCTCTTGGAAATTTAGTTTCGAATCAGCGTACTCAAAAAAGAGATGGTGGTGCTATGTTTGAAATTACAATTACTAAAACGAATAATGTAGCGACCATTTCAGATTTTGGTTATTATTTAACTTGGGTTAACAAACCGATGATTAACGGTAAAAGTCAATTTGAAATTATCGCTTGTTCGATTTATGAATCCGATGGCGATCCACTTTTAGATGAAGCCAGTAAATCACAAATGGAAGTATTTATGTCCGATTCTAGGTTACTGCTGGAAAATGAGAATCAATCCGTCAAAGAATTGAAATATTCTAATCATAAATAATCATAATGACTTTACAAGTTTCACCAAATCCAAAAGTTACTTATTCTATTAAACGTACTTAAGTGCAATAGCATCTGCACAATTAATGCCATCAATAGCTGCAGAAATAATTCCCCCTGCATAACCTGCGCCTTCGCCACATGGATATAAACCTCGAACCTCTATATGTTCCAATGTTTCCGCATCACGAGGAATTGACACTGGAGATGATGTTCTACTCTCTGGCGCATGTAAAACTGCCTCGTTAGTATAATAACCTTTCATTTTGTGACCGAACTTTTTAAATGCTTTTTTAAGTCGAGAAGTTATAAGATCAGGCAGTACTTCGGATAAATTTACAGCGGTTAATCCCGGTTGATATGATGTTTTTGGAAAATTCTCGGATACTTTACCCTCAACAAAATCAATCATGCGTTGTGCAGGAACTTTTTGAGTTTTACCTGCTGCCAACCAACAGGCATGCTCTACTTTTTTTTGAAAATCTAGACAAACAAAAGGGTCATCCTTTTTAAAATTGGGCAAATCTTCAGGTGAAACACCTACTACGATTCCTGAATTGGCATAAGGATTATTTCGTTTGCTAGGACTCCATCCATTGGTTACCACTTCTTCTTTATCGGTAGCGCAGGGTGCAATAATACCTCCTGGACACATGCAAAATGAATATACGCCCAAGCCATCAATTTGTTCAACCAAGGCATATGAAGCCGGCGGCAGATAAGGATTTTCAACCTTAGTATGGTATTGTATTTCGTCTATTAGTTTTTGAGAATGTTCAACGCGGACTCCTAAAGCAAATGGCTTAGGCATGATTTTAACTCCTCGTTGATGCAATAAGTAAAATACATCTCTGGCGGAGTGACCAGTAGCCAAGACCACGGTTGAAAAATTTTGCCAAACAGTTCCATTGATCTGAATGCCGCATATGGCACTATTTTCTATTTTAATATCTGTCAGTTTAGCATTAAAATGAACCTCCCCACCAGCCTCTATAATGGCCTTTCTCATTGCAACAATGATATTTGGTAGTTTGTTTGTACCTATATGCGGATGAGCGTCAACCAAAATATTTTCTGGTGCTCCAAAGAACACCAGCCATTCTAGCGCCTTGAGAACATTTCCTCGCTTTTTAGAACGCGTATATAACTTGCCGTCGGAATAAGTACCTGCACCACCTTCACCAAAACAATAGTTTGATTCAGGGTTTACGATGTGTTCTTTATTAATCGCCGCCAAGTCTCGTCTTCTGGCCCTAACGTCTTTCCCACGTTCATAAATAACTGGTTTTAAACCAGCTTCTAAAGCTCTTAAAGCGGCATAAAGCCCCGCAGGGCCAGCACCAATAATAGCAATTCTCTTATTCGGATCAATCGCCTTAGACTTCCACGATGTAACAAGTTCTCTTTCCTCTCCTTGCAGCCAAAACTCGAGCTGAACATTCAGTTTTATAGTCGCATGCCGTGCATCTAAAGACTTTTTTCTAATACGCCAGTCCTTAACGTCGCTCAAATTTAAACGTGCCTTCTGAAGCCCAACTTTTAACAGAAAAGTGTGATCCTCCTGTTGGTCAGGTTTAATAAGGATTTGAACCAATATACTCATTTCACAAAGGTAGTATTTAATGGATATGGGTTACAAAGCGGTAAACGAAATATCTCAGAAACTGTATTAATTATATGAGTTAAAAAAGACTAAACTGATAAATCTAAAAATTAATAAACGGTCACCTTTCAAAGGTTAAATAATCAGTGCCGCCATTACCACCACTCACATCAATCAATTCAATTTTTGAATCGGTAATATTAATAACATCCCAGTCATCTGATAGGTCCATAAATTCTGCAGGTGTGGTAAACACGATATTAAAATCTACATCATCATTACTATCATCATTACTGTTGCTGTCAATGATTGACCAAGTACCACTATAAATAAGATTTCCATTTTGAGCAATGAGAGAACCTTCATTGTTGAAGCTAAATTCAAATCCACTAAAATTTGAAGTTTCGTCACTATCTGAATCAAAAAAATAGGAAATAATCCAGTTTCCAGAACTTACAGTTTGATTTAGTCGTGAAATGGTTTGGTTTATATCGTTTGAAGGATTGTCGTCTTCAGTACAACTGATAAAAATGGATACAACGATTAAAAAAAGAATTTTTTTCATTTGATTAGCTTTGAAATAAAATTAAATAAAAATAACAACTTAAAAAAATCAATCTGAAAAGATAAAAACAAGAAATGTTCTAAATTGATCTGAGGAATATCAGGAGATCTTTAATGACTATCTGGTACTAATTATATGGTATGTCAATAGAGCGTATTCATTAGTTAAAACAACAACCTTTAAAAATAATGGTGATAAATATGTTTCAAGAAAAATGCACAAATAGAGCAACAATATGCTTCGCTAAAAGAAATGCTTTACCATTATAAAATCAGAATATTATTCTACAGGACCTCCACAATCGATATTAAAATAATCTCTCAACTCTTGGGCTCTTTTGTTGGTCAATTCGGTTAAGTATGTCATTTCGCAAAGTCGGTACATACTACCATAATCCATTTCAGGATTTTCTGAGGGAAATCTCATTTCAACTAAAGCGTCTCTATATTGAATCCATAGTCTTTGAGCAGTTAATAATTTTTTTAAAAAATAAGGATGATCATTATAAGCTTTTTTTAATGCCTGATAAGTGATATTAAGTTCTCTATCTGCTTCGTCATATTGTTCGCTAGCTTGCTGATTCAACTCAAACATAGACTGTGCGTTCGTTTTAATTGAAGAAATTAATAAGAAGCTCAGTAAAATTATTATTCTCATTAGTTAGTGTTTTTATTTCTTAAATATATCACTAAAATTCAAATATTGAAGTAATAAAATTCAAGTATGCTGAACTGAAAGCATGTTTAGAAAAATAAAACTGATAACTGTTAAAATTGAAAGTAGATAAATGGAATTATTTCTGAATTAGATATCTGAACGCTAATCCAGCAAATAAAGGCGACATAAAAAGATTTTAATAAAAGAGGCGATTTGGTTATCATTGAGAGGTAAATTGACTCAATTTTTTTTGATTTTAAGTGGAGTATAAAACCAAAAATAATGAGCAAAAGAATCCAATAATATGAAACTATAATTTCATTAATCATATGATAATCAAATTGATAAAAGATCTGTGAAATTACAACTTTAGCTTTATTAAAACTTTCAGCCCTAAAAAATATCCAACAGAACGAAACAAAATTAAATGTCCAGAACATCCGAAAGGCATTTGTAATGGCATTTTTAGGTAAAAGATAAGAATGGGTTAATTTTTCAAACACAAGAACGAGGCCATGCAAACCACCCCAAAGAACAAATTTCCAGTTTGCACCATGCCATAGTCCTCCCAAAAGCATTGTTATCAATAGATTAATACAAGTTCTCACTAAACCATTTCTGTTTCCACCAAGAGAAATATATAGATAGTCTTTAAGCCAGCTCGACAGCGAGATATGCCATCTTCGCCAAAATTCTGTTATGCTTTTAGATTTGTACGGGTAATTGAAGTTCTCTGGCAACTTAAATCCTAAAAGTAAGGCTATTCCTATTGCCATGTCTGAATAGCCAGAAAAGTCACAATAGATTTGTAATGAATAACCATAAACTGCAAGTAGATTTTCAACGCCTGAGAACAAAGAAGGATTTTCGAAAATACGGTCCACAAAATGACTGCTGATATAATCAGAAACGATAGCTTTTTTAAATAATCCATTCGAAATAAAGAAAACGGCTTTTCCGAAATCAATTTTAGAAACTTTGAGTTTTACCCTGAGTTGAGGCAAGAAATCTATGGCTCGAACAATTGGACCAGCAACTAATTGAGGGAAAAAGGTAACAAAAAAGGCGAAATTTAAAATATTTTTTTCCGGTTTTAAGTTACCGCGATAAATATCTATTGAATAACTTAAGGTTTGAAATGTATAGAACGAAATTCCAATTGGAAGAAAAACATTAATTGTATGTATGTTTGTCCCCAATGCGTTTAAGGTATCTACAATAAAATTAGCGTACTTAAAATAGGCTAAAATGCCCAAATTTGAAGCCAAACTAAGAATCAAAAAGGCTAGCCTCTGTACTTTAGTTTTTGAGTTGTAAATACAAAAGCCTAGAACATAATCTATTATTATGGATGCTAATAGAATGAAGAAGTAAAAGCCACTGCACTTGAAATAGAAAAAGACAGAAAAAAACAAAGTCCACAAATTTCTCAATAAGAATTGCTTTCTGAAGAGTAAAAACAGAACTATAAAAAATATAAAAAAATACAAAAACTGTGCGCTATTAAATAACAGCGGTTCATCAGAGGTATAGTTAAAATATGATAAAAAATCAATCATCGCTGTAGTTGTCATAAGCCTCTAAGAGTGCAGATGCGAGCAGAAATCCTTGCAATTTATAACCTTTTGCCGTTAAATGAATCCCGTCAGATTGGGCGAGTTCCAATTGTTGAAGTTGTGACATCGCGCCTTGTCCTCCAAACAAGTCATAGAAGTTAATGCACGCTAGGTCATGTATACTGATATAATTTAATATCTGATTTGATAAATTAAAGGCCAATGCCGATTTTCGTTTATAATCCAATGGTGTAGTCAATAAGACAGAAAATTGCCTTTGAGTAGACTGATATAACTTATCGATAAACAGGCCTATATCTTCCTCAATATAAGACTTATTGTCCGAGACTTCATTGGTGCCTAACGATAAAATAATTAAATCAGGATTCAAATGATGGAGTTGTTTAAAAAACAATTCTGATGTGTAATAATCTTCATATGTCGCACCATTAACTCCTATCATGTGGTATAATAAACCAGGAGCGTTCATTTTTTCAAGTGATATACCATTTATTTGTAATGAACGAGTTTTTAAACGCGATAAATTTTTGATAAACATATATTCCTTTAGGCTGTCCAGTATGAATTCAGAATGATAATCAAAATCGGTTCGACTGTTGACCATACTTGTAAACTCCAAGCCGTTGACAGGTTCGGAATAACGTTCTTTTTTTAAAACAATTAAAATTTGATTCTCATAAATAAAATTGCTTTGAAGTCCATTGAGCTTTTTAAGCTCCGAAACGGAAGTGTCAAACTCTTCTGCTATTTTACCTAAATAATCGCCACGTTTAACCTTGTAGTTGAATTGAGTCATGTCGTGTACAGACTCTTCTAAAACTTCCCTATTGTTATGATGAGTAATGTCATAACTGAAATCTGAAGCGGGAAAAGGATGAAAAACAGTAACTTTATCGAAAGAGTAATCCAAGGAATCTTTGGGATTGACCGATAATTTCAAGATTGCAGAATCGTCAGTGGTGTATATAGAATAGCCTTTAATCCCAATATCGAATTCATTTTGAGATTGAGAAATCTTATACGCGTTCCACTCTGAGTTACTGAATGAATAAGAATCTGGAGGCGAGTTTGTTTTAGCAACCTTGTAAGGGAATACCAAACCTTGACCTGAATTCCCAAACCTAAGCTGAAGTCGTTTTCGAGTTTCATTAGAGCCAAAACCTGCTTGAAGGTGGGAATCACCAATATGAAGAATAGAGACCTTATCTATGAGATTTCTATCAAGGGAGTCGAGTTTCTTAAAAAAAACATCTAACCCGTGGTCGTTTAAAATAGTTAAGCTATTCTCACCGATATCAAATTTATTATCAAACGGTGTTGAATAATTTTGTGCGACGATGTCACCCGAAATCAAAATGAAGTATAACAAGACAATATGGATCCTATTCATCATTCTCTTTAAATTTTAAATATTCCTTATCGAGAAAGCTAAAAATCAAATTTGAAGCATTTCTTGCGCCCTTAAAGTTAAAATGAATATAATCATCGTTAGCTAACTTTAATTCTTCCACCCATTTTACCATACTACCTTCGCCCCCCATAGCCTGATATAAATTAAAAAAAGATACCTCTGTTTGCATAGCAGCATTTTTCTGAGCTTCAATAACATAAGAAACGGAGGTACGCGTTTGCATCACACCTTGATCATTTTTTTTGCTGATATCAGGGATGCTAACCAATAATATTGACGCTTTTGGAAATGAATGTTTAAAATGCTCAACAACTCTTATCATTCGTGCTTTGTACCAGTCATAGTTAGTGTTTTCACTCACAACGTTCAAACCAAACTGAAGCACGATGAGGTCATAACCCAAATCATTGTTAAATTGACCTAATATATTTTGGTTGAGAGCTGTCATTGCTATTCCAGAATTACCTCTCAAGGCGAAATTGTCTACTAAAACACCCGAACTACTTTCAAACGAAATACCATAAATCGGTAATTCATCAGAGGTTCTAAAAGTTAAATCAACACCCTTTAGTGGAGTTTGGCTAAGAACAAGCGAATTGACAGCTAATTGGCCATTAAGAGAAAAAGACGTTCCATTGAAATCTAATGAATTTGATGGATTGGCTGTTTTCGATTTTCCATAAAACAATTTAGTTATTGGAAAGGTGTTGACGAATGATCGATTTGGAGCCTGAAAACTAACCGTATTATTGGAACCATTAGCTTCTGCAATAAAATATTCACCCGAAATACCCAAAGGAAAATCGAGCTTTGAAATGTCTAGAAGACTCTCTCTGCGCCATGATGCATTATAATCGTGGATAACACTAATTCGGAACTTATTTGTCAACGAAACTATTGGTATAAAACCAACGCCGCGACCTCCATATTGTTTTTGATAAGCCTCTCTCAACGTCATACTCATGAGATCCCCTTCTATCATGGAATCACCATAATATGCGATTCGACAAGTCCCTTTATTTAACTTTTCGACATCGTATAAGGCGTTAAAAAAATCGATTAACCCCTTTTGACCCCCATCATAATTTATAATTCTATTAATACTATCCGAAGTAATCTTTTTCTGTCTCAAATCTGTTAAAGACTTTTTGGTATTAATTAATTGATTGTGCTCATACCTTGCCTGCGATCGTTTAAGAGAATCTTTAACAATTGGAAAAATATTTATTTGTTTGAAATGAGATTGCAGAAACTTACTTTGCTCATAAGTATAGGCATAAAAACATAGAAAAAACAGCGTAAAAATAACAAAATACAAACCCGCGAACATGAATTGTTTAGAATGTACACCTTTGATTGGTCTTGATATTTGCTTATTAGTTTTCAGGGCGTCTCAACTTTAATTCAGTCTGATAAATCAAACTGTCTAATTCATTTACATTAAGCAAATTAAATTCATCAGGTAAACGAAAACCAAACTCCCGTTTAAGATCATATAATCGATAAATTTTAGAGCGTTTTATATTTTTTTTAAAATAGTAATATTCATTAGAAGCCCATGGTTCTAAAACATCGTAATCCCACGTTTTTGGTATAAAAAAATCATCACGAGTTTCAAAATTTACATTTTGATATAAATCACCATTAATTTCATAATTTTGTCTTTTTAGAGTTGAAACCCCTAAATTTGATAAAAATTCATCTAAAAAAATAACATAAGTGCTATGAAATGGATTTATCATAGCGTCTGAGTTAACAATAATCTGTTCAGAAGACAGCAAACTATCATTAGGTAAAAAAGTATTAATCGCATAGTTTCCCGACGACAGTTTAATCTGCTTAACTCCTAGGGCATAAACAAGATAGGTTGTATCGTTTAAGTGAACCTCAATATCTTTGTCACTGGGATTGTCTATTATTAAATCATATGAATTGGAACTGCAGGCATATGTTAAAAATACAATATTTATAATGAAGTGTCGAAACATTCTAGTTCAGCTAATTTCAGTTAACTTTTATTTTGCTCTTCTCTTACTGTTATGAAGAAGATATGTCAAAGATCTAAAAAAAGGGCGTATAAAGCCCCCTTTTAATAAACTCAAATTTTTAAAGAATTTTAATTTCTGGAGCCTGTAAATGTTCCTGTTTCATCGCTGTCATCATAAACTTTGCCGTTTGAAATATTATTACCATTGATATCAGCTTCGAAAATATAGTTAACTTCGCTATCATATGTTGATGCCTTAAAATAATCAACATCTATATAGCCATCAAATTCCATTGATCCATAAATATTTGAAGCAAACTGCCTGAATATTCAAAATAACCAGAACCACCATCTTCATAATCTGCCACAAGGTTCCAAGTTTCTTGATCACCAGTAATTGTATATGTTCCTGATCAAGAATCTTCCGAATTGTTATTATCATCCCCTCCACTGCAAGCAAAAAGGATAAATACAAAAGTTAATCAAAGTAAATTTTTCATAAGATTAATTTTATTTTTTAAATAAAAATTTTGCATCAAAAAAAACTCTGAAAATCAGAAAATTATTTACATAAGTAATAGAATTACTTTATCAATTTGGCACTCCGTGCTGAAAATAGTCCAAACAAAAAAACGCTCAAGCAAGCTTGGCGTTTTTTCTTATTATAATATTAATTCGTGATCGCGATAGGATTCGAACCTAGGATCGCCTGCTTAGAAGTCAGGTAATAGTTATTAATTACTGAATGATGAGTAATCAGTGTTAGGGAATATAGGAATTAATCCGTTTTGTCCCCCAACACAAAGTGCCATTACTTTTTGTGCCATATTGCTATCATCGCCGTTAAATCTCCAGTCAAGATATTTTTGATAATGCTCATATGACACCCAATCTCCGTAGACGTAATACGTATAGGTTTCATCATTAAAAAAAGCCTCAAGGGATAGACATCCATCATAAGCTCTTGTGGCTTGTAAACCATTTGGAGTATTAAGAAGATCTATCATCGCTTGCTTTTCCCCCGGTAAAACTTTAAGTGTTACTAAAACAGGGTTTTTAGGTCCAACAGCTTGCATCATGCCCCCATAATCAAAAAAGTCACCTTGGGCTAAGATTTTTCCATCAGCATCAAAATTAAAATACCAATAACCATTTAGGTTAAGTTCTTTGCCAGTGATTGAATTTTTTCCTGTCCAAGTACCATAGGTCCTTACACTTCCGTCAGGTTTGAGAGTTAGCGTATCAACCCCAGGAAGCCAAGCTTGAGCATTATATTTGATATTCTCAAAATTATCTTGATATCCTTTTAAAATAGATGCATATGCATCATACCCTAGGGGTTCAGAAGATCCATACATTGGTGTGTAAAGTTTGATATCTTTACTAATTAAAGCAAGTTGCTCGTCTATTTTTTCTTCCTCATGCAGTGCAAATAATTTTTGAGCTGTTGCGAGGTTATTTTCGTAGTTAGGGTTCCCTCCGCAAGACACAATAAGAAGTCCAAAAGTTACTAAAATAAATAGTTTAAAATTTTTCATACATATAGAAATATTAATTTGACATGAACTAAAATTATGAAAATTTTATAATTTTTTATCTTAATAATGTAATATTTAGTGTGTTTTATTAAAATTCGATAAGAACTCCCTTAATAAATAACAAAGAACTTAGAGATAGAAAATGTGCAAACTATGTGCAAACTTTTGACTAAAATTAACCATTTAAGACCAAATCAGAACTGTCTTAAAACAAAATAACCCTCTGTATATCAAAGGGTTATTCGTGATCGCGATAGGATTCGAACCTATGACCGTCTGCTTAGAAGGCAGATGCTCTATCCAGCTGAGCTACGCGACCAATACTTTTAATGCCACTTGATCAGCTGGTCGATCCATCTAAATTGGGATCGGCTTTAAGCTGTCCAAAACATCAAAAAAGGCGACCAAAGTACTAATGGTCTGAGTTGTAAAAATAAAACCGGACATTTTACTGTCCGGTTTTGTCGGGGTGGCAGGATTCGAACCTGCGACCTCCTGCTCCCAAAGCAGGCGCGATAACCGGGCTACGCTACACCCCGAGTGCGGAGAGACTGGGATTCGAACCCAGGCAACACTTACGCGTTGACAGATTAGCAATCTGCTCCATTACCACTCTGGCACCTCTCCAAATTACACCCCGCAGGCTGCAATTTGCGGAGGCAAATGTAACTTTTCAATTATTGGCAAACAAGCATTTAATTGCTTTTTTCTACTCTGGGTATTCTATTCTTAAATGGTAGATGTTCGACAACTTGTGCTTGAGCACTTTTTTGATCTGCATAATCTCCTTAAAAGTGATGTTGGCATTCAAAAATTGATCTGTTTCTATTTGTTTTCCAATAACTCTTTCCACCAGTTGCTCAATGGTTTGCGTCGTAATTTGAGGCAAGCTCTTTGATGCTGCTTCTACACTATCACACATCATCAAAATGGCTGTTTCTTTTGAAAAAGGTTTTGGACCGGGGTACGCGAAATCTTGCATCGATACTTCTGGGTTATTAGACTTTTCTATACTAAAAAAATAATACGTCAATGTTGTACCATGATGCGTTCGGATAAAATCAATAATACGATCAGGTAAATTATGCTTTTTAGCCAGTTCAATCCCATCAATAACATGGTTTATAATAATTTGAGCGCTATCTCTAGGCTCTAATTCATGATGAGGATTGATACCAGTCGATTGATTTTCAATAAAATAAGTTGGATTTTTCATTTTTCCAATGTCATGGTAAAGTGCTCCTACCCTAACCAACATGGCATTGGCTTGAATTTCATTGGCGGCTGCTTCGGCTAAATTAGCAACGTTTAAAGAATGATGAAAGGTGCCTGGCGCTTTGTTAGACAGGGCTTTTAATAAGGCTGAATTGGTGTCAGTGAGTTCAAGTAGAGAAACATCTGAAACGAGTCCGAAAAATTTTTCATAGGCATAAATCAATGGCAGCACAAATAAAGTAGCTAAACCATTTAACACAAATATTCCAAATGGCTCCCATCCTAATTGATTGATACTTCCCTCTTGAATGACAAAAAAGGCAAAATAGGTAATCAAATAGATTAAAGTAATTTGACCCACAGAAATAAATAAATTTACCCGTTTATACAATTCAGTAACCGTTAAAATAGTAACAATACCAGCAATAATCTGTAAAAAGACGTATTCAAAACTATGGTCAACCACAAATCCGAGCAAAAGCACCGTAATGACGTGAGTGAAAAGTCCTAAACGTGCGTCAAAAAAGGTTTTTAATATCAAAGGCAATATGCAAATCGGAACTGCATAAACAAAATCAGCGTTATACCTCATTGCCCAAGTGGTCAAGAAAACAACCGTAATAATGTTGAAAAAAACAAAAGTGACTTTGGTATTGTGCTCAAATATTTCAGGCCTATATTTTCTGATAAATAATAGCAACATCATTAAAGCCATGGCTGTTAATAATGTATACGACACTAAAATCCATTTATAACTTGAGGCTGTACCGACTTGAGTTTCGTATTCCGATTTTAACGAATTAAGAACATTAATCTTTTCAGCCGTTACAATTTCACCTTTCGCAATAATAATCGTCCCCTCCCCAACTCGACCGCGGACAGAAGATACAGACGCCAAAGATTCTTTTTCTGTTTGTTGAGTAAATGGGACATTAAATCTTAAATTTGGCTTAACGATGGATCTGAGCAACACCTGTATAGAGGCCCTATCTTCACTTAAGTCAACTTTATCTACTTCTTGATCAACCCATGTTGATAAGCCATCCAAAGTGACCAATTGGCCGACTATTCCTTTAAAAACTTGGGTCTGACGGTCTAGGATAACCATAGTTTTATCCTGAGTGTACCCCATATCGGATTCAGCAAAACCCGTTTCATATAATTTTACTAGAATATCCTTGATCTTGACAAATCGGACGGCGTTTTCTAAACCAGAATCACTGTTTGCTAAAAAAAAACGTTTCAAAGGCTTTGTTGTACTGGTTTTCAACTTGATCCCACACCTCATTATCCCGATCAAAATAAACCGTGGCGTTAGCTTTAGCTTCAATTCGTTCAAGTTCAATTTGATCTGAAGATTTCTTAATCGCAAAATCAAAAGGAGCATAAAGGTTTTCCGATTGCCAGGGCTGACCATTTTCGTAGTCATAAAAAAATTGCACCTGTTTCGGAAAAACATATACAATAGCCGCAACTGTTAGGCAATACAAGAAAATCTTGTAGATTGCTGCATTCACTTTATATAAAAAATTGATGTTCTTACTCATGTTACGTGGCTAAAATACAAAATATTCACTGTTAGACATTCTATCTATTTGGGGCCGAAATAATAAATTTGATCAAAATTTAGTACTTTCGTATCATCCAAAAGAGTGAATTAATACATACATCAATTATGCACAAAAACAACCCTGTCGTCATAGTATCAGCAGTCAGAACACCAATTGGTTCGTTTATGGGTTCCTTGTCATCCTTGTCGGCTCCAACCTTAGGAGCAGTGGCTATTAAAGGCGCTATTGATCGTATTGGGCTTGATTCAAATTTGATTGATGAAGTATTTATGGGTCATGTTGTTCAAGCAGGCACAGGTCAAGGTCCTGCCAGACAGGCAGCTATTGGAGCTGGGCTACCAAACCATGTTCCTTGCACGACTATAAATAAAGTATGTTCATCAGGACTTAAATCAGTTATACTGGCGGCTCAGAGCATTGCTTCAGGATCCATTGAAATTGCCATCGCTGGAGGTATGGAAAATATGAGTACTATTCCACATTACGCCCATTTAAGGCAAGGTATAAAATTTGGTTCATCTTCATTAATAGACGGTCTTCAACTTGATGGTTTGACTGATCCTTTTGATAAAGAAGCTATGGGAACATGTGCCGATTTATGTGCGACTGAATATAATTTTTCACGTGAAGAGCAAGATGCTTTTGCTGAACAATCTTATAAAAGGTCGACTGCAGCATGGGATTCTGGAAAATTTAATGAAGAAGTTATTGCAGTCGAAGTGCCCCAAAGACGAGGAGGACCAATTTTAGTTGAAAAAGATGAGGAGTTTGAGCGTGTTAACTTTAATAAATTTGCTGAATTAAAACCTGCGTTTACACCTGACGGCACTGTCACGGCCGCCAACGCATCAACCATTAATGATGGTGCCGCTGCTCTTATATTGATGTCAGAATCGAAAGCCAAGTCGCTCAATCTAACCCCACTGGCCAAAATTGTTTCTTTTGCCGATGCAGCAACCGATCCAAAACATTTTACAATTGCCCCCTCTCTTGCCATCCCTAAAGCTTTGGCAAAAGCGAATCTATCTGTAACTGACCTTGACTTTGTTGAAATCAATGAGGCGTTTTCAGTGGTAGCCTTAGCAAACATGAGAGAGTTAGAGCTATCTGATGATCGCGTCAATGTCAATGGTGGTTCAGTATCACTTGGCCATCCGTTAGGATGTTCTGGCGCTCGAATCTTGGTAACTTTAATTCATATTTTAAAACAAAATCAAGGACGATTTGGTGCAGCCGGTATTTGTAATGGCGGTGGCGGCGCTTCAGCCATGGTTATCGAGGGTTAAATAATGCGAGATTACGGTATTTGTCACCTGAGCACAGTTCCACTGAGAAATGAAGCTTCAGATAGAAGTGAAATGATTTCCCAAGTGCTTTATGGCGAGTTACTTTCGATTTTAGTAAATGGTGACAAATGGTGTAAAGTTATGCTAGAAGAAGATGGCTACGAAGGGTGGATAAGCAGAAACCAATTTAAACCCATTTCGGAAAATGATTTCAATAAACATTCACAGCTACTTAGGACCTACAATCTTGATTTAGTTGAATATGTTTGGGACATCAAAAAGATGTTAATTCCAGTAACGATAGGCGCTTCAATTCATAATGCGCCTTTGCTTGGGCAAAATTTTGATGGCAAGCTGTCACAAGGGGAATTTAAAAAGGAAAATTTATTAAAAACGGCACAGTTGTATTTGAACGCACCTTATTTGTGGGGTGGCAAATCACCTTTTGGTATCGATTGTTCAGGTTTTGTTCAAATGGTTTACCGTTTAAACGGTTTATCATTGCCGCGCGATGCTTCTGATCAGGCTAATGAAGGCGAAGTGCTAAGTTTCATTGAAGAAACAGAACCAGGAGACTTAGCCTTTTTTGATAATATCGAGGGCCATATCATTCATGTAGGCATGGTGTTGGAACACAACTACATTATTCATGCACATGGTCAAGTAAGAATTGATAGACTCGATCAATCAGGAATTTATAACGTTGACACCCGACTACATTCTCATCAATTGAGATTACTTAAAAAAATAGTTTAAAAAAAGCGCCTCAAACGAAGCGCTTTTTAAAAAACCATTATGTTTCTGTTTAGTTGTTTTCTAAAATTTCTATTTTGTCTCTAAGAGCTGCTGCTTTTGCAGATTCGCCCAAGGCGCTATAAACGTTCATTAGAGTTTTGTTCACGTTGATATTGTTGGGTTCATAAGACAAAAAGTCTTCTAAATAGGGTATTACTTCTCGATAAATAACATCCTTTTCAGCGTCAAGTTTGTCGTACTTAGCATTGTCGGCGCGTGACGTCCCAAGATTATTCATCACGTCAACGATCGCTTCAACCTTGTCGAACATTAAGGAAGAAATGTTTAGTCTGGCATTGTTGTAGGATGGATCAACGGATAAAGCTTGTTGGTAAAATGCCATCGCTCGATCACTTTCACCATTATCAGAAGCTACAACACCAAGATTAAAAATCAAATCAACGTTATCTGGTTGAAGTTCTAAAGCTCGGGTAATTAAGGCCTCATATGCTGGGATATTACCGATTTGATATTGAATATTTGCCTCTGTTACGATGAGGCTAAAGTCGTCTGGATACATTTTCTTTGCGACTTCTATCGCTTCTATCGCTTTTTCGTTGTCATTTAATTCAATGTAGATCACAGCGATATTTCTCGCGATTTCTCCCACTTTGGATTTGGTCACAGTAACCTTTGGATCGACATGAGTTTTTGCTTTGACAGAAAAATCTCTCATCAGCTCACTTTCAAATAGTACCTCTTCTCCAGTCTCAGCGTCAACTGCAGTATATTCAGTTGCAATGCCAGTAAATCCTAAGTCAGTAAGTTCGCCATATAAAGATAAAGCTCTCGGAAAAGTTTTTGCTTGGGTCGCTAATACCGCTGCATTGTATAGAAAAAGCGTATCAGACGGTTGTAAACGGTACACAAATTCGAAATTTTCTGAAGATGCGGCATAATCCTTATTCGAAAGAGCCTCTTGTCCACGTTGAACTAAAGAAGCTTTAATTAATTGAGTAGACTCAATCACTTGAGGTCCGTAAACATCTTTTCCTAGTTTTGCTTCAACAGCTTTCATTTGATCAAAACTGGCCAAGGCAGATTTAATATCATCATTCGTTCCTTGTCCGTTCGCAGCGAGTGCCATGCCGTTCAAAAAGTAATATTTGGCAAGTAACTTATCGTCCATTGCTGACATCAATCCTTCAGCTTGAGATAAAGAGGCTTTAGCTGCGGCATAATCTCCAGCGTCAATGGCCGACTGAGCACTTTTGAGTTCCTTTTTTTGAGCTATAGCCGTGGTACTCAGAACCACAACCACAGCTGTAATGAAATGTTTTTTCATGGTTATAGATTTTAACAGTGGTAAATATAATTGACTATTGAATATCTCCAAAGAAATGAACAAATTAAGATTCAGTTTCCTCAGATGAAGCGTCAGGGTTTTCAACATCAACATCCTCAGTTTCTTCTTCTTTAAAAACTTTAGCCACCGCAGCAATAGCATCTCCTTCCCGGATATTAATCAGTCGAACACCTTGAGTAGCACGACCCATTACTCTTAAACTGTCAACAGCCATACGAATAGCAATTCCTGATTTATTAATAATCATTAAGTCGTCAGCGTCAGAAACGTTTTTAACAGCAACCAAATTACCCGTTTTATCCGTTATAGAAATGGTTTTAACACCCTTCCCGCCACGGTTCGTGATTCTGTAGTCTTCTAAACTAGATCGTTTGCCGTATCCCTTTTCAGATACTACCAAAATTTCACTCTCCATATCATCAACAGAAATCATGCCAATAACCTCGTCCTTAGCGTGAGCCAAGGTTATACCCCGGACACCGGAAGCATTTCGTCCCATTGGGCGGGTCTTGCTTTCTTCAAAACGAATGGCTTTACCAGATTTTAATGCAAGCATCACTTGACTTTCTCCTGTGGTCAATTTAGCCTCTAACAATTCATCGTCCTTCTCTGATAGTAATCGCGTTGATTCCATTAAGTCTCGGTCGAGAATACTGCTCTAAAGACGTTTTCTTGACTTGACCTTGTTTGGTCGCCATAATGACATAATGCTGAATTGATGTAATCATCATCTTTCAGATCTTGCGTACAAATAAAGGCTTTGACCTTATCGTCTTGCTCAATATTAATCAAGTTTTGGATCGCCCGTCCTTTAGCAGTTTTAGAACCCTCTGGGATTTCATAAACGCGCATCCAGAAGCATTTTCCTTTTTGGGTAAAGAACAGCATGTATTGGTGGTTGGTTCCTACAAATAAATGCTCGAGAAAATCTTCATTCCGGGTGGTTGATGCCTTTTGACCTACACCGCCTCGGTTTTGAGTGCTTGATATTCAGTCAAAGAGGTTCGTTTGATATAACCAGCATGCGAAATGGTAATTACGACTTGCTCATTTGGGATCATATCTTCAACAGAAAGCTCACTTCCACCAGCTATTCGATCACAGAACGACGCTCATCACCGTATTTAGCCTGAACATCAAGCAACTCTTCTTTTATAATGGCCATACGGCGCTCTTTCTTATCTAAAATATCCTTAAGATCTTCAATCGTTGCTATTAAAGCGTCATATTCAGAACGCAAGTTTGTCTTGCTCTAAGCCAGTCAATTGACGCAATCTCATTTCAACAATGGCTTTAGATTGAATTTCGGTAAGTTCAAACTCCTCCACTAATCTAGCCCGTGCTTCATCAGCATTTGAAGAGGATCGAATCAATGCTATTACAGCATCAATATTATCTGACGCAATGATTAATCCCTCTAAAATATGTGCGCGTTCCTCAGCCTTCTTTAGTTCAAACTGAGTTCTACGTGTTACTACCTCATGACGATGTTCCACAAAATGCAGAATCATGTCTTTTAGATTTAACATCATTGGCCTTCCACCAACTAAAGCAATATTATTTACACTAAATGACGATTGAAGTGCTGTGTATTTATACAATTTATTAAGAACTATATTTGGAATAGCCTCGCGTTTGAGAACATAAACGATTCTCATTCCTTTTCTATCGGATTCATCACGGATATTAGCAATGCCTTCCAACTTTTTATCATTTACTAAGTCGGCGGTTTTCTTAATCATGTCCGCCTTATTCACTTGATAAGGAATTTCCGTAACAATGATACACTCGCGCCCGTTGACTTCCTCAATCTCCGCTTTTCCGCGCATCATAACTCTGCCACGACCCGTTAAAAAAGCTTCCTTCACGCCATCGTAACCATAAATAGTGCCACCAGTTGGAAAGTCTGGTGCTTTGATATGTGTCATCAATTCCTCAATAGTAATATCATGGTTATCAATATAAGCTGTAATGTCCGTTAACAACTTCGGTTAAATTGTGAGGCGGCATATTGGTTGCCATACCTACTGCAATACCAGAAGCACCATTTACGAGCAACCCTGGTATTTTTGTGGGAAGAACAGTAGGTTCTTTAAGGGTATCATCAAAATTCAATTGATGATCTACAGTGTCTTTATCGATATCTGCCAACATGTCCTCCGACATTTTTTGCATCCGCGCTTCAGTATAACGCATTGCTGCAGGACTATCTCCGTCCACAGAGCCAAAGTTTCCTTGTCCATCAACCAACATATAACGCAAGCTCCATTCTTGTGCCATACGCACCATAGCATCATAAACAGAAGTATCACCATGCGGGTGATATTTACCCAGAACCTCTCCTACAATACGTGCAGATTTTTTGTGAGCTGTATTTGCCCTTACACCTAATTCGTGCATGCCATACAAAACACGACGATGAACAGGCTTTCAAACCATCTCTAACGTCAGGAAGTGCTCTGAAACAATAACGGACATCGAATAATCGATGTACGCTGATTTCATTTCATCTTCAATGTTTATAGGGATTAATTTATCCGTTGTTGCCATAGTTAATATTTCACTAAAATTGTTTTCAAAAAAAGTACTGCTAATTTAAACATTGTTTGGGCTAAGCAATTAATATTCTTTTGCTTTTTACAGCAATTTATTAACAGTTTTTTACAAAACAGACATTGACAATCAATCAAATTATATTTGAACGATTGTGTACAAATTGTCAGTCAAATTTTATGGAATAATTTTTGTGTAATTGATTAATTCGTATTTTTATACCAACTCAATACCTATGGACGATAATTTTTCACCTCGAGTAAAAGATGTAATTGCATTTAGTAAGGAAGAAGCCCTTAGACTGGGTCACGACTTTATTGGAACTGAACATCTTATGTTAGGCCTTTTAAGGGATGGTCAAGGAAAAGCAATAGAAATATTAGGTAACCTTGATATAGATTTGACACACTTACGTCGAAAAGTAGAAATATTAAGTCCTGCAAATTCAGAACTTCCTGTTAATACCAATGAAAAAAAGAATCTCCACTTGACACGTCAAGCGGAGCGCGCCTTAAAAACAACTTTTTTAGAAGCGAAGTTATTTCAGAATTCATCTATTAATACAGCACATTTGCTGCTTTGTATTCTTCGAAACGAAAATGACCCAACTACAAAACTAATGCTCAAACTTAATGTGGATTACGACCGAGTTAAAGAGCAATTTAAATTTTTAATTTCAGAGGACGAAGAAGATGATATCAATGAAATTAAAGGTGAATCTTTTTCTGACAGCGATGATGACGATCAATTTTCACAGGAACAGAGCACTCCTAGCGGAAAAACTAAATCTGCTGGTCCTAAGTCAAAAACACCGGTTCTGGACAACTTTGGACGCGATCTTACAGCAATGGCTGAAGAAAATAAACTTGATCCGGTCGTTGGTCGAGAAAGTGAAATTTTGCGCGTTTCTCAAATTTTGAGTCGCAGAAAGAAAAACAATCCTTTATTAATTGGCGAACCAGGCGTTGGGAAATCAGCGATAGCCGAAGGCTTGGCGATACGGATCGTTAAGAAAAAAGTATCTCGAATTTTATTCAACAAACGTGTCGTCACACTTGACCTTGCTAGTTTAGTTGCTGGGACAAAATACCGCGGTCAATTTGAAGAACGGATGAAGGCTGTTATGAATGAGCTCGAAAAAAACGACGATATCATTTTGTTTATTGATGAAATCCATACCATAGTAGGTGCTGGCGGAGCTACGGGCAGCTTGGATGCCTCAAATATGTTTAAACCGGCTCTTGCTCGCGGTGAAATCCAATGTATTGGAGCAACTACACTTGATGAGTACAGACAGTACATCGAGAAAGACGGTGCTTTAGAACGTCGATTTCAAAAAGTCATAGTTGAACCAACAACAGTCGAAGAAACTATTGAAATTTTAAACAATATTAGATCAAAATACGAAGAGCATCACAATGTAGAATATACAACAGAAGCTATAGAGGCATGTGTCAAATTGACACATCGCTATATGACAGATCGATTTTTACCAGATAAAGCAATCGATGCTCTAGATGAAGCTGGCTCACACGTTCATATCACGAATATAGATGTTCCTGATCAAATTGTTGAACTTGAAAAAGAGCTTGAAGCTGTTCGAGAATCCAAATCAAGTGTTGTTAAACGTCAGAAATATGAAGAAGCTGCCAAGCTTCGTGATGATGAAAAAAGATTAGAGCGATTATTATCTGAAGCACAGAAAGAATGGGAAATCGAATCAAAACAGCATCGTGAAATCGTAACTGAAACCCATGTGGCAGATATTGTATCTATGATGACTGGGATTCCAGTAACACGTGTTGCACAAGCCGAAATGAGTAAATTAGCTGAACTGCCCGACCGCATTAAAGGTAAGGTTATTGGCCAAGACGAGGCTGTTGCCAAAGTCGTTCGGGCAATTCAACGCAACCGCGCTGGACTTAAAGACCCAAACAAACCTATTGGGTCATTTATATTTTTAGGTCAAACAGGTGTTGGAAAAACCCAATTGGCTAAAATTTTAGCATCGGAATTATTTGACAGTAATGATGCCTTAATCCGAATCGATATGAGTGAGTATATGGAGAAATTTTCCATATCAAGACTCATTGGAGCACCTCCAGGTTATGTTGGTTATGAAGAAGGTGGCCAACTGTCTGAAAAGATCAGAAGAAAACCCTATGCCGTTGTGTTACTCGATGAAATTGAAAAAGCACATCCCGATGTATTTAATATGCTACTCCAAGTTTTAGACGATGGCTATTTAACTGATAGTTTAGGACGTAAAATCAATTTTAGTAACACTGTACTTATCATGACATCGAATATTGGCGCCAGACGACTCAAAGACTTTGGCGCTGGGGTTGGTTTTGGTACATCAGCTCAGAAATCTCAAGAAAAAGATCACGCTAAAGGTGTTATTGAAAATGCTTTGAAAAAGACATTTGCACCAGAATTCCTTAACAGAATTGATGACGTTGTTATGTTTAACGCTTTAGAACGAGATGACATTGATAAAATTATTGATATTGAATTAGCTAAGCTATTTAATAGAATCAATCAGCTTGGATATTTCCTTGATTTATCGAATGAAGCAAAAGCTTTTATTTCAGACAAAGGATTTGATAAAGCTTATGGCGCTCGACCTTTAAAAAGAGCAATTCAAAAATATGTTGAAGACGCCTTGGCTGAAGAAATTATCAAATCGAAAGTTCAAGAAGGAGATACTATTCTAATGGATGTTAATAAAAACAAAGATGGCTTAGAGGTAAAAATTAAAACTAAAAAACAACCCAAAACATCAAAGAAATAAACCTTTACTCTAAAAGTAAGGATGGGTCAATATCTATGGTTTGAAGAAAATGTAAAGCATTTTTCATATGATCATGAAGTAACTCATCCTTTGAAACAAAACCAACATGCTTACGAAAAGTGTCCACAAAATTTTGAACAAAGGGTGAGCATTTGTCATTTCTGAAAAACAAAGCTTGAGATGCACTAAACAATTCTATAGCTAAAATGGTTTCTACATTATTCACGAGATCATAAGCTTGAACAGCAGCATTGGCACCCATACTGACATGATCTTCTTGACCGTTTGAAGACGTTACAGAATCAACACTTGCTGGTGATGCCAATTGTTTGTTAGCCGAAACGATACTTGCGGCTGTATATTGAGGGATCATTAAACCAGAATTTAATCCGGGATTGTTCACTAAAAACAACGGCAAATCACGAACGCCAGATAGCAATTGAAAAGTTCGTCGTTCAGAAATACTTCCAAGCTCTGCCATAGCAATTTTTAAATGATCTAATGCTAAGGCTAACGGTTGTCCATGGAAATTTCCTCCAGAAACAATTTGATCTAAACTTTCAAAGACAGTGGGATTATCCGTCACTGAATTGACCTCTGTAACGATGATTTTTGAAATATACTCTAAAGCGTCTTTAGTTGCCCCATGAACCTGAGGCACACATCTAAAAGAGTAAGGATCTTGAACGGTTTGGCGCGGCAATGACATTGAAGGACTATCTTCAAGAAATTCTCTAATACGTGAAGCGGTCTTTATTTGACCTTTATGTGCGCGAACCAAATGCAATGCTTCATCAAAAGGCTGTTTGTGAGCCAAAAAGGCCTCCATGGATATAGCCGCAATCAAATCAGCTAAATAAGACAATCGGTAAGATTTTAGCAAGACCTGAACACCATAGGCACTCATAAACTGCGTGCCATTAAGCAATGCTAATCCTTCCTTGGCTCCCAGAGTGATCGGTTTTAAATTTAACTCAATCAGTACGTCTGACGCTTCACAAACAACACCATTATAGCGAACCTTGCCTCGACCCAATAATGGCAAACTTAAATGCGCTAAAGGAGCCAAATCACCTGAAGCGCCTAAAGACCCTTGTTTAAATACCACTGGTATACAACCAAAATTATAGGAGTCAACAAGTCGTTGAACTGTTTCCAATTGGACTCCACTATAACCCAAACTCAATGATTGAATTTTTAAGAGCAACATCCAACGAACAATCTCCACAGGAACCTCCTCTCCCATGCCGCATGCATGCGACAAAACTAAATTTTCCTGTAGTTGATTCAAATCTGTCTTTGATATGACATGATTATGAAGCGCTCCAAAACCAGTATTTATGCCATAAATCAACCTATCAGTATCCGCTAAAACCGCATCTAAATACTTTCTGTTCGTCAGTATTTTATTCCTAGAGGTGTCTGACAACTCCAAGTTAACTGACTTATGATGTAATTGAAAAAGGCACTCTAAATCTAAATGAGAAGAAAGTGAAATTTTGCTCAAGTGAATGACTTTTAAATGTTTCTAATATTATGTTAAAACTACTGGTATTTTATTAAAAAAACATAATTTCGTCTTCTAAATTTAATACTCCATGAAAAAATTTACTCAAATCATTCTTTTAAGTATCATGACTTTGTCGTGCACTACCAATCCTAAAGACGCAGCTACATTTTCTGGAAAAATTACCAATATAGCTCAAAACGCAGAGTTAAGATTATTTAACAAAAGTGGCTACGAAAAGATTATTGAAATTAAAGAAGACGGCACCTTTGAGGACACCTTAAAAGTAGCGGCTGGGAAATACACTTTTCAAATTGGGCAAGAATACGGTTTCATATATCTGCAAAATGGGCATCAAGCTCATATAAAATTGGATACTGAACAATTCGACAATACACTCATGTTTTCTGGTGACGATGCTGACAAAAACAACTTTATCATTGCAAACCTTTTATTGCCACAAACTGCACTTCCTGATGATATTTTCTCAAAAGACGAAGCTGGTTTCGATCTGGCATTTAAAGATTTGAGAAAGTCGTATGATTCCCTAAAAATGGCCTACCCGAACCTAACTGATGACTTTTTTATTGAATATGATGAGCAATTTACTCTCAATCAAAAACTGTACAAAGATTACTTTTTATCAAAGCTAGAATTATTAGAAAAGTTTCCGAAAGGAACGCCCTCGCCTTTATTTACCGACTATCGCAATGCGGATGGCTCAAAATCTTCGTTAACTGATTTTAGCGGATCATATGTATATATTGATGTTTGGGCAACTTGGTGTGGTCCATGTATTGCAGAAATTCCTGCTTTAGAATTACTTCAGAATCAATTTAAAGATAAAAATGTTGTATTCCTAAGTGTATCTATTGATCAAGAAAAAGATTTTGAAAAATGGCTTAAAATGATTGAAGACAAAAACTTGGCTGGGAATCAAGTAATCGCTGATAATGCGTGGCAATCAGAATTCGTCAAAGCATATCTTATAGATGGAATTCCACGATTTATTTTGCTCGATCCTGAAAACAAAATTGTTTCAGCTGACGCACCTCGCCCGTCTGACCCTACAATTATTAAGATGTTAAACGAGCTTCTAAAGGCATCATAACACCGTATTTCTCAAACCTTATAGTTTTCACAGGTCTAACTCATTTTTCTACTAACTCAATCTCAACAGGCCCAATACTGGACTCCTAATGTCAGTATTTAGGCTATTTATATCATTTGTTGATACTCAAATTCCTTACTTTTACGATCAAATTTAAAGACCATGAAACGAGTTAGTTTACATCAAACGCACGAAACCTTAGGCGCGAAAATGATTCCTTTTGCTGGATATTTGATGCCCGTTCAATACGCAGGGGTAAATGAAGAACATCAAACTGTTCGGGAGTCCGTGGGTGTGTTTGACGTTTCACACATGGGGGAGTTTTTAGTTGAAGGACCCAAAGCATTAGAGCTTATTCAAAGATTGTGTTCAAATGATGCCAGCAAGCTTGAAGTGGGAATGGCCCAATACAGCTGTATCCCTAATGACAATTCTGGTATTGTAGACGATCTCATTATTTACCGCGTCAAAGAGGATACTTATTTATTGGTTGTTAATGCAAGTAATATTGACAAAGATTGGGATTGGATCAATGAACGAAATACTCACGGCGCAGAGCTACGAAATATTTCGGACCAATACGCCTTATTAGCGATTCAAGGGCCTAAGGCTGTCGAAGCCATGTCATCGCTAAGTAGTATCGATTTATCAACTATAAAATACTACCATTTTGTTATTGGTGATTTTGCTGGCATTGACCACGTCATCATTTCTGCAACTGGTTATACTGGATCAGGTGGTTTTGAAATTTATTGCAAAAACACAGAAGTTCAGCAAGTTTGGAATGCCGTCATGAAAGCTGGAACTCCTTTCGGTATTGCCCCTATTGGATTAGCTGCTCGTGACACCTTGCGTTTGGAGATGGGGTATTGTCTGTATGGCAATGACCTAAACGACAGCACCTCGCCTATTGAAGCAGGTTTAGGATGGATCACAAAATTCAATAAATCTTTCACCAATAGCGAGGCTTTATTAGCAGAAAAAACTGAAGGTCCCAAACGTAAATTGGTCGCATTTGAGCTCAACCAACGTGGCATTCCAAGGCATGACTACACCATTCATGATGACACAGGCAATCAAATTGGCATAGTCACTTCGGGAACTATGGCGCCAAGTTTAAATAAAGGAATTGGCTTAGGATATGTTTCATCCGATTACGCTACTGTTGGAAATGAATTTTTTGTTCGGATAAGAAAAAATGATATTCCCGCTACAATTGTGAAATTGCCATTTTACAAAAGCGATCTAAAAAACTAGGTTTGCTTGAACGTACCCCGAAACACCGAATATTGATTTTAGGAGGAAGTGGATTTTTAGGCGAATCTCTCTACAAGGAATTGTGCCAATACTTTAAAACCTATGCAACCTATTTTACAGAACATTCAAGACATTTAAAAAACAAGCATTTCATTCACTACGACATGGGAATTGATGAATTGTATCCCATCCTTAAAACATTGCGACCAACCATAATTATTTCGGCCATAAGAGGTCCATTCATTCAGCAAGTTTACGCCCACGAATGCCTTGTTGATTATACGCAGCATCATAATTGTCGTATAATATTTTTATCATCCGCCAATGTTTTTGATGCTTACAGCAAATTCCCAAGTTTTGAAAATGACAAAACACTGAGCAACAGTATTTACGGGCATTTTAAAATTAAAATTGAAACTATGCTGATGAGAATGCCTGTAGAAAAATGGGTAATTACACGCTTACCAATGGTCTTTGGGATGCAATCACCAAAAATAATTGATTTGAAAGAACATCTTAAAAATGATATTCCAATTGAAGTTTTTCCAAATTTAATCATGAATATCACTACTGATAAAAATTTAACGCAACAAATACACTATATCATCAATCAAGATCTGCACGGGATTTTTCATCTTGGCAGTAAAGATTTGGTTCACCACGATTATTTTTATAAAGACTTATTGACTGCTGTTCACCATCCCCGCGGAAAAATTAAATACGTTTATACCACAAACGATGAGAGGTATTTGGCTGTATTACCGAAAGACAATAAACTGCCTGATCATTTATACATGACAGCTCAAGAATTTTTGGAAGACTTTGAAATCCAATAAATTTATATCTATAGAATCATAGGGCTGACTTGATTATTCATAAAGTCCGTTTATTTTTGTAAAAAATTATTATATGGGAAGAGCATTCGAATTTCGTAAAGCTAGAAAAATGAAACGCTGGGCAGTCATGAGCAAAGCCTTTACGCGCATTGGTAAGGATATAGTTATGGCAGTCAAAGAAAACGGTCCCGATCCTACTAGTAATTCTCGTTTACGCGCAGTAATTCAAAATGCTAAGGCTGTCAATATGCCTAAAGATAATATTGAACGTGCCATAAAAAAGGCGTCCGACAAATCTCAAGGTGATTTTAAAGAAGTGCTTTTTGAAGGATATGGTCCACATGGTATAGCAATATTAGTCGAAACTGCCACAGACAATAACACCCGTACTGTAGCCAATATTAGAAGTTATTTCAATAAATCTGATGGCTCATTAGGAACTTCTGGATCAGTCGTTTTTTTGTTTGATCATACCTGTAATTTTCGAGTCAAAGCTGAGGGGCTAGATGTCGATGAACTCACCTTTGATTTAATCGATTTTGGAGCTGAAGAGGTTTTTGAAGATGAAGACGGAATTATGA
This sequence comes from uncultured Flavobacteriaceae bacterium, assembly GCA_943788695.1. Taxonomy (GTDB): domain Bacteria; phylum Bacteroidota; class Bacteroidia; order Flavobacteriales; family Flavobacteriaceae; genus JALRKI01. Next base: position 238,467 of record CALSRG010000002.1, read on the forward strand.
TTTATGGACCGTTCGAATCTTTCGGAGCACTTCAAGCTGAACTTGAATCTAGAGGTATTGAAATATTATCATCTGGTTTTGAAAGAATACCTCAAGTGACAAAGGCTTTGAGTGAAGAACAAGCCGCCGATATTGAAAAATTGTTAGAAAAAATTGAAGAAGACGATGATGTACAATCTGTTTATCACACCATGGAAGAGACTACTGATGGTGCTTAGTTACATTTTTTCGTAAAGTTCCCGAATTTCTTTTTCATCAATGAGCGACTTCCAATTTTTACCAAGGGCATTTTCCCATAATGGCTCTAGACTCAAAGCTATGGAGGTTATCTGTCGCCACTGATTTTCGCTCAAATTTTCGCAGATCCCAGTTGGAAGCTCAATTTCATTGAAGTCACGCATACGACGAAAAGTCTCAAGTCCTTTTGGATAATAATTATTCAAATGTTCGATCACAATACAATTTCCGACACCATGCCTAATGTTTTTGACAAAAGACAAACCATAGCTCAATGCATGTACAATACCAACTTGAGAATTTGCAATACTAATGCCACCCAACCATGAAGCCATCATCAAATACTCTCTTTTTTCTGAATCCGATAATTGAGAAGGTAAAAAAACAGCTTCACATAAAGACTTAGCTTTTTCACCGTGAACTCTACTAAAAGGATTTAAAAAAGTTCCCTCTAAAGACTCAATACAATGTATAAAACAGTCCATTCCTGTGTAAAAGCGTTGTACCGCAGGTACACCAATCGTAAGATTTGGATCAAGAATAACTTGATCAAAAGTCGTATAATCGCTATTAATACCTAATTTCTTTACCGGTCCTTTTAAAACAGTCGTCCGGGAGACTTCAGCGCCAGTTCCTGAAATGGTTGGAACACCAACATGAAATACACTTGGAGATTGAACCAAGTCCCAACCCTGATAATCTGAGGCACTACCACTATTTGTCAAAAGAAGTGATACCGCTTTTGCCAAATCCATAACCGATCCACCACCAATTCCGATAATTCCTGATGGTATGGAGTTAAATTGTAAAATGATTTCCTGAACTAAAAGATCAACTTGTTCAGTTGTCGGTTCTTCTTCCGATGATACAAAAACGATTCGATCTTCATACGAGGTTGGGATCTGATCCACAACATCAGAATAATTGGCAAAACAATCGTCAACTAAAAACACAAATGGTGCTTTTACACCTTGGCGTTTTGGCTCTAAAATGGCTGACAATTGACTAAAACTGCCTGCTCCAAATAGAACTCGGGGCACCATCGACATATTTCTGTGAGGGATTCCCATTTAATTACTCCGTTTATTAGGCCATAGATTTTGAGCCGTTACGAGGTCTTCGGGGGTGTCAATTTCTACACCCAATACATCCGTTTCAACCATTTGAATATTTTTTCCGTATTCTAAAAAACGTAAGCATTCAATTTTTTCAGCCAGTTCTAGCGATTTAGGTGATAATTTTTGAAAATCTAATAGTGCTTTTTTCCTAAAAGCATAAACGCCTTTGTGTTTGAAAAATTGGACACTTGGTGTCTTTTCTCTTGAAAATGGAATTGGGTGTCTCGAAAAATAAATTGCCCGGCCATTGGTGTCCGTAACAACTTTGACGGTATTTGGATTATGAATTTCCTCAGAATCAGTAATTCTGACCATTAAGGACGCTAAATCAATTTCTCTATTTGTATCAGCATCAAATGAAGCAATCAATTTGGCTAAACTCTTTTTCTCAGTAAATGGCTCATCACCCTGAACATTAACGACCAAATCAACATTCATATCAAAAATCGCTTCTGCTATGCGATCACTGCCCGATTGATGATCGGTTTTGCTCATGATAGCCTTACCTCCAACCTCGCAAATTGTGTTAAAAATAACATCGCTATCTGTGACTACATATACATCCTCAAATAATCCCGTTGCAACTGTGGCACGATAAGTTTGAACAATAACAGGCGCATCGCCCAAGGGCATCATCAGCTTACCTGGAAATCGAGAAGCTTCATAGCGGGCCGGAATCATGGCTATTGTTTTCATTCTTATTGTGCAAAGACCAAAATTAAGGTTTATTCTCGTTTTTCAAGGGTGTAGTTATTCGTTAAAATAAGATTTATCAAATCCTAAAAGGAATAATCGCTCTTGAGCCCTCGTCATTGCTGTATAGAGCCAGCGGTAATAATTTTGATCTGGACCCTCTGGAAGATAGGGTTGTTCGATAAATACAGTGTTCCATTGCCCACCTTGGGACTTATGACAGGTCATAGCATAAGAAAACTTGACCTGCAAAGCGTTGAAATGGGGGTTTTGTTTAATTTTTAAAAATCGCTTATAGTTGGACGATTCACTGGCATAATCTTCTTTTACTGCATTATAAAGTTGATTGTTTTCGTCATAGGTCAACGCTGGTGTTTCTGCCGAGATGGTATTCAACAATAGAACGGTTTCAAAGGATTTCATTTTGGGGTAGTCAATTAAACGGACTTTTACACGGGCAAAATCAAATCCGTAAAAAGATTCAAACTTATAAATCTCAAGAACCTCAATGGTATCACCATTTGCAACAAAACCCGCCTCTGATTCAGGTTTAACCCAGAAGTAGTTGTTTTTAACGACCATGAGATAATCTCCCACGGAGAGCTCAGATTCATTAAACAAAATTCTAGATCGAATTTGTTGATTATAGAGGTTGGCTCTTTTGTTTGACCTAACGATTATTGCGGTGTTTTCATTGCCAATAGTGCTATACGCCTCATTAAGCGCATCTAAAACATCGTTACCTTCAATCAAACGCACGATGTCTTTAAAGCCATCTAACATCATTTTGATGCTTCCGAAACCTTCACCATTAATTTGGCGTCTCACTTCTGTAGCATTAAACAAAATACCAGACTCCAATTGCTGGCGCATTACTTGAGTCAAATTGCCCGACATCACCTCCTTGTCATAATTTCTTTCAAAAAACTCAGGATCAAGTGCCGGGCTTAGCTCTAATTTAACAGGAGGTAATTGAGCCGTATCACCAATAAATACCAGCTTACACTGAAAACCACTAAAGACAAATTGAATTAAGTCATCAAGAAGAGAACTGCCCAGTCCTGTAAAATCTCCGGAACCGTCTGAAATCATTGACGCCTCATCAACAAAGAAGATGGTCTTACGGTTTTTATTCGGTTGAAGGACAAATTTAACACCTCCTTTTTTATCCGTTCGGGGAAAATATATGATACGATGTATGGTCGATGCTTCCATACCAGAGTAATTCGATATAACTTTTGCAGCTCTTCCTGTTGGGGCTAATAGGACTGCATTTTTATTGATCTGCCATAAATTCCTAACCAACGTACTGATAATGGCAGTTTTCCCTGTTCCAGCATGTCCCTTTAGAACAAAGATTTCGGGACCAGAAACTTCCATCACAAATTTACTAAGTTGATCCATAACAATTGCTTGTTCAGCGGAGAATTCGTGAGGAAACTTGTCTGAAAGCAGCTGAAAAAAAGACTTTAAAGTGTTAATTGGCATGTCAAATTGAATCTCATCAAATATATTAAGGAATTTTCGCCGTGCAGTCTTTTACGAATAAAAAAAAATTGTAGATTTGTTTCACGTCCTGAATATTTAATTTTAAAAACAAAATATGCTCAATCTTTTATTAGTCGTTGTCGCTCTAATTGCTGTTACTTTTGGTTTAGTGTGGATCATCGATAAATTTATACCCAATAATTTTAGAAAATTTATTTTAGTTTTCCTTTATATTTTGGTTGGTTTTTTGGCTTACAACACATTCATGTCTGTTTATGGTGAAATTCAATTTAATCATAGAAAGCAAGTAGCTTACAAAAAAGTAATCAAAAGTTTGATTGACATTAGAGATGCTCAATTAGCACACAAAACAGTTACTGGTACTTTTCAAAAAGACTTTGATAAATTAATTTCATTTATTGATACAGCACAATTCACAATCACTCAGCGTCGAGATTCTACTGTTTTAGATGTAGAAATGACACGTCGATTTGGTGGTGTTGAAACATTTAAAGAAATTATAGTGATTGACACCTTAGGATATGTCAGGGTGAAAGATTCTCTTTTTGGAAATGATTCGCGTTACAAATCTATGATGAATGTCCCAGTTGGTAAGGAAGGTACAACATTTGAAATGAATGCTGGAACAATTGATCAAAACGGTGTTCGTATTCCTGTATTTGAAGCCAAGGTGTTGAAAAAATACATTCTTTTCGGGGAAGATGCAAACCTAATTGCCATTGAGAATAATGTTGTTTCTGTTGATGGAGTCAATGGAGCGGCATTACGAGTAGGTTCAATGGAAGAAGTTAATACTAACGGCAACTGGCCAAAAAACTTTTCTAACGACTAACTCTAAGCCCCAAAATACAAGTTTAACATTGTCCATTCAGGTTGGCTTGAGTGGACTTTCTTTTTGTGTCAAAAACACTGAAAGCAACGCTTTTGTGCAATATTTTGATTATCCGACTACCGATAAAACCAAGCCCGAAATTTTATTAAAGGATTTCATAAATGCTTTCGAAACCCAACAAGCGCTTCAAGCCGATTTTAGCTCTGTTAGGGTTATACATGACAACGCACTAGTGAGTCTAGTTCCGCAAGAACTGCTTGACACCAGCGATTTATCAAAATTTTTAAAATATAATGTTGCCTTACTGCCAACAGATTTTGTCGCTCACGATGAACTCAACAGTTTAAATTGCGCTGTAGTATTTGTGCCTTTCGTTAATATAAATAATTATGTTTTTGAACATTTCGGAAGTTTTGAATACCACCATCAAGCGACAATTTTACTCCAACGACTTCATGCATTATCCGAATCAAGCAACAACACCATTTTAAGACTTCACATTCAAGACGACTATTTTGAAGCCATTTGTTTTAAGGGCAAGCAACTCTTATGTTATAATCGGTTTAGTTATCAAACCTCTCACGACTTTTTGTTTTGTTTACTTTTTCTTATTGAACAACTCAACTTGGATCCTGAAACTTTAAATTGTGAGTTATTTGGGAGGGTAAATTCAGACCATTCTTGCTTCAAGGATTGCTACACATACATTAGAAATACCCGTTTGTTAGAGCCGATGATTGAAACCGAGTTTTTGAACCTAAAGCATAATTTTGTAGCTCTAAATAGTTTCTGATGCGCATTATATCAGGCAGTCATAAAGGCCGACGCATTCAAGCTCCAAAAAAATTACCCGTTCGACCTACGACCGATATGGCTAAAGAAGGTTTGTTCAATATTCTTGCCAACAGATTTGATTTTAAAACCATCAATGCATTAGACCTGTTTTCTGGAACTGGAAATATCAGTTATGAACTAGCTTCACGAGGTGTGCCTCAAATTGTTTCAATTGATAAAACACCTGCTTGTGTGGCTTTTATCAGTAAGACCGCTGAGGATTTTGGTTTTGACATATTCGCCAGAACTGCGGATTATCAAAAATACTTGGAACGCGAAACGAGACAATTCAATGTCATATTTGCCGACCCCCCTTATGATTTTTCTGAAAAGCAGTTCCAAAACATATCTGACTTAATTTTTGAAGGAAAATTATTAAAAGAGAACGGGGTTTTAATCATTGAACACAGTAAACATACTGACTTGAGTGCGCACTCATCTTTTACCAACAAGCGTGGATATGGACACTCGGTATTTAGTTTTTTTGAATATTAAAAAAGCAGACCTATAAGCCGAATTCTGTATTTCAATTGCTTGAAACCCTTATCATTTATCTGAGAGTCATGTTACCATGCCCCTTTAGCTGCCTACCCTCCGATTTGTGCGTGCCGCACTCAAACACCGGTTTACATGGCATTGCACCGCATAGAGTTTACCTGGTTTCACTACAGCATAACCTGTACATACTTTCTGTTGCACTTTTCCTGACCTCACGATCGGTGGCCGTTAGCCACTATGCTGCACTATGGTGTTCGGACTTTCCTCCAGTCACAACTGACCAGCGATAAGGCGGTCTGCTTTAACGCAAAAGTAGACAAAATGTTAATAAGTGCTCACAATTGGCTTACACCATTTTTTAAATTCAAAATCGATTAGTTAAATTTGTGAAACATAAGTTTCAATTAACTATGAGTGATCAAAACGGCCAATTTGTTGTTTCAGCTTTAAAATACAGACCACAAGCCTTTGACGAGGTTGTAGGGCAGTCGGCTATTACAAACACTCTAAAAAATGCTATCGAACAAAATCACTTGGCACAGGCTCTATTATTCTGTGGTCCAAGAGGTGTAGGAAAAACCACATGCGCTCGTATTTTGGCCAAGATGATCAATCGTAAAGATGATTCAACTGATCTCGATGACCAAGAAGATTTTGCGTTCAATATTTTTGAATTAGATGCAGCATCAAACAATTCGGTTGATGATATTAGAAATTTGACTGATCAAATAAGGATACCACCTCAGGTAGGCGACTATAAAGTATACATCATCGACGAGGTACATATGTTGTCTCAGGCGGCGTTTAATGCCTTTTTAAAAACACTTGAAGAGCCACCAAAGCATTGTATTTTTATTCTAGCTACCACCGAAAAACACAAAATCATTCCAACGATTTTATCTCGATGCCAAATATTTGATTTTAAACGTATTACCGTTAGTGACGTTAAAGGCTATCTGAGAAAAGTGGCAGAAGACCAAGGCATAAATGCCAGCGATGACGCATTGCATGTAATAGCTCAAAAAGCGGATGGTGCTATGCGTGACGCTTTATCTATTTTCGATCGGGTGGTGAGTTTTTCAGGAAAAGACCTGACACTTCAAGCCGTAACAGAAAATTTAAATGTATTGGACTATGAGGTATTTTTCAAAGCAACAGATGCTATCATTAACAACGATATTCCATCATTATTAATAGCTTTCGATGAAGTGTTAGATAAAGGGTTTGACGGACAACATTATGTGCGTGGACTAGCATCACATTTTAGAGACCTTTTAATTTGTAAATCTGCCGAAACGCAAACACTTTTAGAGGCAGGTGATCAAACCAGAGAGAAATATCTGTCTCAGTCTAAAAAAACAGATCAACAACTGCTATTAGAAGGTATCGAACTCGCAAACACCTGTGATTTGAAATACAAAAGTAGTCAGAACCAAAGATTACTGGTAGAACTGTGCCTAATGCAACTCGCTTCCATCACTTTTAGTGGTGAAAAAAAAAATAATGGTTCCCAAATAATTCCAGCTCGTATTGTAAGACAATCGATTTCGAATGAGGCTCAAGACATTAGCTCCATAAAGAAAACTGTTGTTGCAGCCGATTTGAAAATCGAAGCACAACCACCAACTGATCTTTCAAAAAATGAGCCCGCCTTTCAACCTAATCAAATAATCCTCAATACAGTGCAAAGACGTCCTTCAGGCTTGTCTATAAAAAGTATTGAAAAGAAAAAGGCACACGATTTAAAGCGCATCGAGGTGATTTCTTTTGAAACTGAAAACTTGCCGACAGAACCTTTTACAGAAGTGGATCTCTGTAAATATTGGGATCAATACCGTCTAAAATTAGAAGATGACGGCAAGCATAATTTGGCATCAATAATGGGTATTGACAGACCGAAATTACACGGAGAAACCATACGACTTAACTTTCCAAATACCACAAATAAGAAAGAGTTATATCGAGAGCAGGGTGCTATTTTAAAGTTTCTTCATCAATCACTTCAAAACTATAATATTGAAATTGATGTTGAAGTTAATGAAGAGTCTGTAAAGACTTTTGTCTATACTGATGCTGAAAAATTTGAAAAATTGAAAAATAAGAATCCGGCTTTGGAAAAGCTGAAACAAACTTTTCAACTAGACATTTAAACTATATGTTAGGATTAAAATTACCAACTGACCCGAGATGGGTAGATATTGCAGAAAAAAATATTAAGGACATTTTAGTGGATCACGCTTTTTGCGAGCAAAAGGCGGCAAGTACAGCCATTTCTTTTATCGTGACCTATCCAGAGCACACTGCTCTAGTTCAAGAAATGACGGCACTCGCTACTGAAGAAATGAGTCATTTTAAAATGGTACACGATAAAATCATTGAGCGAGGATGGGTTTTAGGACAAGATCGAAAGGATGATTATGTCTTAAAACTTAGATCGTTCTTCCCGAAAGGCGGTAGTCGAATCACTCAGCTGGTGCATCGCTTGCTAGTTGCCGCACTTATTGAAGCACGCAGCTGTGAAAGATTTAGACTCTTATCGGAAGAACTTAAGGACAAAGAATTAGCTTTATTTTACAAAAAACTCATGATCAGTGAAGCCAATCACTATACTTTGTTTTTGACTTTTGCAAGGGATTTTGGTGGACGAGAATTTGCAGATGAAAAATGGGAAGCACTACTCAGATATGAAGCTCAGGTGATGGCACATTTGGGCAAAGAAGAAAGTATTCACGGCTGAGGAGGTAACGGAAATCCTTCTAAATGACCTAAATGAATACTTTTTACAATACCATCAGCCAATCCGATTTTGGGCACAAAAATATCAACGGACTTACTCCACTTCATGGCAAAAAGATAGATTTTAAGTGCTGGTTCAATAACATCAGCGCGATCAGGTTTAAGACCTAGTTTAATGACCCGATCTTCATAAGTCATATTTTTCACGTTGTTGTAGTAATTAAAAATATGCTTATAAGTTAATGGTTTCCCTTCCTTTTTACGGGATTGACTAAAAACAGTATTGATACTGCCACCAGAACCCATAGCATGGACATAAGCAACACCATCAGTGTGTTTTTTGATCCATTCACGGGCATGACGCCATTCCGATTCACTATCTATTTTTCGGGTAATTCTCAGCGTTCCTAATTTAAAGGAGCGGGATGCTAAACGCTTACCTTTTTTAACAACTGATAATTCAGTACTCCCACCACCTACATCTATAAATAAATATGTTTTAAGCGGATTGAGGGTACTAGATACGTCAGAAGATGCCAATATATCAGCCTCAACACTCCCGTCAATAATATCAACTCTAATACCCGTGGACTTAAAAATTTTATCGACTAATAACTTTCCATTTGTAGATTCTCGCATGGCCGATGTTGCTGCAGCACGATAGAAGCTCACTTTATGAAGTTTCATAAGCAAAGCGTAGGATTTCATGGCTTCAATCATTCTCGAACTATTAAGGTTTGAAATGGATTTATTCGAAAAAACATCAGCACCCAGTCGAATCGGTACACGCACCAGAGACACTTTTCTAATTTGAGTGAGTTCACCATTCAAAGTGATGACATGTGCAATCAGTAATCGAACGGCGTTTGATCCTATGTCAATACCACCAATAACCTCTATTTTTAAACCCAAATTAAAATCTATTTCTTATTAAATCAAAGGCTGCCATTTGCGACCTCAGTGCTCTTTCTTTATTAGTTCGGTATGCGTTTTCGTTTTGGGTATTAACCCATCTTGCTTTTATATTATCCGACCAACACAAATCAAATACCTCGTTCAGCTGTTTTTTTATTCTTGGGTCATAAATTGGACATGTGACTTCCACTCTATTTTCCAAGTTTCGAGTCATCCAATCAGCTGAAGATATATAGATTTTTTCTCGATCGTCAATGCCGAAAATAAACAACCGCGTATGTTCCAAAAACCTATCAATGATGCTAATCACCTCGATATTCTCACTCATGCCCTCTATTCCCGGTATCAAACAGCATACCCCTCTAACAATCATTTGAATTTTAACACCTGCTCTGCTTGCCTCGTATAATTTATCAACTAATTTATGACTGGATAAGCTATTTATTTTTAATTTGATACAGGCTTTTTCACCATTTTTCGATTTTATAATTTCCTCATTGATTAATTTAAAAAGTTTGGAACGCGTCTGATTCGGGGAAGTGATAATATGTTTATAGTTGTATTGTTTGAAATTAGCTTCGAAGAAATTAAAAACCTTTTCAAAATCTCTTAAAATACCGCGATGAGCTGTTAGTAAAGTGAAATCAGTATAAAGTAAAGCCGTTGCCTCGTTAAAATTACCAGTACTAACGAATCCATAGCGCTTAATTTTTTGAGACTCGATGCGACCAATTATACATATTTTACTATGGACTTTCAGTCCCTGAACACCGAAGATAACATTAACGCCCTGTGCCTCCATTTGCTCAGCTGCCTTGATATTCGCTTGTTCATCGAAGCGCGCTTGAAGCTCGATACAAGCCGTAACTTTTTTACCGTTTTTAGCGGCATTAACTAAGGCGCTCGCAATTTGAGAGTTTTTAGCTAACCTATAAATAGTGATTTTTATATATCTTACTTTAGGATCAATTGCAGCCTCTCTCAACAATTTAACAACATAAGAAAACGAATGATAAGGCGTATAAATCAGCTGATCGTTTAATTTTATAACATCAAACATGCTTTTCGCTTGATCAAACGCAGGAATTGAGAGGGGCGGGATGTGATCATAAGTCAGATCACTTCGTCCAAAATTGGGAAAACGAATGTAATCTCGACGGTTATGATACTTTCCTCCCGGAATGATGCTATCCATTTTATCAATTCCCATTTTTTCCATCAAAAATTGCAAAGTATCTTGTTGTATTTTTTTATCGTAAACAAAACGCACTGGCTCACCAAACTCGCGATCTTTCACACTATCCTTTAGTTTTCTAACAAAGCCTTTACTCAAATCACTATCGATGTCCAATTCACCATCCCGAGTAATCTTAATCATGTGAGCCTCAATAGATTGAAAATGAAAAATTTTAAAAATATCTGAAAGAAAATACCTTAAAACATCATCAATTAAAATCAAATAATTTTTATCATCAATCTTGGGTAACACGACGAAACGATTGATAGACTTTGGAATCTCAATTAAAGCAAATTGCGGCTTGTTTTTTAAATCTAGCATACGTACGGCCAAATATGCGGCATCATTTCGTAGAATTGGCATAGAATGATCTTCTTGAAGCATAATGATGACCAATTCGGGTATGACTACTTTCTCGAAATGAGCGCGTAGAAATACTTCCTGACCCGAAGAAATATCATTTTCATCAATAATAAATATGTGATGTTCTTTAAGCTCTTCACCAATCGCCTCAAGTATTTGTAAGCTCTCGGATTGTTTTTCAATAACCGTTTCAGTTATCATTTCCATTAATGGACTGGCCTGAATACCACCTAATTGACTAGCAGCGTCTTTTCCTGATAATTGAATCCGTTTAATTGTGGCATAACGCACTTTGAAAAATTCATCTAAATTATTCGAAAAAATACCTAAAAAATGCAACCGATCAATGATTGGAACCCTCTTATCGGCAGCTTCTTGTAAAACTCGAGCGTTAAAATCAAGCCAACTAAGTTCTCGATTGATATATGTATTAACTATTTCCTTCAAATTTTGATTTCATTTGGTTTAATAAATATTTCGGTATTGCCTCCGATCGATATGTCTTTCCATGACAATATCGGAAAATTAATAATCAATAGACCAGCCGTTGGTATGTTATCGAATTCTCTATCTCCCCAGTTATTAGCAAGTATGGTAAAGGCCGGGTTATGCCCAAAAATCAACACAGAAGATAACGAGTCGTTTAATTCTGTTATCACTTTTGCGACTTGATTTCCTGAAAAGTCATAAAGGCGTTCATCATAAATAATGCGATCCGATGGACTGTGTAATGTGGACATAAAAATAGTACAAGTTTGAAATGCTCTTTCTGCTGGGCTGCATAAAACAGCATCAATCTTGATGTTATAATCCATAAAGACCCTAGCGACTTTTTCAGTATCAGCGATCCCTTTAGTCATCAAAGGACGGTCACGGTCACTGACAGCATGTTCCCATGATGATTTCCCATGCCTCATTAATACAAGTCTTTTCATCAATAATTATCTAAATCAAGGCGCCAACCTAAAACGGTGCCATCCATCGGTGTCTTTGGTAAATAAAATTCTATCGTGGAGTCTATTGTCTCGACCTTGCCAGAATTCTATTGAATAAGCTTGCACCAGAAATCCGCCCCAATGTTCTGGTTTTGGCACGGTGCCATCTGAAAATTTCTTTTCAAAATAAGTTAATTGTTCTTCTAAATATGACCGATTAGGAACGACTTGACTTTGCGGAGAAGCATGAGCGCCAATTTGACTTCCTCTTGGGCGGGATTGGAAGTAAGCTAAACTATCATCATTATTGATCTTTTGGGCATCACCTTTAATTATAATTTGACGTTCCATACCTGGCCAAAAGAATGATAAACAGACTTTAGGATTGTTAATTATTGCACGTCCTTTTGAGCTATTAAAATTTGTATAAAATGTAAAACCATTAGAATCATAGTCTTTTAATAATACTACTCGAGTGTTAGGAAATCCATCTGTTCCATGAGTTGACAAGGACATTGCGTTCACTTCGTCGACAGAATTATGATTTGCCGCTTCACGAAACCATATATCAAAAAATAATAAAGGATCCATTGGCAATTGAGACTCTTCCAACGCGCCTTTTTTATAAGATTTTCTGAAATCACCTAGGTTGTTTCGCATGGCTGCAATTTACGAGATTTTCAATTGGTATAAAAGTCGATTTAAAATTGTTACCACTCAAAAACTTTACCACTTTCCGCAATAAAAGAATTGCTAAAGATTGGTTTTGCTTCAAGTATAAAATTATTCTCATCCTTATATCGTGAAGAGAAATGACCAAGAATAAGTTGCTTAACCTTTGCTCTCTTGGCAATTTCTGCTGCTTGCTGCGCCGTACTGTGCAAAGTTTTATTTGCTAGTTGTTCATCCTGATTCAAAAATGTAGATTCATGATACAAACAATCAGTTTGCTCAATAATAGGGATAATGGACGGGAGAAAAGAAGTGTCACTACAATAGGCATATGATTTGGGCTTTGGTGGATCAAATGTTACTGCGGTATTCGAAACCATTTCGCCTGAATCATTAGGCACATCATAACCCTGTTTGAGTTTTGAAAAATAGGCCTTATCGATACCTAAGTCTAGAGCAGCAGGCGCATTTAAGCGACGCTCAGCTAATTTTTCAGAGAACAAAAAGCCGTTGGTGTAAATACGATGTTTTAGCGGAATACTTTTTACTACGACATTACTATCTTCAAATACAATTTGTGAGGTATCATGGTACAATTCATTAAAAATCAAATTGTAATCTACTCTGGATTCCGATAACTTTAATTGAACCTCAATCAATTCCTTAATTCCGATAGGCCCATGAATATACAAATCAGACGTTCTTCCCAATAATCGAAATGTTGAAACTAAGCCAATAAGTCCAAAAACATGATCACCATGAAGGTGGGAGATAAAAATATGCTTGATTTTTGAAAAGCTAATTTTTTGTTTTCGCAATTGCACTTGAGTGCCCTCACCACAATCAATTAGAAAATGATGGTTTCTAATTTCTAATACCTGAGAGGTTGGATTGGTATTCTCTCGCGGTGTTGCAGAATGACAGCCTAATATCGTAAGTTTCAAAGTCATGTGATTAAAAGCCCAAATCTCTCTCCATTACCTCAAGATCAACGACATCATAAGCTTCTAATAATGTTGGTGCCACCGACAGAGTGTCTGGTAAATCGAAAATGGCATTCTCATTTACAACTAAAACTAAAGACAATAATCGTTTGTTCAAGTCGCTCTTGGCTTGCAGGCACTGGCTTATTGCCTCTTGTGGCAGTTGGTCAAAATGGGCAATCTCTAAAATCAAATGTGTCTTTAAATTATTGACTTGACTCAGTTTTGTTGATAAATCAGTGTTGTTATAAACATTAAATACAGTACAATCATCTCTGCTCTGTTCCATGTCTTAACGGTTTATTTTGGCGGCTAATAAATACATAACTGCCATTCGCACGGCGACACCATTTTCTACCTGATCCAAAATGATTGACTGATTTGAGTCGGCCACATCCGATGTGATTTCTACACCTCGATTGATCGGTCCAGGGTGCATCACAACTATATCTTTACTCAAGCTGTTTAGCAATTCTAAATTAAGTCCATACTGCATGGTATATTCTCTGGTCGAGGGAAAATAACTCGTGATCATGCGCTCATTTTGAACCCTCAACATATTTGCAACATCACACCAATCCAGGGCCTTTCTAATGTTAGACTCAACGCCAACACCTAAACTCTCTATATGTTTTGGCAATAGTGTTTTTGGACCACAGACCTTTACTTCAGCGCCTAATAGCTTCAACGCAAATATATTAGACAAAGCTACCCTACTATGTAATATATCACCAACAATAACAACCTTCTTTCCTGCAACATCACCAAGTCGCTCTCTGATTGAATAGCAATCCAATAATGCTTGGGTTGGATGCTCATGAGTTCCGTCACCTGCGTTAACAACTGAGGCATTAATATGTTTGGACAAAAATATGGGTGCCCCTGGACTGGGATGTCTCATGACGACCATGTCTACTTTCATAGACAATATGTTTTGAACCGTATCAATTAGGGTTTCACCCTTTTTTACTGAAGATTGAGATGCAGAAAAGTTAATCACATCAGCTGACAGACGCTTTTCTGCCAATTCAAATGATAATTTTGTGCGGGTTGAGTTTTCAAAAAATAAATTAGCAATGGTGATATCGCGTAGAGAAGGTACTTTTTTAATTGGACGATTAATCACTTCTTTAAACTGATCTGCAGTCTCAAATATCAGTTGAATATCTTGTTCATTGAGATATTTAATGCCTAACAAATGGTTTACACTCAATTCACTCATTCGATCATTGGTTTACTAATAAAACTGCGTCCTCACCTTGTATTTCTTTCCAGCTCACAACAACGTGCTCCTCATTTATTGCATCTACCTTTCTCCCGCAATAATCGGGTTGAATGGGTAAATGTCTGCTAAAGCGACGATCAATTAAAATGAGTAATTCTATTTGAGATGGACGACCATAATCCTGAATTGCCGTGAGCGCAGCTCTTATACTTCTTCCCGTGTAGAGCACGTCATCAATAAAAACAACTTTTTTATTCTCTACCACGAAGTCGATTTCTGTGGTGTTCGCCTCTATAGGTTTCTCATGTCGTCTAAAATCATCTCGATAAAAAGTGATGTCTAAATGTCCACAGATGATATCCGAAATATGATAGTCTTGAACTAAGACATTTAAAAGCCTTTTCGCCAACATTTTTCCTCGAGGCTGAATTCCTATTAGAATAGTTTCTTTAAAATCTCCGTGATTTTCAATCAATTGACAAGCTAGTCTTTGAATGGTGATCTGAAGTTCACGCGCGCTAAGTAGCTCTTTTTGACTCATGTAATGCAACTAACTCGGCAAAGTTACGCCATTTATTAATTATAAATCGACATTATTAATCATAAAAAAACCCTCCACAATGGAGGGTTTTTTAAATCAATGATTAAACATTGTTTTCCATTTCGTCTTTCAACTTCTGCAATGTATCATTTGCATCACCAAAGGTTGGTTTCGACTCGTCTTCTGAGGATTGTTTTGCCCTTTTACCAGCACTTTTAACAATCTGAGCCTCAGATTCCTTGTAAATGGCCATGTGAGAAGCTACAACGCGTCTGAATTCTTTATTAAATTCGATGACTTTAAATTCTGCTGTTTCACCTTTGCCCAATTTATTACCATCTTCTTTCTCAAGGTGACGGGTAGGAACGAATGCGACAATATGCTCGTTGAAATCAACAGTAGCACCTTTGTCGACTAGCTCCGTAATCTTAGCGGAATGGACCGTGCCTACAGCGAATTCGGCTTCGTATTTGTCCCATGGATTATCCATGGTATGTTTATGGCTTAAACTAAGCTTACGACCTTCAACATCAAGTTCTAATACTTCAACCTCAAGTTCATCGCCAACGGCACAGAATTCACTCGGATGTTTCACTTTCTTAGTCCAAGATAAGTCAGAGATATAAATCAATCCATCGATCCCTTCTTCTAATTCTAAAAACACTCCGAAGTTAGTGAAGTTACGCACCACTCCTTTATGTTTCGATCCTACTGGATATTTTGAGGTAATGTCAGTCCAGGGATCTGATGTCAATTGTTTTATACCAAGTGATATCTTGCGCTCCTCTTGGTCTATACTTAAAATTTCAACATCGATTTCCTGACCAACAGTAACAAAATCTTGTGCCGAACGTAAATGTGTTGACCAAGACATTTCTGAAACATGCACCAAACCTTCTACACCGTCAGCGATCTCAACAAATGCTCCGTAATCCGCAATAACGGCTACTTTACCTTTTACGCGGTCACCGACCTTCATGCCTTCACCTACAGCTTCCCATGGGTGTTTGCTCAATTGTTTAAGACCAAGTTGGATACGTGATTTGTCTTCATCAAAGTCAAGTATAACCACATTAAGTTTCTCGTCTAATTCAACAATTTCACTTGGGTGAGAAATTCTAGACCATGATAGATCGGTAATGTGCACCAATCCGTCAACACCTCCAAGATCCATAAAGACGCCATACGAAGTGATGTTCTTAACGACACCTTCAAGAACTTGCCCTTTTTCAAGTTGTGAAATAATTTCTTTTTTCTGCTCTTCAATATCAGCTTCAATCAAAGCTTTATGTGAAACGACAACATTTTTGAATTCATGGTTAATTTTAACCACTTTGAATTCCATAGTTTTATTAACGTACTGATCGTAATCACGAATTGGCTTGACATCGATTTGCGATCCTGGCAAGAAAGCTTCGATTCCAAATACATCGACAATCATACCACCTTTAGTACGACATTTTACAAATCCATTAACAATTTCACCAGTTTCGTGAGCAGCGTTAACACGATCCCAAGCCATAACAGCGCGAGCTTTTCGGTGTGAAAGAATTAATTGACCCGTTGCATCTTCACGGACATCAACCATCACTTCAACCATATCTCCTACTTTTAAAGCAGGATTATAACGAAATTCGTTAAGAGAAATGACACCTTCAGATTTTGCATTGATATCAACAATAACATCGCGATCTGACATATGTGTTACAGTAGCTTTTACCACCTCATCGGTTAGTGTGTCTACAAAATTTGCTTCAACGAGTTTTTCAAACTCTGCAAGTTGTTTATCCTCAAGGGCATCAATACCTTCTTGATAGTTTTCCCAATTGAAGTCTTTTAAAAACTGATCGGGATCAACTTGATTATATTGTTTTGAATCTTGAGGTGCTTCTTCTTGAGGTGTTTCTGCTTCAGTGAGTGCAGCAACTTCTTGGGGTTGGTCTTGTGACAAATCATTGTTTTGCAATGCTTCGTCTTGGTTTTCTATTTCAGCCATAGCTGATGGGTTTGTTTTGTATTCTGATTTTAAGTGAGATTAACGATTCAAATCAGAAGATGATTGTTTTTTTTTGACCCTTGTTTCTCACCAAATCGCATTCAAAGGCGGGCAAAAATACAATTATACAGTAAACTGAGCCATTAAATATTGTTTTTTTTGCCATTAATCATAGATTATGAGTAATTTTACCTACCCTTTAAACCTACTTTATTATGCTTCTGTTATCCTTTTAAATTATAGTTCTGACCTAGATCAATAAGTCAAGAACAATCACCTCATTTCAGCGTTCACCCTTATTATTGAAAAAATTAATCCTAAAATTTTAAAACCATGAAATCAATTATTTTCACCTGTTTGATCTTATTTTCATCTGTTATGATGAGTCAAAACGATAAACAGGAACAAGACATCAAAAAAAACGAAGCCTCTCTAAATGTATTCAATCTGTTAGTTTTTAAATGTTTAGATTTTAGTTATGAACATTATCTGAACGATGAATCGGGCGCTGGTATATCAATTATGATGAGTTTGGAAGGCGAAGAACGTCTTGACAAGGATGGCCCATATTATTTTGAGTCTTTCATGGTTACTGGTTTCTATAAATTTTACTTTGGACAGAAACCAAATTCAGGATTATTCTCAGAACTATTTACTTCCTTTACTCAAGGTATTTATGATGATTATTATGATGATGCTTTAAGTAATTATTCCTATCGACGGGAAGATTTCTCTCAATTCGCTGTAGGACTCACCATCGGAGTCAAATACCGCTCAAAACAAGGTTTTGTAGGGTCTGTTTTTGGAGGCGTAGGACGTAATTTTTTAAATACTGATAAAACGCCTGCAGTTACTCCCAGAGTAGGTATCACATTAGGATATGGTTTCTAATCTCGATTATTTATGAGTGTTAAAATCTGATCGACCTGATCTTGAATACTAAGCTTTGAATTGTCGATGGCTATCGCATCTTCGGTTTGAATGAGAGGTGAATCGGACCGCGAAGCGTCCTGTTGATCTCGGGCCATTAAATTTTCTTTGACCGATTGGATTGTAACATCAGCGCCATTGCCGCTCAATTCATTATAGCGACGCATTGCGCGTATATCATCACTTGCAGTCAAGAATAATTTAATTTCGGCACTTGGAAAAACCACACTTCCAATATCTCGACCATCCATCACAACACCTTTGCTGCGACCCATTGCTTGTTGAAGAGATACCATTATACGACGCACCTCTGATATGGCAGCAACAGGACTTACCCATTGCGATACAGTCATTTGTCTAATTGATGCTTCTACATTTTTACCGTTTAAAAAAATCTCTCCAAATCCACACTCCGGATTCATCACAAAGTTGAGGTGTATTTTTGGCAAATGATCAATCAATAATCTTGCATTTAAACCTTTGTCATCAATAATTCCATTGTCAAGCGCGTAAAGTGTAATCGCACGATACATAGCGCCCGAATCTACATACAAATAACCCAATGATTTTGCAAGTGCCTTAGCAAGGGTGCTTTTACCCGTTGAAGAATAGCCGTCAATGGCTATGGTTATATTTTTCTTAATCATAGTTGGATTTGCATTCCAAAAAAACTGGTATTCGATGCGGCCGTAAACCGAGCATGTGTAAAACTGAAGCGCAAGTTATTGAGTTTCATTCCAAATCCAAACGACAATCCTGAAAAATTCCGCTGCTCAACAATTCGTAATTCTTCGGCCCGTCTGAAACTGTAACCAACTCTCAAATTAAATCCACGCTCTGGGAATAATTCAGCCCCAACAATAAGATGTCTTAAAGTATTATTTAGAAAGCCCACTCTTTCCTCGGTTTGATTGCCATCGAGATCCGTCTCAACCCGTCCAGGATTTGAAGTTCCCAGAGGCCATTTTTGTAAGTTTTCAAATGTCATATGCCATCTAATAGGCACGTTTTCGAGTTTCTGAGACAAGCCGAGTGTCACCTCAAAAGGTAATGACTCTTGTTGTCCTGCATAGGATTTTAACTGTGTTCCAAAATTCCTCACTGCCAGAGCCATATTGAAATTAATAGCATCATTGATGTAAACCAAGCCAAAGTCGGTAGCTATTCCTATAGAATTGTATTGCTCCAATTTTGAAGTGATCATTTTGACAGCGGCGCCTGCATAAAAATCTGTACGTCCCAATTGTCTGGCATAGCCAAACGATAATGCCGCTTCGCTTGCCGAAAATGGATTCGTTGAGTTGCCATTTTCATCATAGCCATCAAACTTGCCATAATTTACGAATTGAACACCCACATGGAACGTTTGCACGCGTCTATCGATAGTGAAGGCATAGGCGGCGGTACCAAAAGAAATATCCCCCAAATAATTAGCAAAATTTAGGGCCAGTTGATGATCCATCTCAGGATTAATTGTTGCGGGATTATATAAACCTTGACTTACATCATAATCTATGTTGGTGATGGTCTTGCCACCCAGAGCTGCCTGACGTGGGGATGACATCAAATTGAGGAATTGATAGGTTGCATCGCCACCAATCTGTCCGAAGACGGAATTACTGCCTAATAGCAAAAAAATAAAAATCCTCCAATTGGACATATGCGAGTTTATCAATACATTCTCAAAACGACAAAAGAAATCATTTATTCTAAATGATTCTATTAAAGCTTTTTAGCCCTAACAACCATTTGAGGAGCGATTGCATAATCAATAACATCTTGCATGCTCTTAACATAGTGAAAGGTCATACCTTTTAAATAGTCTTGATTGATCTTCTCTACATCCAATCTGTTTTCTTCACACAAAATGACTTCTTTAATATTTGAACGTTTTGCAGCCAGAATCTTTTCCTTGATTCCGCCAACTGGCAATACCTTGCCACGTAGGGTAATTTCGCCCGACATAGCCAAACTCTTTTTAACCCTTCGTTGTGTAAATAGCGACACTAGCGAGGTTAGCATGGTAACCCCAGCACTCGGTCCATCTTTTGGTGTCGCACCCTCAGGTACATGAATATGAACGTTGTATTTAGAAAAAACTGACGGATCAATATTTAAAAAGTTAGCATTACCCTTTATGTATTCCATAGCTATGGTAGCCGATTCTTTCATCACAGTGCCTAAATTCCCCGTAATGGTCAATGCACCTTTTCCTTTAGATAAGATCGATTCGATAAAAAGAATATCACCCCCTACCCTTGTCCAAGCCAATCCAGTTACAATCCCTGCTACTTCATTAGATTCATATTGATCTCGAAGCATTTTTGGAGGACCTAGAACATCTTTGACATCCTGTGTAGTTACTTTTAAATTATAGGGCGTTTCCATAACAATGTTCTTGGCTGCATGTCTGACCATTTTTGCCAGTTGCTTATCTAATCCACGAACCCCTGATTCTCGAGTATAGCCTTCAACGATTTGCTCTAACTGCGGCTTGTTAATTTTTAAATGTTTATTGGTCAAGCCATGTTCTGCGAGTTGTTTCGGTAATAAATGTTTTTTACCAATTTCTACTTTCTCCTCAATGGTGTAGCCACTAACAGGTATCAGCTCCATGCGATCTAAAAGGGCTGGCTGAATATTATTTAACGAATTTGCCGTCGCTACGAAAAGTACCTTTGACAAATCATATCCCATTTCTAAGAAATTATCATAAAAAGATGTATTCTGCTCCGGGTCTAAAACCTCGAGCATCGCTGATGATGGATCACCTTGATGAGATTGCGTAAGTTTATCAATTTCATCTAAAACAAATACAGGATTAGAAGTTCCCGCTTTTTTAATGTTCTGTATCACACGACCTGGCATAGCGCCAATATAGGTTTTTCTATGACCCCTGATTTCTGCCTCATCTCTGAGTCCTCCTAAAGACATGCGAACATACTCACGACCTAAGGCCTCGGCTATTGACTTACCCAATGAGGTTTTCCCCACTCCAGGAGGGCCATACAAGCATAAAATGGGAGATTTCATGTCATTACGCAATTTCAAAACAGCTAAATATTCAACAATGCGATCTTTAACATCTTCTAGTCCATAATGATCTCTATCGAGGATTTTTCGGGCTCGAGCTAAATCAAATTTATCTTTGGTGAATTCATTCCAAGGTAAATCAAGAAATAAATCCAAATAGTTCCTTTGAACAGAATATTCTGCCACCTGCGGATTCATACGTTGGAGCTTTCCTAGTTCTTTTTCAAAATGCTTGGAAACGGTTTCTGACCATTTTTTGGTCTTAGCCTTGTTTTGCATTTCGATAACCTCTTCCACATAACTCAAGCCACCCAACTCTTCTTGGATGGTTTTCATTTGTTGATGCAGAAAGTATTCGCGCTGTTGTTGATTTAAGTCACTTTGAACTTTTAACTGGATATCATTTTTTAGCTCGAGTTTTTGAAATTCAAGATTCATAAATTTGAGCGTGGCAAGGGCACGCTCTTTGAGATCATGAGTTTCGAGTAAAGTCTGTTTTTCTATTACTGATAAGTTCATGTTTGACGAAACGAAATTGATCAAAAATGAACTGCTCTCAATATTTTTAATGGCAAAAGAAGCCTCTGATGGTATATTTGGGCTGTGCTTGATAATCTGCAACGCAATCTCTTTAATTGATTCAACAATAGCGCTAAATTCCTTGTCTAGTGGATTCGGTTTTTCGTCTCCAATATCCTGAATTTTAGCTTTCATGTATGGCGATTCTTGAAAAATTGATTCAATTTGAAACCGCTTTTTACCTTGGATAATCACCGTTGTATTGCCATCGGGCATTTTTAATATTCTTAAAATTTTGGCAACGGTTCCTTGAAAATAAATGTCTTTTCCACCAGGATCTTCAATCTCAGGATCCTTTTGAGCGACAACACCAATGGTTTTGCTGCCATTATTAGAGTCTTTTAAAAGCTCAATAGCCGAATCTCGACCAGCAGTGATTGGAATAACGACTCCTGGAAACAATACCGTGTTGCGGAGCGGCAAGATGGGAAGTGACTCTGGCAGTTGCTCTGCGTTTATCTCTTCTTCATCTTCTGATGTCATTAAAGGAATAAGTTCTGCGTTTTCATCAAATTCACCTGCTGACAGGTTGTCTAAACTAAGGAAACTGGATTTGGCCATATTTTTTTAACGGACATTTTGTCATATTTAACACAAAAGTCCTATGAATTTAAAATTAAACATAAGTTTAAAAAACTGAAAATTAATGTTTTACATACAAAACAGTTCTTTTTACATTTTTAAAAGACCAATTGCTGTGCCAATTAATTTATGAAGGTATCGAATTGGGTGGGCTCTTAAATTTCACCCTACTCAATAAAACCAGTCCGATAACAAAAAATGAAATGAAAAACAATATGGTTCCTCGCATGCTTCCCGTGACATCAGAGACGTAACCATAAAGAAACATACCTATAACGATACCTATTTTTTCTGCCACATCATAAAAGCTAAAATACGATGCAGAATCCTCGGTATTGGCTGGTAACATTTTACTATACGTGGAGCGTGACAAAGACTGAATTCCACCCATAACAAGTCCCACACATGCTGCCGTTATATAGAACTGCATTGGTGTTTGAACAAAATAGGCGTAAGCACAAATCAGCGTCCATAAGGCAACAATAGTCATTAGGACAGGAATATTTCCAAAACGCTTGGACAGACTTGCTGTTAGCAAGGCGCCAGCAAGCGCCACCAACTGAATTAATAAAATACTAACAATTAAACCTGTGGTCGGGTTTTGTGATCCCCAATTCAATTCCTCTACAGCAAAATAAGTCGCTGCTATCATAATGGTTTGCACAGCCATACTGTAAACAAAGAAGGCCCTTAGAAAGCGTTTTAGAGTCAAATCATCACCCAATGCCAACCAAATTTTATGGAGTTCATTAAATCCGTTCAAAACAACGGCCTTGGTGACCTTTTTTGAATGATGTGTTCCTTTTGGCAAATGTTTAAAGGTGTATTGAGAAAATGTCATCCACCACAGGCCTACAAGTACAAAGGAAATACGTGTTGGGAGTGCTTCACTTTCAAAACCAAAAACTTCAAATTTCATAATCATAATCAAATTCAAAATTAGAAGCAAGACGCTACCTATATAACCCAAACTAAACCCTTTAGCACTAATTTGATCTTGTTGTTCAGGAAACGCTATATCAGGCAGGTATGAGTTGTAGAACACCAAGCTTCCCCAAAAACCAATAAGACCGAACATATAACACAAAATGCCAAAAAATAGATGATCCAAGGAGAACCAATACAATCCGATGCAAGAAAATGAGCCTAAATAACAAAAAAACTTGAGAAATGAGGCTTTGTTCCCCACATAATCAGATATGCCCGAAAGGATTGGGGACATGATAGAAATCAGAAGAAAACTAAAAGCAGTGACATACCCAATGAGCGCATCATTGTTCATAGTATAGCCTAAAAAGTAGACTGTGTCATTTAGTTTGTTTCCCTCGTCATCTTTGATTACCGTCAAGGCGCCATAAAATAATGGAAAAACGGCAGAAGTTACCACCAAAGAATAAACGGAATTGGCCCAGTCGTAAAATGCCCATGCATTCAATAATTTTTTACTTCCCTTTTTTAAATTAGCCATTGATAATCAATTTGAAAGCAGGTGAAGACATTTGAGCATATTGGACAGTTTGCTCAAATGTAACCAAAAAATAACGGTAAAAATGCTTATATTGGTCTAAAGCTCGTAATACCAAATTTGGCTGCCTCATTTTTAGCAGCCTGAATTTGAGCCTTAAGGTCAGCAATTCGTGTATCGTTGGAAGGGTGCGTACTCAAAAATTCAGGGGGAGCAGCTCCTTTTGAATTGCTTTTCATGCGAACCCACAATTCAGGAGCCTCCTCTGGGTTATAACCAGCAATGGCCATAAGGTACAAGCCGATTTTGTCTGCCTCACTTTCGTGCTTTCGACTGTAGGGTAAAATCCCTAAAACCGTACTGCCAATGCCATAGGCCATCATAAACTTTTCCCGATCCTCCTTCTCTTTGTTTGCCGTAGCCGCGTTTACACCAATGGCACCTAATTGTTGAATGGCACCTAAGCTCATCCTTTGTTGACCATGATTTGCTAGTGCATGCGCCACTTCATGACCCATAACTGCAGCAATCCCCGTTTCGGTTTTAGCCACTGGAAGAATGCCAGTGTAAAATACGATCTTACCTCCGGGCATGCACCAAGCATTGATAAGAGAATCTTTAACCAATTTGTAATCCCATCGATAATCGTTTAAATAACCAACCGCACCATTGGCATCCAAATAACGCTCAGCTGCCACAGCAATGCGACGCCCTACTCTTGAAATCATATCAGCTTCAGCTCCAGAATTTATAACTTCATTTTCGTTCAAGAATTGGGCATATTGTTGGAATGCCATTGGGAACAATTGTGAATTTGGAGTCAGAGCGATAGTCTTCTTTTGAGTGAACGGGTTGGTTGCACACGACACAAATAAGAACATAATAAAGGAAGAAGAAACAAAAGTTTTATAAGTCATAACATGATAGGTTTAATTTACTAAAGATACGAAATTTCTTAAAAACATTTGATTTTAACAAAAGTCTAATGATTCTTAAACACAGTTTTTGTAACATCGTAATAACTCCTATTTTTACAACATGAAAAACGGATTATTAATGCTGGCAGTTATCATCCAATTTAGCTGTCAATCTCAATCAAAGAGCACAGAAAAAGAAACTTTTAAAGTTCAAAAGACTGAAGCAGAATGGAAAGCTGAATTGACTGAAATGGAATATTACGTGCTCCGTAAAGCCGGCACAGAAAGAGCCTTTAGTAGTGTATTCAATGACAATCATGATACAGGGACTTATTTCTGTGCGGCATGTGATACCCCTCTTTTTAAAAGTAAGGACAAGTATGATTCTGGATCTGGATGGCCAAGTTTTGATCGCGAAATTAAAGGAAACGTAGCTTTTTCAGTAGACTACGACTTAGGCTACGCAAGAGCTGAAGAACACTGCGCCAATTGCGGCGGGCACTTAGGTCATGTGTTTAATGATGGACCTCGTAATACAACTGGTAAAAGACACTGCATTAACGGTGTAGCTTTATCATTCAAATCAGATAATTAGTGGCGGCATATTTTATACAAAAATCAGATGATCAATGGCAAGAGGAATTGACCCCAGAACAGTATTACATTCTCCGTGGTAAAGGCACCGAAAGACCCCATTCAGGAGCATACAATTTGCATTTTAAAGATGGTACTTATGTTTGTGCTGGTTGCGAAACAGCTTTATTTGATAGTGAATCGAAATTTGATGCCCATTGCGGATGGCCCAGTTTTGACGCATCTATCGAAGGTAAAATTGGGTACAAAAAAGATAATTCTCACGGTATGATTAGAACAGAAATTGTTTGTGCTAATTGTGGCGGACACCTTGGTCATGTGTTTGAAGACGGTCCAACATCAACTGGTATACGTTATTGCGTCAATTCTATTAGTCTAGACTTCAAATCAAAATAACCATAACATCGCACATTTTAGCTGTGAAATTTCGATATAATTTCACACCCCATATATGTTTCCATTTCGGTTTCATTTTGTAATTTCGTGGCTCAAAATGTTAACAACATGAGTTCATACGACATTATAGTTCTAGGAAGTGGTCCAGGAGGATATGTAACAGCCATTAGAGCATCTCAACTTGGTTTAAAAACAGCAATAGTAGAAAAAGAAAGCTTAGGCGGTGTGTGTCTCAATTGGGGATGCATTCCAACAAAAGCCCTAATTAAATCGGCGCAAGTTTTTGAATATCTCAATCATGCATCTGATTATGGTTTGAGCGTAACGGGTGCTGATAAAGACTTTGTAGCCGTTGTAAAACGAAGTCGCGATGTTGCTGCAGGGATGAGCAAAGGCGTTCAATTTTTGATGAAAAAGAATAAAATTGATGTGATCGAAGGGTTTGGAAAAATCAAGCTCAATAAACAAGTTGAAGTTGATGGTAAAGTTTACAGTGCTAAACATATTATTATCGCCACAGGAGCCAAATCTAGAGAACTACCAAGTTTGCCCCAAGACGGGAAAAAAATTATTGGATATCGACAAGCAATGACACTCGATAAACAACCAAAATCTATGCTTGTAGTAGGCTCAGGTGCCATTGGAATTGAATTTGCTTATTTCTACAATGCCATGGGGACTAAAGTTACTGTGGTGGAATACATGCCTAGGATTGTTCCTATTGAAGACGAAGATGTTTCAAAGCAACTAGAGAAAACTTTTAAGAAAAACGGGGTTAATATAATGACCTCAGCGGAAGTTACCTCTGTTAACACCTCTGGAAAAGGGGTGAAAGCGACGGTTAAAACAAAAAACGGAGAAGAGATTTTAGAAGCTGATATTCTTTTATCCGCGGTCGGTATCAAAACAAATATAGAAAATATAGGTTTAGAAGATGTTGGTATTGCTGTTGACCGAGATAAAATCTTAGTAAATGAATTTTACCAAACCAATATGCCAGGATATTATGCCATAGGCGATGTTACCAAAGGCCCTGCCCTAGCTCACGTGGCATCAGCAGAAGGTATTTTGTGTGTAGAAAAAATCGCAGGACATAATGTGGAACCAATCGATTATGGTAACATTCCAGGCTGCACATATTGCTCGCCAGAAATAGCGAGTGTAGGGCTAACAGAAGCTCAGGCAAAAGAGCAGGGTTACGACATTAAAGTAGGTAAATTTCCTTTTTCAGCCTCTGGAAAAGCCAGTGCATCTGGTACTAAAGATGGCTTTGTTAAAGTTATTTTTGATGCAAAATATGGCGAATGGCTTGGTTGTCATATGATTGGTGCTGGAGTTACTGATATGATTGCTGAAGCTGTTTTGGGACGTAAACTTGAAACCACTGGACATGAGGTTCTTAAAACAATACATCCCCATCCAACAATGAGTGAGGCTGT
Organism: uncultured Flavobacteriaceae bacterium; assembly: GCA_943788695.1. Lineage (GTDB taxonomy): Bacteria > Bacteroidota > Bacteroidia > Flavobacteriales > Flavobacteriaceae > JALRKI01. The sequence continues at coordinate 265,726 of CALSRG010000002.1, forward strand.
GATGGAAGCCGTAGCCGACGCATACGGCGAAGTTATTCACTTATAAGGCTTCTTACGGCAAGAGCATAGCTTTGTAACCCAAATCCTGCAATAACACCCTTAGCGTTAGGCGCTATGAAGGAGTGGTGGCGATAATCTTCACGAGACAAAGTGTTTGACATGTGAACTTCCACTACTGGCGAAGAAATCGCTTTTACAGCATCACCAATACCTACTGAAGTATGCGTATAAGCCGCCGCGTTTAAAATAATACCGTCATATTGAAAACCAACCTCATGAAGTTTGTCGATAATTTCACCTTCAATATTAGATTGAAAATATGATAAATCAATCTCCGAAAAGACTTTCTTTAGATCAATAAAAAAGTCGTCAAAAGAACGCTCACCGTAAATTTCCGGTTCTCGTTTACCCAAGAGATTGAGATTTGGACCATTAATTATGATTATTCTTTTCATCACACCAAAACTATTAAAAAAACCATAAATAATGCTCTGAATTTGAAATATCACAATCCCAGTGTTTAAATTTGAAAAAAAATAATGAAACTACTTACCTCGATTTTATTTTCAATTCTAACTCATCTAAATACACCACCAATGGACACAGCTTCAATACACCAATTTACAGTAACAGATATCGACGGTAAAGACTTTGACTTGGCCTCACTAAAAGGAAAAAAAGTGATGATTGTTAATGTTGCCAGCAAGTGTGGCCTAACCCCTCAATATGAAAAACTTGAGGCCCTTTATAAAGAATTTGGATCTCAGAATTTTGTAATCATTGGATTTCCTGCTAACAATTTCCTCTGGCAAGAACCTGGAACTAATGCAGAAATAAAAACATTTTGCTCTTCGAAATATGACGTCACTTTTCCAATGATGTCAAAAATATCAGTAAAAGGAAGTGATAAACATCCATTGTATAAATTTTTAACGAGGAAATCAGCAAATGGCAGGTCCGACTCGGGAGTGACATGGAATTTTCAGAAATTTTTAATTAACGAAGACGGACATTTGGCTAAGGTCATTTCACCAAGAACACAGCCCGATGATCCAGAGGTAATTGATTGGCTAAAAAATTAGACAAAAAAAAAACCCCGCATCAGCGGGGTTTTTAAAGTATTAAGGTCTTCTTACAATCTGAAACCCATTCTTAAAAATCCAGTAACACCAGAGCCTAATCCCCAAGCAGTAACACCGTCACCACCATCTGGGCTTACAGCGCTAATACCTAAGTTGTAACCAAGTTCAGTGCCAATGTATACATTAGGAATGAAGTAGTATTCAGCACCCAAGAATACACCAGCTAGAATACCAACAGTTGAACCGTCAGCCCCATAAGCATTGTTTGCATAAGACAAACCTCCTTGGTAACCCCAGTAAGTTGATAAACGTTCAGCACCAGAAAAATGGTTTTCAATACCATAACCTACTAATAGGTCAAAATTAGTATCGTCACCATCCAAACCGCTATCCGAAACTTCTAAAGAAGCCATGTAACGTTTAGCTTTAGTGTCTGAGTCGAATTTACGCATCATGAAAGCCCCTAAAGCAACTTCAGATGTGTCAAACATTGATGAACCATCAAGATTTGGCATAAATTGTATTTCAAACATAGTGTCACCAGCGCTAGGCTTTGTAAAAGTACCTGCATTGGTAGTAATTTGAGCGCTAGCAATAGAAACTACTGCAATTAACGCAATTGAAAAGATTGACTTTTTCATTTTTATTTAATTATTTTAAATTAACAAGGCAAAGTTAACAAAAAAATAATGTTATTAACAAAAAAATGTTGATAATTGGTTTTATAATTATTTTTGAGCCTAAATTTATTAGAAAAAACATTTCACAATAAAACCATACTTTTAAACAATGGAATGGCAAACTGCCCTTATCGACTTTAAACAATATCTCATTCTCGAAAGAGGATTCTCAAAGCATTCTATAATGAGCTATTCTTCTGATGTGGAGCGTTTAACTGCAATTCTTAATAATCCGATACCTAGTCCAGAACAAATTGATACTGCAACAATACAAGTTTGTTTGTATCAAATATCAAAGTCTCATAGTCCGAGAACCCAAGCTAGGATGATCTCTGGTTTACGTCACTTTTTTCAATTTTTAGTTCTTAATAAAGTAAGAAGAGATAATCCAATCGACCTGATAGAGTCACCAAAGTTGGGGAGAAAACTTCCATCAACACTAAGCACCACTCAAATCGATGGGATGTTAGACCAAATCGACTTGAGCAGCATCTCTGGACCTCGCAACAATGCCATTATTGAAACTTTGTACAGCTGCGGACTTCGCGTTAGTGAATTAATATCCTTAAAATTATCAGATTTATTTTTTAAAGAAGATTTTATTAAAGTTTTAGGCAAAGGGAATAAAGAACGTTTGGTGCCTATCCCTCAATTAACTCAAGACCAAATTAATCATTATATATATGGTACACGACAAACACAAAAAAAAACAAAAGGAAACGAAGATATATTATTTTTAAACAACCGTGGAAAAGCACTCACCCGTGCCATGGTATTTCAGATTGTAAAGGACTTAGCAATTAAAGCAAACATCACGCCACAAGTATCGCCTCATACATTTAGACATTCGTTTGCCACACATCTTCTTGAGAATGGTGCAGATTTAAGATCCATTCAGATGATGTTAGGACACGAAAGTATTACAACCACAGAAATATACTTGCATTTAGATAAAACACATTTAAAGGCGCAACTACTCAATCATCATCCTCGGGCATAGTTTAAGTTGCAATATTAACGGCTCGTGTTTCACGGATGACTGTGACACGTACTTGTCCAGGATAAGTCATTTCGGTTTGAATTTTTTGACTGATTTCAAAGGATAACTTTGCAGCTCTTTCATCACTTACCTTATCACTTTCGACAATAACCCTCAACTCTCGCCCCGCTTGAATAGCGAAAGCCTTTTCAACACCTTGAAAACTATAGGCTGTTGTTTCCAAATCCTTTAAACGTTGTATGTATGAATCTAACACCTGTCGTCGTGCACCAGGTCGTGCTCCCGAAATAGCATCACATACTTGAATGATGGGTGATATCAAATATTTCATTTCGATCTCATCATGGTGGGCACCGATAGCATTACATATTTCAGGTTTTTCACCATATTTTTCGGCCCATTGCATTCCCAAAATAGCATGAGGCGTTTCCATATCTCCCTCCGCTTCTGGCACTTTTCCGATATCGTGGAGTAATCCAGCTCGTTTGGCCATTTTAGCATTTAGTCCTAATTCAGCCGCCATAACACCACACAGCTTGGCTACCTCTCTTGAGTGTTGCAGCAAGTTTTGACCATAAGACGAACGGTATTTCATACGACCTACTAATTTTATCAATTCAGGATTCAATCCGTGAATGCCTAAATCTACCACAGTACGCTTACCAACATCAAGAATCTCTTGATTGATCTGCTTCATGGTTTTGGCTACCACCTCTTCAATTCGTGCTGGATGAATACGACCATCACTCACTAATTTATGTAGCGACAAGCGCGCTATTTCGCGTCTCACTGGATCAAAACACGATAGGATTATTGCTTCTGGCGTATCATCAACTATAATTTCAACGCCGGTGACCGCTTCTAAAGCTCGAATATTTCTACCTTCACGACCAATTATCCGCCCTTTAACATCATCCGATTCGATATTAAAAACAGAAACACAATTGTCAACAGCCTCCTCAGTTCCAATACGCTGAATGGTATTGATAATTACTTTTTTTGCTTCTTGCTCTGCTGTAAGTTGTGCTTCTTCAATTTTAGACTGTGCATATGTTAAAGCGTCAGCATTGGCTTTGTCCTTAAGTGACTCTAATAATTGATTTTTAGCTTCCTCTGCAGATAGACCTGAAACAACTTCCAATTGTTTTATTTGTTGATTTCTAGTTTTCTCTAATTCCTCTTGGCGTATCCCAAGTTGTTCGAGTCGTCTTTGATAATCTTCTTTCTTTTGATCCAATATAGCACTCGTGTTTTTTGTTTTAGCTATTTCGGAGGTCAGCTGAGATTCTTTATTTTTAAGACGTTTCTCAATGTCAGAGATTTTTCTATCACGCTCCATGATCACTTTCTCATGCTCAGACTTAAGTTCTAAAAACTTCTCTTTGGCCTGAAGCATTTTGTCTTTTTTAAGATTTTCAGCACTTAACCGAGCTTCGTTTAATATATTTTCGGCTTTATTTTGAGCTTGAACTAACAAGCGAGTTGCTTTCGACTTTTCTAATATTTTGGCTAAAAAGAGCCCTAATAATATACCCGCAACAACTCCAGTGGTTATATAGACAATAAAAACTGTTTCCATTACTTTTGATTTAATAAATTAAAAAGCCTGTACTGGATTTGATTTTGCATAAACTCCTATAAATTAAGCTTAGGAGCTCAAAAACTGATCAAGTATCTGCTCAAAGACAGCCCGCTTTTACAATTTTTATACACCCCTTTTATAAGAATTATTTGTTGAGTTTATCAAAAATAATCACCAATACAGGCAGTAATAACTGTTTATTTTAAAGAACGTCCGAATCTAAATGTGCTTTCAGTTTTTGGTCTATTTCCAACAACCGCTTATTTAAATTTCCGTTTAAATCCGTTTTATCAATATCTTGCTGCTCGATCTGAGAAGCAAATTGTAAGGCACACATGGCCAAAACATCTTGCTTATCTCTGACTGAATAGCTTTGCTCAAATTCCTTTATCATTTGGTCAATCCGTTGTGCTGCACGACGCAATCCTTCCTCTTGTTCCCCGGAAATATTCAAGGGATATATTCTATTGGCGATGGATAATTTAATTTTTAAATGATCTGCCATATACTATTGCGATAATTGTGCGATGCACACGTCTATTTCTCTAATGAGTGTATTGATTTTGAGTTTTGTTTCTCTTTTATCGTTATCACTACCTAACAGGGTATTAGCATGTTTTAATGACTGAAATTTATTTTGACAAACCTCCAACTCCTCTTGCTGTTGTATAAGTTTGGATTCGGTCAATATTAATTCCTGTTGTAACGCTTTATGACTTAATTCTAGAGCCTTATAACGTTCCATAAGGAGTGACGAACTTTGTTCAATCGACGCTAATGTTTTTAAAGCTTCATCCATACCAACAGGCTTATACCATGTTCAAAGATAAGATTCCGTTTGAGAAATTACAATACAAATACATGATAATTACACATCAAACAAAAGAGGTCGATTAGAATTTAAGAGTACTTGCATGAGACTATTTGATTTTTTACCTTCGAATAATATGAATGGAAGATTATTTTTATTGATCAATTTGCTATTGACCTTAACAACATTTTCGCAAAATAGCAGCGTTTATCCTCAAACCTATTTTCAAAAACCTTTAGAGATTCCAATAATATTGTCTGGCACTTTTGGAGAATTAAGATCTAACCATTTTCATTCAGGTATGGATATTAAAACCCAGCAGCGTGAAGGGTTTAAAGTTTTTGCTGCAGCTGATGGATACGTGAGCCGAATTAATATTCAAGAAGGTGGTTATGGAAAGGCCTTATATATCGCTCACCCTAATGGCTACACGAGCGTTTATGCACATTTGCAAAAATTCGGACCAGAAATAGAGGCTTATATCAAAGCGGAGCAATACAAAAAAGAAAGTTATACCATTGAAAGATTTCCAGGAAAGGACGAGTTGATCGTTAAAGGTGGTCAAATTATCGCCTATTCTGGAAATACTGGTGGATCGAGTGGGCCACATTTGCATTTTGAAATTAGAGATGGCAACCAGCGCCCGATGAATCCAATGTTATTTGGCTTTAAACTGCCTGATGCTCAATTTCCGGAATTTGCAGGACTTTATGCCTATCCACTCAACGATTCCTCGCATGTCAATCAATACCATCAACGTACCAAATTGAGATTAATTAACAATGGTAACGGTCATTATACGACGGAGTCTGTTGAAGCATCTGGCGAAATTGCCTTTGCAATTGATGCCTTTGACAGATTGGATCAAGCAGCAAATAAGAATGGACTAGTTTGTATTGAAACAAAAATCAATGGGCAACAGAATTTCCTTATCGATTTCAATAAATTTTCGTTCGATGAAACAAAACACGTCAATAGATTGATTGATTACGAGTACTTCAGGACAAGTAAACGACGACTACAGCTACTATATCAAAAAACAAATAACCCGCTCAGTTTATACAAAAACATCGTCAACAAAGGTCGACTAACTGTTGAACCTAATCAAAATATTGTTTATCAAATTATTATTACTGACTTTAATGGAAACGCCTCGTCCTATTACAGTACCAATCAATCACGCACCTGCGTTATCAGTTCCAAACACAAACGACTCTTTTAGTGAAATTATAATTTCACAAAATCAGAGTATGACAATAAACGAATCGAACTGCAGTATATATTTTCCGAAAAACTGCTTTTACGATGACATACCAATATCTGTTGAATACGATAATGACACTTTGCGAATCATAGGACCAGAAGCAGCGGCTCAAAAATCATTCGCTATCACATTTGACACCAGCCAATATACAACCCAAGACAGAAAACATCTTTTGATTGCAAGTGTATGGGGTAAAAATAGAAAAATGTATCCTGTATACACCAATCGCGAAGGCAATAATCTAAGAGCTTATGCAAAAGTATTTGGCAATTATACGCTAACTGAAGACCGCACACCACCCACCATAGAACCTGAAAATTTTAAGTCCGGACAGTGGATGTCAAAATTTAGATATTTAAAGTTAAGATAGCTGATGACTTTTCAGGAGTTAGTGGTTATCGGGCAACCATAAATGGGAAATGGATTCTTATGGAATATGAATCAAAAACAGGTATGCTTACATATGATTTTAACGATGAGGCTATCAAAGAAAGTGAGCACAAATTAATTGTGGTTGTTACAGATAATGTTGGAAATAGTACTACATTTGAGAGTGTTTTCTACCGTCAATAAACGAATTGTCAAGCATTCGCGCTGTATGTGTTGGATGTTTTTGTATTTTTAGCCTAAGCGCAATTTCACAAAAAGCCATTCTCACAGGTGTCGTTTTAGACCAATTCAATTCACCCATTTCGAGTGTCAATGTGTCTGCTGATGACATCGGTACAACCACCAATGAAAATGGCTTCTATTCATTTGAAATTATCGCCAATCAAGAAGTTTCTGTTGTTTTTTCACATTTAAGTTTTAACAAACTGACCGCAAGCTTTCATCTCAAAGTGAATGAGAAATTTGAGTTTAACCCTGTGCTTCAATTAGATGTTGAACAAATTGCCCCTGTTGTCATTAATCAATCCAATAGAGATCAAATTGAAGGGATTACGACCATTGCACCAGCTGTCTTGCGAAACATCAAAGGTGCACAACCAGGAGTTGAAAACATATTAAAAACACTACCAGGGGTATCTATATCAAATGAATTGAGTACGCAATACAATGTACGAGGAGGTAATTTTGATGAAAATTTGGTTTACGTCCAAGGTATTGAAATTTACAGGCCGTTTTTAATTCGCTCGGGACAGCAAGAAGGATTAAGTTTCGTCAATTCAAATTTGATTAAGAACCTTAAATTTTCTGCAGGAGGCTTTCAGTCCAAGTATGGCGATAAGATGTCGAGTGTATTGGATATTGAATATCGAACACCTACAAAAAACAAAGTAGCTGCAGATTTTAGTTTGCTTGGTTTTTCAGCCACTCTTGAAGGGATTTCTAAAAACAGAAAATGGACAGCCTTGTCAGGTATTAGATACCGAAACAATAGCTTATTGGTAAATTCACAAGAAACCGAATCCAATTTCAACCCTGCTTTTGGAGATTTGCAGCTTCTTTTAGCCTATGATACCAATAGCCGTTGGAATTTTTCATTTTTAGGACATGCGAGTCTTAACAATTATAATTACCAACCAAAAACGCGTCAAACAAATTTTGGAACCATTGACAATCCATTAGCACTTCGGGTTGTTTATCAAGGTCAGGAGAAAGATCGTTATCAAACGTTAAATACTGCACTTACAGCAAACTACAAACCCAACCGTCATCTCCATTTGAATATCATAGGATCCGCTTTTCATACAACAGAACAAGAATATTTCGATATTTTAGCTCAATACAGTCTTGGTGAAGTAAACAGTAATATTGGGGATGAAGATTTTGGTGAAGTCAGTTTTACACAGGCCATTGGCAGTCAATTAAATCACGGTAGAAATGACTTGGATGCTTTAATCACGGCTCTAGAAATCAAAGGTGAGTATAAAAAAAACGAACACCTCATAGCCTGGTCAGCCAAATACAACCGTGAAGATATTCGTGATCGCTTGGTTGAATGGGAAGTTATAGATTCTGCTGGTTTTTCGATTGATCCTCCAAACATTGGCATCTTTCAAAATCAACCCTACGAGCCTTCTGTGGGACCGCTATTGCCTTACAGCAACGTGAGAGTTACACAATATGCCAAAATCGACCGCATTCAGACCTACACCCAATACAGCTATAAAGGGGAATATCGTGGTCATGAATTATTCGCTAATGTTGGAGCAAGAGCTCATTTGTGGCGTATAAATGTAGACGGGGTATCATTTGAACAACAATCTGTTTGGAGTGTGCGTGGGCAATTGGCTATAAAATCTAATGAAAATATGCTTTGGCGCATTAGTGGAGGGCTTTTTTACCAACCTCCTTTTTATAGAGAATTGAGGAATGCCGACGGACAAATCGTACCGAAGGTCAAAGCTCAAAGGTCTTTACATTTGGTTTTTGGCAATACCTATAGTTTTGATATGTGGAACAGACCATTCAAACTAAACGCTGAATTGTATGGAAAAAAGCTGGATAATCTCAATCCTTACACCGTTGAAAACGTGCGTATTCGCTATGCCGCCAATAATAATTCTGAGGGGTATGCCTATGGCTTGGACCTCAGACTCAACGGAGAATTTGTTCCAGGAACGGAATCATGGTTTAGCTTTGGCTATTTAAAAACGGAAGAAAATATTGATCAACGGGGCTATATCGCACGACCAACTGATCAGCGATTGAAATTTGGTATCCTTTTTCAAGACTATGTGCCAAATATCCCCAATTTGAAAATGTATTTAAATCTGGTTTACAATACTGGTGTTCCAGGAGGGTCACCGAGTTATGCAGATGTATACCAATATCAAAACCGATTACCTGATTATAAACGCGCTGATTTGGGTGTTACATACGATTTGATAGATGAAAACAGCCAATACGACGGAAACATCTTTAAAACTTTGAATTTTGGTTTAGAATTATTCAACATTTTTAATGTCAAAAATTCTATTACCAACACATGGGTAAGAGATTCTTACTCGAAATTACAATACGCCATCCCTAACTACCTCACCTCTAGAATAATTAATTTTAGGATTGGCGCGTCTTTTTAGACTAAAACAAATTCCTTAATGACATCAACAGCATAATCAACCTCAGCAATGGTGTTCATCGCACTAAATGAAAAACGCAAGGATGGTTTCGCCAATTCACCACCACTTAAAATTGCAGACAAAACGTGAGAACCCATATCACTGCCACTTTGGCAAGCACTTCCTTTAGAGCAAGCAATCCCTTTGATGTCTAATTGAAACAACAACAGTGGTGCCTTTTCAGCTGAAACGGGTAATCGCACATTAATGAGCGTATAGGTAGACTTTTCAGATCGATCAGAATCACCGTTAAACATAACCCCAGGTAACTCAGATTTAAGTCTATTTACAAAATGTGTTTTAAGCTGGGTGATGTGCTGACTTTCATAGTCCAATTTCTCCAGAGATATTTCAAGTGCTTTCGCCATGCCAACAATATTGTGGACGCTTTCGGTACCAGCCCTATGACCACGCTCTTGGGATCCTCCAAAAATTAGTGGTTTTAATTTTGAATTTTTACGCACAAAAGCAAATCCCACCCCTTTAGGGCCGTGAAACTTATGAGCACTGGCCACTAAAAAATCCACTGGGGTTTTGTTAACATCAACGTTGTAGTGTCCTATTGTTTGGACTGTATCACTATGAAAATAAGCACCGTGAGCTTTGCACAGCTCAGCCACTAGATTAAGATCAATCTTGACTCCAATTTCATTATTAATATGCATCAAACTGACCAAAGTAAGTTCTGAATCACTTTCCAATAAATTTTTAAGATGATCGACATCTATCTCTCCATTTTCAAGGAGATTTACAAAATGAACTGTTAAGTTGTATTCCTCGCATAATTGGTCAATGGTATGCGTTACCGCATGGTGTTCTATTTTTGAAGAAATGATACGCTTAACACCTAAATCACGCACTGCTGCACGTAAAATTTGATTATCGGCTTCAGTACCTCCAGAAGTAAATACAATTTCGGAAGGAGCAGCTCCGAGAGACTCAGCAATGGTCTTTCTTGCATTTTCAATATGTGACTTGGCTTGTCTTCCAAAGCCATGAGTTGAAGAAGGATTGCCATAGCAATTGCTTAAAACATCAGACATCACCTCGACCACTTCTGGTCTTAAGCAAGTTGTTGCCGCATTATCAAAGTATACAGATTTCAAGAGTATTTATTTTATCGCCAGTGTTCAAATTTACTGGATTACTACTTAAGAGGCAACCTATTTATACGGGAAATCATTTTAAATAAGTTTAGCATTAGAACTTATTTCGACTTGGGTTGCACCTAAACCGTAATTTGAATATGATGCATCGAAATACCGAAGACCACTATAGTGTCCAAATAAGAATTTCAATTCCTCACGAAGAACACCCTGTCCAACGCCATGAATAAAAACAACTGAGCTGATTTTTTTTTGAATTGCAAATTCCAATCTTTTTTTGGCGGTTTCAATTTGAAGGGTCAACATATCATAATTACTCATACCTCTTGTTGAAGCAGTCAAATGATGTATATGCAAATCAACCTCCATTGGGCCTTGTCGATTATTTTTAGTTTTTAAATTAACGGGGTTTGAAACTGATTTATGTTTCTCAAACCACTCGGGATCATTAACATTTGAAGCCTGAGACATATTCTTAAAGAGTTCTGAATCTTCAACAATAAGTGCTTGTTTTTGAAAGGTCAATTGAAAACCGTCATCCGTAATTATGGAAACACTGTTTCCATCTACACTTACGACATTACCCGAAATATTTTCATCTACTAACGAGACCCTATTACCTGGATTGAACATCTTGGTCATTTAAGTTTTCTTCTTTATTTGAATGCGGCGGTTGCATAAAATACAATCCTAACATTAACAATACCAAACCAACAATTGATAACTGTAGGTGCCACTCGGCGTTGCGATCAGAATACCACAGCAAAATAGCACCAAACAATGCCATCGGAATTCTGAAATTTTTAAGAAACATTTTCATCGGTTAAATTTTGAGGTTTAGATGTCAAATTTATTACATTTGAAATATATCAAGTTTAAAAAAATGACATTTGTTCAAGCTATGCTCCCGTGCCTCAACAAAGCCATGTTTGGCATTGATTGTCCTGGATGTGGAGCTCAGCGCGCTTTCATAATGGTTGTACAAGGAGATTTTAAATCTGCTTTCTTTATGTATCCCGCGATATACACATTACTCCTATTAGGGTTACTCCTTGTAGTGTCAAAGTTTTATCCCTTTCCAAAAAAAAACAAACTCATTTATGCCTTTATTGGTCTAAATGTTCTTATTATTACGGTGTCCTATATCATAAAAATTAACCAAATGATTTAACATTATGGAATATAAACAACCTCTACCACATTCAGTATTAATTCTCGTTTTTGGGATTTTGTCAATATTAACCTGCTGTTGCTATGGTGTTTTCGGACTTCTTTTTGGTATTGTGGCATTAGTACTGGCTAATAAGTCGAGAAAACTTTATATCGAAAATCCAGGAAATTACACGGGTTTAAGCAATGTCAATACTGGAAGAGTTCTTGCCATTATCGGAATTATTCTTAGTTCCTTATATGTCCTGATTCTTGCATACGTGCTCATTATGATTGGCCCTGAAGCACTCAGTGAAATGCAAAATGAGTGGCTACTTCAACAGCGTATTTAAACTGGCTCGAAGGTTGCTAAGGTCTTAGTGATAATGCTCACACAGTCCAATAACTGAGCTTCTGTCATCACTAAAGGTGGCGCAAATCGGATGATGTTACCATGTGTAGGTTTGGCCAATAGACCATTATCTCTCAATGCCAAACAAATGTTCCATGCCGTATCACTATCTTCATGATCATTGATAACGATTGCATTCAAGAGACCTTTGCCCCTAACCAATGTTACAATCTTGCTTTTGGCGATATAATCATTCATTTTAGCTCTAAACAACTGACCTAGCTGATCTGCCTTTTCGGCTAAATGCTCTTCGCGAACAACTTCTAAGGCTGCTATCGCAACTGCGGCTGCCACAGGGTTTCCGCCAAAAGTACTGCCGTGGTTACCTGGTTTGATGACTGACATAATTTCATCGTTAGCCAGAACTGCAGACACTGGATATACGCCTCCACTCAAGGCCTTCCCAAGTATTAAAACATCGGGTTTAACATCTGGAGTGTCTGAACAATTCTTATCAACACAACTGCAATTACCACAACTCGCTAAGAGCCTACCAGTTCTTCCGATACCTGTCTGTACTTCATCCGCCAAGAGTAAAACATTGTGCGCATCACAAATCGCCTTGCACCTGCTCAAATAATCATCACTTGGTACAAAAACACCCGCCTCGCCTTGAATTGGCTCAACTAGGAATGCAGCCACATTAGGGTTATTTTTGAGAACCTCATCTAAGGCATCTGGCTGGTCGTAAGGGATTTTAATAAATCCTCTCGTAAAAGGCCCAAAATTATCTCTTGCTACAGGGTCATTTGAAAACGAAATAATGGTGGTGGTTCTGCCATGAAAATTATTTTCACAAACAACAATTTGCGCTTCGTTTTCATTGACACCCTTAACTTCATAAGCCCATTTCCGTGCTATTTTTATAGCAGTTTCTACAGCTTCTGCACCAGTATTCATTGGCAGCAGTTTGTCATAGCCAAAAAAAGATGTAGCGAATTCCTCATATTGACCCAATATATTATTGTGAAAGGCCCGTGAGGTTAGCGTTAAATTTTTGGATTGATTCACCAACGCATTGACGATATGAGGATGACAATGCCCTTGATTGACCGCAGAATAGGCTGATAAAAAGTCGTAATATTTCTTGCCATCAACATCATAAACGAAAACGCCCTTTCCCTTCTCCAATACAACTGGTAATGGGTGGTAATTATGTGCACCGTAGCGCTCCTCAAGGGCGATGAATTTTTGAGATGTTGATTCTGTACCAGATACGATCATAAGATTGTTTTATAGATTGTTGGAGATAGGGCTCTAATTTACAAAAGAACCTCTTATACACCAATTGATAGGACAATTATTCTATTTTTACGGCATGGCAAGAGGAAAAAAACTCCCACGATTAGAAAAAATCAAAGTGTTTGACACTGGGGCAAAAGGACTATCTGTTGGAAAAGCAGCTGATGGACGTATGGTTTTTATTAATGGCGCCGTTCCTGGTGACATTGTGGACGTTCAAGTCTTCAAAAAAAGAAAACAGTATTTTCAAGGTAAAGCGATTCATGTCCATGAATTGTCGGAACGCCGAGTGGAGCCAAAATGCAGTCATTTTGGAACTTGCGGTGGTTGTAAATGGCAAAACATGAGCTATAATGACCAACTCTATTTTAAAGAAAAAGAGGTTAAAAATCATCTTGAGCGTATTGGAGGCGTGACATCAGAATTGTATTTGCCAATTCTTGGATCGAGTAAACCATATTGGTATAGAAATAAAATGGAGTTTTCATTCAGTAGCAGCCGCTGGTTAACCCCTGAAGAAATTGCCAAAGGCAGCGTCATTGAGTCACGAAACGGACTTGGATTTCATATTCCTGGTGCTTGGGACAAAGTTCTAGATATTCAGCAGTGTTTTCTTCAAGAAGAACCAAGTAATGCCATTCGGAACACCATTAAAGAATTTGCAGAAAATAACGGTTTGTCATTTTTTAACCCCCGTGAACAAAATGGTCTACTTCGAACGCTAATGATAAGAACTTCAAGTATTGGTGAACTCATGATATTGGTGCAGTTTTTTGAAAAAGACATCTCGAAAAGTCAATTGCTCATGGATCATCTTAGAGCGAAATTTCCTGAAACTACAGCATTATTGTATGTCTTTAATCAAAAAGCAAATGACACACTTTACGATCAAAACATTATGTGTCACTCAGGACGTGATCATATTTTCGAAGAAATGGAAGGTCTCAGTTTCAAAATCGATGCTAAATCATTTTACCAAACCAACTCAGACCAGGCATTTGAACTATATAAAGTAGCTTGTAATTTCGCAGACTTTCAAGGTGATGAAATTGTTTATGACCTTTATACGGGAATTGGAACGATTGCCCAATTTATCGCTAAAAAAGTTAAAAAAGTCGTTGGTATTGAATCGGTTCCAGAGGCTATAGCGGCTGCAAAAGCTAATGCGATCGCTAACGGTATTGAGAACACTGAGTTTTATACAGGCGATATGAAATCCGTTTTTAATGATGATTTTTTATCCCATCATGGTAAGCCAGATGTGATTATAACTGACCCTCCTAGAGACGGTATGCATCCTGATGTTGTGGCGCAATTACTCAAAATAATGCCAAGAAAAATTATCTACGTAAGTTGCAATAGTGCTACGCAAGCACGAGATTTGGCCTTCATGAAATCGCATTATGTGGTATCTAAATCTCAGGCTGTGGACATGTTCCCTCAAACACATCATTGTGAAAATGTTGTACTTTTGACAAAACGCATTTAATACCATGATGAAGTTTCAGATATTTTTCGTGACCATACTTTCGCTAAGTCTATGGCAATGTGAGAAAGATGATATTTGCTCAGAATCAACTCCAACCACTCCGAAGCTCATTATTCGATTTTATGATTTTGATAATCCTGATACCCTCAAAGATGTAGAAAACCTAAAGGTATATGGTATTGATGAATCGGGAAATCAAATTGAAATTAATGGTCTAGGTATCGTAACCACAGACTCATTAGTATTACCATTACCAACGCACCTCAACGAGGTTCAATTTGAGATGTTTAAAGGTTATGAAAACTCGGAAACACCAGGAAACAAAGACGTGGTTTTAACGGGCTTTCAAACCAACGACATTTATGTATCAAGAGCTTGCGGTTTTAAAACTCATTATTCAGAACTTAGTGCGCAAAATACTGCCGATTCTGACCAATGGATATTAAATTTAGAAGTGATACAGACTGAAATCAACAACACCATTCATGCACATGTCAAAGTTTATCACTAGCTTATTTTTGATACCACTCTGTCTAGCAGTGGGCTCGGCTCAAGAGGCAAGTGACAACATTGTGGTAACAGACAGTATGACTACTGACAGCCTGCACGTTCCTGTTAAATTTGGAATTCGACTTGGCGCAGACCTTTCTGGTCTTGGAAGGTCGGTATTTACAGATAATTTTCAGGGGTTTGAATTACAAGGTGACTACAGAATTACGGAGCGCATATATGCTGCTGGAGAAATTGGATCTGCTGATAGAAACATTGATGAACCAAATATTAATTTTAGCAGCAAAGGAACCTACATCAAATTAGGTGGAGATTTTAACTTCTATCGAAATTGGGAAGGTATGGACAACATGATTTATGGTGGAATGCGATTAGGACTATCCAAATTTTCACAAACTATAAATAGTTATACCACCTACACCACCAATCAGAGCTGGCCATCTCCTGAAACAATTTCAGAAATTAAGTATGATAATCTTGGTGCAACATGGATTGAGTTTCAATTTGGCATGAAGGTAGAATTATTGCCCAATATATTCGGCTATGTCAATTTTCAATTGAAACGTTTAATTTCAAATAAATCAGACGGTAATATAGACAATTTATACATACCAGGATTCAACCGTACCTATGAGGACGGGCAAATAGGAGCTGGAATGAGCTACGGCATATCTTACCGCATTCCATTTTATAAAAAATAAAATCAGTCTTCTTTATCTTGATGTTTTGCCTTTTTACTTCCAGTATATATTTCATACTTCAATAAACGTGCCTCGAGCTTGGCATTAAAGACTTTAATTTTTCTTGACGGTCGTAAACCAACAGATTTTATAGCCTCGAGGTTCGAGGTTATAAACCATGCCTCTGAATCAGGATATGAAGTTTTTAATGTATCCCCAATTTTTTTATAAAACACCTCAGCATCAATTTCAAGTCTTTCACCATATGGAGGATTAAATAGCATATGCAGATGACCTTCGGTTGACTTTTCAGATTTGAAAAAATCATCTTGTGTTACCGAAACAAACTCCTCTAAATTGGCTTCTTTTATATTATCTAAAGCCTTTCTAACAGCTGATGGGGCTTTATCAAAACCATAAATTTTGAAAGGAACTTCACGAATCTTTTTCAAAAGTGACTGCTGTATATTCTCATATAAGTCTGGATCCCAATCATTCCAACGCTCAAAAGCAAATTCTTTACGATTGATATTTGGAGGAACGTTTGCTGCTATCATGGCAGCTTCAATTAAAATTGTACCGCTTCCGCACATGGGATCAAAAAAATCAGATTGGCCATCCCAACCCGATTGGATCACTAATCCCGCAGCTAGTACCTCGTTGATTGGCGCAATATTAGTAGCCGATCTGTAACCCCGCTTATGTAACGACATGCCAGAACTATCTAATGAAACACTGCAACGTTCGCGATCAATATGAATATTGATGCGCAGGTCTGGATATTTTAAATCGACATTTGGGCGACTCTTAGTGCGCTCGCGAAACCTATCCACAATAGCATCTTTCGTCTTGAGTGCGATATATTGAGAATGCTTAAAAACTGTAGAGTGAACAGTCGAATCTATAGCAAGTGAGCCCGTTTCGGAAAGATAGTTTTCCCAAGGCAATCTTTTAATTTTATTATATAAATCCGTTTCATTAGCAATTATAAAACTGTCTATAGGCTTCAGGATTTTAATGGCCATACGCAAGCCTAAATTGGCTTTATACATAAACCCTAAGTCACCAATAAAGCTCACATTTCGCACACCTGGCTTAACAGACTGCGCGCCAAGCTGTCTTAATTCCTTTGCCAAAATATCTTCAAACCCAAAAAGGGTCTTGGCAATCATAGTAAAATTTTGTCTATTCATCGTGCAGCAAAGGTAAACTTATTAATGTTTACAAGATTGTAAATCCATAAGGTGTTACTGAATGTCCGAACCAGGGTTTATTCCTTTCTTAGACCAAGAAGAACGTAATTCAGAAAAATCAATTTCAAAAGCAGGGTTCTGCACCTCCAATTCACCATTTATAAAAGCACGTTGTAAAATATCTTCAATACAATAATGCTCAAAATCTTCGAAAGGATCAAATTCAACCTTTAAAGACATGTCAAATAATTTTGCTGTGTTGTTATACCAAAATGCTCGCCACCCGCTACGCAGGCTCTTAATCAAATCGAAGGAAGTAATTCCCGTTTGGCGGTGAATGAGTGAAATCAGAATTTGACCCTCTGTAATTGTGAATTTCTTTAGCTCTTCTTTAAATTCTCCTTCCAAATATTTCTCAATCGTCCTAGCATATTTCTTTTTCTGGTTTTTCCTGTTGAGTTTAGACAACCGATCATTGAGTTTTGATAAATTTTCTGAGGCAAGCTTCGCATATGGGTACACTTTAAATGTTTTACGTTTCAACGTAAGGTACTTCCGACGTGCTAAATTTGAATCATATTTAATTTTAGGGAAAAGAACAATTGGATCTAAATCTATAGTCGCGCCGAAGAGTAAGTCGCCTTCAATAATAATAAAATTATCAACAAGACTGTCATTCTCAACAGTAGGCTCCTGAGCCTTGACCATGCATGACACAAGGAAAACAATGAAACTAAGGTGATTTAATTTAAATTTGACAATCATAAGACAAAGTTAGTAATTCACTACAATAGCAACGTTCAATACCGCATTATTATTCTTAATTTTGATCTAATAAAAAACCAATTATGAAAAAATCAGTTTTAAATAAGGCTTCTTTAACTTTTTTAGAAGCATACCTCAATAATGCTGCTCCAACCGGGTACGAATGGACAGGGCAAAAATTATGGATGGACTATTTACGTCCTTATGTTGATGAGTTTATTACTGATAATTATGGCTCTGCTGTCGGTGTCATCAATCCAAAGGCCAAATATAAAGTGGTTATAGAGGGTCATGCTGATGAAATTTCATGGTACGTAAATTATATAACTGATGACGGTCTTATTTATGTGGTTCGCAATGGCGGCAGCGATCATCAAATTGCCCCAAGTAAAATTGTAAACATTCATACCGATAAAGGAATCATAAAAGGCGTTTTTGGATGGCCTGCCATCCACACCCGTCGTGATGGTAAAGAACATGCTCCAAGTCTTCAAAATATTTTTATTGATGTGGGTTGCACGAAAAAAGAAGAAGTTGAAGCTCTAGGCGTTCATGTAGGCTGTGTTATCACCTACCCCGACACATTTCATATATTAAATGATAATATTTTCGTTTGTCGTGCCTTAGATAATAGGATGGGTGGCTTTATGATTGCAGAAGTCGCACGTTTGTTGCACAAAAACAAAAATACTTTACCATTTGGGCTATACATAACCAATTCGGTTCAAGAAGAAATTGGACTTAGAGGTGCCGAAATGATTACTCATACCATCAAGCCAAATGTGGCCATAATTACAGATGTAACTCATGACACTACTACGCCGATGATCGAAAAGAAAAAAGAAGGACATTGCGAAATGGGCAAAGGTCCTGTCATTGCATATGCACCGGCAGTTCAACATAAATTGAGAAACAAAATTATTGAGGCCGCCACGGAAAACAATATTCCTTTCCAGCGCAACGCTTTATCTAGAGCTACTGGCACAGACACAGATGCCTTTGCTTATAGTAATGGCGGCGTTCCTTCTGCTTTAATTTCACTGCCATTGAGATACATGCATACAACAGTGGAAATGGTAAAAAAAGAGGACGTAGAAAATGTCATTTTAATGATCTATGCCACCTTGTTGAAAATCGAAAATAATGAGTCGTTCAGTTATTTCGACTGATTGAATTGAACTATAATTTCTTGAACAATTTCAGGATTTAACAATGTGGAAGTGTCGCCTAAATTCGAGGTATCTTCAGATGCAATTTTTCTTAGAATACGCCTCATAATTTTCCCAGAGCGGGTTTTTGGCAATCCCGAAACAACGAATACACGATCCAACTTCGCAATGGGTCCAATGTCTTTGGAAATTAAGGCATTCACACTTTGAAGAATATCTTCAGAATCATTAATACCGTCTTGTTTTGGAATAACGAAAGCACACAGGGATTGGCCTTTAATGTTGTGTGGCCTTCCGATCACCGCTGATTCTGCAATAGTCGGATGCTCATTAATAGCATCCTCTATTGGAGCGGTGCCTAAATTATGTCCTGACACTATAATCACATCATCCACTCGGCCCGTAATTCTATAGTTGCCATTGACATCTCTTACCGCGCCATCTCCAGTAAAATAGCACCCCTCAAAGGAGGAAAAATAAGTATCTCGGAATCGATCATGATTGCCCCAAATTGTTCTCGCCATAGAAGGCCAAGGAAATTCAATACACAAACTACCTTCTGCAGCTCCATCCAGAGTAGCACCCTTTTCATCTTTTAAAATAGGCTGTATTCCTGGCATCGGTTTGGTGGCGAAAGTTGGTATTTCCTTAATAATTCTAGGAATGTTGGCAATCATAATGCCACCCGTCTCTGTCTGCCACCAAGTGTCAATAATTGGAACTTTGCCTTTTCCTATATGCTCATAATACCATTGCCAGGCTTCCTCATTAATAGGCTCTCCTACGGTCCCTAAAACTTTTAAACTGTTTAAATTATAAGGTTTTATGAATGATAGTGGTTGTTTGGCCAATGCTCTAATTGCTGTTGGAGCTGTATAAAATTGTGTTACTTTATGTTTTTCTATGATTTCCCAAAATCTACCATAATCTGGATGGCTTGGTACCCCTTCAAACATGACTGTTGTTGCGCCATTGAGCAAAGGGCCATAAACAATGTAGCTGTGTCCAGTTATCCATCCAATATCAGCAGTGCACCAGTAAACGTCACCATCAACATACTGAAAGTAATTTTTAAAGGTGTAAGCCGTATAAACCATATATCCACCTGTTGTATGCATCATACCTTTGGGCTGACCAGTAGAACCCGAAGTATAAAGAATAAACAATGGATCTTCGGCATCCATAACTACAATTGGACAGTCGTATGAAGCTTTTTCCAATTCAGGACCGATCCATACATCTCGATCCTTTACCATATTAATTGGGCTATTGGTACGCCCAACCAATAGAACACATGATACATTAGGACAATCCTCAAGAGCCCGATCAACAATTGATTTTAAGTCTAACGTCTTATTGCCACGAAAGGCGCCATCAGATGTGATTACCATTCTTGCATCACAATCCTTAATTCTAGTTGCCAGAGCAGTCGAGGAAAAGCCTGCGAAAACTACCGAATGAACTGCTCCAATTCGGGCGCAAGCCAAAACGGCAATTGCTAATTCTGGAATCATGGGTAAATACAAGCATACCCTATCCCCTTTTACGATGCCCTTTGATTTTAAAACATTCGCAAATTTACAAACACGTTGATGCAATTCTAAGTATGAAATTTGCTTAGCTGGCAACTTAGGATCGTTTGGTTCAAAAATGATAGCGGTTTGTTGCGCTCGATGGGGCAAATGACGATCAATACAATTTTCGGTAATGTTTAATTGACCGCCTTCAAACCAAGCAACTTCTGGTTTTGAAAAGTCATACTTCAATACATTTATCCAAGGTTTGCGCCATATAAAATGATCCTTTGCAATATCATTCCAAAATAACTCAGGATTGGCTTTTGCTTCAAAGCAAGCCTTTTGATAATGCTCGTAAGATTGTATATGATAATTGCTCATCCCAAAAAAATTATAACTTTTTAAGATAATTCATGACATTTGATTCTATACGGCTTTCAATCTTAGAGGTGTCTGCTTTGATAAATGTTTCGCCCGTAATATGCTCATAAAGCTCTATATATCGTTCACTGACACTTGTCACAAATTCATCGCTCATAGTAGGTACCTTTTGGCCTTCTAAACCTTGAAAACCATTCTCAATCAACCATTGTCTCACAAATTCTTTAGACAACTGTTTTTGTGGTGTCTTAGATTTTTGACGAGCTTCATAGCCATCAGCATAAAAATATCTCGAAGAATCCGGCGTATGAATTTCATCGATCAATACGATTTGCCCCTGTTTTGTCTTACCGAATTCATATTTTGTATCCACAAGAATTAATCCGCGTTCTGCTGCCATAGCCGTTCCTCGTGCAAATAAGTTGCGTGTATAATCCTCCAAAATAGCATAATCTTCGGCACTAACAATACCTCGTTCTATGATGTCCTCTTTTGAGATATCTTCATCGTGCATGCCCTTTTCTGCCTTTGTAGCTGGTGTGATAATAGGCTCAGAAAAAGCGTCGTTTTCAATCATACCATCTGGCATTACAACGCCACAGAGTTCTCTTTCACCCAGTTTATACTGCCGTGCAGCATGACCCGATAAGTAGCCGCGTATTACCATTTCAACCATAAAAGGCTCGCATGCGTGACCTACAGCCACATTCGGATCTGGTGCAGCTATGAGCCAATTTGGAACGATATCGGACGTTGCGGACATCATGTGGGTTGCTATTTGATTCAGAATTTGACCCTTGTATGGAATGCCTTTTGGTAAAATCACATCAAAAGCTGAAATGCGATCCGTGGCCACCATGACCATGACATCGTTTTCCAAACTGTAAACCTCTCTAACCTTACCGCGGTAGATATTCTGCAATCCAGGGAATTTAAAGTCAGTATGATTCAATACTTTATTCATTCGTTCAAATTTTCTATGTCTTTGTAAGCTGAAATAATTTTTTTAACCAATTGATGTCTGATCACGTCACGGTCATCAAGTTTAAGAATGCCAACACCATTTACATCGTTCAGTATTAAAAGGGCTTCCTTTAATCCTGAAATTGTTCGTCTAGGTAGGTCAATTTGACCAGGGTCCCCAGTAATCATAAATTTAGCACTTCGCCCCATTCGAGTTAAAAACATCTTCATCTGGCTGTGAGTGGTATTTTGTGCTTCATCAAGAATAACGAAAGCTTTGTCCAAAGTTCGTCCACGCATAAAAGCCAAAGGTGCGATTTGAATAACACCTTTCTCAATATAATTATCTAATTTTTCATGGGGAATCATATCTCTTAATGCGTCATACAACGGTTGCATATATGGGTCTAACTTTTCTTTCATATCTCCTGGTAAAAATCCAAGATTCTCCCCTGCCTCAACAGCTGGTCGCGTTAATATGATGCGCTGGACTTCCTTCCGCCTAAGTGCTCTGACTGCAAGAGCCACGCAAGTGTATGTTTTTCCAGTACCCGCAGGACCAATCGCAAACACCATGTCGTTATTATCCATTAAATCAACCAATTTTCGTTGATTAACCGTTTGAGCCTTAACAGCTCTACCTCCAACCCCATGCACTAAAATGTCATGACCTTTAGTGTCATCAAAGACTTGCTTTCCATCGCTAGTCAAAATGTTTTCAACAGCATCTGCATCCAATTTATTATAGCTTACGAAATGCTCCAACAGTTGGGCCATTCGACGATCAAATTCTTCTAAAAGCGTTTCATCACCATAAGCCATAAGCTTATTGCCACGTGCTACAATTTTTAATTTTGGGAAATATCGTTTTAGTAATTCTACGTTGGCATCTTGGGTTCCAAAAAAATATTTTGGGTTTACCTCCTCCAACTCAATTGTAAGTTCGTTCAAAAGTTATAAAATTAATGTAAATCCCTATTGATTTCTTAGATTTGTGATATCAGTTCAATTTCATACGTATGCATCAAACACTTTACGAACTTAAAGAAAAATAAGGTTCGATTTAAATCGGAAGTTGTTTTTTTTCAACCGGTTTTTGTTGGTAATTATTGAAACTTTAGCTGATCAACCATTATTCAAACAAATCAACATGGCTGTCATCACATTGACAACTGATTTCGGCATCAAAGATCCTTCTGTTGGAAGTGTCAAAGGTGCGCTATTGGCGCTTCTTCCTGATGTCAATATTATTGACATCACCCATGCCATTGCGCCTTTTAATATTCCTGAAGCAGCATATATTATTAAAGGTGCCTATAAAAGTTTTCCTCAAGGTACAGTGCATATTATTGGCGTTGACTCTGAACTGAGTCCAGAAAATAAGCATATCGCTTTGCTTCTTGATGGTCACTATTTTGTTTGCGCAAACAACGGTATTATGAGTATGCTCTCGAACCATATTGCGCCACAAAAAATTGTTGAGATTAATATTCATAATCAGGTGCATACCAGTTTTCCAGCTTTAGATGTTTTTGTCCATGTCGCTTGTCATATAGCTCGAGGTGGCGATTTGGGTGTGATCGGCAAACCTATCGACAGCATCAAACCTATTCGTGATTTAACGCCCAATGTGTCTGACGATCAAACTAAAATTATGGGCTATGTGATTTATGTGGATAATTATGGAAACGTGGTAACTAACATCTCAAGAGACTTGTTCTTAAAAACACAAAAAGGAAGGTCTTATAAAGT
This sequence comes from uncultured Flavobacteriaceae bacterium, assembly GCA_943788695.1. GTDB lineage: Bacteria > Bacteroidota > Bacteroidia > Flavobacteriales > Flavobacteriaceae > JALRKI01. The sequence continues at coordinate 289,538 of CALSRG010000002.1, forward strand.
CAATGCTAGAAACTACACTTTCGAAACGATCTATGAAACTTATACTGACATCGTGAATTTTGAGATTCCAGCTTCAGAGCGTCAAGATGAAGGAAAAAAATTGGCTCTATTTAACGGCTCCGACTTTTTAGAAATTGCTCTATACAAGGGAAATACTGGTCATGTCGGTGGTGCTTCAACTTTAATGGGACTGCGTGAAAGAGACGTAGTTACAGTAAATTTTATATAAGATGACACTTATTTATTCATTAATCAAAAAAGAATGGCGCGGATTTTTTGCCTCGTCCATGGGTTTTTTGATTATCGGCGTTTATCTGATCATTTCAGGGTTAATGCTTTGGGTGGTTGATTCATCTTTTAATATCTTTAAATACGGTTTTGGACATCTTTCCCCCTATTTCGAGCTCACACCCTGGTTGCTCATCGTTCTTATTCCAGCTATTGCCATGCGCAGTATCGCTCAAGAGAGACAACAAGGCACTATCGACCTCATTTTAACGACGCCCATATCTGAATTCCAGCTGGTTATTGCAAAATACCTCAGTATTTGGTTACTTGTTTTGACAGCACTTTTACCCAGTCTAATTTATTTGGTTACCATCAATAAAACTAGTTCTGTTCCCGAATATATAGATTCAGGCAGCATGCTGAGCGGTTATTGCGGTTTAGTTTTGTTGACAATGACGCTATCGGCAATAGGTCTATTTTCATCTAGCATATCCAAACAACCGATTGTCGCCTTTATTATAGGTATATTTTTAGGTGGATTTTGGTATCAAGGTCTAGCTGTAATAAATATAGTTGTGTTAGACTTCAGCAGCTTGCTTGAAGTTGTGAATCGTGGCGTAATACCTTACAAGACTTTGATTTACATGGGTTTAACTACCAGTTTTTTCATTTTTCTCACAGTATGTCATATCAAGAATTTTAAATTGGTCAAAAAACATATAAAACCTTTAGTTTTTGGATCAATTGGGTATGTTCTATTGGTCTATATATCAACATTTTTTAGTGGCAGAGCAGACCTCACAGATGACCAGAGGTACACCTTAGACTCAGCAAGCATAAGCGTTATCAAGTCTATTGATGATTATGCAGTTATAGACGTTTTTTTAGATAACGATAATTTTCCAAGAGAATTTCAAAGATTGAGAGATGAAACGATTGCTTTACTTGAAGAAATATCAGCTATCAATGGATTGGTCTCTTTTCAACTTATTAATCCTTTAGAAAACCCTGAAACTTCAAATCAAAATATTCAAGCATTAACCCAACGCGGTTTGACTCCTATGCAAATGGAAATTCAGGAAGACGGACAACTTCAACGACAACTTATTTTTCCTTGGGCGTTGGCAAGTTTAAATGATCAAACCGTCAAAATAAAATTAATTACTGATGATCTAAATAATGACCAACGTATTCTCGCCACCGAATCCATAGCACAATTAGAATGGGCGATTGTAGATGGGCTGCATAAATTAACGGCCAGAAAAACCAAAAATATTGCGATTCTTAAGGGAAACGGACAGTTGCCCGACCTCAAAATAGCCGATGCCTTGACTGGCATTTCTTTCTATTACAATTTAGCACCATTCACACTAGACAGTGTCGAAACACAACCTGAACATACACTTAAGGAATTACAAAATTACGATTTAGTAATTTCTGCAGGACCGTCTGAAAGTTTCTCCGAAGCTGAAAAATTCACTCTTGATCAATATCTGATGTCGGGCGGAAGGATGCTTTGGTTCATTGACTTTGCCGACATCACGATTGAAAGTCTTCTCAATGAGAGTGGAAAAGCCACAGCTCTTTACAACGATTTTAATTTAACGGACTTTTTCTTCAGTTATGGCATTAGACTCAAACCACAGCTTTTACTAGACAACAACTCAGCTCCATTGACACTTGTAGTTGGAGAAGGCAGCAACACTGAATTCCAAACGTTTCCTTGGCCATTCCGACCATTGGCCTCCAATCAAAACCAACCCATAACTTCCCATCTGGCGGAAATAAAATTTGATTTTGCGAATCCTATTGAGCTTTTAAAAAACAATATTTCAAAGACGATACTACTCGAATCCTCAAATCGATCCGTTGTAGCAGGCCTTCCAAGAATTATTGATCTCAATTTGGTATCTCAATTAGACAGTATTCCGAAAACCGGCAAAACTTATCCTCTCGGAGTTTTGCTCGAGGGCGAATTTCAATCAAGTTTTAAAATGCGACTTGCGCCATTTAAACTGAGTCAAAGGAGGGATGAAAGTAAACCCAGTAAAATGATCGTATATTCAGACGGAAATCTCATCGCCAATGATGTTAGTCGCAACGTCCCTCTAGATCTAGGATACGACCAGTGGACAGGTCAACGTTTTGGAAATAAACAACTTTTTGTAAACACGGTATCCTATTTATTAGATGACTTTGACCTGGTGACAATAAGACAGAAAACCGTGAATTTGGCCTTTCTTGATCCAGAAAAAATAACAAATTCAAAAAATCTTTGGCAAACTGTGAACATTGGTATTCCAATAGCTATGCTTTTAGTCTTAGCCTATCTGAATCGGACGTACAGAAGGCATAAGTTTGGCCAAACTGTTGATAAGTTTGTTTCCTAAAACAACCAAGAAAAAATATATTTGTAAATAAAAGATCGGTTCAAAAGAAGAACTTTATTTTTTAATCTAAAGAATTTATGAAATTTATTGTTTCCAGTGGAGAATTACTACGTCAATTGCAAGAATTGGGAGGGGTTATTAGCAGTTCAAACACCTTGCCCATTTTGGATAACTTTTTATTTGATTTAAACAATAGTACGTTAATAGTATCATCAAGTGATTTAGAGACGACCATGTCCGCACCGCTCTCTGTTGAAAGCGACAGCATTGGACTTGTAGCAATTCCTGCAAGATTGCTTTTAGATATTTTGAAGACCTTTCCCGAACAGCCACTTACTTTCGTTGTAGAGGATAATCACACCATTGAAATCAGTTCGAGTCAAGGAAAATATGCATTAGCCTATGCTGATGGTGCCGAGTTTCCAAAGACCTTAGAATTAGAGAATCCGAGCTCAACGGTGCTGTCTGGAGATTTGTTAGCAACAGCAATTTCTAACACCATTTTTGCAGCCGGTAGTGATGATCTCAGACCAGTGATGAGTGGTGTGTTTTTTCAATTTTCAACCGAAGGGTTAACTTTTGTCGCCACTGACGCACATAAATTAGTAAAATACGAACGGCATGATGTTAAAGCCGAACATACTGCTGAGTTTATCATGCCAAAGAAGCCGTTAAACCTTTTAAAAGGTATGTTAACTGGCAATGACTCTGAAGTAGTCGTTACTTACAATGATTCTAATGCTAAGTTTACATTTGACAACAAAACATTAATTTGTCGTCTAATCGACGGCAAATATCCAAACTTTGAAGCAGTCATTCCTAAAGAAAATCCCAATAAACTGACCATTCCTCGAACTCAATTCCTCAGTTCTGTGAAGCGTGTGTCAATCTTTTCAAACAAAACGACCCATCAAATAAGACTAAAAATTGCAGGAGCCGAATTAAACATTTCCGCAGAGGATATCGACTTTAGCAACAAAGCTGAAGAACGTTTAACTTGTGATTATCAAGGTGACGATATTCAGATCGGATTTAATTCAAGATTTCTGTCTGAAATGTTAACCAACATGACATCGTCAGAAGTTTTACTTTCCATGAGTTTGCCAAATCGTGCCGGTATTTTAACACCTACGAATGGATTAGAGGAAGGAGAGGCTATCACCATGTTAGTAATGCCAGTGATGCTCAACAACTAACGCAAAGCAGCTCTTAAAATAGTAACTGGGTGATGGGAAATGCGTCCAGTACCATCTTTTATCTGATGACGACAACTTGTGCCTGTTGCAGCTATAATGACCTTAGAGTCTAATCGTCTGATATGAGGTAAAATACCTAATTCGCCCATTTTCATGCTGCTATCGTAATGCTCCTGTTCATATCCAAAAGCACCTGCCATACCACAACATCCCGAGGGCGCCATTGACACTTTATATCCATGGGGAACTTCTAACAATTTTTTGGTATAATCTGATTTCGATAGCGCCTTTTGATGACAATGCGCATGTAAAACGATTTCCTGATCTTTTTTGATAAACAAATCTCTATGTAAATCACCTGAGATGATCGCTTGGGCTAAAAATTCGTCAATGGTAAATACATTTTTTGCCAATTCAAGAGCAATTTCTTTCAGGCCGTCATTTACCAATCTAGGGTATTCATCCCTAAAGCCCAAAATTGCAGATGGCTCAATACCAACTAACGGCGTTTGTGTATTAATAATAGGTGCAAAAACAGCCAAATTAGCTTCCGATAATTCCTTCGCTTCGTCCAAAAATCCTTTAGATAACTGGGCTCTACCACTAGCAAAATGGGGCACATGACGTACCTCAAATCCCATGGCATTAAACAATTGTATCGCATCAATACCTATTTGCTTATCGTAGTCTTCAAGAAATTCATCAGCAAATAAATAAACTGCTTTGGCGCATTTTGGTTGACTATAAGATGACAACCAATCCGTGAATCGTTGACTTTGTAAAAGAGGAAGGCTTCTCTTAGGGTGAAATCCTAAAACCTGTTTTATCAAAGCACTTAGAAAAGGCGCAGACTGAACCCAATTGATTACAGGAGCTATTGGTCTCATACGATTATTCAAGTCATGGGAACGGGCAATCATCAAATCGCGTTTGGAACGCTTATTATTTTTATAAAATTGATGTAAAAATTCAGCCTTCAAAGCGGTCATATCAACAGCAGAGGGACATTCTTTGACACAGGCCTTACAACCCACACACAAAGACATGGCTTCTTTAATTTCAGGATGATTAAGTGGATTTTCTTGATTACTTGTTGTTAAAAATTCTCTCAACACATTAGCCCGTCCACGTGTGCTATCTCTTTCATTTTTGGTGATTCTATAACTCGGACACATTGTACCACCAGCAAATTGTTGTTTTAGGCAATCTCCCGAACCGTTGCACATCTCGGCTGCACGTAGCAGGTCATTTCCATGACCAAAATTCAAAACTGTGTCAACCTTAGTCAACTCAGAAATATCGGTTCGTAATTGCTCATCCATTTTAACGGAACTAATAATTTTACCAGGGTTAAACAAACCCTTTGGATCCCAAGTGGCTTTTATGCGCTCCAAAATTTGATAATTATTTTCACCTATAACTTTGGGTATAAATTCACTTCGCACACGACCGTCACCATGCTCGCCGCTCAAAGATCCATGAAACGATTTTACTAAGTCCGCAGACGCTGAGCTAATCTCTCTAAACTGTTTTTTACCCTGTGTTGTTTTTAAATCAAGTATCGGTCTTAGATGTAATTCCCCTGCTCCGGCATGAGCATAGTAAACCGTCTTTTGTCCAAAATTTGCCATCAATCTCGAAAATTGAGTAATGTATTCTGGCAAGTCTGGTAGAGATACTGCAGTATCTTCAATGCAAGCTACAGCCTTCTCGTCGCCTGGCAACAAAGCCAAAAGACCCAAGCCAGCTTTTCTCAATTCCCAAATTGATTGAGCATCCTCACCAGTTAAAATAGGATAAGCATAACCCATTCCGTTTTGACTCAAAGTTTTTTGAACAGCAGTCGCTTTGCGCTTTGCGCCTTCGAGGCTCTCGTCTCTAAATTCGAGTATAATCACTGCTTCGGGATTACCTTCGATAAAAAAACGATGGCTGACAAATTCAGGACTGTTTTTTGTGCAATCTAGAACGGTTTTATCCATAAGTTCGCAGGCTGATGGTTGATATTCCATCATGACCACAGTAGCTTCTAGACTTTTGATAATATCGTCGAAATGGACGGCCAGTAAAACACTTTCAGGAGCAGGCAATGGCACTAAGTTTAACTTAATAGCAGTAGTGATTGCCAATGTACCTTCAGACCCACATAAGAGTTCACAAAAATTAAATGGTCGGCCATCATCTTGAAACGGCACCATATCAATCAAGGCGTCAATGGCATAGCCAGTATTGCGTCTTTTAATATCACGTTTTGGATATTCTTGGAGGATGTTTTGCTGAACTTCTTTTTGGCTTAATAATGTTAAGATATTTCGGTATAATTCACTTTCTAAATTATCTCCAGATTGCTTCTTAAAAATTTCATCGGTACTCAAAGATTCAAAAGTGGCCAAAGTACCATCACTCAAAATAGTGCGTAAAGCCAAAACATGATCTCGAGTACTACCATAAACAATTGAGGTTGACCCACAGGAATTATTTCCAACCATACCCCCTATGGTAGCCCTATTTGCCGTAGACGTATTGGGTCCAAAAAACAACCCATGTGGCTTTAAAAACACATTAAGTGCATCACGAACTACACCAGGTCGAACCCAAACATATGATGCATCTCTATTCAATTCTATAATTTGATCCATATGTTTGGAAACATCTACTACGAGACCACTTCCAACAACCTGACCAGCTAATGATGTTCCAGCCGCCCTAGGAATGAGTGGTATCTCAAATTGATTAGAAAACTCTACCAGTAATTGTAAATCCTTTGTTGATTTTGGCCATGCCACAGCAAAAGGAAGTTCCCGATAAACACTAGCATCTGTGGCATACAAGGCACGGTCTAAACTACCCCACTTTAATGACCCAGACATGGTTTGGGACAGTTTTTGCATGGCAATAATTAATGTGTTTTTTCGAGAATCATCCATGTTATGAAGATAGTAGTTTTTATTGTTTTAGAAACCGGATTTAATGATCAAATCCGGGTATACAGTTTAAGTTGTGAAAGCACTGTTAAAGAGAATATTATAAATCAAACAAAGCCATATCTTTGAAACATGAATCGGAAGCTGATTTTTTTTGGAATAATTTTAATCAATTTGACTGCTTTAGGACAAATTGATACTGGTGGCATCTTCACTTTTGAGATTGACCAACCGGAAATCGATGCCTCTTTAAATTTAAAATTGAAGCGACTTACAAACAAACCTAGTCTGACCAATATTTTTGTGTCACCCAAGTTTTTAATTGAACCTATTTCAGGCGTTGACAAAAAAGAAAAAGGTATTTCTATGATTGATCCCAATCCATTACCTTCCCCAAAATGGACAAAAAAACCTCAATTTGCAGAGGGCAAAAGTAATCTTGATCAATTCAGTCGCGATTACGATATGGGTGATATCTCTACCACTTCAAGAATTATACGCATCGCATGTCGTGACCATGAGTATGAAGATGGTGATCGCGTTCGTCTGATCCACAACGGTAAAATTGTCCATGCCAATTTGATTTTACGAAATGCTGTCGCATACCTCGAAATCACCTTAACGGATGGCTTCAATACTCTTGAATTTTATGCTCTAAATGAAGGTAGCTCACGCCCTAATACAGCTGAAATGAAGGTTTTTGACGATAATGATTTAATGATCACCTCCAATCAGTGGTTACTCACTACAGGCTATACGGCTAGATTGTTGATTTTAAAAAAATAACATTTTGGTTTTTCACATTGAATTTATTTTCGGGAAAGGCTGGTTTGTCGAATAGTGTAAAAGTTATATATTTGATTCTAATCTACCCCAAGCGATGAGTACCGAAATAAAACAACTCGACGATTATTTAGACAACCACTTCATCCACAAAAGTAATTGGCTCAGAGCTGCTGTTCTTGGTGCTAACGACGGCATCCTCTCCATTGCAAGTATTGCTATCGGAATGTCTGCCGCAAGTGATGCGCGTGAACCTATCATTTTGGCTACTTTGGCGGGATTAGTGGCTGGGGCTTTATCAATGGCCGCGGGTGAATATGTCTCTGTAAGTTCGCAAACAGATGTTGAACGAGCGGACATTGAAAGAGAAAAACAAGAACTTTCTGAAATGCCAGATTTAGAATTGCAGCGTCTGGCGTTGATATACGAAAATAGAGGATTGAATAAAAAAACTGCTTTTCTTGTTGCCGAAGAGTTAACAGCTCACGATGCTTTGGGCGCTCATGTTCGTGACGAATTGGGCATTAATGAAATCAGCCAGGCTAAGCCCATTCAAGCGGCTTTTGCCTCTGGTGGTGCATTTACAATTGGTGGTCTTTTACCTTTTTTGGTCACCTTATTTTTGCCTCTTAAAATTATGGAATACGCCTTATATGGATTTGCCATTTTTTTCTTAGTGATTTTAGGTGCTTTGGCTGCAAAAACAGGCGGGTCAAGTATTAAAAAGGCTATATTACGTATTGTCTTTTGGGGAACCGTTGCTATGGGTCTCACTGCATTAGTCGGCTATATTTTTGGTGTCAATATTGCTTAACTATCCTTCAATTGTTTATTCAATTACTGCATAGACTGCTTAAATTTATTCTTGTTTGTATCTCCTCAATAAAATCTCACGAATAAATTAAATTTCAAACGATTAAAATCCATTTTTTATTTAATTGATTTAAAAAACAATGAGAGAACTTCTTGTTTTCACATTGAAAAGAGTTCATTTCCCGATGCAAAACTTCCCAAATATGGTTCCAAGTATGTCTTTGTCAACTTCAATGGCTCCAGTAATTTCTGATAAGGCGTAGAGTGCCTCTTTTAAATCCACAGCCAACAAGTCACCCGACAATCCGCTTTGCATTCCTTCTTGAACAGATGTTATAGCCTCAAGTGCTTTGGTCAAGGCATTAAAGTGACGTAAATTGACCACCACCACATCACATGCTGTTTTGAGTTCACTCACTTCCTGTTGTAATATATCTTTTAGGGCGTTTATCGTGTGGTGATCCTCAATTGTGATTCCCACTAAGGTATTGACAAAATCGCCACTCAAGGCGTCCATAACTTGCTTGTTAAACTCATTTTCAAAAAAACCGCCATATTGGTCAATCTTTGTCTCCACCAACAAGACTATTAAATCGTCGTGATATAAGTTTTTAACATCTTTAACGACCTCTTCGGGTGTGCAATCCATGCGATCAAATAAGTACAAAAGAATTTTAGCTTTCGAAATTTTCTCTTTTGTCTTTTCAATTCCCATAAACTCAATACTATCAGATGTCTCTCGCAGTCCTGCCGTATCTATAAATCTAAACTTGATGCCGTTCATCACCATAGTATCTTCAATAGCATCACGAGTCGTTCCTGCAATGTCAGACACAATTGCCTTTTCCTCTTTAAAGAGCGTGTTAAGTAAAGATGACTTTCCAGCATTTGGTTTTCCAGCGATAGCTACTGGCACACCCTCTTTAATCGCATTACCGTAGGCGAACGAATCTACTAATATTTTCAAATTTTGTTGTAAGGCTTTTAGTAAAATCTCTAAGTCCGATCGGTTTGCAAACTCCACGTCCTCCTCAGAAAAATCAAGTTCCAATTCAATCAAGGCTGCAAAATCAATAAGTTTTTGACGTAATAAATCTATTTCAGACGAATAGCCCCCGCGCATCTGCTGCAAAGCAACTTCATGTGACGCTTGTGATTCGGATGCAATGAGATCGGCAACAGCCTCGGCTTGAGACAGGTCTAATTTGCCATTTAGAAATGCGCGAAGCGTGAACTCTCCGGGATTGGCTAATCGTGCTCCTGTTTTAATTATCAATTGCACAATTTCTTGTTGAATGAACAAAGAACCATGACAAGATAGTTCAATTACATCTTCCCCAGTGTACGACTTTGGATTTTTAAATAAACTGACCACCACTTCATCCAACAGCATATCACCACTCCACAGCGTTCCAAAATGAAGACTATGTGTTTCCTGCTGCTGAAGGTTGCCACCACCAGATTTTTTAAACAATTTATCGACAATCTTTATAGCATGAACGCCAGATAATCGAATGACCGCAATAGCTCCCATTCCTGGTGCGGTTGAGATAGCAACAATAGTATCGGGATGGTAAGCTGAATTCATCAGTTTCGTTTTGACAAAATTAGCAAATTGCGCCAGACTTGACGCATAAGATCAACTATCGTATATTTGAACTCACAAATTCCAATTAATCTATCAAAATGACTGTTATTTCTCCTTTTAAACCAAAAAATTTAATTGCAATAGCCTGTATTGCCCTAACGTCAATGGTCTTTCAATCTTGTAAATCTGACGCCGAACGTGGCTTTGGACCTTACACCATTACCGTTGAAAACGATAGTCTATTAGACGGCGTAAGAGGATTTATCACAAAGCAAAAAATGGGTCAAAAAACCATTGTTGATTCTGCAATTGTAGCACAAAACAAATTAATTTTTACTGGACATTGTGATTCTATTCAGTTGGCAGCTTTAGAGATTAACGGCGTGCGTGGCCGTTTTCCAACAATAATTGTACCTGGATCGACGTACATAGCACTAAATAAAGATACCATTAGCGAATCTGTTTTAAGTGGCAATAAAGTGAATGAAGACTTCATGCGATATAAAATGGATACCCAGGCGAACAGTGCTCAAATGAGAGCCATATCAATGGCCATGCGTGAAGCGAGAGCAACGGAAAACACTGCAGCCATTGATTCGCTTATTACCGTTTATCAAGAAGGTGTGAACACCATAAGAGAATACCCATACGACTTCATCCTCAAAAACACCGATTCAGATTTATCTTTATTGATGCTAGATGAGATGCTTGCAGGGAAAACAAATCCTGCAATGCTGGAAAAAATCAAATCTTGTTATGAAGGATTATTAGCCATTATCGGTAAAAACGAAATTAATAAACGTCGTGGTGAGCGCATTAAATCAGCCATTGCTTTGATGGAAAATACAGATACGGGTTTATACAACCAATAAGTCATGCAGCTACTTTCTTTTTTGCTTATATATCCTCTCTTATGGTTGTTATCTTTACTTCCAATGCGGGCGCTTTATGTTTTATCGGATGGTGCCTGCTTCGTCGTTTATCGGGTGTTTGGGTATCGCAAAGCTGTCGTAGCCGGCAATATCAAGCTGGCGTTTCCTGAGAAATCTAATGAGGAACGTTTGGTTATTGAAAAACGTTTTTTTAAACATTTAACAGATCTTTTGTTTGAGTTTGTGAAATCACTGACAATCAGTAACAAAGAGATGCAACGACGTATGACCTTTAAGAATTTAGAAGTTATCAAAACGGCTTATGATAATGGGCAGCATGTGAACTTAGTTTGTGGTCATTATGGTGGTTGGGAATGGATGTTTGTGTTGGATCAGTTTATCCCACATGATAGTATAGCTATTTATAAAAAATTGAATAATCCTTATTTCGATAGGATGGTTAAGCGCATTCGTGCGCGATATAACACACTGTTAGTGCCTACCAATGAAGCTCTTTCCCAAATCTCAAGTCGGGTTGAAAAGAAGCAATTAACTTTCTGTGCCTTTAACGCAGATCAATCGCCCAACCCTAATAAGGCACGCCATTGGCGACCATTTATGGGTGTCGAAACGCCTGTACATACCAGTGCTGAAATGTTAGCCAAAAAACATCATATGGCAGTGATTTTCTTAGACATTCAAAAGCTAAAAAGAGGGTTTTACGAGGCACGCTTTGAATTGATTACGGATACTCCGAATCACTTCAAAGACTACGATATCACGGATATTTTAATTGAAAAATTAGAGAAACAGATCAAAGATGAACCCGCTTATTATTTGTGGTCGCATCGCCGTTGGAAACACCGACGCGAAAATTACGCTTAAACCTTACAAAGATTTCAACTCGGTGATAAAAGCTTGAGCCACCGCATCAGCTTGATCTTGAGAAGGTGCCTCTACATATATTCTGATAATTGGCTCAGTATTGCTTTTACGCAGGTGAACCCAATGGTCGTTAAAATCGATTTTGACACCGTCAATGGTTGTTACACGTTCATTTTGATAACGCTTAGCCATTTGGATTAAAAGAGCATCCGTATCTAATTCTGGTGTAAGCTCCACTTTTTGTTTACTCATAAAATAATCAGGATATGTTTGACGCAAGGCCGAAACTTTCATAGGGTTTTGAGCTAACAAACTTAAAAACAATGCAATTCCCACCAAGGCATCTCTACCATAATGCAATTCGGGTAAAATCACCCCACCATTACCTTCGCCGCCGATAACAGCATCGGTTGCCTTCATCATAGCTACCACATTCACCTCACCTACAGCACTTGCGCTATACCTTTGCCCATGTTTTACTGTCACATCATGCAAGGCACGCGAAGAACTCATATTGCTAACTGTTGCGCCAGGTGTATGTCTTAATACATAATCGGCGCAAGCCACCAAGGTATATTCTTCACCAAACATCTCGCCATCTTCACAAACAAAGGCCAAACGATCTACAATCAGGGTCAACGGCAATACCAAAGTCTGCCTTTTGTTTAATTACATTTTGTGAAAGATCTGTCAAATGAGCCTTTAAAGGCTCTGGATTGCGGGGAAATTGTCCGTTTGGATTGCAAAACAGGGGAATGGTTTGCACACCCAAAGCATCAAGTAAAAGAGGTACAGCAATGCCACCCGATGAATTAACCCCATCAACCACAACCTTAAACTTGGCCTTTTTGATGGCCTTGACATCAACCATATCCAAATCTAAAATGGCCTCAATATGTAAATCAATATAAGCATCGTTGATGGTGATTTGACCTAAATCGTCTACAGCAGAAAAAACGCTATCATTGGCTTTGACATGATTTAATATCGCCTCTCCTGCTTTTGCGTCTAAAAACTCGCCACGATGATCAAGTAATTTTAAGGCATTCCATTCCTTCGGGTTGTGACTAGCCGTTAAAATGATGCCCCCGTCTGCGTGTTCCATCACCACAGCCATTTCAACCGTTGGAGTCGTTGACAAACCTAAATTCACCACATGAATGCCTAAACCAACTAAAGTCTGCATGACCAATTCTTGTATCATCGGACCAGAAGGTCGAGCGTCGCGACCAACAACAACGGTATAGTTTTGTTTTGTTACGACTAGATTTGAGCCAAGTGCCATAGGCCGCAGCAAAAGAAACCGCTTCAATGGGTGTAAGATTATGACCTGATACACCACCTATGGTGCCACGAATACCTGAGATAGAAGAAATGAGTGTCATGAACTAAATTTTCATCAAAGATAGTAAAGCTGTGCGGTTTTGTAAGCGTGAAATCATAACTTCGTCACATGAACTACTTGGCACATCTTCATTTATCGGGCTTAAACAAAGATGTGATGCTGGGGAATTTTATTGCAGATGGTATAAGAGGTCAGAGATATTTAGACTATCCCACAGGCGTTCAAAAAGGCATTTTTGATGCACCGTTGGATTGACCATTTTACCGACCACCATCCCATTGTGCGCTTGAGCAAAAAAAAGACTTTTTCCGTCTCAAGGCCATTACGCTCCTGTGGTAGTGGATATGATGTACGACCATTATTTAGCTAAAAACTGGAATCAATTCTGCAATATACCCTTGGAAGCAATACGCTCAAGAATTTTACACCTATCTCGAGCAAAATTCGGCCATACTTCCAAAACGTATCCTACATCTCAAACCTTATCTTATACAACAAAATTGGCTCCTCACCTACGCTACAACTGAAGGCTTACAACGGGCACTCAAAGGTATGCACAATAGAACATCCCATCACTCACGTATGGATACTGCGGTGGCTGAGATCGTCATAGATTACGATATTTATCACTCCGAATTTAATGCCTTTTATAAAAGTCTTACATCCCAGGTGCTAAAAAAATGGCCCGATCTTAAATGAACTTGTTTGCTTTTGAACTAAAAAAAATGATAAAAATCAGATTAACTGATAAAAGTCATATTTTTTTATTTTAAAAAAAAATTTAATTGGTCAATTGGATTTGCCAATCGCCATTGTTATGAACCGACGAATATTATTGCCGACAGATTTTTCTAAATCATCAAAAGAAGCCATCGAATATGCCCATGGACTAGGAAAGGATTTTAATCTTGATTTAATACTACTCCATGCAGGGATTACGGGTCGGCACATATCAACTCGAATCGGCTCCAGAAAAATAGTAGAAGCGATTAAAAACAGTTCAGAGCTCGGCATGGAAAGACTATATGATGCCGTCAAGAAGAAGAGTGCCTCTAACATAAACATAAGCTATGACATTGTTTATAGCTCCTCGATAACTAAGGGTGTTGAGACCTATGCTATTAAAAATGACATTGACTTCATTTGCATCGGCACTAAGGGTGCAACTGGTGTTAAAAAAGTTTTTTTTGGAAGCAACGCTGCAAAAATTATCTCAAAAAGTAAAGTTCCAGTAATTACAATTCCTGAAAACGTCACCTATAAAGGCATCAAAACATAGTCTACTCTTGTGATTTGGAGCATATGAGAAAAGAACTCAAAATGTTGGTCCCATACGCAAAGCTTTGGGACGCTTGGATTCATTTGCTGCATATTGATAAACCATCTGAAAATCATTCTGAAGATTTAATTAGTCAAGAAAAAAGACTTATGGCCTATGCATCTTTCGATAAAATAAAAACAAAAGCACTTGAACATGATTCCATTATAAAGGGTATTGATCAATATGTGGAGCACATTGATGCAGACATGATTGTAATGTTTACGCATAGTACTTCCCTATTTGAAAAATTGTATCACACCAGGCATCACCCAAATGGAAGCTTTTCAAACAAAGATTCCGCTGCTTACTTTTCAAAAGGAATAATTACGATGAGGTAGTGTAAAATTCAATGAAAATGTATAAACGAAATATACACAACTGGGCGGATGCACAGTAATTGTATACAATGCTAAACAACAATGGAAATTGACTTAGTATTTAATATTAATGTTGAATTCGAAAGCGTATCCTTCGATTCCAATGCAAGTCGCTGGAAAATTTGTCTTCTCAGACAATATTTTCGTAAATGCAGAAGGCTTTTGGAGACTTTTAAAGGATAAGTCAATACATGCTGTCTCGTTGGACCATGGACATCAATTTGGACTTCCAGAACCTGTGAACCTAACAACCCTTGTGACAAAAGAACTAACTGGAAAAAAGTTGACCAGAATACATGTGGATAAAAACTCAGGTGATCTTACTCTTTCACTATCCGACAATATTGAATTACATATATTTACTACTTCGACAGTTTATGAAACTTACAATTTTTACTATTGGCAAAAAAACATACTTTGGAACATATGGCGGTACAGACTTATCAATATTGGAAATTGAATGAAAATGCAAAAACGAAATAAACACTACTGGGTGGATGTACGGTATTTGTTGTTGTGAATTTACTAAAAAACAGTTAACCCATAACAATGGGAGCAGCTCAAACAATATCAAACAAGCAAGTAACGATTTCACCATCGAGAAGGATTACATTTTGATTTTTGAAGAGAAAAAAATCCCTATTCTTATTAGCTATAGGTAGAACTAAGCTCTACCTTTGCTTCAGACAGTAACACATTCACGGCTTGATATCTATATCAAGCCACTGGCTTTCAATAGGCTAGCATTAATCTTCACAATATAAATCCATCTGTTTGTATTGTGATACAGCACAAACATTATGATAACCACGAGGGTCTATGACCCCACAGCAGCAACCCACCACCGACGAAACTTCGGCATTAGTAAATTTTCTTTTTGAACACCTTCAAGCCTTTGGTGATCCCAAAGCACACATTCAAAAAGCCATTGGCTACGCCACAAAAGCTTTTACCTCATTTGGAGGCTTTGTCATCGTCTTAGAAGAGGACACCACCATCAAAGGTATTGTGGTCGTCAACCAAACAGGCATGGGCGGCTACATCCCCGAGAATATTTTAGTCTATATTGCTACACACAAAGATTACCGTGGTCAGGGGTTAGGCAAAACACTGATGCAACAAGCCATTTCACAGGCTAAAGGTGATATCGCTTTACACGTCGAGGCCAATAACCCTGCCATACAGCTATATAAAAAACTAGGCTTTACAAACCCCTATCTCGAAATGAGACTAAAGAAATAAATGATGGCAGAGTTAATCATTCATACCAAAAAAATACAAAACAACATCAAGTATTTAAGTGCCTACTTTAAAGCGCAGGATATTGCTTGGAGTTTAATCACAAAAGTATTTTCGGGCGATAAGGCTTTTCTAAAACATGTCCTAACGGATGATGTCATTCAAAACATCAATTCCGTTGGAGATTCTCGTTTGACAAGTCTAAAAAACCTGAAGGCAGTCAATCCCAATATTCAAACCATTTATATCAAACCACCAGCAAAAATTTATGCAGATGATGTGGTAAAATACGCCGACATTTCTTTGAACACCTCCTACTCGACCATTGTTGAGTTAAATGAAGCAGCTAAAAGAGCTGATAAATCGCATCAAATTATCATCATGGTGGAGCTCGGCGAGTTGCGCGAGGGTGTAAAACGAACGGAATTGATGAGCTTCTACGAATCGGTATTTCAATTGTCTAACATTGAAGTCATTGGTATTGGTTCCAATTTGGGCTGCATGTATGGCATTGAGCCGTCCTATGACAAATTGCTGCAATTATCGCTTTATGAAGAACTTATTTCGGCCAAATTCAACAAAGATTTAAAATACGTTTCTGGCGGTACATCAATAACACTGCCGCTGATTGAAAACAACACCCATACCCAAAGACATCAACCACTTTCGTGTGGGGGAAGCCGCATTTTTTGGCCTCAGCCCATTGGACAACAAACCGTTTAAAGAGTTGTCTGTGGACACCTTCGAGTTTTGTGCAAATATCATTGAATTGGAAGAAAAAAAACTTGTACCTGACGGTATAATAAGTCATGCTAATATAGGTCAATCGGCAGATTACAATGAGGATCAAATCAACGAAACCTCCATCAAAGCAATCCTTGATTTTGGCTTACTCGATGTGGATCAAAAGGATATTGAATTTATAGACCAATCCTTAGAATTCGTTGGTATTACATCAGACATGTTAGTCCTTGACATTGGTGCCAATAAGACCAAAGAAGGCAAAAAGAAATACAGTATTGGCGATAAAATTCATTTTATACCCAACTATATGGCAGTTGCACGCTTGTTGAACTCAAAATTCATCGATAAAAAGTTTGAATAATTTGATTAAATTAAACTCATAAATATTTGTCAATGGATCACAGCAGGGTATATCAAATGTCATTTTCCAGTGTCTATCCACATTATATCACCAAAGCGGAGAAAAAAGGACGCACCAAGGAAGATGTCGATACCATAATTTTTTGGCTAACAGGATATGACGCTAAGGCTCTGAATAAGATTTTACAAAACAAAACCAACTTCGAAACATTTTTTAATCAGGCTCCACAAATTAATCCGAACATCGATAAAATCAAAGGTCTTATTTGTGGTTATCGGGTTGAAGATATTAAGGAACCCCTTATGCAACAAATTCGATTTTTAGACAAACTGATTGACGAATTGACGCGCGGAAAGGCTATGGATAAAATCCTCAGATCTTAAACAAGGATCATTTTAGAACT
The DNA here is from genome assembly GCA_943788695.1 of uncultured Flavobacteriaceae bacterium. Classification (GTDB taxonomy): domain Bacteria; phylum Bacteroidota; class Bacteroidia; order Flavobacteriales; family Flavobacteriaceae; genus JALRKI01. The sequence continues at coordinate 307,007 of CALSRG010000002.1, forward strand.
GGTTTTATAGTCTTAATAATTTCAACCACTAATACATCTTCATGCTTTCTCTTTGCGATTAAAAATCGTAATTTCGCGCTTTGCCGAATATGGGACACAAAAAAGAAGTTATTGAGGTTTTAGGGGCTCGGGTGCACAATCTGAAGAACATCGATGTGACTATTCCACGAAATGAGTTGGTGGTCATTACGGGATTGTCTGGAAGTGGCAAATCGTCCTTAGCTTTTGACACCATTTATGCAGAAGGCCAAAGGCGTTATATCGAAACTTTTTCAGCTTACGCCAGACAGTTTTTAGGTGGCTTAGAACGCCCAGATGTCGATAAAATTGACGGTCTGTCACCAGTTATCGCTATAGAGCAAAAAACAACCAACCGTTCCCCACGCTCCACTGTAGGCACCATAACAGAAATTTACGACTTCCTCCGTCTGCTATACGCCCGTGCTGGTGAGGCTTACAGTTACAACACTAGCGAAAAAATGGTGAGTTATACTGACGAGCAAATACTAGAGCTGATCATGTCCCAATTTAATAGGCAAAAAATTTCTGTACTTTCTCCTGTCGTCAAATCAAGAAAAGGACATTACCGCGAATTGTTTGAAAGCATCGCCAAACAAGGATTCGTAAAAGTTCGGGTTGATGGTGTAATTCTAGACATCACGCGCGGCATGAAAGTGGACCGCTATAAAACTCACGATATTGAAATAGTGATTGATAGGCTTGTTGTAGAACCTACTGATGACTTTGAAAAACGCCTTGGTGAGAGCGTGGTTACAGCCTTGTATCACGGCGATGATTCCTTAATGATATTGGCATCGGAATCACAAGAGGTGCGCTATTTTAGCCGTCATTTGATGTGTCCAACAACTGGTATATCCTATGCCCAACCTGAACCAAACAATTTTTCATTCAATTCACCTAAAGGTGCTTGTCCATCATGCGATGGCCTGGGATTATTACACCGTGCAAATATGGCTAAAATCATTCCTGATTATAAAGCCAGTATCAAACAAGGTGGTCTTGCTCCTCATGGCAATTCAAAAGACACTTGGATCACTCGGCAATTAGAAACTATTGCCATCTGTTACGAATTTAGCCTCTCGGACCCTATTGAAAAAATTCCTCAAAAGGCTCTGGAAATTATTTTGTTTGGAGGGAAAGAACAGTTTGAAGTGAAGAGTGATGAGCTTGGAGTAACCCGTAATTTAAAAATCGACTTTGACGGAATCGTAACCTTTATTGAACAGCAATATGACCATAGCGATTCGGGACCATTAAAAAGATGGGCTAAGTCATATATGGAACAAATTGAATGCCCTAAGTGTCATGGTGGTCGACTAAAAAAAGAAGCGCTCTTCTTCAAGATTCACAACAGAAATATTGCCGAGCTGGCTGGTATGGACATCAAAGAACTTTCCGTTTGGATAGCCAATTTAAAACCTCATCTCAACGCTCAACAATTGGCTATTGGTAATGAAGTTCTTAAAGAAATTGCGACCAGAATAGATTTCTTGTTAAATGTAGGTTTGGATTATTTAACACTCAGTCGCAGTTCAAAATCTCTTTCTGGTGGTGAAGCCCAACGCATCCGCTTGGCCACACAAATTGGGTCACAGCTTGTGGGGGTGTTATACATTTTAGATGAACCTAGTATAGGTCTTCATCAGCGTGATAACGAAAAATTAATCAATTCATTAATTGCCCTGCGTGATGTTGGTAATTCCATTATCGTTGTAGAACACGATCAAGAAATGATTCTAAAAGCCGATCATGTTATCGACATGGGGCCTTTTGCAGGCAAACACGGTGGCGAAATTATTGCACAAGGTACTCCTGAAGAAATTTTGACATTTCACAACCTCACTTCTGACTATCTAAGCGGCGCAAAATCACTCAAAATTCCAAAGAATCGACGAAAAGGTAATGGCAAGAAAATTAAACTAACAGGGTGCACAGGAAATAATCTTAAAGACGTGAGTGTCGATTTTCCTCTAGGCATGATGATTGGCGTCACGGGGGTTTCGGGTAGTGGCAAATCAACCTTAATCAACGAAACACTTTATCCAATCATGAATGCCTATTATTTCAATGGCGTAAAAGTTCCAATGCCTTATGAGAAAATCTCTGGACTGGAACATATTGATAAAGTAATCGACATCAATCAATCGCCAATAGGTCGGACACCTAGGAGTAATCCGGCGACTTATACCGGAGTTTTTAGTGAAATTAGAAATCTATTTGTCAAGATTCCTGAAGCTATGATTCGTGGATACAAACCTGGTCGGTTCAGTTTTAACGTTTCTGGTGGACGCTGCGAAACTTGTAAAGGTGGTGGTCTTCGCGTCATTGAGATGAATTTTCTTCCGGATGTTTTTGTAGAATGTGAAACCTGTGCTGGCAAACGATTTAATCGAGAAACTCTTGAAGTGCGTTACAAAGGCAAGAGTATTAGCGATGTTTTGGAAATGACTATTGACGAAGCTGTTCCTTTTTTCGAGCATATTCCAAAAATATACAGAAAACTAAAAACCTTAAAAGACGTTGGATTAGGCTACATTTCTTTAGGGCAACAAAGCACTACCCTTTCTGGTGGTGAGGCGCAACGGGTTAAGCTAGCTACTGAACTGTCTAAAAAGGATACAGGAAATACCTTTTACATTCTCGATGAACCTACTACTGGACTTCATTTTGAAGACATCCGGATCCTAATGGGGGTATTAAACAAACTCACAGATAAAGGAAATACAGTTTTAATCATCGAACACAATCTCGATGTCATTAAATTAGTAGATCACATCATAGATCTAGGTCCTGAAGGGGGTCAAGGGGGCGGTCAAATTTTGGGAACTGGCACTCCTGAGGAAATTTGTAGTAATTTAAAGAGTTATACAGCCCAATATCTTAAAAAAGAACTAATTTCATAACGTAAAAAATAATTCAAATGAGTTCACATAAAGATTGGAACGACAAGAAAACGAACGATTCTTGGGCGATATTTAAAATTATGGGTGAGTTTGTCGACGGTTTCGAGCGCATGAGCCGCATAGGTCCATGCATCTCGATTTTTGGTTCGGCAAGAACTCCTGAAACAGACCCCTACTACAAATTGGGACAACAGATTGCAATGCGCATTGTTGACGATGGCTACGGCGTTATTACAGGCGGTGGGCCAGGCATTATGGAAGCTGCCAATAAAGGAGCACAAGAGGCTAAAGGTCCCTCCGTTGGGCTTAACATAGATTTGCCTATGGAGCAATTTGCTAATCCTTTTATAGACCAAGATAAATTATTGAATTTCGATTATTTCTTTGTTAGAAAAGTGATGTTCGTCAAATACGCACAAGGTTTTGTTGTCATGCCTGGCGGTTTTGGCACCCTCGATGAGTTGTTCGAGGCCATTACCTTAATACAAACCAAAAAAATTACCGTATTCCCTATCATTTTAGTTGGAAAGGATTTTTGGGGAGGTATGATGTCATGGATCGAGAATGTTGTTTTTGATCAATTTAAAAATGTAAGCAAAGAAGACTTGTCCTTAATCCATCTGGTAGATACACCAGATGAAGTTATGACCATTCTCAACGATTTTTATAGTAACACCTCTTTTAGCCCAAATTTCTAGAACGTATCACCTGCTGTTATAGGTCCGATGGTTTAATACTGAATCATCGTAAATAACATAACAGTACATGAAAAAGTCATTTCTGGTTTGCACATTGTTATTATTAGGACTGCAAACCCTAAGATCACAGGAAGTCATTAATATGATGTTTTATAACATATTGAGATATCCTACTGTTGGAGATGCTAGCAGAATAGATGATTTGCAGGCTATCCTGGAGTTTTCCGAGCCTGACCTCTTTATGATTTGTGAATTGAACAACGAAACGGGAGCGAATAACATTGAAACAATGATGCAGACTTTGAATCCTAACTATGTCGCTGCACCCTATTGGGATACTGTTTCAGATGATACAGGAAACAACTCAAATGAGTTACAAAATTTGATCTTTTATGATAACACTAAATTTATTTTAGAAGATCAAGATGTGGTGGTGACATATTTAAGAGATTTTAACCATTACACCCTAAAACTCAACACTGTCAATCAAAATACCGACCCTATTTTAATTCATGTTTTTGTGTGTCATCTCAAAGCTTCTTCTGGATCAACCAATGAGCAATTGCGTCTAGATATGGCCCTAGATTTCACTACTTATTTGAACTCTTTGAATAGCGATGCCCATGTTATTTTGGCGGGTGATTTCAATGTTTATTCCGACAACGAACCTGCCTACCAAGAGTTTTTAAATCAAAACAATGTTATTACATTGCTTGACCCTGCAGAACGTCCAGGCGAATGGCACAATAATGTAGATTTTATCGATGTTTGGTCTCAATCAACCCATGCTACCGCCGGAGGGTCTTATTCGTCTGGTGGTTTTGACGATCGATTTGATTTTATTCTGGCTTCAGGAAATGTCTTAGATGGAAGTATATTTTCTTACGTTCAAGGCTCTTATGTTTCAGTCGGTAACAACCTCAATCCGAATTGCTTCAATCAGTCTATTAATAGTTCCGATTGTGACGGTGTACTTTATGATCTTGCATTAAGAGAGCATTTGTTCAATATGAGTGACCACCTTCCCATTCAAATGCAATTGTCGTTTTCAGATAACTTTTTAAATATGCCGTCTTACGAACTCAACAATAAAGACTTTGAGTTAGAATTTAATCAAGTTGAAGGTATTCTAAAAGTAGAAGTTAATTCTCGTATATTTGGTAATGAAAGCTACCTGCTTATTTATAACATTATGGGACAATTAATTTCTGAAACAGCTGTCGGAACTGACAGTACCATATTTATTCAGACTGATAGTTTAGCAGCTGGTCAATACATGTTAAAGAGTAATTTATCTGATTATCCGCCCCAAAAATTTATTAAATATTGACCTCAACTGGATTAAAATTCACTGCCTTTTTTATATTGGTTGTATGCCAATCGTGGGGACAGATCAATCTGACTGTCGATGGACATTACATTGCCTCAATTCAGCTGATCCAAATTGAACAACTGGTTGAATACACCAATCAAAGCGATAGCACTTTAGATGTTATTTATTTACACGATTGGAATAACAGTTATAGCTCGAATAATACTGACTTAGCCATCAGATTTCAGGAAGAGTTTATATCAGCTTTTCATTTTGAAAATGACAAAGACCGAGGTTATACTGATATTTTAAAAGTAACAGATAATGAGGGTATTGCCTTAGATTTTGGGCATGACAATGGATCAGCTGATTTCTGGAAAATTCAATTAAATACGCCATTAAGACCTGGCGATAAGATCAAGATCAATCTGAATTACAATTTACGACTTCCTAACAATAAATTTACCGGCTACGGCGCAGATGCTGACAGCAATGTCTATTTAAAAAATTGGATTTTGTGGCCAGCGGTATACGATGATGAATGGGTACTTCAAACCAATAAAAATTTAGACGATTTGTATGCTCCCGAAGCTAACATCAGTTTGACAATAAATACTGATGTGCCTATGTATATGTATTCTGATTTGGTTAATCCAGATTGTTGTCAATCCAAAAAAGTTAATACAACGACATGGATTGGAAGTGCACATCATTGCACGCTGATTTTAAAAAGTAGTGAATCACTGAAAGTCTTTGAATCATCTGACCTAAGTATTGCCACTGATTATATTAATAAAGGATTGAGCGAAATTCAAGAACGCGCCTCTGCAGAAAAAGTTATTGATTTCCTTACTGGTATTTTTGGAAAGATAACGGAGGCTCAACTGCCCATTACAAAAGCTGCTGGAGAACATAGTCCCATTTATGGCTTCGATCGATTGCCTTCTTTTTTGCATCCATATCCAGACGAATTACAATTTGAACTGGAATTGGTCAAGCAAATTACCCACAACGCTCTCGACGGACTCTTAGATACTAATCCGAGAAAGGAGTATTGGCTTCAATCAGGAATTGAGACCTATGTTTTGATGCTTTTTGTTGAGGAACATTATCCAGATTTAAAACTCCTCGGATCATTTTCAGAATGGTGGGGCGTTCGCACCTACAATCTTGCCAAGCAGCCTTTTAACGGTCAGTATAAGTTGTTTTATGAACAAATGGCCCGCACCAACCGCGATCAATCGTTGAGCACTCCAAAAGACAGTCTGTTGAAAATTAATCAAACTTTTGTCAATCCCTACAAAGCAGGATTGGGTTTTAAATATATTGACAACTATGCAGGTCAGAGCATTATCCGAGAATCCATAAGCGCGTTTTTCAAGGAGGCACCTTCTGAAAGACACAACATTGATGCATTCCGTTCTATTACAGAAGCCAAAACAAACAAATCTTTAGATTGGTTTTTTGAAGAATACATCAATAATAATGACAAATTAGATTTAAGAGTTAAGAGAGTAAAAAATAAAAACAAACAGCTTCAATTTAAAGTTTACAACCACTCTGAAAATGGCATTCCTTTTGAAATGGAAATAACGGGCGAAACGGGCAAAAAAACGAGTCAATGGTTAACTTCATCCATTCTTTTAACTGATCCAAACATTCACAGCGTTAAAATAAATCCCAGCAATACATTGAGTGAGGTGAAATACAGCAACAATTCGGCTTTTCGAGAAGCCAGTCTGTTTTCAAACCGACCTTTTAAAATAAAACTTTTAACTGATATTGAAGAACCAGGTTATGACCAGTTTTTTATCACGCCAATTGTCGAATACGGAAACATCTATGATGGATTAAGTTTAGGCGCTTATTTTACAAACAACACTATTTTAAAACGACCGTTTAGAATCAATCTAACGCCTCAATTTGCTACAAAATCAAAAATTATAACGGGTCGTGGATCATTTACACATTATTACAACCGGAATAATGCAAAGCTATACAATATCAATTCGGGAATTTATGGAGGATATAATTCTATCGGCATCAATATGTTCAGTCGAATTGCAAGCCCTTTTATATCATTAAAATTTAGAGAACCTAAAGACCTGAGGTCAAACAAACGCCAAGAGTTTAACTTAAGATACATCTCTATTTTTAACGATGCCGCAAATAACACCAACGACAACACTCCAAATTACGGGGTGTTCAATTTGAGACTGAAAGATTCAGACAAAAACCTCTTTGACTTTAAACAAGCCATTATTGACACTCAATTGTCCAATGATTTTGGGAAGATCAGTTTGGAATATCAATATCGAAAACTAAGTGGTAAAAATCATCAATTCAACCTCAGACTATTCGCAGGAGCCTTTCTTTATCACAATGCCAAACACACTACATTTTTTGACTTTTCTCTTGACCGCCCATCGGACTATTTATTTGACTACAACTACTTAGGGCGATCTGAAAGTAGTGGTTTTTTTAGTCAACAAATCAATATTTCTGACGGTGGTTTTAAATCTATACTTGATCCTCGGACAGCTAACCAATGGATGACAACAGCCAATTTGAGCGCCAGCATTTTCCGTTGGATTGAATGGTATGGCGATATCGGTTTTAGTAAAAATATGGATAAAATGAATCCGTTTTTTGCATATGACGCAGGGCTCAGACTTAACTTCATTCCTGACTATTTTGAACTCTACTTCCCTTTTTATTCTAATTTAGGTTGGGAGATCGCTCAAGACAGTTATTTTCAGAAAATAAGATTTGTAATCACCACCTCACCAAGAAAACTATCGGGCCTGTTCCAGCGAAAGTGGTTTTAATTCATTGACATTGCATAGACTGTGAATATTGGTTAAATTTGCAGCATGTCCAAAACTAAAAAAGACGTGCTTGACTTCGGAGAATTTGAAAAAGTAATGACTTTTGATGATTTCAAATCATCTCTAAAGCAGGATTACAGATTAGCATATCTCAGCCGCCAATGTAGTCTCCTTGGACGAAAAGAAGTATTAACTGGTAAAGCTAAATTTGGTATTTTTGGAGATGGTAAAGAATTGCCACAATTGGCTTGGTCAAAGGTCTTTCAAAATGGCGACTTCAGATCGGGTTATTACCGCGACCAAACCTTTATGATGGCTATTGATGCCCTCACACCACAATCATTTTTTGCCGGGCTTTATGCTCATACAGATATTGAGGCAGAGCCAATGAGTGCTGGTCGTCAAATGGGAGGTCATTTTGCCACGCACAGTTTGGACGATAATGGTAATTGGCTCAACTTGATGCAGCAGAAAAATTCGAGTGCCGACTTATCCCCCACTGGTGCTCAAATGCCTAAACTCCTAGGTCTGGCGCAAGCATCTAAAATTTATCGACAAATCCCCGAAATCAAAGCACCATTTTTTACTGATGGTGGTAATGAAGTCGCATGGGGAACCATTGGCAATGCCAGTACTAGTGAAGGCTTGTTTTTCGAAACAATAAATGCCGCAGGTGTTTTGCAAGTCCCTATGGTGGTTAGTGTTTGGGACGATGAATATGGTATTTCAGTACACGCCTCACACCAAACTACTAAAGAAAGTATATCTGAAATTCTTGCAGGTTTCCAGCGCAACAGCAAGGCTAATGGATTTGAAATCATCAAAGTTAAAGGTTGGGACTACCCAGCTCTTATCGAAGCCTATGAAAATGCTAGTGAATTAGCAAGAATACATCACGTACCAGTGCTTATCCATGTTTGCGAACTTACTCAACCACAGGGTCATTCTACTTCTGGATCACACGAACGTTACAAAGACAAAGACCGTTTAGCATGGGAAGCTGAGTTCGATTGCTTGATAAAGTTTAAAGCATGGCTTATTGATAAAGATTATTGTACATCTTCCGAATTAGAAGCCGTTGAAGCAGAATGTCAAGAAGAGGTTAAAAAAGCCCAAAAATCAGCATGGAAGGCTTACTTAACACCCATCTTAGCAGAACAACAAAGTGTATTGAGTATTCTTAATGAAATTGCGTCAAAGTCCACAAATAAAGTTTTGTTAACGCCTATAATAAAGGCACTCGAAACGAATAGAACGCCGATCAGAAAGGATATTATTACTACGGCTCGTAAAGTCCTCCGATTGTGTAGAGCGTTAAATCCAAGTGATAAACGCAACCTCCATGATTGGATAGAGGCCTACAATATCAAACAGAAAGACAATTTTAGCGGTCAACTCTACTCCATGAGTGCTGAAAACTCATACCAATCAACCTGCATTCCACCAAACTATAGCGATCAGGACACACAAGTCGATGGTCGTGTGGTACTGCGTGAAAACTTTGACACCCTTTTGGCCAAGTATCCCGAAGTATTAATCTTCGGTGAAGATGCCGGCACAATCGGTGATGTTAATCAGGGCTTAGAAGGTCTTCAGGCAAAATACGGCGACATACGAGTGGCAGATACTGGTATTCGAGAAGCGAGTATCATTGGACAAGGTATTGGTATGGCCATGCGAGGATTAAGACCTATTGCCGAAATACAGTATTTAGATTATGTTTTATATGCCCTGCAAATTATGAGTGATGATGTTGCTACTTTGCATTACCGCACCAAAGGCAAGCAAAAAGCACCTTTAATTATCCGTACTAGAGGTCACCGTTTGGAAGGGATTTGGCATTCGGGGTCCCCAATGGGCGGTATTGTTAATCTACTCCATGGGATGTTCGTTTTAGTACCCAGAAACATGACGCAAGCAGCTGGTTTTTACAATCATCTTTTGACCACCGACACGCCGGCATTGGTTGTAGAGTGCCTCAATGGCTATCGTCTTAAAGAAGCTCTGCCAACAAATTTAGGTGCATTTACCACGCCATTTGGCGAAGTCGAAACCCTGCGATTAGGATCCGACTTGACCATCGTTTCCTACGGTTCAACACTACGTTTAGTAATGGAAGCGGCTCAAGAATTATCAAACGTTGGTATTAATATTGAAGTTATTGATATCCAGTCTCTTATACCTTTCGATTTAAAGCATAATATCAGTAAAAGTATTGCCAAAACCAACCGACTATTGATCGTTGACGAAGACGTTCCAGGTGGTGCTACAGCCTATATTTTAAATGCCATTCTGAATGAACAACGAGCCTATCAGTATTTGGACAGTGCTCCTCAAACACTTAGTGCAAAAGCACACCGACCGGCATACAGTACTGATGGTGATTATTTTTCAAAACCTTCTGTAGATGATATCTTTGAAAAGGCTTATGACATGATGAGCGAATCTGATCCAGTCAAATTTCCAGCCCTCTAATTAGTGCATTAAGCGGTGAACTAATTCTCTAAGGAGATCGCCGTCATAAATTTCTCTAACGCCCACCCCTTTGCTTTTAACATCATATTCTCTTAACAATGAAATATTGCGCGAAGCATATTTCATTGGATAATTTTTTGCCGCTAGGGTGTAGTCCTTTACAAAATACGGATTGATGCCCAATGCAGATGCAACGGAACGGGGACTGTGATCGGTCAAGGCGTGGTATTGTAAAATCTGTGCAAAGTATGAAAATAACATTCCGACAGTCAAAACCAAAGGATGCTCTTTTGGATTATGTCCAAAATGTTCTGCAATCTTGTAGGCCCGAGAAACGTCACGATTTCCAATGGCGTTGCGCAATTCAAACACATTAAAATCCTTAGAAATACCAATATTTGTTTCGACATCGTCTGGTGTAATCTGATGTCCCTTTGGAAACAGCAATCCTAATTTTTCTAGCTCATTGGCAATTTTAGACAAATCATTTCCTAAAAACTCCACCAGCATTTGTGCTGCCTTAGGCACAATGTCATATTGCTGTTGCTTCAGATAATCGTGAATCCAGTGCGCTACCTTATTTTCATACAAACTCTTAGACTCAATGACTGCGCCTGATTTTGACACCGCCTTATAAAAAGCCTTTCGCTTGTCGAGCGTTTTATATTTATAATTAATGACCAAGACTGTTGAAGGTTGCGGATTCGCAGCATAAACTGATAAACCATCAATGGTCCTCGACCAATCTTGTGCTTCCTTTACAATAATCAATTGACGTTCAGCCATCATTGGAAAGCGTTTTGCACTAGATACCACCTCGTCAACGTTAGTATCTCTAGCATAAAATACCATTTCATTGAAACCCCGCTCCTCCTCTTTGAGGGCGTGCTTTTTAATTTCTGTCGTAATCAAGTCGATATAATAAGGCTCATCACCCATAAGCACATAAATGGGCTTAAATACTTTTTTCCTAATGTCGGCTAAGATGGCATCAATCTCATTCATTCAAAAAAAATCATCATTTTTGCAGTATGCAGGCATTGTCATTTCCGCCCTATACGTTCAAGTTCAAAAGTAGCGAAAATAAACGGCTCATTTTTGACCCCATCCGCAAAAAATATGTCCAACTTCAACCCGAAGAATGGGTAAGACAGCATTGTGTGCAATTTTTAATTCAAAGCAAGGGGTATCCCAAAAGCCTAATAAACGTCGAAAAGCAAATCAAAGTGGGCATCACCACTAAGCGATATGATATCATCATTTTTAAACCAGATGGGACGGTTTCGGTTGTGGTAGAGTGCAAAGCCCCAGAGGTGAGCATCTCTCAAGACACCTTCGACCAAATTGCACGTTATAACCTTACACTAAAGGCAGATTATTTAATGGTGACAAATGGATTAGATCACTATTTTTGTCAGATGAACCACCAAGAAGAGCGCTACCTGTTTTTAAAAGACATTCCTAGTTACGTGCAATGAAAACAGCAATCGTCATATTGAATTGGAATGGCAGAGCCTTATTAGAAAGGTTTCTTCCTGATGTGATTGCTCACAGCGCAGAACAAGCCACCATTTATGTGGTTGACAACGCCTCAACGGATGACTCCATCGCCTTTTTACAAACTCAATACCCTGAAATCAAGCTAATTTGTCATACAGAAAATTGGGGCTATGCAGGCGGCTACAATAAAGCCATGGCACAAATAGACGCTGATCTAATTTGCTTGATGAACAACGACATTCGGACAACGCCTCATTGGCTCAATGCGATTATTGAGGCTTTTGCTGCTAATGGTCGTATGGCTTTGGCACAACCAAAAATTTTAGACCTTAACCATCCCACCCACTTCGAATATGCTGGCGCCGCTGGTGGTATGATGGACCGTTTTGGTTATCCCTACTGTCGTGGTCGTATATTTGACACCATAGAGGAGGATAGCGACCAGTATGCTAGCGCACAAGTATTTTGGGCTTCTGGTGCCTGTTTGTTTGTGCGTAAATCTGTGTTTGAATCTTTAGGGGGATTCGACGATAGCTTTTTTGCACATATGGAAGAAATTGACCTCTGTTGGCGTGCACAGCATCAAGGACATGAAGTTTGGGCGCTATGCAACAGTAGTGTTTTACATTTAGGCGGTGGCACTTTAACATATGGCAGTTCGAGAAAAACACGATTAAATTTTCGAAACAGCCTTTTTATGCTTGTCAAAAACACCGCCAAGCATTTGCCGTTTATCCTAATTATAAGGCTGTTACTCGACGGAATAGCAGCATGGCGTTTTATGTTCAAGGGACAAACTTCACACTTTGGCGCCATATTTATGGCACACATGGACTTTTATCGTGGTGCCCGTTCTTATTTTATGAAAAGAAATAAGTCATTGAAAATCATATCATTAAATCCATCTATTGTGTGGAAATATTATATTTTAGGTTATCGTAAATACAGACCCTAATATGCTTTGTAAAAGTTATGTTAACAATGATATAGGCTGCAAAATTTTAGTAAATTTGTACAAATAAAACTGAAATTACAATGAAAACATCATTTGCACTTACCCTATCTGCAATTCTATTGTTATCATCTTGTGTATCGAAAAAGCAATATGCTGCTTTGGAAGCCAAACAAGCTGAAACACAAGACATGCTCAATAACACAACCTATAAATTAAACATCTGTGACGAAGATAAAGCGGTGGCTTTGGCAAGAGTTCAAGCCCTTGAAGAGCAAATAAAAGATTTGCGCGCAAATAACGCCAGCTTAATTGAAAACACAAAAGAACTTACCGTTCTGACTTCTAAAGGTGCGGACAACTTAGAGAAATCTTTGGAAAGCATGCGTGAGAAAGATTTGAAAATCAATCGCCTTCAGGATGCCATCAACAAAAAGGATAGTGTGACTTTTGCCCTAGTCACAAGCTTGAAGAGATCTGTCGGTATTGACGATCCAGACATCGAAATTAGCGTTGAAAAAGGTGTGGTATTTATCTCTATTGCAGATAAATTACTGTTCAATTCAGGCAGTTATGTCGTAAGCAGCAAGGCCAAAGATGTTTTGGCTAAGGTAGCCAAAGTGGTCAATGATAAACCAGATTTCGAATGCCTAGTGGAGGGTCACACAGACGACCAGTCATACAGCAGCGGCGTTTTGATAGACAACTGGGATTTGAGCGTGAAGCGTTCGACTTCGGTAATCCGTGTGCTACAATCACTTGGCGTTAACCCTTCTCGTTTGGTTGCTGCTGGGCGTAGTTCTTATGTACCATTAGACACTAACGATACTGTTGAAGGACGTGCCAGAAACCGCCGCACACGCATCGTTGTTATGCCTAAAATCGATCAGTTTTATGACATGATTGAAAAAGAAATGAAAAAATTGAGCGGCGAATAAATCGCATCTTAACACATTTTTAACCCCTGCTTGTCAGGGGTTTTTTGTTTGATCTCTCCGACATTAACAATCCCGAGTTTCATATTGTAGAAGCTGAACTTGCTAAACACAGTTTTTTCAATCATATTTTTCCTCAAATCACTAAGTTCTTTGCATTTTTTAAAAACTCGGAGAGTCAGGGTAAGTTAATTGAAAAACTTTATTCTATTTTAATAGATGACAGCGAAATTCATCGGGCGTTTAAATCAAAAATCGGCAATCGCAAAATATTTAAATTTTTAAAGGATACTGTCGAAAATAGTCAAAGTATTCTAATCATTATTGATCATGAAAAATCTGAATTCCCTGAAATTATTCAAACCTATGGAGATACTTGGGGCAAAATGGTCAAAATTGCGATATTAAAGGAATATGTGAGTCTAAGCGGTGAAAATATCATCTCTATGAGTCCAGAATTTGAAAACATTGGGAATGTAGATATCATTTCGAATGAGCAAGATTTGTCAAAAACTGGTATTGCTTATCTTGAATCATTTCATCTCGATAATGTTACTGAAGAAATTAAAAATTTATATCAGGAGTTGCGCCACAAATTATCGGACAAAATTCCTTCGCTCCATTTTAATAGTCAACGTTATTATATCTCGCTGCGTAAAAAGAGAAACTTTGCCTACATAAAAATTAGAAGAAAAAAGATCATAATAATCGCTTTAATGAGTGAAACCAACATCAGGAAAAGATTAATAAATCATAATATAACACCACTTAGTCAAAATGTTCAAAATTTTTATAATGGAGCTTGCGCAAGTATAGAAGTTACTAATAAGAATCATTTAGATGATGTGATTGAACTTCTGTGCGATATTCAAAAATAATAATCGTATTAATAACAACGTGTAATTTAATGCTAAAAGTAACTACCCATGAAAACAATTATAGAAACCACTCAGCTAAGTCAGCCTCGTTGCTCTTACATTTTAGATCTTTTTCATAATAATGACAACAGATTCAGTGTAGAAATCATACAAATTGACGAAATCGCTGAGAGTAGTCAAAGTATTACAATCAGTAATTCAATTTTATCTGAGATAATTGGTGGGTTCGAATCCCACACCCGCAACTAAAGACCCTATTACCGCAGATCGAAATACTATCCTAAACGGAAAAAATGATATAAATCCTAAACCACCCCCACATCACCAAGACCTTTACGGATGATGGTAGGTTCCGTTTGGGAAAGGTCAATCACAGTAGAGGGCACTAGGCCGCCCATTCCTCCGTCCACAAAAGCATTGACGCGCAGGCTCCAATCTTCAAAAATACTTTCTGGGTCTGTGGTGTAGTCTATAATGTCATCTTGGTGATGAAGCGAGGCGGTGGCAATAGGCCGTCCAAGCGCTGAGGCAATGGCTTTTGCAATAGCATTTTTGGGCACGCGGATACCAACGGTTTTCTTTTTATTGAAAGGTGCTGGTAAAGATTTAGCAGCTGGTAAAATAAATGTGTAAGGCCCGGGCAGTGCACGCTTAAGAATTCTAAAAGTAGGACTATCCAGTTGTTTCGCGTATATACTCAGGTCACTAAGATCGGCACAGACAAATGAAAAATGGGCTTTTTCGAGTGTCACGCCTTTGAGTTTAGCCAATTCCTTTAAGGCTTTGGGGTGCTGACTATCACAACCAAGAGCATAAACGGTATCGGTAGGGTAAATGATCAAACCGCCATTTTTGAGCACTTCCACCACCTGCCCCACCTGCTTGGGGTTGGGATTGGCTTCATACAAACGGATATGCTGGGCTTTCATAATTATGATTCTAGAACATTGAGCTTGGCAAAGCGCAACAACAATTTCTTCTCGCCACCGTGGTCAAAATTGATGGTGGCATTTTGATCAGCGGCTTGGCCTTCAAGGGCTACAATAGTACCTTGTCCAAAACGCATGTGACTAACGCGCAAACCAACGGTCATATCACCGTCATAAGGCACAGTTTTAGCCTCTGCATGCACTGGCTTAAGATTTTTGGGCACCACGCTTCGTGCTGGTGGTATTTTCTTAGGGGTTTTGGCTGGACTCGGTTTTCTAAACCGTATGGTGTTTTGGGGGACATCTCCAAAGATAGAAGCATCCAACATCGGATTGCTGCGCTGCGACGCTGGTGGTGTTGCGAATTCCAAATACTGTTCGTCAATTTCTTCAATAAACCGGCTTGGCTCTGCATCTACGGGTCGGCCCCAACGGTAACGTGATAAGGTATAGGTCAAATAGGCCTGTTTTTCAGCACGAGTTAGGGCCACATAAAACAAACGTCGCTCCTCCTCCAACTCGCTTCGCGTATTCATACTCATGGCCGAGGGGAATAAATCCTCCTCCATCCCTACAATATACACATATGGAAACTCTAATCCTTTAGCCAAATGAATGGTCATTAAAGCCACGCGGTCATCGTTATCATCCTCTTGATCTAAATCTGTGGCTAGCGATACATCTTCCAAAAACTCAGTCAAAGAGCCTTTAGCATCAACCAATTCTTCTTGGCCATCCACAAAATCTTTAATCCCGTTGAGCAACTCCTCGATGTTCTCCATTCGAGTGATTCCCTCTGGCGTTAGGTCTTCACCAAAAGTGCGCATCAAACCAGCTGCTTTGGTTACATGTTCTGCCAATTCAAAGGCGTTAGCCGTTTGATTCATCACCTGAAAACTTTCAATTAGGGTAGCAAAATTCTTAAGTTTGGTTCGGGTACCTGCATTAACATCTAAAGCCAAGGTGTCCAATTGTTGAAGCAGCTCAAAGATGGTCACACCCTGAGTATTGGCACCAACGATGAGCTTATCAATGGTGGTTTGCCCAATGCCCCGCGCCGGAAAATTGATGATCCTTTTTAGAGCCTCTTCATCCGCCGGATTGATCACCAAGCGCAAATAGCTCAATACATCCTTAATTTCTTTACGCTGATAAAATGACAAGCCTCCAAAAATTCGGTAGGGAATGTCCCGCTTGCGCAAGGCATCTTCAATGGCGCGAGACTGCGCATTGGTGCGGTAAAGTACTGCAAAACTCTTATTGTGCAGCTGGTGGTTCATTTTGTTTTCAAAAATGGAACTGGCCACAAAACGACCTTCATCACCATCTGTCAACAAGCGTTGCACCTTGATGCTTTCACCTTGTTCATTAGCAGTCCAAACGACCTTATCCAGTTTGACCTGGTTTTTGTCGATAATCGAATTGGCCGCATTGACAATGGTTTTGGTGGAACGGTAGTTTTGCTCCAATCGAAACACTTTTGTGTTCTCATAATCCCTTTGAAAATTGAGGATATTGTCAATATTAGCCCCTCGAAAGGCATATATACTTTGGGCATCATCCCCCACCACACAGATATTCTGATAACGGTCGGACAAAGCCCGCACGATCAAATACTGAGAATGATTGGTGTCTTGATACTCATCCACCAAAATGTATTTGAACCGCTCCTGGTATTTGGCCAACACTTCTGGAAAACGTGTAAGCAATTCGTTGGTACGCAGCAGAAGGTCATCAAAATCCATAGCACCTGCCTTAAAGCAACGTTCTACATAATTTTGATAGATTTCTCCCATCTTTTCGCGGCGTGCCGCAGCATCCGCTTCTTGTAATTCAGGATTTTGAAAATAAGCCCTAACGGTGATCAAACTGTTTTTATAAGAGGATATGCGCCCGTAAATCTGTTTGTATTTATAAATCTCTTTATCCAATCCCATTTCCTTAATGATAGAAGATATCAGACGTTGAGAATCTTGGGTGTCGTAAATCGTGAAGTTCGACGGAAAACCCAATTTGGGTGCATCAGCACGTAATAATTTGGCAAATACTGAGTGAAAGGTTCCCATCCAAAGATTCTTAGCCTCCGACGCACCGACGATATCGGCAATCCGAAGTTTCATTTCTTTGGCTGCTTTGTTGGTAAAAGTAAGTGACAGGATATTAAAAGGATCAACACCATGATGCATCAGGTAAGCGATTTTGTAAGTCAGCACACGAGTCTTTCCAGAGCCAGCTCCTGCGATGATAATCATAGGTCCATCCTTTTGGACGGTAGCTTCGCGTTGTGATTCGTTAAGTTGATCTAAATAGGCTTCCAATACTTCAAATTTTCTAAATGTGAAAATAGCCATTGTAGGTTGGGAAATGATGGAAATCACTGACTTTTTACTAACAATTTCAAGGACATAACTATGTCCGATAAAATAAATATCTTTGGTAAAAATCATATCCATCCACATGACTGCCGATTTGACCAATATGCTTATCATGCTCGTTCCGTCGCTTATTGTTGCCGTAACAGCTTACTACTTTTTTAACAGTTATACCAAAAGCGAAGACCAAAGGCGTAATGTTGCCTTACATTTGGAACACGCTAAACAATCCCTTCCTCTGCGGCTTCAAGCCTATGAACGAATGGCACTGTTCTTGGAACGCATCGCCATTGGCAATTTGCTTACACGTATTCCACCCCAATCGGATGATAAAAATATGTATGAAAAAAAACTGGTAGCAACGATTGATCAGGAGTTTGAGCACAACGTGACCCAGCAAATTTATGTCAGCCAAAATTGTTGGAATGTGGTAGTCGCCTCAAAAAATGCTACCATCCAAATGATCCGTCAAGCCAATATGTCTGAAAAGGTTGAAAACGCTCAAAAGCTTCGTGAAATCTTGTTGAATGAAATCATTGAAAACCAACCGCCGACAGATACTGGGCTATTATTTCTTAAAAATGAAGTCAGTAAACTTTGGTAAACCCTATGCCATGTCGCAACCAATGGTATAAAGTCATGTCATGAAAGTTGAAGTGCTTCAAACTCCGATCGATTATCTCAAAGGCGTAGGCTCTAACAGGGCCGCATTGTTGAGAAAAGAATTGGGTGTTCATACCTTTCAGGATCTTTTAAACATCTTCCCTAACCGACACATTGATAGGACCAAATTCTATAAGGTGTCCGAATTGGCACCAAGTTCTGCGGAAGTTCAAGTCATTGGACAAATCGTTGATATCAAAGAAGTAGGACAACAGCGGGGCAAGCGTCTTGTAGCGACGTTTCAAGACGACACTGGTGTTATGGAACTGGTTTGGTTTCGCGGTCATAAATGGATTCGTCAGAGTCTCAAAACCAATCAAGCTTATGTGGCTTTTGGACGGGTCAATGAATTTGGTGGACGTTGGAATATGGCGCATCCAGAATTGGAGCTCAAATCCGACTATGACCAAAACAAATCAAGTAGCATGCAAGCCGTTTACCCATCAACTGAAGCCTTAGCCAAGCAAGGTATTTCCAATCGGGTGATGCGTAAAATGATGATGCAATTATTTGAAACAACAAAAGGCAGATTTACAGAAACCTTGCCACTCTCAGTAATAGATCAACTCAAGCTTTTATCAAAAACAGATGCCTTGATACAAGTTCATTTTCCAGAATCCAACGACTTGCTGAGTAAGGCCGAGTTCAGACTTAAGTTTGAGGAGTTGTTTTTTATACAGTTGCAATTATTACTAAAAAACCGCCAGCACAAGGCCAAAATCAAAGGTTTTCCATTTAGCTCTGTTGGAGATTATTTTAATAGTTTTTACAACCAGTTTCTTCCTTTCGAGTTGACTAACGCCCAAAAACGGGTACTCAAAGAAATAAGACACGACCTTGGCACTGGTGCACAAATGAATCGTTTACTTCAAGGTGATGTAGGGTCGGGTAAAACCATGGTTGCATTTATGACCATTTTAATGGCATTGGACAACGGCTTTCAAGCTTGCCTTATGGCACCTACAGCAATTTTAGCAACGCAACATTACGAAAATTTGCGGCGGTTTTGCGACCCTATGCATATTCATATCAGTTTGCTCATTGGTGCTACTAAAACAGCTGAGCGACGCATCATTCATGAGGATTTAGAATCTGGTATCCTTCATATTCTAGTTGGCACTCATGCTTTGGTCGAAGACCGTGTTAAGTTCAAAAATCTTGGACTTGCTATTATCGATGAACAACACCGTTTTGGTGTGGCCCAACGCAGTAAGCTTTGGCATAAAAATACCCTTCCACCGCATGTTCTGGTGATGACTGCCACCCCAATTCCTCGTACTTTAGCGATGTCGGTTTATGGTGATTTGGACAATTCAATAATTGATGAATTACCTCCAGGACGCACCCCTATCAAAACGGTTCACCGTTTTGATAACAACCGCTTAAAAGTGATTCGATTTCTGAGAGAGGAAATCGCTAAAGGCCGCCAAGCCTATGTGGTGTATCCTCTGATCGAAGAGAGTGAAACATTGGATTATAAAGATTTGATGGATGGTTATGACAGTATGGTCAGGGACTTCCCACGTCCAGAATATCAAATTTCTATTGTCCATGGACAAATGAAGCCCGCGGACAAGACTATAGAAATGGAGCGATTTGCCAAAGGTATAACACAAATTCTCATTGCCACTACCGTAATAGAAGTAGGTATTGACGTTCCTAATGCTACTGTAATGGTGATCGAAAGTGCTGAACGCTTTGGATTGTCACAATTGCATCAACTTCGTGGTCGGGTTGGTCGAGGTGCCGCGCAGAGCTACTGTATTTTGATGACTGGTCCAAAATTAGGTGACGACAGTAAAACCCGAATTGCCACTATGGTGCGAACCAATGATGGTTTTGAAATTGCTGAAGTCGATCTCAAGCTTCGTGGGCCTGGTGATTTAATGGGCACACAACAAAGTGGTGTACTCCAATTGAAAATAGCTAATATTGTAAAGAATCGTGAGATTTTAGAACTATCGAGACATACGGCACATCGCATTTTAGAAGCTGACCCTAACTTAAGTCAAGCCGCTCACGTCAATCTGCGGGAGACACTTTTAAAAATGAAACAATTTAGAAATATTTGGAATTTTATTTCTTAGCGTTCATCTAATAATTGTTCAACAAAGGCAGTAAAATCCGCAACGAAATCAATATAAACTTGACCTGTAGCTGGGCCGTTATATCCTGTATGAATCTTTCTCACTTGATGATTTCGATCTAAAACAATAGTTGTGGGATACGACCATACTTTGTTGAGCATAGGCAGTTTTTCCTGAGCCAGAACCTTATCAGTTGACCCGTATTGCGCGAGTAGTAAAGGATAACTAATGTCCAAAAACGTTTTTAAGCGCTCTAAATTAGCGTTAGCTTTCTCCACAGTCTTTACATATTCGAAAGTCAATGCCACCACCTCTAATCCCTTTTCTTGATATGTTTTATAAAAAGAGGATAAGAATTTTGACTCATCGAGACAATTGGGACACCACGTACCCATAAGTTGTACGATCACCACCTTCTCTTTAAAACGTTCATCGGACAAATTAACCATCTTGCCTGATTCGTCTGGAAATTCAAATTCGAAAGACGCATACCCCTCTTTAAGATAGGTAAGTTGCTCTGGGTCAGCCAGCTCAAAATTAGCATTGCGATATCCTTCAAAGGTTTCTTTGTAATGGTTGCCCGAGTAAAACACCCCTTGCATTTGACCTGCGCTCAATGAAGCCTTAAACAAAAATGCATGAGCACTATCAAATACGGACAGCTCAAGTGTCTTTCCAACTACTGCACCTTCCAAAAAACGATAATCTCCTGTATTGGTGCGGATAGTTCCTTTCACAATAGCATCAGTTTGATCAAAAACACCCATTGCTGGATAAGTGTTACCATCAGGTTCGGTAAATGTAATTTCCCAAATGCCAGTTACATCAAATGCAGGGGCCTCAGTTAAAGGAAAACGGGTTGCCTCTGAGCGCTCTGCATAAAACTGTTGTTGACGATCTTTACCTTCCGTTATAAATAGACCCTCTAATCGGCTTTTTGATAAAGCCGCTTTAAAATAGCCTTCAAAAACAGGTAATTGAATGCGAACAGAATCATTAAAATATGTTATTTCAGTCGTTGTGATTGATTCGTCACCATTAATGATCGAAATAGATGTTGGCGATTTGACCTCAAAAACAAATGGTAACTGTTGGCCATCTTGAACCAATAATTTTGCACGATAACGACCTAATGAAAGGCGTTCATTAGACTCCGAACCACACGAAGACAGCAACATCACAATACCTAAAAATTTAAAAAATTGTTTCATAACTTGAATAATTGATCCAAAATTAAACCTTTTGATTGACTTTTTGTGCTGCCACAACTATTCTTATATTTGCGTTCTTATAGGCTAAAACATGAAAATATCATTTAACTGGTTAAAACAATTTGTCGAAACAAATTTACCTGCTGTTCAAGTGGCAGATATTCTTACCCATTTGGGTTTAGAAGTTGAAGGCATGGAGTCTAAAATATCTATTCCTGGCGGACTCGAAGGTGTGGTTGTTGGCAAGGTACTTACTTGTATTCAGCATCCCAACGCTGACCGGTTAAAACTAACCACGGTTGATATAGGCCGAGAGGAGCCTCTTCAAATTGTTTGTGGGGCGCCAAATGTAGCTGTCGGACAAACTGTTCCTGTTGCCACAATTGGCACAACCCTTTACGATGATGAAGGAAAAGCCTGGAGTATTAAAAAAGGTAAAATTCGTGGTGAGGAAAGTTATGGAATGATTTGCGCTGAGGACGAATTAAGTTTAGGTGAAAGTCATGCTGGTATTATGATTTTAGAGGACGAGCTTGAAGCTGGCACCCTATTGTCTGAAGTATTTGAGGTTGAAAAGGACGAAGTGTTTGATATTGGACTAACCCCAAACCGTGCCGACGCCATGAGTCACATGGGCGTTGCCCGTGATTTGCGAGCAGGCTTGAAAAGGCATGGAAAAAACCACGAATTGATCACCCCTTCGGTGTCAAAATTTCATGTGGACAATCGCACATTTATTATCGATATTGATGTCAAACAACCAGAATTGGCTCCGCGATACTGCGGTGTGACAATATCTGGATTAAAAGTTGGCAAATCTCCTGTTTGGATGCAAAATAGACTGAAAGCTATTGGTCTGAATCCAATCAATAATATTGTAGATGTCACCAATTACGTCTTACACGAATTAGGTCAACCTCTCCATGCGTTCGATGCAGATGCCTTAGTGGATAAAAAGATTGTTGTTCAGACCGTTGCAGAAGGCACAAAGTTTGTTACTCTTGATGGTGTTGAACGAATCCTTTCAAATGAAGACCTGATGATATGTGATGCCGAAAAACCACTTTGTATTGCAGGTGTTTTTGGAGGCCTTAATTCGGGGGTGAATCAATCCACATCAACAATATTTCTTGAAAGTGCCTATTTTAATCCCATATCTATTCGGAAAACAGCAAAACGTCACGGTCTCAGTACCGATGCGTCATTCCGATTTGAACGGGGTATTGATCCCAACATTACCGACTATGCTCTAAAACGTGCGGTATTGCTAATTCTTGAAGTAGCCGGAGGACAAGTTACCAGTGAGGTTTCGGACTTATATCCTAAGCGTTTCGAAGCCAATCAGGTTTTGGTCAATTATTCCAAAATTGATGCTACGATAGGAAAAGATATCGACAGGGAAGTTATAAAGGATATTTTGACTTCATTAGACATCAAAATCAATAGTGTTACAGAAACAGGTGTAGGACTTACCATCCCTGCTTACAGAAACGACGTAACTCGAGAAATTGATGTTATTGAAGAAATTTTGAGAGTTTACGGTTATAATAATATCAACGCCAGCCGCAATTTAAAAGCAGCTCTGGTGGATATTCCTTTAGTCTCTAAACATCAACTTGTGCAGCGTGTTAGTCATGGACTTGTGGCTAACGGGTTCTTTGAAGTGATGACCAACTCTCTGGTACCTCTGGATAAAGAAAACACCTCAGCAGTGCGTTTACTTAATCCATTGAGCAATGATCTAGGCATGATGAGAACATCTCTTTGTTCATCTGGATTGCAGGTTTTAGCATACAACAAGAACAGACAACAAACCGATTTACGTTGTTTTGAATATGGAAAAGTTTATGCTCTGGACAAAAACAATTATACCGAAAAACAGCTTTTAGGTTTGTGGACTATGGGCCAAAAAACAGTAAAAAGCTGGCAGTCTGAATCTCAGATTTTATCATTTTTTGATATTAAAGGATATGTTTTTAGTGTTTTAGAGGGTTTAGGACTAGCCGAAATAACGGAAGTTGAAACAGAAAATAATGTATTTTCTCGAGGACAGTCCATTCAATTTCATGGAAAAAATTTGGTCAGCTACGGCCAAATCAATGACCGACTTTTGAAAGACTTCGATATAGATCGGGAAATTTTCTATGCAGAATTCGAATGGGATTACATCTGTAAAATTAAGACCAACGCCCTGGTGCCGCAGTTTAAATCGATTGCAAAATACCCTGCCGTGAAAAGAGATTTGGCCTTAATTATTGACAAAAAAGTGACATTTGACGCCTTAAAAACAATCGCCTTTAAATCGGAGCGCTACCTGCTTAAAGGTGTTGAATTGTTTGACGAATATGTCGGCACGCCTATCCCAGAAGGTAAAAAAAGTTATGCTTTGCGATTTACCATTCAGGATGAGAGAAAAACTTTATCTGATAAACAGATCGACAAAATCATGTCACAGCTACTAGGTAGCTTTGAACATGAAGTTGGTGCATCATTGAGATAAAAATTTAAACTTATCAAGTATGAATACCTACAAAAAATTATTCTCAGGAAATTTTATTTTAGCCGATCGGCTGATCATCGCCTTACAAGCACAAGACATCATTCCCGTAGTTAAAGACGAGTCAGAGTCTGGGCGTATGGCGGGTTTTGGTGTAAGTCCAATTGGTTTAAAAGAAATATGGGTCGATGACTATGAATGGGATAAAGCGACTCTTATCATTACGCCATTATTAGCAGAGGATTAAATATCGGGGTAAACATACTACTCCTCTGAAATATATAAATTAGATATACATTTTGGCTCGAATTTCCTTTAGAGCAGGGTCTTGCATGTATTCATCAAAGGTTGCATATCTATCAATGACACCCTTTGGTGTCAATTCCACAACGCGGTTGGCGACAGTTTCTGCAAAAGCATGATCATGTGTAGAAAAAAGCACAGTACCTTTAAAATTTTTCAATGAATTATTGAATGCGGTAATACTTTCGAGATCTAAGTGGTTGGTAGGTTCATCTAAAAGCAAAACGTTTGCGCGAACCATCATCATTTTTGACAACATACAACGTACTTTTTCCCCTCCTGAAAGAATACTGCATTTTTTTAAAGCCTCTTCACCAGAAAAGATCATCTTTCCTAGGAAACCACGTAAATAGACCTCTTCGCGCTCTTCTTCCGTTGTAGCCCATTGGCGCAACCAGTCCACCAGAGACATGTCAGAGTTGAAAAATTCGCTATTATCCAGTGGCAAATAGGACTGCGTCGTGGTTATACCCCAGTCATAAGTACCTGATGACGCTTTTTGATTATTCGATATGATTTGGTAAAAAGCTGTTACTGCACGTGAATCTTTAGAGTAAACGACCACCTTATCACCTTTTTTAAGATTGAGGCTCACATTGTCAAACAAAATGGCGCCGTCTTGTTCAGCTTTTAGACCGTCAATGTTTAAAATTTGATCGCCTGCTTCACGGTTTCGGTCGAAAATTATGGCTGGATAGCGGCGACTCGACGGCTTGATATCCTCAATATTGAGTTTTTCAATCATTTTTTTACGACTGGTAGCTTGTTTACTCTTAGCGACGTTGGCACTAAATCGAGCAATAAACTCTTGAAGTTCTTTTTTCTTCTCTTCGGCTTTTTTGTTTTGCTGAGAGCGCTGTCTGGCCGCCAATTGAGATGATTCATACCAAAAGGTATAATTCCCTGAGTAGTGATTAATTTTTCCAAAATCAATATCAGAAACATGAGTACAAACAGCGTCCAAAAAGTGACGGTCATGAGAAACTACAATAACACAACTGTCATAATGAGCTAAAAAGTTTTCCAACCACATGATGGTTTCATAATCGAGGTCATTGGTTGGCTCATCCATGATCAAAACGTCTGGCGATCCAAATAAGGCTTGAGCCAAAAGCACACGAACCTTTTGCTTTCCGTCCAAATCTTTCATTTGTGTATAATGCAAAGACTCATGAATATCCAAGTTAGAAAGCATTGAGGCCGCAGCAGATTCCGCATTCCAACCATCCATTTCTTCAAATTGCGCTTGAAGTTCACCTATTTTTTCCGCATTTTCATCACTATAATCGGCATACAGCGCATCAATCTTAGTCTTTATTTCAAATAAAGGCTTGTTTCCGCGCATCACTGTTTCTAATACAGGATACTCGTCATAGAGGTTGTGGTTTTGCTCAAAAACCGACAAACGACGACCGGCCTCCAAATGAACTTGACCTGACGTTGGCTCCAATTGGCCAGCTAATATTTTGAGAAAAGTGGATTTTCCAGCACCATTTGCGCCGATAACTCCATAGCAATTGCCCGATTGAAAGGTGGTATTCACTTCATCAAAAAGCACACGTTTGCCAAATTGTACGGAAAGATTAGATACTGATAACATAGTTATTATTTATGTGTGGCAAAATTAGAAAAATTGACAGGCGTTTCCAACCTTTAGTTCAAATGATATTAAATATATTTAACGCAGCATTAACATTGGATATTAAACAGAACTAATATTTTTGTGTAACATGATTAATTGGAGATTTAAAATATTATTTAAAATATCAATATTTAGCGTTCTATTGATAGTTAGCGGCTGTGCAAGGAAAACGCAGCGCGGCGATGCCTATATTGGGGGTGAAATCAAGAATCCGTCTTCAAAAACAGTATATGTTTATCGCGAAGGCGAAGTCGTGGATACCCTAAGTCTTGACGACCAAAACTTTTTTGAATTACATTTATCAGATATAACCACTGGTATGTATTCATTTATGCATGGAAATGAATACCAATTGGCGGTTGTTGAACCTGGCGATAGTATTGTAGTTCGGGGCAATACGATTGATTTTGACCAGTCATTAGTTTATATGGGAAGAGGTGCTAAAAAAAACAACTTTTTGGTTCAATTATTTTTAGAAATGGAGCAAGAGAGTCAATCCATGTTCGAAATAAGTCAAATGATGCCGAAAGCTTTTGTTATTCGTATAGATTCTTTAGAATTAGGTAAAACTGAACGATTAAATAAGTTTTTAAAGCAAAATAAGCACTCTGAAGTTTATCACGATTTGATTAAGGCAGGCATAAAATACAATTATGGCGCGATGCGCGAAGCCTATCCATTCAGACACTTTGATCGACTAGACAAGGTAACACTTGAGCAATTGCCTGAAAATTATTTTGATTTCCGTTCTGATTTAAATTATAATGACGCGCAGTTGGCTCATTTTCATCATTACTATAATTATCTTTTTCCACATTTTAACACATTAGCTCTGCAACAGCTGGTCGAAGAGCGTCCTGATCGGCCCGTTAACCAACAAAGTCCTGAGTTTTATTTAACCAAATTGGGACTTATGGATGCAAGAATTAGTGACCCGATAATAAAAAATAATATTCTAAAAATATACTACAAAGAGTTTGCTATCCAATTCTAACAATCCGCGTCAACAGGAAGATTTACTCCAATTTTTTTACAATCATAGCCAGTCCGATTCCGACAAGGCTTATATGGCCAATTGGTTTTCTAGTTTGACAAAAATTGATGTCGGTCAGCGTTTTCCTGAGGTTGAGGTGATCGACACAAATGGGAATACAATGAACATACATCAACTTTTTGACAGAACCACGGTTTGTACCTTTTGGACTACAGAAGCAAAGGCCCATTTCGAAAACAGCCATGAGCGGTTAGCCTACCTGCGTAAGACTTTTGATCAAGTGAATTTTATTTCAATAAACACCGACAACAATCAAAGTGAGGAATGGGAGTCATTCTTGCGAGGCCCAGAGGTGGTTAGAACATCAGAATACAGATTTCGCGATCCTAATGCTGCGAAAAAAATACTCGCTTTGTACAATGTTAACAAGGTTGTCCTAGTAGACAACAAAGGCAAGGTGGTGCTCCCAAATGCTAATTTATTCAGCAGGAAGTTTAATTACAAACTCAATTCTTTAAGTAAAAATTAATTCCCCTTTTTATAGTCTTTCAGGAATTGCGCTAATCCTATATCAGTTAAAGGATGTTTTAAAAGTCCTTCAATCGAACTTAGAGGTCCTGTCATGACATCAGCACCAATTTTAGCACAATCAATAATATGCATGGTATGTCTCACAGACGCAGCTAGAATTTGTGTTTCAAAACCATAATTGTCATAGATCTGACGAATTTCAGCAATCAAGTTGAGACCATCAGTTGAAATATCATCCAAGCGTCCAATAAAAGGTGACACAAAAGTAGCACCAGCTTTGGCTGCCAACAAGGCTTGACCAGCAGAAAAAACCAAGGTCACATTGGTTTTTATTCCTTGTTGAGAGAAATACTTACACGCCTGAACACCTGCTTTGATCATAGGAAGTTTCACCACAATTTGAGGGTGCAAAGCAGCCAATTCATGACCTTCTTTAACCATGCCTTCATAGTCAGTCGCAATGACTTCGGCTGATACTTCACCATCAACAATATCACAAATAGCCTTGTAATGGTTTTTAATATTTTCAGTGCCGGTAATACCCTCTTTTGCCATCAATGATGGATTGGTGGTTACACCATCAAGAACACCCATCTTTTGAGCTTCGGCAATTTGCGTGAGATTTGCAGTATCAATAAAAAATTTCATCTATGTTATTTTATCTGCAAATTAACACAATACCAGAATCAAATTAACCTTAATGAAAAAAACTTTCAACAGGTTTTTTAAACATTAATCTAATTTTTGAAAGGAGATCATTAGTCGCTCAAACAAACGTGAAGGCAAAACCCTTTTTAATAATACAGCAAATTGTTGAAATGACGGTCCAGCGGTATAGTATAATTTAGGGTTCGATTTGCACATAATCTTGTAAACACGGCGGGCTATGGCCTCTGGACTACTACCTGTATTTACATCCTGATTAATACGATTCAGTAGTTTTTTATATAACTTTTCATAAGGTGAATTTTGAATCACTGGAGCGTGATAGCGTCCTGCCGCCATATCAGTATTGATATCGCCAGGAACCAGATTTGTTACTTTTACTCCAAAAGGACGTAGCTCCATGCGCAATGCTTCCGCACTTAGCAGTAAGGCACTTTTTGCAGCACTGTAAACCGCCCGAAAAGGAAGTCCCATCGTACCTGCGACTGAAGTGATATTGATAATCATTCCAGATCCTTGTTGCCTCATTGATGGCAAAACAGATTGAATCAATCTCAGGGGACCACGATAATTGACATCAAAATGATGTTGCACTTCATCCAAATCGATTTCTTCAATTGGGCCTGTAATACCAACACCAGCGTTGTTCACTAAAACATCAATTTTCCCTTCCAAATCAAGAACTTGAGCCACTGCCAATTTTACTGATGAGCTATCCGTAACTTCCATTTGCAGCAAGTTAAACGAACAATCAGAAAAGCGCCCAGGATTCCGACTTGTACCATAAACGCACATACCCTTGGATAGGCAATGTTCTGCGATAGCCAGACCTAAGCCTCGTGACGCACCGGTTATTAAAACTACTTTTCCTTTTTCTGACATAACTTCACTCATTAGTAGTGCCAAGATACGATGCCTTTTTCGAATTGCCATGAAGTCGAAACTTGATATAAAACACTATTTTTTTTAGTTCCACGAATTGAATAACTTGCTAAAAAATTTAAATATGTCATTGCGCCTCATTTTATTGGTCATCGGACTAAGTTTGTTTAGTTTTCAATGCGACAACAAAGAGAATGCTCTAGGTTTCAAACTCAATACCAACATTAATAACAAAACCTTATCGCTTGCAGATACATTGACATGTGAAGTTGTACATGCTGAGCTAAAAGCGGATTCGGTGGTCTTTAAACTCAATGGAATTAAAACAACCAATAACATTTCACTTAAAAATCAACGCCTAGGCGATCATAAGATTGAAGCCTTTGTATACTTTGATAATCGTTCCGAAATATTAAAATCTGATTTTACATTGCTGAACGACAGTGCCCCAGAGATTTTAGAATTTGAAATTGTAAATACCTATCCTCACGATATTGAAGCTTATACGCAAGGCTTAGAATTTATCAACGATTCTCTGTATGAAAGTACTGGCCAATATGGCAAATCTACTTTACGACTTGTTGATTTTAACACTGGCGATGTTTTAATGAGTAAACCCTTATCAGATGCCTTTTTTGGAGAGGGACTCACCATTATGGATGATAAAATCATTCAACTCACTTGGCAAGCTGGTATTGGCTTTGTCTATGACCGTTCTAATTTTGAGCAGCTCAAGTCGTTTAAATACAATAAGAGTAAAGAAGGATGGGGACTATGTAATAATGGCAGTCAGATTTTCAAAAGCGATGGTACGGATAAGTTGTTTAGACTTAATCCGGAAAACTATGCAGAAGAAGGATTTATCCAAGCCACAACGAATAAAGGAAAAGTAAATGGTCTCAATGAATTGGAATGGGTTGATGGTAAGATTTTCGCCAACCGATACCAATACAATGGCATAGCTGTCATCGATGCTAAAAACGGCGCAGTGGTCGGTGTACTTGACTGCAGTACTATGCGGTCTCAGGTGACTCAGCACAATCAGCTTGATGTCCTTAACGGTATTGCTTACAGACGATCGAGCGGCACTTTCTTTGTTACTGGTAAATATTGGGATCTCATGTTTGAAATCAAATTAAAATGAAACGATATGTTAAATATCATACTGTCGTTTGCGAAGATTTAGATGAATTAAATCATGTTAACAATGTCAAGTATATCGATTGGGTTCAGTCTATTGCCAAAGACCACTGGAATAAAAAAGCCCAAAAAGACATCATAGACCAATACTATTGGGTACTTATTGATCATCATATTCAATATAAAAAACCAGCTTTTTTAAATGATAATCTCAAGATAGAAACTTTTGTAACGGGAATATCTGGCGTCACCTCAGAGAGAATTGTTGAAATTCACAATACCGATAAGACACAACTAATAGTTTTGTCCAAAACCACTTGGTGTCTTATGGATAGAAATAGTCATAAGCCAAAACGCATGAGCCATGATATCGCACAAATATTCGACTAAATGAAAAGAAAAAAAGAAACAAAATACTTTTATAATGTAATTTATTGGTGCCTTGCATTATTGGTTTTAGGGTTCTGGAATAGTTGCAGAACAGATTTTGAGTTTACACCTGATATTAATTCATTGAGTTTTTCAAAAGACACTGTTTATTTAGATACTGTTTTTTCAAACATTGGATCCAGCACCTATACTTTAAAAGTATACAATCGAAGTAACAACGACATTCTGATTCCGTCACTGCAACTCGGAAAAGGTGAAAATTCGTTTTACAGAATGAACGTGGACGGCTTGAGTGGTACAGGGGCAAGTGCTGGAAAAGTATTCGGAAATGTGGAATTATTAGCAAAAGACAGCATGTTTGTTTTTATCGAAACCACCATCGATATACAAACATTAAGTAACGGCAATCAATTTCTTTACACCGATCACATTTTATTTGAAGCTAATGGTATTGAAAAAAAAGTAGAACTGGTTACTTTGGTTAAAGATGCTATTTTCATCTACCCCCAAAGATTTCCAAATACTGACCAAGGTGGCTACATTTACGAAACACTATCTTTTGATGCCGATGCAGACGGTGAAGATGACGAAACCAACTTGCAAGGAAGATTTTTAACAGACGAAGAGTTGACTTTCACCAATACCAAACCTTATGTCATCTTTGGATTTGCCGGTGTCGGTCAAAATAAATTACTCAATATTGAGGCAGGAGCGCGCATTCATTTTCATGCCAATTCTGGACTAATCATCACTCCTGGAGGCTCCATCCATGTCAATGGTGCATTAAGTGATGATCCCCTACTCCTTGAGCAAGCCGTGATTTTTGAAGGTGATCGGTTAGAACCTGAGTTCAGCGACATTCCCGGACAATGGGAAACCATTTGGCTTTATGAAGGCAGCACAGATAATTATTTCAATCATGCCATTATTAAAAACGGTACTATTGGGCTTTTAAGTGACGGCAATGCCAACGATCCAACAAAGCTTATACTAGAAAATACACAGTTGTATAATCATATTAATTTCGGAATTCTTGGTCGGGCGAGTTCAATTTCTGGTGAAAACGTGGTGATTAATAATGCAGGTCAATCATCCTTTGCTGGAACCATAGGTGGGCGGTATGAATTTACACATGCTACCTTTGCTAATTATTGGAGCAATAGTTTTAGGCAATTTCCCGCCGTTTTATTAAACAATTATATCATAGACGACAACAACAATACCATCACCAACGATTTAGAATCAGCCGTTTTCACCAATTGCATTATTTATGGATCCAATAGCAATGAGTTGATTTTGGACGAGGTATCCGGCTCAGAGTTTAACTTCTATTTTGATCATGTTTTATTGCGATTTGAAAATACCAACGCCACACTAGGACTTAATTATGATTTTCAAAACAGCCTGTTATTCAACAACCTAATACGAAACAGCGACCCACAATTTGAAGCGCCTTCAGCAAACAAGCTTCTCATTCCCAACAGCTCTTCTGCAAATGGAGTGGGTATAATTTCAGGCCATTTATTTCAGGATATTTTGGGTATTAATCGCGGAGCGCTGCCTGATCTTGGCGCTTATGAAAGTCAAGAATTTTAGGCAATAAACAAAGGTCGACCTGACATCAGATCGTGGACTTTTTGACCAACTTCTTCAATCACAGCATCATTTTCAACATGACAGATGACACGATCAATAAGATCAACTATAGCTTCCATATCATGCTCTTTCATGCCACGAGTCGTTACGGCTGGTGTTCCAACCCGAATACCTGAGGTAACAAAAGGTGACTGATCATCGAATGGAACCATATTTTTATTGACAGTGATATGAGCCCGAACTAAGGCTTGCTCTGCTGCTTTACCTGTAACCTTTTTATTACGTAAATCGAGTAACATCAAATGGTTATCTGTACCGCCCGAAACAAGTCCATAATTGCGCGCCATAAAGGCTTCGGCCATAGCTGTTGCATTCTTTTTTACTTGTAACATATAGTGTAGGAAACTATCCTCTAAAGCTTCACCAAATGCAATAGCTTTAGCAGCAATAACATGCTCCAAGGGCCCGCCTTGATTTCCTGGAAAAACACCGCTGTCCATCAAAGAAGACATCTTTTTTAGACTTCCATTTTTTAAAGTTTGTCCAAATGGATTGTCAAAATCTTGACCTATCAAGATCAATCCACCGCGCGGTCCGCGTAACGTTTTGTGGGTGGTTGTAGTCACCACATGACAATGGGGTAATGGATCGTTCAAAACACCTTTGGCAATCAAACCAGATGGATGAGAAATATCAGCCAATAACATGGCACCAACTTCATCTGCTATAGCTCTGAATTTTTCAAAATCCATATCTCGAGAATAGGCCGATGCTCCAGCAATAATAAGTTTTGGTTGCTCTTCTTTAGCACGTTGCATAATAACGTCATAATCCAACAATCCTGATTCTGGATTTACGCCATAAAATGAAGGTTTGTAAATTTTACCTGAGAAGTTGACCGGAGAACCATGAGTCAAATGTCCTCCGTGAGACAAATCAAATCCTAAAATCTTGTCACCTGGATTAAGCAAAGCAGCAAATACCGCGGTATTGGCCTGACTTCCAGAGTGGGGCTGAACATTGGCATACTCAGCTCCAAAAAGTGTTTTTGCACGATCGATCGCGACTCGCTCCACTTCGTCCACTACCTCACAACCGCCGTAATAACGTTTGCCAGGATAACCCTCAGCGTATTTATTGGTTAAGATGGATCCCGTCGCTTCCAATACTTGATCACTGGTGAAATTTTCAGAAGCAATCAATTCAAGACCATTTAACTGACGTTGATGCTCTGCTTCAATCAACTCAAAAATTTGTTCGTCACGCATATTCAATCATTTTATTTGTCAAAAATATGAAAAGGGAAGCGCACGATCTTACAAAAAACATATATTTGAATGTACATTTAATAAACAATTGATTCGACTATGCCCAACTTTGCTAATAATCCTGACAGAACCTCTTGGTTACATGTTGATAAAAACTCTGACTTTCCCATTCAAAATATTCCATTTGGTGTTTTTTTAACAAGAGATGACATCGTTACTATTGGTTCCCGAATTGGTGACACTGCTATTGATTTAGGTGCTTTGCACCAATTAGGCTATTTTGACGGAATCCCGTTGACTGACGATATTTTTTTACAAGACACATTGAATGATTTTATTGCAGATGGACGTCAGACTTGGCGTGCGATGCGGAACCGAATTGCAGATGTTTTTGATGCGAAAAATGATGTTTTGAAAAACAATACGGCGCACAAAGAAGCTGTCTTATTCCGTTTAGATGAAATAGAAATGCAACTGCCTGTTCAAATTGGAGATTATACCGATTTTTATGCGAGTAAAGAACACGCTACGAATGTAGGAATTATGTTTCGAGGTGAAGAGAATGCTTTGATGCCGAATTGGCTTCATCTTCCTGTAGGCTATCACGGCCGCAGTTCTACAATTATACCATCTGGTATTCCAGTACACCGTCCACAGGGTCAAACTTTACCAAACGGGGCTGAAACGCCTGTTTTTGGACCGTCAAAATTGGTTGATTTCGAATTAGAAATGGCATTTATTACCACAGATGCCAACGATATTGGAGAGCCTATTCCTATTGAGGATGCCGAAAGCTACATCTTTGGCTTGGTATTGTTTAATGATTGGAGCGCACGTGATATTCAGAAATGGGAGTACGTGCCCTTAGGACCATTTTTAGGCAAGAACTTTGCCTCTTCAATATCACCATGGATTGTAACGCTTGATGCCCTTGAACCTTTCAGAACTCAAGGACCAGAACAAAGTCCACAACCTCTACCCTACCTTCAGTTCACAGGAAATAAGAGTTTTGACATTGAACTTGAGGCTTCTATTCAGCCAAAAGACGCTAAGGAAACAGTAGTTAGTAAATCCAATTTCAAGTATATGTATTGGAACATGGCCCAACAATTGACCCATCACGCCATCAACGGTTGCAGAATTAATGCAGGAGACATGATGGGAAGTGGTACCATTTCAGGACCAGATCCTTCTGCCTATGGATCAATGCTAGAATTGTCCTGGCGCGGTGAAAAACCGGTACAACTCGACAACAACCAAACACGTAAATTCATTGAGGATTACGACACTGTGATCATGCGCGGCTTTTGCGAAAAAAACGGTACAAGAATCGGTTTTGGAGAAGTGCGTTCACAACTCTTACCTGTTTTTAACAGCAAAAAAAGGAGACATTAGTTTTTGTAATCCCACAAATTGACATCCATAATACGGTCGTGAGATGCATGGGCAACCACCTCCCCATTTTTGACAACGATTAATTGAGGTGATTCATGTTTGATTCTAAAGATGTCAGAAACAGTATTCGACACTGGACGATAAGAAAATAAGTCCAGATAATGGAAATCCATATCGTTTGGAATGCGCGAGAAATCACTCTCAAAATTTAATTTTACCATCCGACTAATACCACAACTTGTAGAATGTTTAAATATCACTTGAGGGCGCGAATGTGACGCTTCAACAATACCCTCAAGCATGTCTAAAGTGGTTAAGTCTTGCCAGGGAAAATTCAGCCTCTCAGGTTTGATTTCTTTCTTTTTTCGGTTAAAAAATAGACCCATAATTTGGAATTAAAATGACTAAAAGTCAGGTGTTTAGGTTATTACAAATGACAAGATGTCGTGCCAATTGACTTGGTAAGATTATTGAACAAAAGTAGAAAAACCCAAAACAACTAGCAAAATGAACCTAAATAATTTAACTATAAAATCGCAAGAAGCGATTCACGAAGCCCAAACGCTTGCTCAACAATTTAAACACCAGCAAATTGAGCAGGGACATCTATTGAAAGGTATTATCGCCGTTGACAATAATGTCGTGCCTTTCCTTTTTAACAAACTTAACGTAAACATAAATATCATTCTGAAAGTATTGGATAAGGAAATCGAAAGTTATCCTAAGGTTCAAGTTGGTGACATGATGTGGTCGCGCTCTGCTGGTGAGGTTTTAAATCAAGCTGCACAATTGGCAAAAAAAATGAAAGATGATTTTGTAGCTATCGATCACCTCATTTTGGGACTGTTTAAAAGCAACGGAAGCATTTCCAAACTATTTAAAGATCAAGGTATCACAGAAAAGGCACTATTGGAAGCCATTAACCAGTTGCGTCAAGGTGAAAACGTAACATCAAAAAGTCAAGAAATGACCTATGATGCACTTAATAAGTATGCTAAGAACCTGAATAAGTTGGCACTTGACAACAAGCTCGATCCGGTGATCGGTCGAGATGAAGAGATCAGACGAATTCTTCAAATTTTATCGAGACGCACCAAAAATAATCCTATTCTAGTTGGCGAACCTGGAACCGGAAAAACCGCCATAGCCGAGGGTTTGGCCCACCGTATTATTGATGGTGATATTCCTGAAAACTTAAAAAGTAAAGAAATTTTTGCATTAGACATGGGTGCGCTTATCGCTGGAGCAAAATACAAAGGTGAATTTGAAGAACGTTTGAAGGCTGTTATTAAAGAAGTGACTAACAGCAGTGGAGATGTTGTTTTATTCATTGACGAGATTCATACCTTAGTGGGTGCTGGCGGTGGAGAGGGCGCTATGGATGCGGCCAATATTCTAAAACCAGCATTGGCAAGAGGAGAGCTCCGTGCAATTGGAGCGACTACGTTGGATGAGTATCAAAAGTATTTTGAGAAAGACAAAGCATTAGAACGTCGTTTTCAAAAAGTAATGGTAGACGAACCAGACACGGAGAGTGCTATTTCCATACTTAGAGGTATAAAGGAAAAATACGAAACTCATCATAAGGTACGGATTAAAGACGATGCCATCATCGGTGCTGTCACCTTATCGGATCGTTATATCGCAAATCGATTTTTGCCTGATAAGGCAATCGATTTGATGGACGAAGCCGCCTCTAAACTGCGGATGGAGATTAATTCCAAGCCCGAAGAATTGGATGTTTTAGATCGCAAAATCATGCAACTTGAAATTGAAATTGAGGCTATAAAAAGAGAAAACGACGAAACCAAATTAAAATCATTGAGGTCAGAAGTGGCCAACCTTAAAGAAGAGCGTGGAACGATTAACGCCAAATGGAAAAGTGAAAAAGAAGTCGTAGATAAAATCCAACAAACCAAGTTAGAAATCGAAAACTATAAAACTGAAGCCGAACGCGCTGAGCGCGATGGCGACTATGGCAAAGTGGCCGAACTGCGCTACGGTAAAATCAAAGAAGCACAAGAGAACCTTGAAAACTTACAAACCACCTTAGCCGAGCAAGAAGAAACTGCTCTTATCAAAGAGGAAGTAACTTATGAAGACATTGCAGAGGTAGTAGCGAAATGGACAGGTATTCCAGTAACTAAAATGATTCAAAGTGAACGCGAGAAACTTCTGACCTTAGAAGATGAATTACACAAACGTGTTGTAGGCCAAAATGAGGCGATAACAGCGGTCAGTGATGCCGTTCGACGCAGCCGTGCAGGCCTACAAAATCCTCAAAAGCCGATTGGTACTTTTTTGTTTTTAGGTACCACAGGAGTAGGCAAAACAGAACTCGCAAAGGCTTTAGCTTCATATTTGTTTGATGACGAAAATGCCATGACACGCATAGACATGAGCGAGTATCAAGAACGACATGCCGTAAGCCGATTGGTTGGCGCACCTCCCGGTTATGTGGGATATGACGAAGGAGGTCAATTGACTGAAGCTGTGCGTCGAAAGCCTTATTCAGTAGTATTATTAGACGAGATTGAAAAAGCTCATCCTGACACTTTTAATATTTTATTACAGGTATTAGACGAAGGTCGATTGACAGATAATAAAGGTCGTGTGGCCGACTTTAAAAATTGCATTATTATTATGACATCTAATTTAGGAAGCGAACTCATTCAAAAGCGTTTTGATGAACATACTAACATCGATCAGGCTATGGAATTGGCGAAAGATGATGTCATTGGGCTATTAAAACAAAGGGTAAGACCCGAGTTTTTAAACCGAATCGACGGCACCGTATTGTTTACGCCATTGAGTCAAAAAGATATATTAGCGATAGTAGATCTACAGCTTCGGATGGTTAGAAAAACCGTTGCCAAGCAAGGCATCACATTCGATGTCACAGAGGAGGCTAAATCTTATTTGGCAGAAAAAGGCTATCAACCTGAATATGGCGCCCGACCAGTAATACGGATTATTCAAAAGGAAGTTCTCAACTTATTGAGTAAGGATATATTGTCAGGAAAAGTCAACGAAGACAGTATCTTACTGCTGGATGCTTTTGAGAATAAGTTGGTTTTTAGGCAGCAATAGCACTCAAATTCCAGAATTGAAAGGTATAAAAAAGGCATCTCAGGGTGCCTTTATTTTTGTAGTTTTGAGGCATGCAAAAAGCAGTTAATATAAAGAATAGTCGTGCACGTTTTGAGTTTGAACTCATAGACCACTATACTGCCGGCATCGTTCTGACTGGAACGGAAATCAAATCGATACGTTTAAGCAAGGCGCGTATTGCAGATAGTTTCTGTGAGTTCAACGATCGTGGCGAGCTTTTTGTCGTGAATATGTCCATTGATATTTATAGTCATGGCACCCATTACAACCACCAACCCAAAGCTAGTCGTAAGCTGCTGCTCAATCGCAAAGAGCTTAAAAAACTTGAAAAAGAAGTCACCACATCTGGTTTTACGATTGTGCCTTTAAGACTTTTTTTAAATGAAAAAGGCATGGCAAAATTGGATATTGCCCTAGCCAAAGGAAAGAAGCTATTTGACAAGCGTGAGACCATCAAAGATCGCGACAACAAACGTGATTTGGATCGGGTTAAGAAAAATTTTAAATGACAAAATTGATGCCCAATACCTACATCTTTCGAACTATTACCCTCATTTTTTATCTTTACCCAGCAGTCTTCTTTGGACAAATTAGAGGCACGGTAACCGACAACTTGGACGCGCCTATTTTGGGCGTCAATATATACATTGAAAACACTTATATCGGTACCACTTCAAATGGTGATGGTGATTTTTTACTAGAACATAGTCCAAAAGAAGGGGATGTTTTAGTGTTTCAAAGTTTGGGGTTCAAATCTAATAATATACGCCTTACTGAAGGCGATAAAATTGACAATTTACACATTAAACTGATTCCAGAAGCCATTTCGTTGCAAGAGGTGTTAATCACCAATAGCGAAGACCCCGCCTATCCTATCATGCGCAAAGCCATCGCAGCCAGAAAAAGTCATATGCAAAAAATGGCCACTTTTCACGCAGAATTTTATTCGAGAGGATTGATTGCATTAGATTCCGTTCCCGAGAAAATATTTGGTCAAGATATTGGAGATTTAGACGGCGCCATAGACAGCACCCGAAGTGGCGTGATTTATCTGTCTGAAACTTTTTCGAAACTATCCTTTAGACAACCAGATGATTTAATTGAAAACATCACGGCCTCCAAAGTAAGCGGCGATAATAATGGGTTTAGTTTTAACAGTGCGAGAGATGTCGATTTTAATTTATACCGAAATACTATCGAGATTAATTATCCCATCCTCTCGCCTATTGCAAATAATGCTTTGGGAACATATGATTTCAAATACGAGGGCGATTTTTATGACGACCGTCAGCATTTGATTTATAAAATTAGAGTAATTCCAAAACGCAATAATGACCGTGCATTTAATGGACATATTTACATTGTTGACGGCCAATGGGCTATTTACAGTACCGCTTTAATCATTAGTGGTAATCAGGTGCGGATTCCGGCTTTGGATGAGATGACCATTACCCAATCTTTTGCTTTTGACGACACACGTGACCAATGGGTTTTAAGAACACAATTGCTCGACTTTAATTTTGGATTGTTTGGTTTCAAAGGTAGTGGACGCTTTTCTGCCGTGTATAGTAATTACGAATTCGAGCCTGTATTTGACGACTCTTATTTTAACAACCGTATTTTAAAGGTAGAGCGTGACGCCAACAAAAAAGACAGTTTGTTTTGGTTAGCCAATCGTCCAATTCCACTCACAGATATTGAATCTAGAGACTATATCCGAAAAGACAGTATTCGCATTTTAAGAGAATCTAAACCTTATTTAGACTCCATCGATCTTGTGAAAAACAGTCTAAAATGGCATGTTTTAACGGCTGGATATCGTCATCAAAATTCATATGAAAAGCGCTCTTGGGGCTTTTCTGGACTTACACGAGGCATTCATTTTAACACGGTTCAGGGCATTCACATCTCACCTGATTTTAATTTCTCAAAGCGTCTTGACGAGAACCGCCGCTATTGGACTGCTTCGATCATCGGAAATTATGGCTTTAGCGATAAGCGATTCCGTCCAAAAACCTCTTTTTATTTTAAATTCAATGATATTAGCCGGGCATATGTCAGAATATCTGCTGGTTCTGAGACTGTTTCTTATAACCTTAACAACCCCATCAGTCCAACTGTCAACGATATTTATACTGCTTTTGAAGACAATTACCTCAAACTATATGAACGTCATTTTCTGCGCACCTCTTATGGTCAAGAATGGTTTAATGGTCTTAATGGCTATTTAAGCTTGGCGTATGAAGAAAGAAACCCTTTATTCAACAATACCGATCAGGTGTTCTTCCCACAAACAGATAAAAGTTATACGAGTAATAACCCGCTTAATCCTCAAAATGATATCAGCGAGACCTTTACCAGTCATCGAATGATCATTGCTGCAATGAGTTTAAGGATCAATTTTAGTCAAAAATATCTCGAATACCCTGACAGTAAATACAATGTGGGAAATCGAAACTACCCTACGCTCTATCTTGATGTCAAAAAGGGATTTGGAGCAACAGTGAACAATTACAATTTTATGCAGGTCGAAGCTCGGATACGGCAATCAGTAGGCTTAGGGAATTTTGGAACCCTTAACTACAACGGCTTTGCAGGTGGCTTTTCTGAGGCAGAAGATTTGGCCTTTACTGACTATAAGCACTTTAGCGGTAACCAAACCATACTTCGAGACCAAGGGAGTAACAGTTCAACGTATAATTTGTTAGAGTATTACCGACTGAGCACCAACGGCACATATTCTGGATTCCACGCCGAGCATCATTTTGATGGCTATATATGGAACCGTTTGCCATTACTATCCAAACTCAACTGGAAAGCGTTGGTAGGCTTTCATTTCCTCAAAGTAGAACACCATGCTCCGTATATGGAATGGAACGTAGGCTTAGAAAACATCGGATTTAAAAAATTGAAATTTCTTCGCATCGATTATGCGCAAAGTTACCATAACGGTTACCGCAACGATGGACTACTGCTTGGACTTAATTTTTAGGACGATCACTAGGATTCGCTTGACGCCCTGTCTGACAATAGAGGCACAAAACGGAATTCACCAAAAGTCTGTTTGTCGAAACTCTTGACACCAGTGCGTATAAAGCGGGTCATGATCTGCTCATCAGTACCTACTGGTATTACCAAGCGACCACCAATAGTCAATTGCGTCAATAAAGCTTTGGGGACTTCGGGTGCGCCTGCAGTGACAATGATACCGTCGAAAGGTGCTGCGGAAGGAAAACCCTTATAGCCGTCACCAAAAATGAGCTTCTTGGCATGAAAACCCAATTTGGGCAAAAACAAAGATGTTTTTTTAAACAATGTTTGCTGGCGTTCAATGGAATACACATCGATCCCCATATGACATAGCACTGCAGTTTGATAGCCACTCCCCGTTCCTATTTCCAAAACCTTATGTCCTGCATGACATTGCAATAATTCCGTTTGGAAAGCCACAGTATAGGGCTGAGAGATGGTTTGATCGGCTGCAATGGGAAAAGCCTTGTCTTCATAAGCGTGATCTAGAAAACCAGAATCTAAAAACAAATGACGTGGTACGACACCAATGGCAGCTAAAGTGGACTCATCTTGAATGCCCTTTTGACGAAGTTGCTCAACAAGTCGATAACGCATGCCTTCGTGTTTAGGACTGTCAATCATCACGCTGTGGATTTTTCCGTAAAATTAAGAATTTTCGAACACTTGTTAACATCATTGTGCGAAGATGAAACCATGTGATTTATTTTTTCTTAACTTTATTTCGCCTTTAACATTAAAATGATCTCGGATTGTGGTAAGTGCTGTTTTTGGATGACTGTCGTACCTATTTGTGATAATCATTTGACTTAATTATACGAGATGATCGAAAAGGACCTCATTTTATATCAATACAAATGCCCCAATTTGATTAGATTTGTCAAAATCCATTGATGAACTATATCTCTGTTGAGAACATCTCCAAATCATACGGCGAGCTCACGCTTTTCGAAAACTTATCCTTCGGTATTAATAAGGGTCAAAAAATAGCACTTATTGCCAAAAATGGTGCAGGTAAAACATCAATTCTAAATATCATTGCGGGACTTGATTCTCCAAACCAAGGTCAGATTTCCAGTCGCAAAAATTTATTTACGGTTTATCTGTCACAAGATGATAATTTTGAAGATCATTTGACTTTAGAAGAAACCGTACTCAAGTCTGACAATCCCATTGTTAAAATTATTGAAGACTACAACACAGCACTGAGTAATCCTGATGATGAAATAGCCTATCAAAAGGCTTTTGAAAAAATGGAGCAATACAATGCTTGGGATTTTGAAACACAGTATAGTCAGATTTTATCAAAGCTAAAACTGAACGATCTCAACCAAAAGGTGAGTCAACTTTCAGGAGGACAAAGAAAGAGACTAGCCTTAGCTGTTACTTTGATCAACAAGCCCGATTTATTGATTCTAGATGAGCCAACCAACCATCTTGATTTAGATATGATTGAATGGTTAGAAAATTATTTTAAAAAGGAAAATATCACCCTATTTATGGTGACCCACGACCGTTATTTTTTAGAGCGGGTTTGCAATGAAATTTTAGAGTTAGACGAAGGTGAAATCTTCAGCTATAAAGGGAATTATTCCTATTACCTTCAAAAAAAGGAAGAAAGATTGCAACAAGAGCAAGTGTCACTAGGTAAAGCTAAGCTGTTATTCAAAAAAGAACTCGATTGGATGAGACGGCAACCTAAAGCCCGGACGACTAAATCGAAATCAAGGATTGATGATTTTTTTAAAATCAAAGAAGAAGCTCAAAAACGTCGTAATGATCATAAGGTACAGTTGGAGATTGTTATGGAGCGTATGGGATCCAAAATTATAGAAATTCACCATGCGTCAAAACGATTTGATAATCTTACCATCTTAGATAAATTTGAATATTTCTTTAAAAAAGACGAACGCATTGGGATCATTGGAAACAATGGGACAGGAAAATCGACATTCTTAAATATGATAACACAAGAATTACCTGTTGACAGCGGGAAAATTATTGTCGGCGATACCATCAAATTTGGTTATTTCACTCAAAGTGGCATTCAAGTTAAAGAAGGACAAAAGGTAATTGATGTGATCAAGGAATTTGGTGAGCATATTCCACTTAGCAAGGGCCGCAGTATCTCGGCAGGACAATTGCTAGAAAAGTTTTTATTCAGCCGCAAACGCCAGTATGACTTTGTAGAAAAATTAAGTGGTGGTGAACGAAAAAGACTCTTTCTGTGTACCGTGCTTATTCAAAACCCCAATTTTCTTATCCTCGATGAGCCTACCAATGACCTCGACATTGCAACCCTCACCGTGTTGGAGGACTTTTTGTTAGATTACCCTGGCTGTCTGTTAGTCGTGTCTCACGACCGGTATTTTATGGACAAAATTGTGGACCATTTGTTCGTATTTAGAGGTGAAGGCGTGATTGAAGATTTTCCAGGAAACTACTCCGATTTTAGAACCTATGATGATTCTAAACCCTTGGAGAACAATCCAGAAGCCTCGCCAAAAGAGGATATCGAAAAAATAAAAGAGTTGCCCAAAATTTCCTATCAAGAAAAAAAGGAATTTGAATCCATTGAAAAAGACATCGCCAAACTGGAGCTTAAAAAAACTGAATTGGAAAACTTGTTTGTCGAACAAAAAGTACCAGCCGAAGACATCCACTACTTATCAATGGAACTTCAAGACCTCAACAATCTTCTTGCCAAATATGAAGAACGCTGGTTGGAACTGTCTCTAAAAATGGACTAAACCCATAACGTAGATTTAGGCACTACAGCCTTCTGCTATGGTATGATTCTATTATGAGATAAATCGAATAATCTCTTGCTGATGCTTGAGTGTACTCCATAAATTGTTTTTTTATTACCTTTAGTCTGATTTTGACTCCAAACCTCAATCTTCAGAGTAGTTTAACCGAATTAATCATTTTTTAGTTGAGTTTTGTGGTTGTTGAAAGGCATATCTTAGTGAAGATCAGTACAACTTTATAGATTGTGATACCATCATCGGCTGCCATTACAATACCTTTCCTCACATTACTATAGACTTCGATCTGGCTATGAAATATTTTACCCAATTCAACAAAAACTTGTATCTTCTTTCCATCGGAGAATCGATGACGTTTTAATAGTACAAAAGTTCTCCATATAGAGTTTCAATTTACCAACTTTCTTCGCCATTGATTCCTATTTATCAGGTGAAATCATGTAATTTTGGACAAAAGAAAAAAAGATGTTAAAAGTGGGCGTTATTGGAGCTGGTCATTTGGGGAAAATTCACTTAAGACTTCTTCAAGCATCAGAAAAATATGAGTTGGTTGGTTTTTTTGA
Organism: uncultured Flavobacteriaceae bacterium; assembly: GCA_943788695.1. Taxonomy (GTDB): domain Bacteria; phylum Bacteroidota; class Bacteroidia; order Flavobacteriales; family Flavobacteriaceae; genus JALRKI01. Next base: position 351,547 of record CALSRG010000002.1, read on the forward strand.
AAACGATTCTAAGACCGCCACTGACGTTGAAAAAGAATTTGGTTACAAGAAATTTGACAGTTACGATGCGCTTCTCGATCAAATCGATGTGATAGACATTGTTACCCCCACTCTAAATCATTTTAACTGCGCCAAGCTGGCCATTGAAAAAGGAATACATGTTTTTATTGAGAAACCCATAACCAACACAGTTGACGAAGCAAACCAATTAATTACCTTGGCCGAAGACCATCACGTAAAAGGTCAAGTAGGACATGTGGAGCGTTTTAACCCTGCTTTCACCGCTGTGCAAGATCAATTATCCAATCCAATGTTTATTGAAACCCACCGATTGGCCGAATTCAATCCTCGTGGCACCGATGTGCCTGTGGTTTTAGATTTGATGATTCATGATATTGACATTATCCTTAAGGCGGTCAACTCAAAAGTAGTGGACATTAGTGCTAGTGGTGTTTCGGTAATTAGTGCTTCACCAGACATTGCAAATGCGCGACTGGCCTTTGAAAATGGTTGTGTGGCTAACCTCACAGCCAGCAGAATATCTCTAAAAAATATGCGTAAAAGTCGATTTTTTCAAAAGGATGCTTACATCTCGGTGGACTTCTTAGAAAAAACGAGTGAAGTGGTCAAAATGGAAACCCAAATTGGTGAGCCTGGAGATTTCGATATGGTACTTGAAAATGCAGAAGGTATAAAAAAACGGATTCTCTTCGAGCGGCCAGATGTGGCTTCCAACAATGCCATTTTAGACGAGCTAAACAGTTTTGCTGATGCTATTAATCAAGACACAATGCCAATCGTAAGTCTTCGTGACGGAACAGAGGCCTTACGCATCGCTCACGAAATTATCAAATGTTTTAAACCAGAAATATGAAAAGAGTAGCAGTTATCGGTGCAGGCACTATGGGAAATGGTATTGCCCACACATTTGCCCAAAATGGTTTTGAGGTTCATCTTATCGATCTCAAAACCGAGACCTTGCAACGTGGGATGGACACTATTGAGAAAAATCTTGGACGATTGTGTGACAAGGGCATTATCGACGCAGCTAAAAAAGCTGAAACCTTAAATAATATTAACACTTTTACTAGCCTTCAAGATGGTGTGAAAGGTGTTGAATTGGTAGTTGAAGCTGCAACAGAAAATCAGAGTCTGAAACTCAAAATATTTGAAGACCTCGATCAAATATGTGATGCCAATACAATTTTGGCCAGTAACACCTCTTCTATTCCGATCACCCAACTGGCCGCAGTGACCAAACGTGCTGATAAAGTTATTGGCATGCACTTTATGAATCCAGTACCTATTATGATTTTAGTCGAAATCATTAGAGGCTATAACACCAGTGACGAAGTTGCCAGTACTATTGAAGCAGTCTCAAAACGGTTGGGAAAAACACCTGTCATTGTGAATGATTACCCTGGATTTATTGCCAACAGAATTCTTATGCCAATGATAAATGAAGCTATTGAAAGCCTTTACAACGGCGTTGCTAATGTTATGGCAATTGATACCATAATGAAATTGGGTATGGCGCATCCGATGGGGCCACTTCAATTGGCTGATTTTATTGGTCTAGACGTTTGTTTGTCCATTTTAAATGTGATGCACGATGGATTTAAAAACCCTAAATATGCACCTTGTCCATTGTTATTGAATATGGTTCGTGCTGGTAAATTAGGCGTTAAATCGGGTGAAGGTTTCTACGATTATTCCACTAGTAAAAAAGCCGAAGTTGTCGCCGATCAATTTAAGATTTAAGCATATATACAAATGGCAAAAATACTGCCTTTTCGTGCTTTGAGACCAGCACCAGGCTATTCTGGTGAGGTCGCAACACAGAGCTATGACAGTTATGAGAAAGAGGAAAGAGAAACTCTAATTTCTGGTGACAACAAAACTTTTTTAAAGGTAATTGGTGGTGCTTACAAAACATTTCCAAAGTCGCCAAAATCACGCTACAAGGCCGTGAGAAAAGCCTTTGAAAAAGCTAAAGAAAATGGAACTCTAATTAAAGATCAGTTAGATGCCATTTACATTTACCGCATCACCACATCATCTGGCTATAAATATTTAGGGACAATCGCCTGCCTCCCGATATCTGATTATGACAACAATACTATTCTCAAGCACGAAGACACGCTTACAGCGAGAGAAACAATTTTTGAAACCTATTTGGATTTGGTGAATTTTAATGCCGAACCTGTTTTAGTGAGTTACCCCGACCATGAGGGCTTGAACGAATTGCTTCAGACCTATTGTCAATTAGATCCGACAGATGATTTTGAATTTTCAGATGGTAGCAAACATACCATTTGGGCCATTTCGAAACCTTCAGATATTGTCAAAATTATACAGCAATTTCAATCGATAACTCAATTATATATTGCAGATGGTCATCACAGAGCAGCCTCATCCAGTAGACTTGCAGCATCACGAGTAGACGCGGCAAGCCAACAGTTTATGACCTATCTGATTCCAGAGTCACAACTGCAAATTTTAGAATTTAACCGCTATATCAAAAATTTAAACGGACATACTGAAGAGTACTTTTTAGAGCAATTAGCCAAATTCTTTGAAGTCAAGCTCATTGGAAACGAAATGAGTTTACCTAAAAAATTACATCAATTCACACTTTATCTCAACAAGAAGTGCTTTGAGTTAAATGTTATTCCTAGCTACTTTGAAAATCAACCAAATGCTCTAGAAGCATTGGATGTTTATATTTTGAACAGTCTTGTTTTTGAACCATTATTGAATATTTTGGATCTTAAAATGGATGATAGGGTACAATTTGCCCCTGGGCACTTATCTATCTCAGCCATGCAAAACACCGTTGATCAAGGCAAATACAAAGCGGTATTCGGACTTTTCCCGATAGCAGCTCAATCAATCCGCTTGATTGCAGACCAGCATTTAACTTTACCCCCTAAAAGCACCTACATACAGCCTAAATTACTTAGTGGTCTAACCATTTACGAACTGTTATGAGCATCACAACAAATATCTTAAATCTTAACAAAGAAATACCAGCTGATGTGGTTCTCATTGCGGTTTCCAAAACAAAACCAGTTTATGCCCTAAAAGAAGCTTTTGATACGGGACAACGACATTTTGGAGAAAATAAAGTCCAAGAAATGATTGATAAACAAACCCAAATGAGTCATGAGATTTGTTGGCATATGATTGGCCATGTCCAACGCAATAAGGTCAAATACATGGCATCTTTTGTGCATCTCATTCATGGAGTGGACAACTTGCCCCTACTCATGGAAATAAATAAACAGGGGCATAAAAACAATCGCGTGATTGATTGTTTGCTTCAGATAAAAATCGCTCAGGAAGAAACTAAATTTGGATTAAATGCTGAAGCCGCCACAGATATTCTGGAATCTGAAGCCTATATGGCAATGACAAACGTTCGAATAGTTGGATTGATGGGAATGGCTTCATTCACCTCGAACAGGGCTCAAATCAAACAAGAATTTGAATTTTTAAAAGTAACATTTGACCGTTGTATTGGCATAGACCAAAATATCAAAATATTATCTATGGGCATGAGTAGTGATTATGACTTGGCCATTTCATGCGGCAGCAATATGGTTAGGGTTGGAAGTAAAATCTTTGGAGAACGACAATAAACAACAAGATTATTTACACTATAATTGACATAGAAACAACTGGAGGCAAATACAACGAGGAGGGCGTAACAGAAATCGCGATTTACAAATTTGATGGTCATCAAGTTGTTGACCAGTTCATCAGTTTGGTAAATCCAGAACGACCAATACAACCTTTTGTGGTCAATCTAACTGGTATTAATTCTAATATGCTCCGCAATGCTCCAAAGTTTTTTGAAGTGGCTAAAAGAATTATTGAAATTACTGCCGATACTATTGTAGTGGCGCACAATGCAAGTTTTGATTATCGGATTCTACAAATGGAATTTGACCGACTTGGATATGCTTTTGAGCGAAAGACCTTATGTACGGTAGAACTTTCAAAAAAACTCATTCCAGATCAGGAATCCTATAGTCTCGGAAAATTATCGCGAAGTTTAGGAATTGCCGTGAGTGATCGTCATCGCGCTTCAGGAGATGCTCAGGCCACTGTAAAGTTATTTAAAATATTATTAGCTAAAGACAAAACGAAGTCAATTATATCAGCTGCTGTTCGTCTCACTCCCCGCCATCAAATGGAGCCAAAACTAATGGAATTATTAAGCTCTCTACCATCTGAAACAGGGGTTTATTACATTCATAATTCAGATGGTGATATCATTTATATTGGTAAGAGTAGAAATATTAAAAAAAGAGTCAATCAACACTTTATAGGTAACGAGATTAAAAGCAAAAAAATACAACTTCAGGTTGCTGCGGTTACCTATGAGCCCACTGGCAGTGAACTTATTGCCTTACTCAAGGAAAGTGATGAAATCAAAGCCAACAAGCCCATACTCAACCGGGCTTTGAGACGATCCATTTTTACACATGGTTTATTTAAATTTATTGACGATAGTGACTATTTAAATCTGCAAATCAATAGCTTAAAAAACAACAAGGGTGCTATAGCCACATTTGGCAATATTATTCAAGCCAGAAAGTATTTGATGGAAATGACTGAAAAACACCAATTATGTCAAAAACTTACAGGATTATATCCTACTAAGTCGAACTGTTTTAATCATACCATTAAGGCATGTAAAGGTGCCTGCGTGGGAAAAGAAAAACCAGAAGAATATAACCAACGCGTAAAATCATTAGTTTCCAAAATTGCCTTGGATAATAAAAACATGTTGATCATCGATGCGGGAAGAGATATAGAAGAAAGAAGTGTTATTTGGGTTGAAAATGGACATTTTAGAGGAATGGGTTATTTTGACTTAAATTTTCAAATCAATAATAGTGAGGTTTTAAAAAGTATCATCACGCCCATGGCCTCTAATCGTGATGCAACACGAATAATACACAGTTTTATTAGACGGAAAAAGTTTTTAAAACTAATCGATTTAAATGAGTAACAATAGTGTTCATATTTCTTTTACTACCTTTGAATGATGCAGAACTCTAGGACCTTAAAACCTTGGCAACTTAAACTTCATGAAGTAATTTATGAAGCAGATACCCCTGCTGGGAAACGTTTTGATGTGATTTTGCTGATTTTCATTCTTGCCAGTATTTTGGTGGTCATGTTGGAGAGCATCACCCATATTGACGCAGTATACGGTAATCTTTTAAATACGGCGGAGTGGATTTTTACAATTTTATTTTCCATTGAATACATTGCGCGTATCATATCTGTAAGAAAGCCATGGCGTTACATTCTTAGCTTTTATGGAATCATTGATTTCTTATCCACTGTGCCGCTTTATCTGACTGCTTTTATAACAGGGTCTCATACGCTTATTACGTTCAGGGCGTTGCGTTTGTTGCGTGTATTTAGAATTCTAAAACTAGGTCGATTTATTGGCGAATCTAATAATTTTATTACTGCCTTAAAGGCCAGCAGAGCAAAAATTGCGGTGTTCCTTTCGTTTGTTATCATCCTTTGTGTAGTTCTTGGGACTTTGATGTACCTTATTGAAGGTGATGCTCAAAGTGGTTTTACGAGCATTCCAAGAGCTGTTTATTGGGCTATTGTAACGCTTACCACTGTAGGATATGGTGACATTGCTCCAGTAACAGCATTTGGTCAAGCAATTGCAGCCTTAATTATGATTCTAGGTTATGGTATTATAGCCATACCGACAGGTATTGTGACTTCAGAAATGTCAAAAACAAAAGACAAAATAGTGAGTGTTAACACACAGTCTTGTTCCAATTGTAACACTGATAATCACAGTGACGGATCTAACTATTGCTACAAATGTGGCTATAACCTACACCATGACTAATGAACTAATTGTTGTTGTAGGGCCAACGGCTATTGGTAAAACAGCTCTAGCCATAAAGCTTGCTAAAGCATTTGACACTTCAATTATTTCTGCTGATTCGCGCCAATTTTATAAAGAAATGACAATTGGGACGGCAGTCCCTTCCAAAGATGAACTTCAAGCCGTAAAACACTATTGCGTCCAGCACATAAGTATTCAAGATAATTATAGCGTGAGGGACTTCGAATTGGAGAGCTTGTCAATTTTAAAACAACTTTTCCAAGTCAAAGAGAAAGTGATTTTGGTTGGTGGTTCTGGCTTATTCCTTAATGCCATTATCAAAGGTTTAGACGAAATGCCGGAGGTTAATTCAAATATCAGAAAAGCACTGAATGAACGTTTAGACCATGATGGACTGGAACCGTTAGCAGCTCTATTAAGAGAACTGGATGTACAAATTACATATCAAATAGATATGAGTAATCCACGACGTGTTATTCGAGCTTTGGAGGTTTATCTGAGTACAGGAAGATCTCTATCTACTTTCAAAAATCAGTCTAAAACGCCAAGACCTTTTAAGGTTAAAATTATTGGACTTCAAGCTGATCGAAATCAAATTTATCAAAGAATAGAGGATCGCGTGGATATTATGATGGCTCAAGGGCTAATGAAAGAAGCCCAAGATTTATATACATTTAAACATCTTAATGCTTTACAAACGGTCGGCTACAGAGAACTTTTTGACTATTTTGATGGTAAAGAAACCCTCGAGGTTGCTTTATCAAAAATAAAACAAAATACACGGCGCTTTGCCAAGCGTCAAATGACATGGTTTAACAATCAGATGGCTGTTGAATGGTTTGATTACCGAATACCAGCTAAAAAGATTCTTGAAAAGCTCAACTAAATTTACTTCTTAACAACCAATCGAAAACCTTCTCCGTGAATGTTTAGAATTTCGACTTTGGGGTCAGCTTTCAAATATTTACGAATCTTGGCTATATAAACATCCATACTTCTTGAAGTGAAATAATTATCATCACGCCATATTTTGGTTAATGCCAATTCTCTTGGCATCAAATCGTTTTCATAAATGGCTAACAAGCGCAACAATTCATTTTCCTTTGGAGATAATTTTATGGGATCTTGATCTTCAATGGTAAGAAAACGTAGCTTTGAATTGAGTTTAAAGTCACCTATTGTAAATTCAAATTTTTTGCTGTCTGCTAATGAATCTGAACTTTTACGCTGCAAAATGGCTCTAATTTTCATCAAAAGAACATCACTGTCAAATGGTTTGTTGAGATAATCATCTGCCCCAACCTTGTAACCTTTCAAAACATCTTCTTTCATGGTTTTCGCCGTTAAAAATATGATAGGGATTTCTGTTGATTTTTCTCTAATTTCCTTGGCTAATGTAAAACCATCCTTATACGGCATCATGACATCAAGAATACACAAATCCACATCATCCTTTTTAAATTTCTCAAAACCCTCGAGCCCATTTTTTGCCAAAATAACTTCGAATCCATTGAGCGTCAAAAAGTCTTTTAAAACTGTGCCGAAATTAAAATCATCCTCGACTAGCAATATGCGTTTTTTTGTTTCTTCCATAATATTATGTAATAATCGGTAATTTAATTGTAAAAGTGCTTCCTTTCCCTTTTTCGCTATCAACTTCTATGCCACCCTGATGATCTACTACAATACTCTTCACATAAGCCAAGCCCAAGCCTTGGCCTTTTACATTATGCACATCACCGGTATGAACACGGAAGAATTTTTCGAAGATTTGTTTTTGATCTGCTTTGGTCATTCCAGTTCCTTTGTCGCTAATGCTCATCAAAATAAAATTACCTGCTAATTCAGTTTGTACGTGAATCTCAGGTGCCTCTTCAGAATATTTAATTGCGTTGTCTAATATATTCACAATTACATTCGTCATGTGCATATCATTAGCTAATATAGAAGATTTTGGTGCTTTTAAGTCAGTCGTTATTTTACCATTACGTTCTAACAAAATGAGCTCTGTATGTGCTAGAGCATCATGAATCAAATCATGCAATTTGACCCGTCCTTTAGAAAGATTTAGATCGTTTTTTTCCAATTGAGAAATGCGTAATACATTCTCAACTTGGGCGTGCATGCGTTTATTTTCATCTTTTATCATTTTTAAATAACGTGATACCTGTTCCTTATCATCGACAACTTTAGGGTTCTTAATAGCATCTAAGGCTAGTCCAATAGTAGCTATAGGTGTTTTTAATTCATGGGTCATATTATTAATGAAATCAGATTTTATCTGGGATATTTTACGTTGTTTGATGAGTTGATTAATGGCACTACTATAAGCCAATATAATGATCAGAGTAAAGACCACAGATAAAACGGTTATGCCTAATATGGTTGAAAAGACAAACTTTACCCGATCTGGAAAACTGACATAAAGGCTGAATTCGCTCAAGCCATCATTGTCTAAAAACAAAGGCGATCCAAAGACTGTATTTTGATTGAATTCAAAATTATCCGACTGGATGGATGTAGCGATATCATTATTATAAACCGCAAATTCAAAGGCAATATCGATATCATCATTACTTAAAGCATTCAACAATAGTGATCTAATATCTTCCTCTTTAACACGTCGATGAATAGGGTTTATTTTTGCCAAATCTCTATAACTCGTCTCAAACATGATCTGCTCGCTTCGAGAAACTTGTTCAATTTGTAGCAAAACACTTTCTGGACTGACATTTTGATTCTCAGGATCGTTAACATCGTCAAAGCGCTTCATTTCGCGCTCATTATGCAACTGTGTGACATAAATACTATCAAATGAGTAGTCCAGAAAAGAGGGAATTCTAAAATTTTCTTCCATTACTCCGTTGCGATACACTCGAGTTATTTTTGCATCGTTTTCATCTTGAAAAACATATAAATTTCTCAAGGTGGTGGTATCCATGACGATTCCTCTATTCTTCAACAACTGAATGCTCATAAAAAAATTACGATACTCGCGATCCTCAATAGTCTTTGAGGTAAAGGTTAATGCTTTTTTGACCTTAAATGAAAACCGCTCTTGCTCACTTTCAAAGGAATCCGATATGAAATAGGCTTGAATAGCTATAATTCCAACAAGTGAGAAACTCATCAGAATTAATGTGAATATAAAAAGCCGTTTTTTCATGAAGTAAAATTATTCAATTCCTGTGCTCAAAGGTAACAATTAACCTATCCTTAACGGACTTAGGTATATTTTTAGATCTTGTACATTTTATTTAAAGTATGATGCACATTTAACACTTGCTCTTTTGTGTTTTTTAAATCAACATTTGTTATCACAAAATCTGCCAATGATTCCGTTTTAGACTGATCCCATTGGTTATTTAGAATGGCATAAAAACGAGATTCGGTCATGTTCTCACGACTTAAACAACGTTTCAAACGATCTTCAACAGATGCCGTAACAAGAATTACCGCATCGCAATTTTGATCCAATCCATGTTCAAATAAAATAGCGGACTCTTTAATCACATAGCTGCTCGATTGTTGAGCTAACCATAATTTAAAAGCCGCAGCAACTGCCTGATGGACTAATCCATTAAGCTTCGTAAGCAAAAATTTGTCAGAAAATACACGATCAGCGATATAAGAACGATTCAATAATCCTTCTTTGAACACATCGGATCCAAAAGCATCCACAAGTGCGGCTGATAAGTTCGGATCGTTTTGCATCAAATCTTTACCAACCTCATCAGCGATAAATATGGGTACTCCCAAAGCATTAAACATTCGAGCAACAGTAGTCTTACCACTTCCAATACCACCTGTTAAACCAATGATTTTAGGATATTCCGTCATCATTCGATCAAAATAAATTCAACGCGATTTACCCCAATTTTCACATTTCGAACATAACTAGGCCACTTTATAAGTTCAGGTTTCAAATAACCCATATCAACACTCGAACTGTCAAGAGTACATGTAATGATAAAGTCATCACTTTTGATTAATGGAAACCGATCTAGACTGGTATAAAAACGGACTTGGGTTGATTTGGGGAAGTGCCTGATTTGTGCATTAGTCAAAGTGGAATTAATAATGATTGGCACTTCGATAGTGCCTTCAGAGAATTTGTCAACTTTGGCGATAACTCTAGTCTCTGAAAATGTTAAGCGAAATCTGGGATCATCTAATTTGGAAAGAGCAACTAATTGATCTAAATTGGCTTTTATCTGTTCCTTTTCGAAGGGTACTGTGATAACAGATTTTATAGCTTTTAAAGATCCAGACGGTCCTACGATTATTACCGAATCGGGTTGAAGTACGGGAGACTCGTAGCTATCATAACCTGGTGCAAATGATAACTTCGCATTTAAAATGATTGGAACCTTTTTTTGATCATATTGATCAAATGGAATATCAAGAGGCTCACTCGCAGCCATATCCCAATCTACATCTTTATCCAATTGTGACCTTATTAGGTTGGCATGCTTATTTGGCATCCATACATAAGAGGTTTGAGTCACATCTAAGTCCTGAGCTGAAAGACTCATTTTAGGATGTATAACGGCATACCTTAGCCAATTAAATCCGTAAGTCGTGAGGGTTAAATCAATTTGCACCTCACTCTCATTAACAAGAACTTTATCTGTTGGAAGATCTGTAATGTTTAATGTGATTCTTAAATTATTGGTATAATACTTGGACATTTTATTGAGTGAGGCTATTGAAAACACAAAGGCGAAACAGATCAAAAAAATCTTAAAGCGACCTTCTTTCGCTTGTTTAAACAATATTTTTAACCAGTGCTTCATGGTAGCAATTTAAAAAATCGATCAGGAAATAATTCCTCCGGTGCTTTACTTGACAAAGCTAATTTCACGGTACTAAACAAAAATCCAAATCCGTATCCATAAAATTGAATGTTAGCAGCAACCACAGCCATAGCACCAATGGAAAAACTTGAATTACGTATCAACGCAACCACAAAAAGAAGGAATTGATAAACCCCTAATAAGGCTAAAAACCACCAGTAGCCGAATGCAATCATGACAAACGAAAACACCACTCCCAATAGGTAGCAGCTTGGAAACCAATACGTGAGTCGTTTCGATTCAGGATGCCGTAAATTTAATATTGGCCTTACTTTACCAAAGCGATTGACTTGTGTGTAAAATTTAGACCATGACACCCGCCTCTTGTGGTAGACAAAAGCCTTTGAAAAAAGAACTGTTTTAAAACCTAATTTTAACAAACGCATTACCAGATCTGGATCTTCACCAGGGTGAATGCGGCCGAAACCACCACTAGCCTCAAATGCAATTCTCGACAATCCCATGTTAAAACTGCGCGGTTGAAAAGTTCTCTTCGACAATACACCTCCCCTTATACCCCCTGTAGTTAGTATTGAAGTCATGGCAAAATTAATCGCTTTTTGCAATTTTGAAAAACTTGAATGAGCGGCATCTGGACCCCCAAAACAGTCTGCATGGTTCTCTTTCAAACCAATTTCAACTTCTCGCAGGTACTGTTTTGGCAAAATAACATCGGAGTCTAATATGATAAAATAATCGCCTTTTGCCCGCATCATTCCGTAATTACGAGAATCTCCAGGACCTGTGTTTGATTTGATGAGATAAGTGATGTTGAGCTGTTTGTGAAAAGAATTTATAACAGCTTCCGAAGTTTCTGAAGAACCATCCTCCACAACTACTACCTCAAAGGTTGTTTCTCCTGACAAATTAAGCATACTAGTAAGTAATTCCGAAATCTCGTTAGGCCGGTTAAAAACCGGAATCACGAAGGAAAAAAATGGTGCTGCCATGGCGACTTTTTAATCGGTCTAATTTAAACAAAAAACAAAGGCCACCCGAAGGTGGCCTTTGATAAATAGAATTAATGGAATTTTATTGCTTGAGTATGCGCAAGGTTTCTGTCCCTTTAGCCGTTGTTACTTTAGCAAAGTAAACCCCTGTTTTTAAAGTGCTCATATCTACTTGCACATGATTCGCATTTGACGCCAATCGAGCAACTCTTTGTCCTAACATATTGAAGATAGTAACATCTTGAATATTGTCTTGAGATTGAATCGTCAATGAATGAATCACTGGGTTAGGGTATGATCTTAAAGCATTTGTCAATTCAATATTCTGAACAGACAAGGCTGAAGTTAATTCCATATAACCTACATGGAAATCATAATCCTGAGAATCGTCAGTAGTACCATCACTACCCAAGAATGCAAACTGAATTTCTCCTGTCATACCTGAAAGGTCATAAACAAACTCAGTACCATTAGTTGCAGGTTGGTTGGATGCATTCCAAGCTTCCAGTACCGTCCATGTGGTTCCATAGTCAGCCGTCATGAGTAAAGAAACTTCATCATCACTTCCCATATTATCAGCCGCTTCAGTATTCCAGTTGGTCACAGCAACATGCACGATCAAACTTAAATCGCCAACAGAAACGTCATAAATAGGAGAAATCAACCAATCTCGTTTATTGTTACTATATAAGTTGATTGCATTGGAGGGAACACTTGAAGTTCCATCATTGTAGGTGGTGCCGCTTCTCCATGACCCCGAACCTAAATCGCTTGGTCCATCAATAATTTCACCACTATCAGCCTCATTCCAACAATCAGTTGGTGGATTGTTATCAAACGTAGTTACATCAGGATAGGTAGTTACAGTAGCGCAAAGTGTGGTAAAAACAACTGGACCTGTCCACGAACTAAAGTCTCCTGCACCGCAATCAGATCGAACATATACTTCGTAATCAGTTTGAGGATCTAAAGATGAAATATCCACTGTTGTTGCGCCAGTAACAGCAGTTCCTGAAGCAGTTGGTTCACCTGTTCCAGCAGCTTGAACAACATATTCGTAGTCTGTTTCTGTGTTTCCTGCTGTCCAAGAAAGCGTTGCGCCGTTTGCAGAAATAGCAGAAACAGTAATGCCAGTAGGTGCTAAACATGTCGGACCTTCGGCAACTACAAGATTATCAATATGAGGATTTGAAGTTCCGTAAACACTAGTTCCTCTAAATCCAATCTTAATGGTTTGACCAGCATACTGTGGTAAGTCAATTACAATTTCAGTCCAGGTATTTACTGTACCTGCAGTTTCATAAACAACCACAGTGTCAGTCCCATCAAATACTAAAACCTCTACGGTATCTGAGCCTCCACCATCATAGTAATCAAAAGTTAAGCGAGGCAAACTCAAGGAAGATGTGTCCAAATATGGAGACATCAAATCAGAAGTTGAACCAGATGAAAAGTCATAATCATTAAAGAACACTGCTTGCGCACCTTCAGTCACTGAACCAGGGCCAAAGTCTGATCCATCATCCAACGCCCACGGTGTTGACGTTGATGAGTTTGTCCAGCAATCTAGCGTTTCGAAACCATGAGCATAAGGAAACGTTGACACTGTTTCACATTCCGTTGTAAAAGAAGTCATTGTCCAATTGCTATTCCCACTGTCGCATACTCTACGAACATAAAGGTCATAGCCTGTATTGGCATAACAGCCTAGAATGGTTAAAGGATTATCGGTAGTAATTGTTCCAGTTCCTGTTGGCGTTTCGCCTTCCAATACCAATTCGTACTCCCAAGTTGCGACCTCAGTGGTTGTTACCACTACGGATCCTAAGGCAGTCTCATTTGCAGGATTTGCATTTGCTCCAAAAACCTCGAAGCCATATTGAACTATCAGTCCAGTTGCCAACTCTGCAGCAGAAGCTGACACAGTAAAGTTGCCACTTTCAGGCAGATCAAAGGTTTTTGAGCCACCAAATGCATCGGCGTAATTATTAGCTGGATCTAGTGCTTTGATGAAGAATTTAGCCGTGTAAGCTGGATCTAGTGTGTACGATGCTACTGAACCATGGAAAGTCAAATCTGCACCGTTTAGTGTTAAGTCTTCGACATAGGTCGATGCTTGCATATTCTTATTTCCAGCACCTGTATCTTGGTTAACCCAATATCCGTCTGTAGGATTGTCACCGTAAGTATTGAAATTAGGTTGCAGTGTCAATGTATTGGCACTGGTGTCAGCAACAGATTTTAAATCGCTAACTCCCCAGCCGCCACCAGAAACAAAACCACCACCATTTTCAGCCAACTCAAACCAATTCATGTAGCCCAACCAAGTGTATGAAGTGTCAAACTCTACAACATTACCAGTCTGTGCAGTAGCTCCAGACCAAGCAATAGTTGCCCCTACACTAGTGATGTCAGAAACGACAAAGTCAACGGGGTCTAAGCAACTTGGCGGATCAATTACAGTTATCTTATAATCTTCAACCTCACCTCTGGTGGCATTAAATGCACAAGCATTATCATCCGGATTAGAATCGCTATAATCAGTCATAATTCGCATCCTGTAATCTCCATTTGCTGTTCCAGCTGGAACAGAAACAGAACCTGAGAAAGGACCTGATCCATAACTCGTAGTATTAAAAATTGTTTCTGTCGCAGTATCAAATGTGAGATCATTATTCCAATCTACCCATAGGGCAAAACCAGCAGTTCCTCCAACAATCGTTGAAGTGAAAGTAAATGATCCTTCAGCAAAAGAAGAAACAGATTCAGTTCCTGAAAATTGATCTGAATAACCGTCTGTAGCATAACCACTAGACGTACTATTAATGTTAGTTGTACCGCCTTCTGTCACAAAACTATCAACATAAGTGGAAGAACTCGTTGATGACGGAACACAATAACCTGTAAAAAAAGTCTCAGGGCCTGTCCAAGTGCTGAATTCTCCCGCATCACAAGCCGATCGCACATATACTTCGTAATCAGTTTGAGGATCTAAAGATGAAATATCCACTGTTGTTGCGCCAGTAACAGCAGTTCCTGAAGCAGTTGGTTCACCTGTTCCAGCAGCTTGAACGACATATTCGTAATCCGTTTCAGTGTTTCCCGCTGTCCAAGAAAGTGTTGCACCAACAGTAGATAAGCCCGAAACAGTAATGCCAGTAGGTGCTAAACATGTCGGACCTTCGGCAACTACAAGATTATCAATATGAGGATTTGAAGTTCCGTAAACACTAGTTCCTCTAAATCCAATCTTAATGGTTTGACCAGCATACTGTGGTAAGTCAATTACAATTTCAGTCCAGGTATTTACTGTACCTGCAGTTTCATAAACAACCACAGTGTCAGTCCCATCAAATACTAAAACCTCTACGGTATCTGAGCCTCCACCATCATAGTAATCAAAAGTTAAGCGAGGCAAACTCAAGGAAGATGTGTCCAAATATGGAGACATCAAATCAGAAGTTGAACCAGATGAAAAGTCATAATCATTAAAGAACACTGCTTGCGCACCTTCAGTCACTGAACCAGGGCCAAAGTCTGATCCATCATCCAACGCCCACGGTGTTGACGTTGATGAGTTTGTCCAGCAATCTAGCGTTTCGAAACCATGAGCATAAGGAAACGACGTAATCGGGTCACACTGCCCAAAAACAAATCCGCTCAATAGTAAAGCGAATAGAAAAGTAATTTTTTTCATAAAAAAAGTCGATTTTGAATAATTTAAGTTTGGAAAATAATAAATTTTATCAAACCAAAGTATTTCTTTTGAAAAAAATTTCAATTAATTTTAAATAAAAATCTAAAAAATTAAAGAACAAAGAAGGACGAAAAAGAAATGAGAACTTATTTCGAAGGTATGTTGGAAAGTACTTCCTTAAAGAAAGTCCAATATTTTTGCACAGAGCTTATCGATGCTCTTTCATCTGGTGAGTGGGCGCCTTTGATGGTAGGACCAAAACTAACCATATCCATTCCAGGATTACGTTCGCCTAAAATTCCACATTCTAGGCCAGCATGTATAGCAGCTACTTTAGCTTCTTCACCATTATTGAGTCTTTTATACAACTGAACCAGAACCCTCAAAATATCCGAATTTGTGTTAGGTTTCCAACCGGGATATCCTCCTGAAAAAACAACATCGCAGTCGGCTATTTCGAAAGCAGCTCTGAGCACATTAGCTAAATCATCACGTGAAGATTCGACTGAAGAACGGGTCAGACAATGGACCATCAATTTGCCTTCGAATAATAATACACGCGCAAGGTTATTCGATGTTTCAACCAATCCTTCAATGTCTGGACTCATGCGATACACTCCATTTTGCGCAACTCGTAAAGCAGTCAATAAGGTGGATTGATCCTCTGATGTCAACATTCTTTCTGGCGCAGCAAAAACGGTAGTTGAAATTACTAATCCTGGATCAATGGTTTTATAATCGAGTTTGATCAAATCACCAAGTATTTGTACCTCTTGTTGGAGTTTATCAACATCCTCAACTTTGCATACCACTTCAGCTTTCGCTTCTCTCGGAATGGCATTACGCAAACTTCCACCATCGATCGACACTAAACCAAAAGGTACTTTTGAAGCTACATCTTGTAGTAATCGGGCTAAGATTTTATTAGCATTACCTAAACCCAGATGTATATCGACACCTGAATGGCCTCCGTTTAACCCTTTTATCAAAATTTGCAGGCCAGAGTATCCTTGAGGTACTGGAATCATCGGATAATTTCTGGTAGCAGAAATATCTATTCCACCCGCACAACCAATTCCAATCTCATCGTCGTCTTCAGTATCAAGGTTAAGTAAAATAGTTCCCTTTAACCAATTCCTTTTCAGCTTCAAAGCTCCTGTCATGCCTGTTTCTTCATCAATGGTAAACAAGGCCTCGATAGCTGGATGCGGCATATTGGTGCTTTCTAAAACAGCCATAATGGTAGCAACGCCTAATCCATTATCAGCACCAAGTGTGGTGCCTTTGGCACGAACCCAATCCCCATCAACATACATCTGAATCCCTTGAGTGTCAAAGTCAAAATCTGTATCGTTATTTTTTTGATGAACCATATCAAGATGCGATTGGAGTACAACAGTCTGTCTGTTTTCCATACCAGCTGTAGCGGGTTTTTTAATCAAAACGTTCCCTATGAGGTCTCTTTCTGTTTCAAATCCTAAGTTTTTACCGAAATCGATCATAAACTGTATCACACGCTCTTCTTTTTTGGAGGGACGCGGAACAGCATTTAGTAATTCAAAGTTTTTCCAAATGGCTTGGGGCTGAAGATCTTTTAAGGTCATAGATATAAATTTATTGCTACAAATTTAATCAATCAATTCGGTCAATCCCAATGTTTGGTTACTTTTGAAAGATGCGACCAAGAATCAAATTATTTTTAACTCTTAGCATTATTCCGCAATATCTGCTCTTACAATTTTTGCGGCTGCATCCCGATTGGATTGAAAACTATTACAGCCGTGGTCTTTACACCTACTTAATTGCTTTCCAAAATAGACTATTTGGATCGATACCCTTTTCAGTTGGCGATCTGACGTATATCATTGTAGTCATCTGGATTCTGAGGTGGGTGCTATTAAAAAGCTGGAGGTCATCGTTAAAGCACTTCATCTTTAATATCGGTAGCACAGCAGCTGTGATTTTTTTTGTATTTCATTTGATGTGGGGACTCAACTATCATCGTTTACCTCTTGCTCAGCAACTCAGTCTTAGCACGAATTACACAACTGAACAATTGATAGAGGTAACAAATATGTTCATTCAGAAATCGAACAATCTTCAAATTGAAATCACAAAAAATGACAGTCTTCCTGTTCATCATAACCTTAACATTGAAATATTGAGTCAGGATTTAAATATAGGTTTTGACGTTCTTTCTCGTTTACATCACAATGGAGTTTCAGTTCCGCCAAGTACCAAGGTATCCTTGCTAAGCACTCCACTAACCTATATGGGTTTTAGTGGTTATTTAAATCCATTTACACTTGAATCTCAAGTAAATAATTTGTTACCTTCCTATACATTAGCAAGTACAATAGCCCATGAGCGAGTACACAAAATGGGTTATGCAGCAGAAAATGAAGCGAATTTTTTAGGTATTTTAGCTTGTCATTATAGTGACCAAGAAATCTTACAATATAGTGGCGCCATAATGGCTTTAAGAATTTGTTTGAATGAACTTTATAAAGTGGACCAAGTCCAATATCATTCCTGTTTGGAAAAAATAAACTTCGGAATTTTGATGAACTATAATGAATCCAGTCTTTTCTGGAATAGCTATCAAAATCCTTTTGAGCCATTATTTAAAAAAAGTTACAACCAATACCTCAAGTCTAACGCACAAAACAGCGGCATCAAAAGTTATAATGAAGCCGTAGGTTTAATTGTCAATTTTTTTCGAACATTGAAACAATGAGAAAAAATTATTACATTCACAAACTTATATATCGCTATTTCTTTAATTAATCAATTCAAATTTAAAATGAAAAATTTCTTTTCGTTGCTCATTTGTGTTATGACTGTAACTTTTACTGCTCAAGCTCAAATTGACTATTTTCCAAAAAATGACGGGGTCATCGCTGTAAATACGAATTATACTGCATTGACCAACGCCAAAATTTATGTCAATCCAACTACGGTTTTCGATAACGGCACTTTACTGTTCAAAAATGGTGTTGTAGTAGCTGTTGGTAGCAAAATTGCAATTCCCCCAAATACTGTGACGGTTGATGCCCAAGGTAAAACCATCTACCCTTCGTTTATTGATGCTTATTCAACTCTCGGCGTTGCAAAACCCGAACGTCCTCGAGGCGGCGGACGAACTGCCGTATATGAAGCTACGCGAGAAGGTTATTATTGGAATGATCATATTCGGGCAGAACAAGATGCAGTAAACTACTTCAAGTTTGATGATAAAGCTGCAAAAAGTTACCGTCAAGCGGGCTTTGGTGCTGTCAATACCCATATGGCGGACGGTGTTGTTCGAGGTACTGGATCGCTAATCGCTTTAACTCCAGATGGAAGTGATGCGCAACGGATTTTAAACTCTAAATCGGGACAATACTTGTCTACATCCAAAAGTGTACAATCTGCACAATCTTATCCCAGCTCAATCATGGGTACTTTATCCTTATTGGAACAAATGTATATTGATGCCGATTGGTATGCCCAAGGAAATGTTTCTACAACTGATCTTGCTCTTGAGTCCTTAATTAATAATAAAAACATGTTTCAGATCATGGTAAGTCAAGATCGAAACAATGCTTTGAGAACTGATAAAGTTGGAGACAAATTCGGAGTTCAATATGTGTTTGTCGGAAGTGGTGACGAGTTTGAACGACTCGATGATGTCAAAGCAACTAATGGTACTTTTATTTTACCGATCAACTTTCCAAAACCTTATGATGTTGAAGATGTATTTACCGCTGAAGCCTTAGATATATCTAAACTTAGAAAATGGAATCAAAGTCCTGCCAATCCTAAAATGATGCAAGAAGCAGGAATTCCATTTGCCATTACTATGGATGGACATTCATCTCCAAAAGACTTCTTTACTCACTTGCGTCAAGCTGTAAATTATGGATTAAACAAAGAAACAGCTTTAGCCGCCCTAACCGAGGTTCCAGCTAGGATATTAGGACAATCGTCAAAACTAGGTACGCTTAAAGCGGGCGCTCATGCTAATTTCATCATAACATCTGGCGATATCTTTGACGATAAGACAATTATCCATGAAAACTGGGTTCGAGGACAACGCGAAGTGTTGAACGCGATGGATACGAAAGATATACGAGGTAATTTCAGTATCTCGACCTCAAAAGGTGAATTTTTAATTGAACTGAGTGGCTCTGCTGAAAAAATGAAATCATCAGTGAAATTTGGAGACCAAGAGTTAAAATCTTCAGTGGCCATGAATGGCGACTGGGCGAATTTCACATTTACTAGTCAAGACAGCACGGCTAAAGGAATCAATCGGATATCAGCTAAGGTCATTGATAACAATCACCTCAGTGGGCAAATTGTTTTTGTTGATGGTTCATCAGAAAGATTCGACAGTGCAAAAATTGAAGCTGAAACTTCTAAAGATAGCGACAAAGCAGACAGAGAGTTTAGCGCCCCATTAATACTTCCTGTAACTTATCCTAACATGGCTTATGGTTTCGAGAAACTGCCTCAACAAGAAACCATCCTTTTCAAAAATGCTACAGTTTGGACGAATGAAGACGAAGGAATCATGACCGAAACCGACGTATTGGTGAAGAAAGGTAAAATTGTCAAGATTGGAAAAAACCTATCAGCCTCTGGCGCAAAGGTTGTTGACGCAACGGGCAAACATTTAACTGCTGGTGTTATTGATGAACATTCCCACATTGCTGCTTCTAGCATCAATGAAGGAGGACACAATTCATCGGCGGAGGTTTCTATCGGTGATGTTGTTGTGGCCAATGACATTAATATCTATAGAAATTTAGCTGGTGGGGTAACCTCAATTCAAATTCTACATGGATCAGCGAATCCTATAGGTGGTCAATCAGCCATTATCAAATTAAAGTGGGGTGAATCGGCAAATAATTTACTTAATCCAAACGCCAAACCATTTATAAAATTTGCGCTTGGAGAAAACGTAAAACAATCGAACTGGGGTAGTTTTAGTCGCTTTCCTCAAACCCGAATGGGTGTCGAACAAGTATATTTAGACTACTTTACAAGAGCTAAGGCATATGATGACAAAAAGAAAAGTGGTGTTGCATATCGCAAGGATTTAGAAATGGAAGTGCTGGCTCAAATTATCAATAAAGAAAGATTCATTAGCTGCCACTCATATGTTCAAAGCGAAATCAACATGTTGATGAAAGTCGCTGAGCAATTCAACTTTAATATCAATACTTTTACTCATATTCTTGAAGGATATAAGGTAGCCGACAAAATGCTGGAGCATGGCGTTGGAGCCTCAACCTTTAGTGACTGGTGGGCCTACAAATTTGAAGTTAATGATGCTATTCCATATAATGCAGCAATTCTACATGAAGTTGGTGTTGTAACAGCCATTAATAGTGACGATGCTGAAATGTCTCGTAGACTCAACCAAGAGGCTGCAAAAACCATGAAATATGGTGGTGTTTCAGAAGAAGAGGCTTGGAAGATGGTCACCTTAAACCCAGCTAAACTATTGCAAATTGATGATCGTGTAGGTAGTGTAAAAGTTGGTAAAGACGCTGATTTGGTATTATGGAATGGTCATCCACTGTCTGTATATACCAAAGCCGAGCAAACCATGATTGAAGGTGTTGTTTACTTTGATATCGAACGCGATGCGGCACAGCGAAAGGCCATTGCCGAAGAACGTGCATTACTCATCAATCTGATGTTGAAAGAGAAAAACAAAGGTATGGCTACCCAGCCCGCTCGCAAAAAGGAGCAAGAACTTCTTCACTGCGATTCACTATAAAAACTATTGACTTATGACATTTTTAAAACATACATTAATACCATTTCTTCTTCTAGGAATGATGACTCAAGCCCAACAAACACCGGGTTTGGAGCAAAAGACAAGAGTTGCAATTATTGGTGGTACAGTTCACGTTGGAAACGGAGAAGTAATCACAGACGCTGTTTTAGTTTTTGAAAAAGGTAAACTAACAGTCGTTTCTAGTCAAGCGCGCTTTAATGGTAGTCTTGAAGGCGCTCTAATTATCGACGCTCAAGGCAAACAGGTTTACCCTGGATTTATTGCTGCAAACAGCACTTTAGGACTGGTTGAAGTTGATGCGGTTCGCGCCAGTGATGATCAAGAAGAACTTGGTGAATTACTGCCACACATCAGAAGTCTCATTGCCTACAATGCTGAATCAAAGGTGGTGGAATCAATGAGACCTAATGGCGTTTTACTCGCACAAGCAACCCCTCAAGGTGGTCGTATTTCAGGCACTTCCTCTGTTGTGCAACTCGATGCATGGAATTGGGAAGATGCCGCTGTGAAAGTCGATGATGGGATACATTTAAATTGGCCAAGAACTTTGAGTTATTCTCGAAATTGGGCTACGAGATCATGGACCTTAGAGTCTAATAAAAACTACGACAAAGAGGTTCGCAGTGTTCAGCAATTTTTTGATGAAAGCAAGGCTTATTTAGGAGGTGCTAGAACACCAAAAAATTTGCCATTCGAGGCAATGGCAGGTTTATTCAATGGATCGCAACATTTATATGTTCATGTTGGGGATGAACGAGGAATTACTGATGCCGTGGCCTTTGCAAAACACAATGGTGTATCTATAGTTTTGGTAGGTGCTGAAGAAGCCTATAAAGTAACCGAGCTGTTAAAAAAAGAAGGTGTCGGAGTATTGTTAAGCAATACACACAGACTGCCAAGATCTGAAGATCATGACTATGACATGCCATACAAACTACCTAAACTTCTTGCTGATGCGGGTATCTTGGTGGGTTTAAATACTGGAGGAAAAGCCAATTTTCAAAGTAGAAATTTGCCTTTTTTCGCTGGTCAAGTCGTAGGACAAGGTTTAGATAAAGAAATTGCTTTAAGTATGATTACAGCTAACACGGCAAAATTACTTGGTATTGACAATGAATACGGCACTTTAGAAGTAGGAAAAAGTGCAACCCTTTTTATCAGTGAAGGTGATGCTTTAGACATGATTGGAAACCAATTAAACAAGGCTTTTATCGACGGACGAGAGATTAGTTTAGAAAGTCATCAAACAGAACTTTGGCAGCGATACAAAAAGAAATTCGAATCTAACTAGATCAAAAAAGTAGTATCTTTCGGACAAAGCTTTATAGTCCGTTTCGATTGATATGAACAAACACATTTCTAGTACGACCAACCCACTCGTTAAGCAATTACTTCAGCTCAAATTGAAGTCAAAATTGCGAAAAACGAGTGGGTTGTTTGTTATTGAAGGTCAACGTGAAATCAGTCTCGCCTTAGCTGGACGTTATGAAATTGAGGTCGTGTTTTATCTTGACAACTTTCCAATTAAAAACTTGCCTGATGGCGCAATTGAATACATTTCTTTGAGTCAAAATGTTTATGAGAAAGTTGCCCATCGTGGCACAACCGAAGGACTTTTGGCCATTGCCAAGGTTCGAAATCATCAACTAACCTCAATCGAACTAAACTCAAAAAACCCCCTCATTCTAGTTGCCGAAGCACCTGAAAAACCTGGTAATATTGGAGCGCTTTTGAGAACTGCTGATGCCGCACAATTGGATGCGGTTATTATTGCCAATCCAAAGACAGATCTTTACAATCCCAATATAATAAGATCATCTGTAGGTTGCTTGTTCACTCTTCCAATCGCCACAGGCAACACAGAAGAAGTAATTGCATGGCTTCAAAACAAAGGCATTAGACCAATGGCGGCCGCCTTAGACAAGGCTGAATCATACCTCACCGCAGATTACACTTCGGCTTCGGCCCTTGTGGTGGGCACTGAAGATGAAGGTTTGAGCGATCTCTGGCTAAAAGCAGCTCATAAAATTATTAAAATACCCATGTCAGGACAAATTGACTCAATGAATGTTTCAGTCGCAGCAGCAGTTCTTATCTTTGAGGCAAAACGGCAAAGAGCGATTTAATTTCAAAAAGAAGGTTGTATTTCTTGGACAAAGTATTATTTTTAAACATGTCTTCAACAAAAGAATTAGCGGAAAATAGCGCGATTAAAAACGCCTACAAAGAACTTCTAAGGGTTAGCTATAGATCTTTGACTCGTGAAGATAAACAACTGATCCGTAAAGCTTTTGACATTGCAGTAGCAGCTCATAATGAGCAAAGGCGCGAATCGGGCGAAGCTTACATATTTCATCCCATCGCTGTTGCGCGTATCGTAGCATCAGAAATTGGTCTAGATGCCACATCGATTGCAGCTGCTTTATTGCATGACGTGGTTGAAGACAATTCGAATTATACCTACGACATGCTCGAAGAAGCGTGCGGTCGTGATGTGAGTCGCATTGTAAAGGGTTTGACCAAAATAGGCAAGCTTAACGCAGAGAACAAAGTGTCTTTGCAAGCGGAGAATTTTAGAAAAATGCTTCTGACAATTAATGAGGATGTCAGGGTAATAATTATAAAAATTGCAGACCGTTTGCACAATATGCAAACCATGTCTAATATTCGCCCAGAAAAGCAAGTTAAAATAGCCTCAGAAACCCTCTATATTTATGCGCCTCTCGCCCATCGTATTGGGTTGTACAATATCAAAACAGAACTTGAAGATTTGGGCCTAAAATACACTGAACCTGAAATGTACAATTTAATCGTTGCGAAAAAAGAAGAAAGCAAAGAAGAGCAAAATGAATATATAAAAGCTTTTAGCGAAGCCCTTCAAAAAGCAATGACCAAAGAAAAGATCAATTGCATTATTAAAGGTCGACCAAAGTCTATTTACTCCATTCGTAATAAGATGCGGAAACAGAACATTTCCTATCAAGAAGTGTATGATAAGTTTGCCATGCGTATTATTTATAAGAGTAAGGAAAAAAACGAGAAGTTTTTAGCGTGGAAAATATACTCCATTATTACAGATGAATATACCCCTAACCCAACCAGACTTAGAGATTGGATATCAGCTCCTAAATCTACTGGATATGAAGCACTTCATATCACTGTGATGGGCCCTCAGGGCAAGTGGATTGAAATTCAAATTAGAAGTGAGCGCATGAACGAAGTCGCTGAAAAAGGCTACGCTGCACACTACAAATATAAAAATAATGGCGAAGAGGATAATTTAGATGTTTGGGTAAATAAACTTCAAGATGCTATTGAAAATCATGAAATCAATGCTGTAGATTTTGTTGAAGAGTTTAAATTTAACCTTTACGCTCAAGAAATATTTGTTTTTACCCCAACTGGTGAATTAAAATCGCTTCCCAAAGGAGCGTCAGCTTTAGATTTTGCCTATGCCATTCATACTGAAGTTGGTATGCATACGCGCGGTATCAAGGTTAATGGTAAATTAAAACCTTTAGATTATCAGCTCTCAAGCGGTGATTCTGTAGAGGTAATCACCTCAGAAAACGCTAAACCTTCTCAAAGCTGGTTAGATTATACAATTACGGCACGCGCTCGATCTAAAATAAAAACAGCTCTAAAAGAAGAGACGAAATCAATTGCTGAAGACGGTAAAGAAATTTTGAGGCGTAAACTGAAGCAGCTTAAAATTCCATTAAACACTAAAGAGACTAATGCAATGGTAAATTTCTTTAAACTCAAAACGAGTTTAGATTTATTTTATCGTGTGGGAGTAGGCGCTATAGACAGTAAAATGATTAAAGAATTTGCATCATCACGCAGCAACATGTTGATGAGTTTTATAAAGCGAAGCATTAGAAAGGATTCAGCACCAAAAGGGATTAATGATAATGAAATCACATCTAAATATGACTTACTGGTCTTTGGTAATGATCGCGAACGACTGGATTATAAATTGTCGCCTTGCTGCAGTCCGATTCCTGGCGATAAGGTGTTTGGTTTTTTAACCATAAATGATGGCATTAAAATTCATAAACACGATTGCCCAAACGCCCTTAGCCTACAATCAAACTTTGCCTATCGCATCATTAAAGCACAGTGGATTGATTCGTCTCAACAAGAATTTACAGCCGTGTTGAAATTGTCAGGATTAGATCATTTGGGGCTTGTGAATGAAGTTACTCGTGTAATTTCAAACACCATGAACGTAAATATTAATTCTCTTAGCTTTGATACTCAAGGGGGTGTGTTCAACGGCACAATCACTTTATCCGTAAAAAATAACAATTATGTTACTAAACTGGTGCAACATTTGAAAAATATGAATGGGATTGATAAAGTTGTCCGAGTTTAATTAACTTTGCATCATTAGCTAATGAGTATAAAATCAGGCATAAAACAACAAGAAATAGTTAAAGAGGTCTTTACAGATTTTCTTGAGTCGAACGGGCATCGTAAAACACCTGAGCGCTATGCTATACTACAAGAAATTTACAATCAAGAAACACATTTTGACATCGAAGCGCTCTACATGACCATGAAAGAAAAAAACTATCGTGTGTCTCGTGCAACACTCTATAACACCATTGAGCTTCTTCAGCAATGTGCCTTAGTTCGCAAACACCAGTTCGGAGGGAATCACTCCCAATATGAGAAATCTCATTTCGACAAACAACACGACCATGTCATTTTAAGTGATACTGGTGAAGTTATTGAATTTTGCGATCCAAGGATTCAAACCATTAAAAAAACAATTGAGGAATTGTTTGACATTAATATACACAAACACTCATTATATTTTTACGGAACTAAAAACAAACAGAAATAAAACCGAATATGGCAGTAGATCTACTTCTTGGATTACAGTGGGGTGATGAAGGCAAAGGAAAAATTGTCGATGTTCTCACTGCCAAATACAATATTATTGCTCGTTTTCAAGGCGGGCCAAATGCAGGTCACACATTGGTTTTTAATGGAAACAAGCACGTTCTTCATACCATTCCATCAGGAATTTTTCATGATAAAGCCATTAATGTGGTGGGCAACGGTGTTGTGATTGATCCTGTTATTTTCAAAAAAGAGTTGGACAAACTCAACGAAGAAGGTGTGGATTATCGTAAAAATCTATTTGTTTCGAGAAAGGCTCACTTAATTTTACCTACTCACCGATTGCTTGATGCAGCTAGTGAAGCAGCCAAAGGTAAAGCTAAAATTGGCTCTACCCTCAAAGGAATTGGTCCTACTTACATGGATAAGACTGGTAGAAATGGAATCAGAGTCGGAGACATTGAATCTCCCGAATGGATTACCAAATACAGACAGCTTGCAGACAAGCATTGTACGCTAATTAATTTTCATCAGGCTAGTATTGAGTATGATTTGGATGCCTTAGAAAAAGACTTTTTTGAAGCCATCGACTTGCTAAAATCCTTGAAGTTTATTGATTCTGAAGCTTTTTTGCACGATGCTTTAAAACACAATCAACCAATTTTAGCGGAAGGTGCGCAAGGCTCACTTCTCGATATTGATTTTGGAACCTATCCATTTGTCACATCCTCAACTACTACCGCTGCAGGAGCGTGTACAGGACTTGGCATTGCGCCTGGAGTCATTGGCGAGGTATTCGGAATTTTTAAAGCATACACCACCCGTGTAGGGTCTGGACCATTTCCAACAGAATTATTTGACGACAATGGTGCTACCATGTCTCGTGTAGGGCACGAATTTGGTGCGACGACTGGCCGACCAAGGCGTTGTGGTTGGCTCGATCTGGTTGCATTGAAGTACAGTTGTCAGGTGAATGGTGTTACCCAATTGATGATGATGAAAGCCGATGTACTCTCAGGATTTGAGAGCATCGACATTTGTACCGCCTACAAGCATAAAGGCAAAGAGATTACTCATCTTCCATTCGATATTGCACCAGAATTCGTAGAACCCATATATAAGTCTTTTAAGGGCTGGAATGAAGACCTGACAGGTATGACTACTGAGGATGAATTGCCAATACATTTAATGGATTATATTGCGTTTATCGAAAAGGAAATGGAAATTCCTATTACAATTATTTCTGTAGGTCCAGATCGAAAACAAACCATTTTCAGATAATACATTTGCACGCCTTGATTTGGAAGATAACTTTACCATCAAATTAATTCCAAACGTTAAGCCTAATGAGGTTACAGAGTATGGTGCATTACTTATTATTTGGCTTAATATAATAACCGAAGACAAAAAAGCCAATTAAGTAGCAATTGAGTTAATCGATAAATAATTCTGTAAAAATGAAATTATCTTTAGTACAGACCACAAAAATCATTCAATATTAGACAGTATATTTTTTAATCATTTACAGATAGCCTCATGGATACAAAAGATTGTAATGGTAAAATTCTTCAAGACGGAAACAACGTAAAAATAATCCAAGACCTGAAAGTGAAAGGTACGGGTTTGACCATCAAAAGAGGTAGCGTGATCAAGGGTATTCGACTAACCATCAATTCTGATGAAATTGATTGCAAATTTCAAAAAACTAAAATTGTACTTCGCTCTGAATTTGTTCAAAAACAATGACTCCCTTTTCTATAATTTTTAGAATACAATAAATTTATCGTTCATTTTTCGATACCGTTACCTTCAAGTGAAAGAAGTTCATAAGCGAAATAATAATCTATCGGGATAATCGTGATGCATTATTTGTTTTTTATTCACTTAACGGGAACTCTGACCTATTTTCGGTCATATTTGCATAAATGCTAAATTTGGTTTCAATTTGCGATGCAAAATTAAAATCTCTTGCGACCATCGTTAAATCAACATATAGGGTTAAAAATGAGAAAGTTACGCTTTGAAAAAGGCTGGACTCAAATTCAAGCCGCTCGAATGCTTAATATCTCAAGGTCGGCATATTCCCGAATGGAACGCGGTGAGACCGCAACATGGACCACTTTAACCAAGTCTGTCAAAGCTGTATATGCCATATCACTCGAAGAATTAGTATCGGGTTACAACGAAAATAATACGTAATTTTGACAAAAATAAAAGTTTGTCATTCTTACGATGTATTATTATTTTTTGCCTTTTCGTTTCAGGGCTATGTCGAGCCCAAGAGCGTCAGCAAATAAGTATTGACTATGCGCCGTCTTTAGAAAAAGATGCCCAGAGATTTCCTGGAGGCACCATCTTAACACGTGATAAAATGGATCAAGTCAGAATTTCTCACAACGGGGTTCTTATGTGGTGTGATCGAGCCATTCATTATGCCAAAGACAATTACATTGAAGCCTACGGCAATGTTCTAATCCAACAAGGAGACACAATAGAAATGCGCTCTAACTTTGTTGATTATAGTGGGAAAACCGAATTTGCAATAGCCAGTGGAGATGTGATTTTAAAAGACCCATCCTCTACTATTTATACTGATAAATTGTATTTTGACCGACGGGTTCAGGAAGCCTATTACAGAGACTCGGGACGCGTAGAACAGGACACTACGGGTACAATTACCAGTCGCATTGGACGGTATTATATGGAAGCTAAAAAATACCAATTTGTAGATTCAGTTCATCTCGTCAATGAAAAATATACAATTGACTCTCAACAACTTGACTTTTATTCCAATAGCAGTAATGCTTATTTATTTGGCCCGAGTACCATTGTGAGCAAGGACAGTCGCATTTATTGCGAAAGGGGTTTTTATGACACCAAAAGAGATTTAGGTTATTTTTTAAAAGATGCAAAATTATATTACAACAACTCCATTGTAGAAGGGGACAGCTTGTATTTTGATAGGGGTAGAAATTATGCCTCTGCGGTGAATCATATCAAAGTGACAGATACTCTCAACAAAACCGTTGTTCGAGGCCATTTTGCCGAAATTTACCGTGCGCAAGACTCAATGTATATCACTAAAAGAGCTGTAGTGGTGGGTCTTCAAGACAATGACTCCATTTATATTCATAGCGACACTATAAAAGTTGTCGGACCTCCAGACAGTCGAATTACAAAAGCCTACTATAATGCCAAAATTTTTAAATCGAATTTAGCTGGTAAAGCGGATTCGATACATACCGATCAAGCAACAGGAATCACTCAGCTTATCAATTTGAAACGATTTTCTGGAGCCGAAGCATTTGGCAAGAAGAAAGACCCTGTTTTATGGCATATCGATAATCAAATGACTGGTGATACAATTGTTTTAGTGGCCAATCCTAACACTGAAACCTTAGATAGTTTGAAGGTGTTTAGAAATGCTTTTGTTGTTTCGAAAGACAGTATTGGCATTGGTTTCAATCAAATTAAAGGCATCACATTAATAGGTCTTTTTGAGGATAACGCACTCTACCAAGTCGATGTTATTAAAAACGCCGAGTCCATTTATTATATGAGGAACGAAAGTGGCGAATTGATTGGCATTGATGTGTCAAAATCCGGAAAAATAAAAATGATTTTTGAAAAAAACGCGGTAGAGGAACTTATAAAAATTAAGCAAATTGGCGGGAAATCATATCCTGAAGAAGAAATAGAAGAACGCGATAGAATACTGCGAGGCTTTATTTGGCGCGATGACGAAAGACCATTAAGTGTCGAAGATTTATTTAAAGACGATCCAGAATTAGATTTACCTATTATTAAAGGTTTAGCACCTTATTCCCCACAAACTGAATTTTTTGATGAAAATCGGATTAATTCTATCGAGTCAGCCAAACCGGAAGAAGTCAAAGCACGAGAAAAGGAAGATGAAGTTAAAAAACCAGTCCAGATGCCTAAAGATTTTTTCAAGAACATAAGAAAAAGTAAGAATAAACCGTCTACTGATACTGACAATGATTTCTGATTTCTTTAATTTTCAAGCACAAACTACACCTCACCCCTACGCCCTTTCCATTAAAAAGGCTAAAGGCTCATTTATTTATGATACTGACGGTAGAAAATATTTAGACTTTGTAGCTGGGGTATCCGCCTGCAGTCTAGGTCATCGGCATCCGGCGGTTATTAAGGCCATAAAAAAACAACTGAAGAAACATCTTCATGTGATGGTATATGGGGAGTATATTCAAGAATCTGCTGTGATTTTGTGTAAGACGCTTGCTGATGTGCTTCCCGATTCTTTGTCATGCACCTACTTAACTAATTCAGGCACTGAAGCAATAGA
This sequence comes from uncultured Flavobacteriaceae bacterium, assembly GCA_943788695.1. Classification (GTDB taxonomy): domain Bacteria; phylum Bacteroidota; class Bacteroidia; order Flavobacteriales; family Flavobacteriaceae; genus JALRKI01. The sequence goes on from CALSRG010000002.1 coordinate 381,912, forward strand.
TGGCGCCTTAAAGCTCGCACGTCGAGCCACAGGACGCACCGAACTAATTGCAATGCATAACGCCTATCATGGCAACACCATGGGCGCGTTAAGTGTTATGGGCTATGAATCTCGAAAGAAACCTTTCGAGCCTCTTTTGCCTGATGTTAATTTTATCCACTTTAACAATATTGAAGATTTATCAAAAATCACCTCAAAGACCGCAGGCGTTGTGGTAGAGACCATTCAAGGAGGTGCAGGTTTTATTTTACCTCAAAACGATTATCTCCAATCACTTCGTAAGCGTTGCACTGATGTTGGCGCAATACTCATTTTAGATGAAATCCAGCCAGGAATGGGACGCACTGGAAAACTTTTTGGATTTGAACATTACAATTGTATCCCAGATATTTTGGTCATGGGAAAAGGGTTAGGTGGTGGCATGCCAATAGGTGCATTCACGGCTTCAAAAGACCTCATGTATCTCTTGTCTGACGAACCTAAACTTGGCCATATTACTACTTTTGGAGGACATCCAGTGATCGCCGCGGCTGCCTTAGCTACCCTCCGAGTACTTGGAAGTAGCGGTATTATAGAAGAAACATTACTTAAAGAACAACTCATTAGAGAACTTCTTGTTCACCCTTTGATTTCTGAAATTCGTGGAAAAGGTCTAATGTTAGCTGCTATGCTCTCGTCAGATGATGCAACACAATGGGTGATTAAAGACTGTTTAAAACGTGGCGTAATACTTTTTGGCTTGTTATATGAATCACGTGCTTTACGAATCACACCGCCACTAACTATTAGTGAAAAAGAAATACGACTTGGCTGCAATAACATTTTAAAATCCTTAGACGCTTATACTGTAAAAAAATAAGATGTTAATTACTTTGTTAAAAAACTATCGCATTTACTAACGGGTGGAGCCCCTCCATCGGTTATATTCGTTAAAAACAATGTAGATGGAATCAAATATGTTTGAGGAATACGAGCAGTGCCTCACACGTTTTGAGTCAATGATAAAGACCAACAAGGTGTATTTTTTTGATGCCCTTGAGTTTGAAGCCATTGTCCAACATTATATTGATTCGGGTAAAATATCATTGGCAAAAAAAGCCCTAAGCCTTGGTCTTGAACAGCATCCAAATGTGATGTGTCTTAGTCTTCTTAAGGTAGAATTATTAATATTTGAAGATCAACTGGAGCGTGCTGATGACCTTTTGCAGTCTCTTGAAATTTTAGAACCCTCAAATGAAGAAATTTATATTCATAAGGCATCATTATACTCAAAGAAAGAAAATCATGAGGCAGCAATAGGTATGTATATGAAAGTGTTAGAATTAACTGATGATCCAGGTGAAATTCTCTCTTTTATAGGCATGGAGTATATGTTTGTTGAGAACTATTCTAAAGCAAAGGTTTTTTTTATAAAATGTCTTAATGAAGATGTAACAGATTACTCAGCCTTGTATAATTTAATTTACTGCTATGATCATTTAAGTCAACACGACGAAGCTATAGAATATTTGAACAACTTTTTGGAAAACAACCCTTACTCAGAAGTAGCGTGGCAACAATTAGGAAAACAATATTACACGATAAAAGCTTATGAAAAAGCTTTAGCAGCATATGATTTTGCTACAATTTCGGATGATAGTTTTGTTGGTGCTTATCTGGAGAAAGGCAAAGTTTTAGAACGTTTAAAACGCTATAATGAAGCTATTGAAAATTATCAACTTACGCTAGTACTAGACGATCCTACAGCTTTCGCGTTGCTGAGAATTGGTCATTGTTATGAAATTTTAGGTGCGCCTAAAATGGCGCTTCAATTTTACAAAAAAACACTAAAAGAAGATCCAGTGCTTGAAAAAGGATGGCTAGCACTGGCCAACTTCCATTATCGTCAAAACGAATTGGAAGAAGCTTTAAATACCATAAATAAAGCCCTAAATGTTGAGGCTGAAAATATTGAATATTGGAAAGTATACGCTAAAATCCAAAAGAAACTCGACAACTTTAATCAAGTTGAAGAAGCTTATAAAGAGTTGATTGAACTTGGACTTTGCGACCTTGAAATATGGATAGATCGCAGTGATAATTTGATCAAAATAGATGCCCAAAATCAGGCGTTAGTCAACTTAAAACAAGCCGCTATTTTTCATATTGACGAACCTGAATTGCTTTTCAGAATCGCTGGTTTATTAATATGTCAACTGGAAATGAAAGAAGGTATCAAATACCTCAAACGGGCCTATAAGATAAATCCAGACTACGATTTCATTTTGGAAGACCTCTTTCCATCGATACTCCTCAAACCATCTGTTTTAGCTGTAATTGATGAAATGAAGAATAGCCGGTAGCATTTTTTGGGCTAATTTTACTACAGTTTTACCATGAAACGATCAATAAAAGCATATTTATATTTAGCTCTCAAAGGATTTGCAATGGGTGCAGCAGAAGCTATTCCTGGAGTTTCTGGAGGTACTATTGCTTTTGTCACAGGTATCTATGAAGAACTGATTTTAAATATAACAAAACTGCGATTTGGCCTTGTTACTACATTGCGCATACAAGGATTAGGGGCATTTTGGAAACAAGCCAATGGCCCTTTTTTTACAGCGCTTTTAGCGGGAATGGCTGTTAGTTTTATAACAGTTCTCAAAACGGCAAAGTGGCTCATCGCTAATCATCCCATATTGATTTGGTCGTTCTTTTTTGGATTGATTCTCGGCAGCACCGTTTTGGTTGGAAAAGCTTTGTCAAAATGGCGTTGGAGCACCGTCATGGTTCTTCTTTTCGGTACCTTTTTGGCTTTCTTTTTAACAAACTTACCTCCGAGAGAAGAAGAATTATCGGACTGGTTTCTCATTTTTGCAGGTGCTATTGCGATTTCGGCAATGATTTTACCAGGCATTTCTGGTGCTTATATTTTAGTAATTTTAGGAGCCTATGATAAGTTGGGTCAAGCAGTTGACGATTTGGATATTAAAAAATTATTACTCTTTGGTAGTGGTTTAATTATTGGATTATTAAGTTTTAGTAGAATTCTAAAATGGCTCTTCGCTCATTATCGAAATACCGTCTTAGCCTTACTCACTGGTTTTATTTTAGGATCTTTATATAAAATATGGCCTTGGAGAATTCAGACCATCGAATCAAAATGGCTTACCGAGATAGCAGTGTGGCCCACTAAATTCCCCGAAGAAGCGCACAGCATTCAAGCCTTAGTATGGATGCTCGCAGGACTAGGCATTATTATTGCCTTGGAAAGTATTCAAAATAAAATTATTTGAAGCCTTGAAAACCTATAAACGTCAATTTTACGATTACGCTTTGTTATTACTAAAAGGTATCGCTATGGGCGCTGCAAACAAAGTTCCTGGCGTGTCTGGCGGCGTAGTCGCACTGGTTGGAGGCTTCTACGAAGAATTTATCTACACACTCAATAAATTTAACCGAAAATTAATTTTATTATTAGTTTCAGGTCGATTTAAATCGGCTTACCGTTATACCAACGGTGATTTTTTAGGGGTTTTATTCTTAGGTTTTATAATCAGCTACTTTAGCATTTCAAAGCTGCTTGACTTATTAATTTTGAACTTTGAACGCCTTGTATGGAGTGTATTCTTCGGGATGATTATCGGTTCCATATTTGCCGTGCAAAAAGACCTCAAGCTTATAACAGTGAAGAATTGGGGCATCTTAGTTGTTGGCATGTTGGCCGGAATTAGTGTGAGTTTCCTACATCCTCAAGCTCAAAACGACAATCTGTGGTTTGTATTTTTTTGCGGTATTATAAGCGTTTCTGGTATGACGCTACCTGGGTTTTCAGGTTCCTTTATCCTAATTTTGTTAGGAAATTATGTTTTGCTGTTAGTTGACGCTGTTAATGCTCTATTTGATACTCTTGTACATTTATTTGCTGGTGATTTTTCAATTTTAGATGATCCGGCAACAGCACGTCTATTGGCGGTTCTTGGTGTTTTTACCCTTGGGTCTGTAGTTGGCTTAATTATATTTTCACATATTTTAGGTTTTGTTTTAAAATACTACAAAAAACCAACTCTTGCAGTGATTTTAGGATTCATAACAGGATCCCTAGGAGTGGTTTGGCCATGGAAAAAAACAATATTCAAAACAGACCAAATAGGTCAGCCCCTATTAGATGCCAATGGAAACGAGATAATCTCATCATATCAAAGATACTTACCGTCATGGTCAAACGACACCTATTTGTGTATTGTCTTTATCCTTATTGGGGTGTCAATAGTCGTGGGACTGGCACTGTATGATCGTAAAAAATCTCTTCATGGCTGAGTATGGATTATTAGGACGAGGATTAGACCATTCTTTTTCTTCGGATTTCTTTAAAAAGAAATTTAAAAAGGAAGAACTGCCTCATCGTTACAGGAATTTTGATTTACACACCCTGAAAGACATCCGAGACTTGATTGCCGAGGAGAATTTTAAGGGTCTCAATGTCACGATTCCCTATAAAACTGAAATCATGACTTTTTTGGATTTTATTGATCCCGTTGCGAAAAAAATTGGGGCCGTGAACACAATTAAGATGACAACCGAAGGACTTATTGGGTATAACACTGATGCCTTTGGATTTGAAAAAAGTTTGAAGGAAAAACTTGAATCACATCACCAAAAAGCGCTCGTTCTCGGTACTGGAGGTGCCTCCAAAGCCGTTGTTTTCATTTTGAAGAATTTAAATATCGATTTTCAATTGGTGTCTCGATTTAAACATCATGACCGCATAGCTTATGATCAAATCGATGCCTCGCTATTGGAAAGCTATCATCTTATCATCAATTGCACGCCAGTTGGAACTTTCCCAAAAGTCACTCAAGCACCTGCTATTTGTTATGATGGATTAAACTCCAAGCACTTTCTATTTGATTTGGTTTACAATCCGGCCGAAACAGAATTTTTAAAGCGTGGTAAGATGAACGGTGCCTCTGTTTCTAATGGTTTTAACATGCTTATTTATCAAGCTGAAAAGGCTTGGGAAATATGGAATAGCTAAAGCGATTCTTACATAAGGAGAATAACATCTTTGGTTATTCTTTGCTTAGTCGTATATTTGAGCATTATCCACTACGAACCTTAACATTGCAAGAGATGTCAGACGATCAAGATCAAATCAACGAATCTTTAGAGGATTCAATAGACTCTAACAAGACCAGCACGGCTGCAGATAGTTCTTCTGAAGAAATCGAAAACGAAACAAGTTCCCAGGCAGAAACTACAACTGCAACAACTGCCGCGGACAATTCTGAAGAGACGACACTTGACCAAGGTGATAATGATATGCCATTGTCAAATGATTCAGCTGATAAGGCCAACACATCAAATGGTAAGGAGCCAATTGACAACAAAGGTGCTGACTCCACAGACTCTAATACAGATACCCTTTCGTTGGATAAAAACAGCAACACTGAGACATTAGAAGATGAGGGTTTTGCAGAATTTGAATCCATGGATATGGCAACTCTCAATAAAGAACTAGAAAATCTTATAACCCAAGAGCCTACAAAAGCATTAAAAGACAAAGTAGAGGCAATAAAAAAAAGCCTTCAATTCAAAATATAATGAGACGAAGAAACTAGCTGAAGCAGCGGCTAATAATGAATCTGACGAGGAAGCTGCGCCTTTATATTTTGAAAGTTCGGATAAAAGAATTTTTGATAAACTGTACAGGACCTATCAACAAAAAAGAAAAATTGTTCGAAGAGAACTTGAAACAAAACTTCAGGAAAACTTAAAAATACGTCAACAAATCATCGAAGACATTAAGAGCCTTTTTGAATCTTCTGAGGAAATGGCTGAGATTTATAAAACCTTTAAAACTTTACAAAAAAAATGGGGCGTAGTACTGGCGCAGTGCCAAGATTAGAAAGTAATAATCTTTGGCAAACTTATCATCATCATGTCGAAAATTTTTATACATTTTTACATTTAAACCGGGAATTTAGAGATCTTGATTTTAAACATAATCTTGACCAAAAACTCAAAATTATTGAGCTTGCCGAAGAATTAGCCACTAAACCATTTACGAATAAGGTATTTAGGGAGTTACAAACCTTGCACAAAATGTGGAAGGAAGAGCTTGGTCCAGTTCATAAAGAACACAGTGAAGATACTTGGAAGCGCTTTCAGGACGCCACAAAAATTATCCATGACAAACGTCTAATTTATAATGCCTCATTAGAC
>CALSRG010000003.1 GCA_943788695.1 uncultured Flavobacteriaceae bacterium
AAAAATTTCTGAATGCCATTTCCATGGTAATGACGCTTCTTTATACAGATCGTATAAATATTGTCCATCCCAGTGTGTGCCTTGATTTATCTTAAAATAATCTTTCTTTGAGTTTATAGTGATGGTGTCTGCTGTATAAGTTTGAATTTTAATTGCATCAGCGCCTGCTCTTTTTGCAGCTCTTACTGTTTCTAATGCGACATCAAGTTTTCCACCATGATTGGCTGACAACTCCGCTATAATAAAGCATTTATCTAAAATCATACTTTTTCTAATTTATAAACTAAAGTGCGATAGTCATTAACCTCTATTTCATCAAATAAGTTGTACCCCGCTTTTTCAAATGATCTAATAGATGCGATATTTGATTTTTTTATATACGCAAAAATAGGCGGTGTAAATTTTTTGAAATAATAGGCACTACTTTTTCTTAACATTAATGGCGCAAAACCCTTACCTCTGAATTTTTTATCCAAAACTATTCCAATAATACACTTATCGTTTTCTACTTCAAATCGGACCAAGCCTAAATTGTTATCACCGAGGCTATTAATTAGTAAGAGAGAATTATCGTTTTGTGATTTTTCTAAAAACCATTTTTGATGGCTGTCAAAATCAATTGATTTTGAATTAAAGGACTGATCTCGAACAAGGGGGTCATTAGACCAATTAAAAATTAATTTTGAGTCACTATCAGTAACTTTTCTGATTGTCAAAAAGAAAACTGGATTAACACATTCATGAATAAAAACATCTACTTTTTTTTCATTGATTGTAATTTCACCTTTTAAATGCGCTTTTAAAACGAAACCATTCTTTTCCAAGATCGGGTATAAATTCGGCCGCAGGTCAAAAGCATAAGTGTTTAATGCTATGAATCTCAAGTCTCCAAATCCTATTCTTTTCAATAAATTGAGATATTTAGACCAATGCCATTCGAATTCATCTTTTTCAAGCGAAGTTTTAATAATAAATGACACTTCGGCTGTTCTTTCAATCCAATTGATGTGCACTAATCCTCCGTAACCAATGGTTTTATCCTCTTTTTGATATGAAAACAAAAGCTGATTTGGTTGATCTTGTTCAAAAAGAGGTGCCACAATTTGATTAAAATAAATTTCTTGCAATTCTGGAGTTAATGGCGTTGGTTGTCGCAAATGATATATTTGCTCATTACGCCATGTCATGATATCCAACCTGTCTTCATATCGAATGGGTACGAGTTTGTAGTCACCTTCTACAAATTCGTTTTGTTGCAAACATTTATATTGCTTTGGGAACATCATTTCATTAATTGGAATTTCATTTCAGCCAACTTCCAGTCCGTTTTAGTATCGATATCTTGGGCATGTAATGCCGAAATTTCAATACCTCCAGTATTAGAAGTCAATATTTTTTTACTTTTTAATAACTGTTCTGTTTTGCACCAATAGAACTGACCTGCATCGTGAAATGTATCTTCTAGATCTTGAGACCTTGCATTTAAATGCTGCTCACTGATCATGGATACCCTCCCGTTGTTATTTCTTAAAGCTCTTTGAATGGGAAAATGATAAGCCACAATTGGGGAAAACGGCATCAAAGTTTTGGTCTTTCAGATGCGAATAGGCTTTGTTAAGAGACGCTGGTGTGACGAAAGGCGCACAAGAATATAGACAACAAATATTTATAAAACTCGAACCATTGGCTTGGTAAGCTTTGAGAACCTCCTCAATCACATCGTAGGTAGTGGCAAAATCATTTGAATTTTTTTCAGACCTCATAAATGGCACTGTTGCGCCGTATTTTTTTGCGATATCAGCAATCTCTACATCATCAGTTGAAACCATCACTTCATCAAACAATCCTGAGTCAAGTGCAGCCTGAATGGAATATGTCATAATAGGTTTTCCTAAAAAATCTTTAATATTTTTTTTAGGAATACGCTTGCTTCCACCACGGGCTGGAATGATGCATAAATTACCCATCTATAAATTGTTTGACTTGTTCTATCACAAAATCTTGCTCCTCACTAGTGAGCGTTGGATACATCGGTAAACTGAGACATCTTGAATAATAATTTTCAGCATTAACAAGATCAGCACCTGAATATCCAATTTTTTTATAATAGGGGAGGGTATGAATTGGTATGTAATGGATTTGTGCCAATATGCCTTTAGATTGAAGCCAATCATATAATTCTTTTCGTTTGTCCACCTCTACAACAAATAAATGATGTGCATTGTAACGATTTGGAGGTAAATCTTGGAATTTGAGTATGCCTTCAAATGCATTTTTGTAAATAGATGCGATTTCATTTCTGCGCTCTAGGCCGATATCATTTTTTGCTAATTGGGTAATGCCCAATGCAGATTGAAAATCGGTCAATCGGTAATTAAAGCCAAGCACTGTCATTTCATAATACCAGTTGCCATGGTTTTCCTCCATATTTTCTTTTGTTATGCCATGAGTTCTCAAGAGCATCAATTTTTCATATAATACTTTTGAATTTGTTGTAAGCATACCTCCTTCTCCGCAGGCAATATGCTTTACGGGATGGAATGAAAACACCCCTATATCTGCGTAATTACCATTTCCGCAAAAGTTTTTTTCGGATTTACTGTCTATAAAATAACCTCCAGGCGCATGACAGGCGTCTTCTATAATCCACAGATCATAGCTAGCGGCTAAGCTTCTAAATTCTTCCATATTGACTGGTAGTCCAGCAAAGTCGACAGGAATAATTCCTTTAAAAAATCCTCTGGGTTTTGATTCAATTAATTGTTTTACTGACTGAACATCTAAGAGATAGGTATTTGGATCAATATCAGCAAACCAAACTTCTGCACCCACATAACGAACACAGTTAGCCGAAGCTGCAAAAGTGATTGGTGTTGTAATCACACGATCACCTTTCTTAAGATTTAAGGCGAGTACTGAAAGGTGTAAGCCTGAGGTTGCATTGTTCACTGCTACGGCAAACTTTGCGCCAACATATTTAGCAAATTTATCCTCGAAATCTCTAACTTTAGGGCCTTGAGTCAGGAAATCAGACTGTAACGTTGATACCACCGCATCAATGTCATTTTGGTCAATGTATTGCCTACCGTATGGTATCTTATTTATCATACACTGAAATTAGGATCGACATGTTTTTTTACTAAATCTCTCAAGCTTTCAACGGTTTCCCATGTTGAGTTTTCACCTGAATTGTAAGAGAAATTCGGTGCAACTAATTTGGCGTCGAAATGTTTGATGAATGCCGCTCTATTAAAAACTGTGTGCTGAGGTAAAATGACATAATATTTCCCTATATCATAGGTATTAAGCGCATCCGAAACGGTAATCATTTCTTCATGTAATTTCTCGCCAGGTCTTATTCCTACCTCTTTTTGATCACAATGAGGCCCTATGGCGGTAGCTACATCAACAATATTATACGAGGGTATTTTAGGCACGAATAATTCACCCCCCCACGACTTTTCAATCGCATCAAACACCATTTGACATCCGTCCTCCAGTGAAATATTAAATCTTGTCATTTTTTTATCTGTAATGGGCAAAACCCCATCGGTTCTCTTCTTTAAAAAAAATGGCATTACTGAACCATTTGAACCCATGACGTTACCATAACGAACAACAGAAAATTTTAAATTTCTTGAGCCCTTAATATTATTGGCTGCAATAAATAATTTATCGGATGTCAGTTTGGTCGCTCCATAAAGATTAATCGGAGCGCAAGCTTTATCTGTCGAAAGGGCGACTACATTTTGAACACCACACTTAATGGCCGCTGCAATAACATTTTCAGCACCGTTAACATTTGTTTTGATACATTCAGATGGATTGTATTCCGCTAAATGGACATGTTTCATGGCTGCGGCATGAATGACAATATCAATTCCTTCAAAAGCTCTTTCTAAACGCTCCGGGTCACGAACATCTCCGATAAAATACCTGATTGCAGGATACCGATCTACTGGAAATTCCATGGCCATGTTAAAGTGTTTTTGTTCATCCCTCGAAAGTATCACCAGACGCTTCACGTCGGGGTTTCTTTCTAAAATTAGTTTGGTGAACATTTTACCAAAAGAACCTGTTCCTCCTGTTATTAAAATTGATTTTCCGTTTAAATCTAGCATCATGTAAATTAATAAAGACTATTAAAAAAGTCTGTTCGTATTTTTTTCCTGACCACCTCGCTTGTGTAATCTCTCTATTTGATTTTTTTAAAAATTTGGACTACCACAGCCAATTTGAAAGGATATGTTCTTGACGTTGACAAAATATTTATTCATGCATTTTTATTCTTTTTGAGTTCAGATTGAGCCACATGTTGACGCAAATTTGAAGAAGAGAAGCGGTGCTCCCGACTGTTGAAATAGAATTTAATGCCCTTTTCCTCACAATAGTTGCGTCCAGTAAAATCTTTATCTCGATATTCTTCCCCGATAATACGTACATCTAATTTAAAGCTTTGAAGAATATCTTCTAGGTCCTGTTCGGTAACATAGGGGACAATTTCATCAACATGGATACAGGCTTTGAGTTGAATGTATCTTTCAACAATAGATTGAATTGGTTGGTTCTTTTCAGGACGATCGATAGTTGGATCTGTTTGTAATGCACAAATCAAATAATCACAATGTTGATGTGCTTCTTCAAGCATCTTAACATGACCTGCATGAAATAAATCAAAAGTTGAACAAGTTATTCCTACAGTCATTTGGTTTTGATTTATGTTATAAATTTAACGAAACTCTGAGGTTTGCCAATTAATTTCTTTTAATTCGTTGGGTTTAAATGACGGCAAGACTTCGTCCTTAGCCGAAACTATTGGTGTGTCTTTCAATTCCCAATCGATAGCTAAAAGCTTGTCATCAAATTTTATCCCATCTTCGTGCTTTGGACTGTAAGGCGCATCCACTTTGTAGTTAACAATAGCCATATCACTCAACACAATAAAAACCATGAGCACATCCTTTGGGGATCAATAACTGACGTTTATTGTCATTATTTAAAACAATTTTAAACCACTGTCCAAAAGTGTTTGAATCGCGCCTAATGTCGACCGCAACGTCTAAAATTTCTCCAAAAATGACCCTGACCAGCTTGGTTTGTGCAAAAGGCGGAAGTTGATAATGGAGACCTCGTAAAACGTTTTTTGATGATTTAGATTCATTGTCTTGAATGAATTCCTGTTTTTGATAATCCGACGATTTGAAGCTCTCAAAAAAATAGCCGCGATGATCTTCAAAAACTTTAGGTTCTATAATTTGAACCCCTTTAATGGGTGTTTGAATGATGTTTGTCATTTGATCAAATTGTTGAGGTACTTTCCGTAGTCTGTTTTTTCTAATGGTTTGGCTAGTCGTCGCACTTGATCGGCATCAATGAATCCTTTTTCAAAGGCAATTTCTTCCAAACAAGCGACTTTAAGCCCTTGTCTGTTCTCTATCGTCTGAATGTAATTCGAAGCTTCTAAAAGTGATTGATGCGTTCCAGTATCCAACCAGGCATATCCACGCCCCATTTTTTGAACGTACAAATGACCATCATTAAGGTATGCTTCGTTTACTGAAGTGATTTCTAACTCACCTCTTTCCGATGGTTTTACTTTTTTCGCAATTTCTATCACATTATTCGGGTAAAAGTAAAGTCCCACTACTGCATAATTTGATTTTGGTTGACTGGGTTTTTCTTCAATATTTATGGCTTGCTGTTGGTCATTAAAAGTGACAACACCATAACGCTGTGGATCGGACACCCAATAGCCAAAAACTGTAGCGTTTTTGGATGTTTTGACTCTTTCAATGGCTTGTCCCGTAAGGTCTTTAAGACCCTCTCCGTGAAAAATATTATCGCCCAACACTAGGCACACGTCTTCATCACCGATAAAGTCCTCGCCAATAATAAAGGCTTGTGCTAGTCCGTCAGGAGAAGGTTGTTCTGCAAATGAAAAATTAATGCCTAATTCGAATCCGTCACCTAATAATTTTTTAAAATTTGGTAAATCATCTGGTGTAGAAATGATCAATATCTCTTTAATGCCAGCTTGAAGTAAGACAGAAATGGGATAGTAAATCATTGGCTTGTCATGGATGGGTAACAATTGCTTAGACACACCCCGTGTGATTGGATATAAACGGGTTCCTGATCCTCCAGCTAGTACAATTCCTTTCATGAGTTTTGATATTGTTTATCATAATATTGAAGATAGGCTCCAGAATAGACGTTATTCAACCAGTCGGTGTTATTCAAATACCAATCAATGGTTAGTTCCAAACCTTTTTCAAAGTTAAGACTTGGCTTCCATCCGATCTCTCGTTCAATCTTAGCGGCGTCTATAGCATATCGCTTGTCGTGACCGGGACGGTCAGCTACAAACTGAATAAGCTGTTCAGAATGACCATTTGGTCGGTTGAGTTTACGATCCATAATGCGGCACATCAAATGAACCAAATCGATATTTTGCCATTCATTATGCCCCCCAATATTATATGTTTCACCAACTTTTCCGTTATGAAAAATTTTATCAATGGCGGCAGCATGATCCACCACATAAAGCCAATCTCTGGTATATTTTCCGTCGCCATAAATTGGCAGAGGCTTGTTTTGCTTGATGTTATTGATGCAAAGCGGAATTAATTTCTCTGGAAATTGATTTGGCCCGTAATTATTAGAACAATTCGATATCACGAAAGGCATGTTGTATGTTTCGCCGTATGCGCGCACGAAATGATCCGAGCTGGCTTTAGAGGCGGAGTAAGGTGAATTAGGATCGTATGCTGAGGTTTCGGTGAATAGGCCTTCCTCTCCTAAACTGCCATAGACTTCGTCTGTACTGATGTGGTAAAAGAGTTTGTTTTCCCATTGGTCTTGCCAAAGCGTTTTGAATGCGTTTAGCAGATTCATGGTGCCTAAAATATTGGTTTTGGCAAAGGCGAGGGGATCCGAAATAGAGCGATCAACATGCGACTCTGCAGCTAAGTGAATGACATAATCAAATTGCAATTTTTCAAAGAGGTTTTCGACAAAAGTCAAGTCGCAAAATATCGCCATGAATGAAATTGTAATGAGATAAATCAGAGATGTCAGCAACATTTTCAAGATTGCCAGCATAGGTCAGTTTATCAAGATTATAAATTTGATAATTGGGATATTTATTTGCCATCAGTCGCACCACATGACCTCCGATAAAACCAGCGCCTCCAGTAATTAATATATTTCTTTTATTCATGTGAAATCACGTGGAATTATGTAAGCAAATATCGGTTAATCAAAATTAACCACAAAAAGTAGGAATTAGGATGTTTTGAGCACATCATCACTCGGTTTAATGTTTTCCGGTGATTGTGATCTGAAGCGTGCCTTATGCAGCGCAACTGGAAACATGGCTAAACCCAATGCAAGAGTCATCATAAGCAATAAGTGCCAATGAATGCTCAGGTTTTTCGTTGCAAAAGTTATAACGATTAAAGACAAGGTGTAAAAAATGATCAAAGCGGTAGCCTGAATATGGGACATCCCTAAATCTATAAGTTTATGATGAATGTGATTCCTGTCTGGCATAAAGGGACTTTTCTTTTTCGAAATTCTCGAAAGCATAACACGCAAAACATCAATAAGTGGGTAGGCCAAGACACTCAAAATATAAACGGGTGCGTGAGAGATGATAGAAGCATCCTCGAATTTTAAACTAAGACCCATGAATTGTACAGATTGGAAGGCAATACAAATGCCAATAACCATAGATCCTGAATCTCCTAAAAATAGTTTTTTTGTTTTTGAAAAATTTGAAAAAAGAAAACCTACTAATGAACCAATCAACGCAAAATTTAAGATCACCAGATCATATCGATTGATAAAAGAAAAATAAACACCAAAGAAAAGGCTCGCAGAAATTCCTAGGCTGGATGCCAAGCCGTCAATGCCATCAATTAAATTGAAAGCGTTTATGATCAATAAATACACGAAAAATGTAAAGATTATGGCTATGGTATTTGGGAGTGTGTCTATACCAAAAATTTCAAAGAAATTATCTAAATACCCATGAGTTGGTAAAACAACTATGGCCACACTTGTAAACTGAAAAAGAAATTTAACCCAGGCTTTCATATCGATTAAATCATCTACAAATCCAGTGTAGAAAATTAAGGTCAGACCTGAAATGAACGCCAAGACACCTCCTGGCTTGTCAACCATATCAAAAAAACTTTCAAAATTATTGAAAGCGATCAACGCCACAAACACAGATGCGGTTATGCAGGTTGAGAAATATAATCCAACGCCACCAAATTGCGGTACTGGAATTTCATGACTACTTCTGGAATTGGGTTTAGAAAATAATCTTTTCGATATGCCTATAAAATGGATCAACTTGTAAGCTTGCCGAGAGGCAAAAAAACTCACAAAAATTACTAACGGTATCATCATTTTAAAATTATGACTTAGTAGGTAGATAGGTTGGTTTATTAGAGAACAGATTAAGTTAGATTAAATTTGGGTATTGCAAATATAAGAAATTCTTAAAAAGATTAACTCATGTATCTCTTATTCAAAAAAACTCAAGCTAAAAAGAAGTTGGTTAATAAAAAATAATATGAACTTTAATCAAGAAGGTTATTTTAACAATTCTCTTTTACATCATAAATCATGCCAATTATTGAATTATTCTAACGTCACTTAGGATTTATTTTTTAACGGAAATGATTTTATTTGAAAAGTGATAATCGAAATACGTCGATCCTCTTCATATTTACTTTTAATGAAAACTGATTTGTCAGACTGGGTTATAAATTTAAGGAGATCGGCAATTTTTAAAAGTTCGTAGTTGATTATTTTGTAAATGTGGTTGGGGTGTAAATTGGGATTGTATAAAAAATCATATAAATCGCTTGTTTTAAAGGACGGGTTTTGAGCAATATATGACAAGATTTTTTGTGTGTTGTCTGGCACTCTGTAAATTCTTCTTTTGTAACTTAAGTGATCTGATTTGAGGATGATAAAACGTTTTTTTCTGATCCTAAGAATGACAAAAAATGAGATTCCTAAAACAATAAAAAATATGAACAGAAAAAAAACATTGCTTTTAAAGGGGGAGTCATCGTAAATAGGCGATTTTCTCAATAGGATTCCCAAAAAATCAGTTGTTAAAATCTTTTGGACACCCATGTATTTTTTAGATTTTGACACGAAATAGATATACTCTTCATCAAGGGCGATGCCAGACTTTATATCCACATCACCGATCAAATTGGATTGATAAACTTTAAAAACGTTTTTTTCCCAATCAAATACAGTAACGTGGTCATTGCCTAATAACATTGACGCAGGACCGCTAAGGATGGGTGTTCCTTCTAAATCAAAAGAAGTGTTGTTAGGTTGCCACATTTTAGTTTTAAAATCGAAAGTATAGGGTGTCCGGATTTTTTCACTAATAAGTGGGGAAATGGGGTTTAATGTTAGTCCATTAAAGAGGATTAGTTTAGAGTTGGAGTAAAAATAGGTGTGGCTAAAACTTCGAGGGGGTAATTCTGACTCTGGATTGATTGGATAGAGCTCCCATTCTTTTGTGGTCAGATCCCAAAAGATGAGTTTGTTGTTGGCATCCCAATAGCCGTGTCCTCCAAATTTGAAAATGGTGTCTTTATGTTTGAAAATAGCCGCATTTATGTGAACATCTTTCATGTTAGAACGATCAACTCGTTCATCGATTGCGCCTTTAATCTTATGCACTTCGCCGTCGCCATTACCTACTAAATATAAAGTGTTTTTCAGCGAAAAAGGTGTAAATCGTTTAATGTTAATGATGGGACTGTCCATTGCTTTTCCAGTAGTAATATCCAATTTCGATTTGTTTATTCTGAAAATGGAGTCACTGGTTAATATTATAACATGATCTTTTTCTTCTGATATACCACTGAAAAGTTTGAATTCTCCGTCTAAAAAAGGAGGTGGAAATGGTAATAGAAAAACCAGTAAAAAATATAGTCGCATTGTTAGGATAGTAAAATGTTTATTAAATGTATGACGTAAATTTGATGAAATAAATCAATATTATGAAAAAATTTAAAATACTTTTCTTAGCAAGCTTATTAGTGTCATGCGCTGACCCTATTCAAGAGGATTTAATTGATTATGTTAATAATGGAATCCTTCCTCTGATCGAATCGGAAGAGGAAATTACCACGCTCATTGACATGATGGGCGAAATGGATGATGATGCATTAACTTATGAATTGCTTGAAAATAGTATTCTTCCAATGACCAGAGAATACTTAGAACAACTTCAAGCAGTTCGTCCTGCTACGCCTGAAGTTAGAGAACTCCATGAAATGGCCATTGAAATTTGGACTCTTAAAGAACGCGGATTGATTCAAATCTATGCGGCTTATGAAGAGGAAGATATGACTATGATTACTGCAGCTTTGGAGTCAATCGCTGAGTCTACAAAATTTGAGCGTCGTTTTGAAAACAAATTAGAGAGTCTAATGGTCGCACACGATGTTGAAATTCTTTAAACATCTAAAAGAAAATTAAGACTTATACCTTTTAATTGTTTTTTTGTTGTCTTTAGTTTTTCCTATTCTCTCTCAGCCACTTTGATTAAATTGATAAATGAGCACTTAATTGAGTAAATAGGTTTAGAAAGTATTTATGAACCGCAACTTACATTAACATGATGGTTGCGGTTTTTTTTGTTGGTTGTCATTTGAGATCTTAAAGTGACTATTTTAACTATATTTACGAACAAGAGCTAAAAACAAATCCTTTATATTTAATATAAACCATTTAATTATAGACTTTCCAACGAACCTATCTGCCATTGAGCGTAGAATTGAAGAAATTGATCCAGTGCGATATGCTTCATCTCGGAATTACGTTGATGGTGCAGTGACTTATTTAAGTCCCTATATTTCTAGAGGAGTTATTTCAACTCAACAAGTTTTTAACCATTTGACCAAACTAAGTCTTCCGTGGTATGCCATAGAAAAGCTTGTTCAAGAATTGGCTTGGCGTGATTATTGGCAAGAAATTTGGAATAATAAAGGTAGTGCTATTCATACTGATCTGAAGCACGATCAAGCGCCAATATCGAATTATGAAATTCCTGAAGGTATACTGATGGCGTGCACTGGTATTGATGCGGTAGATAAAGCCATCAAAGACCTTTACAAAACTGGTTATATGCACAATCATATGCGCATGTATGTCGCATCAATATGCTGTAATATGGCTAATTCCCATTGGCTACAACCTGCGCGATGGATGTATTCTCACTTATTAGACGGCGATTTGGCCAGTAATCACCTGAGTTGGCAATGGGTGGCTGGTGCATTTTCAAATAAGAAATACTATGCCAATCAGGATAATATCAACACCTATTTTCGAAGCTCTCAAAAGGGGACGTTTTTGGATATAGACTATAGTTTATTTGATCAACAAGAAGTTCCGAAAGCACTTGTCGAAACTGCTCCATTCCATTTCGAAACAAAATTACCAATTGTTGAAAGACCAATATTAGACAGAGACCTAACTACATTAATCTACAATTATTATAATCTTGATCCATATTGGTATAAAGGCCAAGAAGTTCAGCGTGTATTACTCCTCGAACCGTCGGTATTTAGTCAAAATCCTGTAAGTCAAAACGCCTTTGAATTCGCCTTGAAACTTTCCGAAAATATTGATGGCATTAAGATTTTTATTGGCGAATTTTCAGACTTGAAAAATCAAATTGACCATGAGAAAATTGTTTACAAACAACATCCTTTAAATCAACACTATTCAGGACAAGAAACATCTAGAGACAGTTTAAGTCTTGTCAACGGATATTATCCTTCATTTTTTTCATTTTGGAAAAAGTGTAAAAAAGAAATAAAGTACTGAAGTAATTTTATTTAAAAGTCTAAATATGATTTTAAAAACGGAGGACATAAAAAATCTCGATAGAATTTATAGGTTAAATTTAATCAACTCAGTTTCGGGCATCAAGCCTGCAAATCTCATTGGCACCAGGTCTGAATCTGGGCAAGACAATGTGGCAATCTTTTCTTCGGTAGTCCATTTGGGTTCTAATCCGCCTCAATTAGGTTTTGTAATGCGACCTCAAACGGAACCTTATACAGATACTTATGCCAATATTATGGAAACGGGATTTTATACCATTAATCATGTCATTGATTCCTTTGTAAAACGAGCACACTACACATCGGCAAAATTAAAATCCGAAGATTCAGAGTTTGATGTCATGTCTATTCAAAAACAATTTATTGAAAACTTTTTTGCACCATTCGTTCGGTCTAGCCCTGTTAAAATAGGCATGAAACATCTTAAGAGTATTTCTTTACCTAATGACTGTATCTTTATCATCGGTGAAATTATTCTTATTGATCTTTTAGACGCGTCGATTAACAACCTCGGGCAGTTGGATTTGAGTGCACAAAAAAGTGTTGGAGTTTCAGGGTTGAATACTTACCATAGGCTCCATAAAATGGACACCTTCCCATTTGTCCGTGAAAATGAAATTCCAAATTTCGATGACTAAACAGCAATTACCTTCAAAAATTTGTCCAGTATGTGGAAGGCCTTTCAGTTGGAGAAAAAAATGGGAACGTGACTGGGAGCAAGTAAAATATTGCAGTAAGAAGTGTATTAAAAATAAAACTAATGGGTAAAGCTATAAATTTGATTTTTCCGCATCAGTTGTTTAAAGACAGTCTATTAGTTCAAAACGGCCATGATGTATATCTCATTGAAGAGTACCTCTTTTTTAAGCAATATCTATTTCATAAGCAAAAAATCACTTTTCATCGTGCATCTATGAAAACATATCAACTTATGTTGGAGGGTCAGGGTGTCAAGGTGCTTTATATTGATTCTGGACATAAATTGTCTGATATACGCAATTTTAGCTCAGAAATTAAAGACAAAGGTATTGATTCCGTATTTTATATTGATCCTACAGATGATTATCTTAGTTGTCGTATAAATGTATTGTCTGAGTGGTGCGAACTTAGTGTCGTCGACAGTCCTCTTTTTATCAATTCCAATGACGACCTCTCAACCTTTTTTAGGTCTGATAAAAAATCATATTTTCAAACCACCTTTTATAAGCAGCAGCGTCTAAAGCATCATATTTTAATAGATGAGCACAACCAACCCATAGGTGGTCAATGGACTTTCGATATTGAAAACCGCAAAAAATACCCTAAAGGGAAACTGCCCCCTGCCGTATTTTTTCCATCGGCTTCGCCAATTTGGGATGAAGCTTTAGAATATACGAATTGTCATTTTAAAGATAACCCCGGACATGTTTCAAGTCAAAGGATATATCCCATATCTCATCAAGAATCAATGGAATGGTTTCATCAGTTTTTGACATATAGATTCTATGATTTCGGACCATATGAAGATGCTATAGTAATAGGTAATTCTATTTTAAACCACAGCGTGCTATCACCACTTCTAAATGTAGGCCTTATATCACCTCAAGAAGTCGTTCATCGGAGTCTTGACTGGGCTAAACAGGAACAAATACCTATTAATTCTGTAGAAGGTTTTGTTCGTCAATTGATTGGTTGGCGAGAATTTACTCGAGGCATGTATATGTGCAAGGGCCGTTTCTCAAGAAGCCAAAATTATTGGGGTTTCAAGAGAAAAATTCCAGCTTCGTTCTATGACGGTACTACCGGGATTGAGCCAGTTGATAATGCAATCAAAACCGTTCTCGCCACAAGCTATTGTCATCACATTGAACGATTGATGGTTTTGGGCAATTTCATGCTCTTATGCGAATTTGATCCTGATGAGGTTTATAGGTGGTTTATGGAATTATTTATTGACGCCTATGACTGGGTAATGGTACCCAATGTTTATGGCATGTCACAATTTGCCGATGGTGGTACTTTTGCCACTAAGCCATATATTGGCGGCTCGAACTACATTAAGAAAATGAGTAACTACAATAAAGGTTCTTGGGAAGAGGTTTGGGACGGGTTGTTCTGGCGTTTCATTAGTTCGCACGAAAATTTCTTTTTAAAAAATCCACGAACTTCGATGATGGTTTATTCATTTCGTAAAATGTCAGATGAAAAACGCCATGCGCATATTAGTAAGGCAGAGTCGTTTATTAAGAACTTATAACAGATGTAGAAGTAACTCTTTTGTATTATGTAATTTTAACCAAGAATCAATAACGAATTATAGTGATGAAAAAGCTAATAATTATTCTAATATGTTCATTTTCAATTAATACATATTCTCAAGAGATAACCACTTATTATTTGATCCGACATGCTGAAAAAGATCGCAAAGATATATCAGACTCCAACCCGGCTTTAACTGCACAAGGTCAAAAAAGAGCGGAACGCTGGTCTGAAATTTTCAAACATATCAATTTTGATGCAGTCTATTCAACCGACTATCGGAGAACCATATCAACGGCTAAGCCAACAGCAGAAGCTAGGCAGTTGGAAATACAATTTTACAATCCGAGAACGTTGTATTCAGAAGATTTTAAAAAAGAGACTTTAGGAAAAACAATCTTGGTGGTTGGACATTCAAATACTACTCCTGAATTTGTAAATGCTATTATTGGAGAAAACCGATATGAGCAAATAAACGACAATAATAATGCTAATATTTATATTGTAACTGTTATGAATGGGATAGCTACTTCAACTCTATTATCACTTTAACTGACAAGATTATATTTTCGGTTTAATTTTGATCAATCTGTTAAATGTTTTTACGCTTTTCATTTTATTTTTTAAATGAAAATCAGTATATTGGCTTAAAATCATAATGAAAATTTGAAATGAAAAAATTACTTCTCTTTTTAGTGGTATTGGTTTACTCTTGTGGAAATACCTCCTATTTTGAAGGTGTGGGCATCCCAGCTAGAGAATCTAATCGCGGTGATTATGGTATCGTAAATCTTGATGGTGAGCTCGTTGTCGATTTTGAGTTGGACGAAAGACCTTCTATCATGGTCGAGAATTGGGCGCATTTTGAAAACATTGATGGCGGGATAAGTTATGTGAATAGCCAAGGCGAATATGTAAGCACAACACATGAGTCGTCTTTATTATCTAACGAAGGTCACGTTTTAGTTCGTCTTAATGACGGCCAATTAGCCCTTTTGAATAATGAATTAAAGTTAGTCCACACGCTAGTGGGTATTGAGGAAGCCGGCTCGGTATCAGAAGGTTTAATTAAGGTCAAAAACAGTGATGGCTATTGGGGTTTTATAAATCTTCAAAATCAAGAAGTTATAAAACCTAAGTATTATGATGTTAAATCCTTTAGAGAAGGACTAGCAGTAGTAATGGAAGAAGGTGAGGATGAAGTGTTATATGGCGTTATCGATACTAAAGGAAATGAAGTAATTGGAATGACCTCGAAATATAGCTATTTAACATCTTTTTCAGAAGGATTAAGCATATTCGAAAAAGACGATCGAATGGGGTATTTAAATACTGAAGGTAAAGAAGTTATTTCCAGTGATAATTGGCGTGAAGCATGGCCATTTTTTAATGGAATGGCTACGGTTGAAGGTTCTGATCGTGAGTATGGGCTCATAGATACTGATGGTGAATTTTTAATTAAAACACGTGAATTTATGCCGATTAAACTTTATAACGACTTAGCCATTAACCGTGGCTCAAATCGAAAATATGGGTTTATGGACATTGATCGTAAGTTGGTGACTAGAACTGAATTCGAGGAAATCATGCCTTTTTTAGGTCAGGGTGCATATGCAAAAGACGGCAGTGAATGGATGTATATAAATAAAGATGGTGACGATATCGGTGAATTTAAGGAGAGTATTCGCTTGCTATACCATGAAGAGTTCACAGAGTCAATCTATAAACACAATGCGCCTTTTGATTTGGATCAAACGTTAAGTAGCACCTTTGTTGATTTGAATGCGTTTTATGATGAAATTATTGATCCTAACTATGGTTTTCTAAGTAAGTTTAACAATAATGAGAATTTTGACACTGACTTTCTTGATGGCCTCATCAAAGACAAGTTTGACCTCACCACCTCATCATCTGTCCTAGATAATATTTCTAAGTATACCAGCCGAATAGATACTTATGCCATTTATGGAACACATATGGAATATGATGAAAACATTAAATTTTCGATACGATTCTACTTTGACAATACTGTCGTAAATAAGGAAAAATCTGATTTCAGATCGGTTAATCCTGAAGCGAAATTAAGATCCATCAGAATCAATTTGAGGTTTCAAAATAAGGGATATGGTCGAGGTGCAGAATTACAAGGCAAATTGTATGCTATTATCAATAAGAAATTGAACAATGAAGATTGGAGTGATTACTATGAGGACTTTTATACCTCAGATGGACGAACGATTTCATTATCATCTGAATACTCTAATTTATATTTGATTATTGACTATCCTGAAGTTGATTAAGTTATTAATTTTCGTACCTTTCGCGCTCAACATCTAAAATGCCGTGTGAAAATGAATAAAATTACTTTACTTTCTTTACTGATTGGTTTTTCAACCTATGCTCAAAACAACGTAGATTTTGAGTCTGGTGGGGTAGGAACCGATTGGACATGGGTCGTAGACCAAAATGGAGCCAATCCAGCATTGGTAATAGAATCTAATCCAAATACAACTGGTGTGAATACTTCAGCAACGGCAGCTAAATTTACTGCTACTGCAGGTGGAGAGCCATGGGCTTTGACGTATACGGATAATATTGGCTCTATTACTTTTACGGAAGACAATAGCATCGTAAAGATGATGGTTCGTAAAAACGTTGCAACTTCAGTGGCTATTAAATTTGAAGATTCAGCAAATCCTGCTTTCTATAAACAAATAGAAATGTCAAATACTGTTACGAATGGTGATTGGGAAGAACTAACCTTTGATTTTAGTACTGGAATAGGCAATACTTATAATAGAATGGTAATCATTCCTGACTTTTTAGCCCGTACAGAAGATCATGTGTTACATTTCGACGAAATTTCGTTTAACAGTGGAGGCGTGGTTGATAACTATAGTCTTGAAGATATTGATTTTGAATCAACCGGATTTGGCGCAGCATGGGTCTGGACTACAGACAACAACGCCACAGATCCAGTGCTTGAAATCGTTCCGAATCCTAACACAACAGGAGCCAATTCTACAGCGACTGCTGCAAAATTTACATCCTTAGTTGGAGGAGACCCATGGGCTTTAACTTTTACAGATAATGTCGGTACATTTACCTTCACAGCTGAAAATAGCATCGTTACTATGATGGTTTTAAAAACAGTAGCAACGAATGTTGGTTTGAAAGTTGAAGGCCCTGATCCAAATGGTGGTGCAGGCGTCATTTATAAAGAAATTCAAATTCCAAATACCGTCACAAACGGCGATTGGGAATTATTGACCTTTGATTTTAGTTCAGAAATCGGAAAGACCTTTAACCGTTTGGTAGTTATCCCAGATTTTTTGGCACGCTCTGAAGATCATATTAATTATTTTGACCAAATTTCGTTTGGTAACGGAACACTTAATCTTGAAAATTTTAGTGTTGAGGCAGTAAAGATGTTCCCAAATCCTGCTCATAACGTGGTTAGTTTTTCAACATCATCAAATGATCCATTAAACATTACGATCCACGATATTTTAGGAAAACAAGTCATGCGCCGATCCGCAGTGCAAAGAGATCTAAATATCTCTGCTTTAAAACCAGGTCTCTATTTGGTGACCATGACTCAGGGGCAAAATACAACCACTAAAAAACTGTTGGTAAACTAGTTTAATATTTTTTATTGGCTTTAAAGGAAAGGGTTTCATTCGAGACCCTTTTTTGTTACAACTTAGTCAGTAAGACAAATGAGTCTAAACAAAATTCGCGATAACAACATAATACCGATCTTAAAAATAAAGTCGGACTAAGAAATTAGTGGTAAGGCCTAACGATTTTCTAGTAAATTTATTGACTGTATTATCAGATTGTGCACGATAGTAGTGGTTGATCACATTTGATGTATTAAATATATTCCACACAGAAGCGCCAATCTCTAAGCGTCGGATAGCGTTTAGTTTTATTTTATATATACCTGAAGCATCCACCCTATAATAATCAGGTAATCGAATGCTATTGGCACTGTCAAAATTGACTTCGTCATCGAAAATATTGTTACCCTCTTGCACAGTTAAAACCCTTGTAAGATCTTGTTATACCATCATCGCATTTTATATTTTTCTCAATTGATAATTCTTCATCCTCTGCTTGCTTTTGCTTAATTAAAGGAGCTAACCTGCGTTGTCTATCAGCTTCTTGTTCTTCCCTTATTTTTCTTTCTCTGTTGCGCTTAATATTGTTTAAAGTCCTTACAGTAATTATAACAATAACTACACTACAAATTATTAAAATGTAACTCTGCATTTTTAAATTGATTAAAGTAATTACTAATGTAGTAAATTGATTATAATCAATAGTCAGGTTATATACCTATTTCACAGCTAACCTTCAAAAAGGAAAACGGTCTAATATTCAATAAGGGGGTCTTATTTAAGAATGATGGTTGGGATTTTTTGACGTTTTTGTTGGGACTTAGGGTGATTTACCGTACGAAAACCGTACAAATATACAAATAAAAAAACCTTAACTATTTGATTGTAAATAGATTAAGGTTTTTGTATGTACCCCTTACGATTCCATTCTCGAACTCTTTCTACCAAAACCTAACAGACATCTACGATTTAAAGGAACTGCTATATAATGAGGGTATAGCGGATTATAATGGCTTACCCCTTATTAAACCTCATCAAAGTAATACTTTACTATTACCTAATGGATATTAAACTAATAAATAGGCAAGAGAATTTAAAACAGCCTATATATAAACAAACCTATAATAGTATTAAATAGTATCAGTTCTATAACAATTACAATGATTATAATATTGTTGCAGTGTTGTAAGTATACGTTGTTTAATGGGTTCTTAATTTACCAAAAGTAGTTGCTAGTTGCTATATATTATCAAGTTAACATAACATAATATAACAATGCCATTTACAAGCGATACAGGACGATTAGCGGGACAAAAGTCTAAACGAGGACAAGGACTAGCAGGCAAGGAGTTACGAGCGAAATTAAGCCTTATAACAAGCGATTTAATAGATGAAATAAACATACAAGATTTAACTACAGCAGAAAGAATTGCATTGCTGAGGGTTTTAGCAGCTTATACTATACCAAAACCACGCATAGAGGCAATAGAGCAAGAGACGCAGCAAATGTATTTTCAAGTTGAAATAATCGAATAAAGCTTTTTAGCATTCAATAGGTTGATTTTATGAGGTAACTGGAAATATTAGTTTAGCTTTGTTTATAGAAACATTAGAGGAAGAGAAGAATAAAAAATAAAGTAAATGTGGGGTGCAAACAAATGGACAGATGCTATGTTTAAAAAGCACTGGAAGGTTATTCTTTTTTTAGTTGCAATCTTTTTATTTGTGAAATTCCTAACCTAAACCATAGGCATATCTTCTTCTTTCAGTTCAGCTATTTCTAAACCTCTTAAGTAAGTCAGAGATACATTTATAGATGAATGTCCCATAGCCTTGAAATCATAGATAAGACAGGGGATGTAAAATAGTTTATCTACTTTTTTCCACTAATATTTGAGAATCGTTAAGAGTTTTTATTTAACTTTATTTTCTAAACCAACCAAAACCCACACTATAGTTGGGATTACAACAACTTAAATATGAAAAAACTACTCTTACTCTCCGCTTTATTAATCTTCGCTTGTAGTAGTGATGATAATAATTCTAATGATGGCTGCCCTATTGATTTTGAATGTAGTACAGCTACGGCTAATGATTTTTTAAGTCTTGATGGTGTCAATGATGAGTATCAATCAAATGTTTCTCAATATGGTATGCCTGTTTCTGATGGACTATATCAAAATAATGATGGGGGTTATTATTATTCTTGGGTATGGGCTGAAGATTGTATTTCGGTTTCCTGCAGTGATTGCTCATATGTAATTTTTGATGACTGCCCGTAATAAAAACTAACTAAATGAAAAAACTACTATTCACACTCGCTTTAATTGTTTTTTTTAACTCTTTTGGGCAAACTGTAGAGGAATACTTTAATAGTGGCTATGACAAAGCTCAAGTAAAAGACTACTACGGAGCTATTGCAGACTATACCAAAGTAATAGAGATTAACCCAAATTGCGTTTGATTTTTTAAGCGCCTGACGGCGCTGGTTTTAAAGACGGGGCTGCTTTTAGCAGCCGCTTAAAGAGTCAAGTGTCAAGATTTTTAATCCCTAACAAAACGCACCGAAAAGCTTTAGATTTTTAAAAAGCCCTGGAATGGTGTCTGGGTCTTCGTGATATGGCGGCTCATATCTTAGAGGATGAGCGTTCATGGCAGATACAAAATCTGCCACAACTCCATCTAAATCTATGTATAGTAGTTTTTTCAAGTTATTTTTTAGTTATGAATGTTTGTTTATAAATCATAAAGCCAACCTTCTTTGAATTCTGTGTCCATAACTTTGTCACTTTTAATTTCTAGTTCTAATTCCCCTTCTTCATAGTGAAATATTTTTGAAAAATTATAATATGGCCCACCTTCTGGCTCTAGTACAAGTTCATCCATGCAAGGATCCAATTGAAAAAATAAATCAGAAATTGCAAAGCTTTTAACTTTTACACTTGCTTCTAAGTTATACTTTCCGTAATTAATCATTGAGTACCTGTTATTAAAGTTAGGGGCTAATTCAAGCCCTCGATCTCCTTCTAATCTACCTTGAGGGATTAATAGAAGGTGATTTTCCTTAGACACCCATACTTCATCAGAATCGAATTCACAAAAATCCTTAATCTGCTTTATTTTTTCTAGTTTAGGTGTAATATATTTTCTTTTAGGCTTGGATAAATCATAACCAAACTCTGTCTCACGAATACCTAGTTCTGATAAACTTCCTTCAAAAATTTTTTCACCATCTACTTCAATAATCATCAAGTTATCGTCATCTATTTTATAAATCCAATCGAAAATATTTTGGTAATGATCATCAATGTGATCAATATTTACATCTTCCTCTTTTGTACATGAAAATACTTGGTGCATTCTGCCATGGATATTAATTGTTATATTCAAATTAGCAGCATCTTTTGCTTCATATACTTTAAAAGGATTTGTAAATGATATTGGTAAAATGTCTCTTTCTGATGATTTGAAACACTTCCACGCATGATCATCTCCACTATACTTTGCTTTATTTTTTATTAATGAAACTGCAACCTCTACTCTACCCTTTTCAAATAGTTCCCAAGCATATTGCCCTACAATTTGAGCATCAGGTTTAAATTCAATAATTGCTAGATAAAGTTGCTCTAAGTCATCGTCATTTGTAATATGCTCGTTTACATATTTATATACGGCAAATATGTTTTCATCTGGATTTGAATAGTCTTTCAAATTATTAGTTATTACATCTGGTAATTTATACATAATGTTAGTTTTAGTCAGTTCCTCGTCACTCACTTCATTTTCTTCTGCAACATCTGCAATAATTTTATAATTCAACAACCCTGCATGTAAAATAAAATTTGAAAAATTTTCTTTTCCCCATTGATTACAAACGGCTATTTTGGTCCCATCTTTTAATGTGATCGGAGCGTTTATGTAATAATTTCGTTCATTTTTTGAATCAATTTCTGAAACCTTTCTTATAATGCCTTTACCTCCTTGAATATCATCCCACCATTGCTCTTTTAATTCCTCATAATTCATATCCATTGTACTTGCATAATGCTCCACAACTTTTTGAACCATCCTTGATTTTGCAATACCTTTTTCCCAGTCTTCAAACTTGTATTTTGTAAAATCCTTTGCCATTTTAAAATATTTAATTTTTTTAAAAATATAGTATATGAATATTATATTTGATTCATAATTGATTCATAATATAAAATGTTAAACATATTAAAAAAGTTAGTAGAAACTAAAATAGGTAGAACTGTAAAAACTAGAGGAGACTGTCAATTAATATCAGATGCTATTTTAGAATCTTTGGATGTTGAAATAAGTTACAGCACTATAAAAAGAGTCTATGGCTTAAATGCGCCTACAAAACCAAATACTAAAACATTAAACACTCTAGCTAAATTTATAGGTTACAATAACTATTTTCATTTCATACAAACCTATAATTTTGAGAACAGTAATAATTTAAATTTCCAAGTCTTTAGAATTATTTCTAAAATGGATCAATTGGAGATTATTGAATTAATTAATGATACCAAAAAAAGTAGTGAAAACTTCAATAATTTTATAATTATTTTAATACGTGAATTACTCCATCATAAAAATTATAAACTGATTAATAAAATATTTCAATTAGAAGCCCTAAAACACGATACTTTCTCATATTCAGAAATCTTGTACATAGGAAACTCTATTGGGCTTTTATTAAGAACATTCAACAAAACTGACAATGTTCTCTTGTCTAATATTAACTTTATTAAAATTGTGTTTTCAACTTTTGTAGATTATACTAATCTCAACAGGTATTATGGAAATGCTGCGAAAGTTGTGAAGACTATTCATAAAAATACAGAAATAAAATTATTTGCAAATGCATTGTTAGAATTTAAGAATTTTTTAAATAAAAAAAGTATAAGAACAGTAAAGTTAGAATTGATTTACTCAAAGAATTTACATCCAATTTTGTGCAGTAGACTTTTTGCTTTATTCTTTTTAAAGGATAAAAATTTTAATAATGAATTAGTTATCAATAATTATTTTAAAATTCATTCAAAAAAAAATACTTTTATTGATTATAGTTTTGAGTTGTTCTTAGCGGCTATTTTAACTAAGAATAGGTTTTTAATGTCTACCCTGATATCTAAAATTGTAGTAGAACCTAAGACCTTAATTTTATATCAGAAATTCCATTTAAATATATTTTTTTTAATGTGTTTATTTTTCTATAAAATGGAGGGAGATAAATTGAATGAAAATAGATTTAAAAAGTTATTTAGCCCTGATGATTGTACTGATGGATATATGGATTTTATAAGAACTTTACATCTTATTTATCTTTATGCTAACGAAAGTAGTACAAACAATAAAATACAAATAAAAAATGATTATATTAAAATAATTAAAGACTTGAATTATCCTTATATAAACATTCATTTTTTTAATAATTATTTTAAATAATTGAATAAACCTTTTGGTATCTAAATTAAAAAAAATTGATTTTAATATTAAGAAAGGAGGTGCTGTAAAAAAATGTTTAAAAAAACTTGGTTCATGTTTGGTGCATTTTAAAGAATAGTAGAAAAAACGTGGAATTAGGCTACATATCCATTTCACAGCCAACCCTTAAAAAAGAAAACCATCTTAAAATCAATAAGGGGGGTATTGTTTTTTTGCCTTTAGCTGGAATTTTTGGTGTTTTTTCTAGGCTTATCCACATTTACCGTACAAATACCGTACAAAAAAGAAACCGCAAAACCTTTTTTAAGAAGGTAATGCGGTTCTCTGTGTACTCAAGGTGGGAATCGAACCCACACTCCCGAAAGAACTGGATTTTGAATCCAGCGCGTCTACCAATTCCGCCACTTGAGCAAGCAAGGACTGCAAATGTAAAAAATAATCCCATATACCATATATTTACATGTTTCATTTCTATGGAGATTTAATAATTTAATTACATTTGCACCTCAGTAAAAAAGCTAACACTCACGATTAGATTAATTTATAATAAATGTCAGCCCAAGCGAAGGATGTGAAAATATTTCCATGTACTCAAAGTGCAGAGCTCGCTGCTGAAATTGCCGCTGCATTTGGAGCGCCTCTTGGTCAGGTTAATACCAGTACTTACAGCGATGGAGAATTCCAAACCTCTTTTGAGGAATCTGTTCGTGGTGCACGTGTTTTTTTGATAGGCTCTACCCATCCTGGTCCAAGAAATTTGATGGAATTATTGTTAATGATAGATGCTGCAAAGCGTGCTTCTGCACGCCATATCACTGCCGTGATGCCTTATTTCGGATGGGCAAGGCAAGATCGTAAAGATAAGCCTCGAGTGCCAATAGCGGCTAAACTGGTCGCAAAAATGTTGGAAACAGCAGGTGCAACACGCATCATCACAATGGATTTACATGCTGATCAAATTCAAGGTTTTTTTGAAAAGCCCGTAGATCATCTCTTTGCATCAACCATATTCTTGCCATACGTTCAAAATTTAGGTCTGGATAATTTGACCATAGCATCGCCTGACATGGGAGGATCTAAGCGTGCTTATGCTTATTCGAAAGCACTTGAAAGCGATGTGGTGATCTGCTACAAACAAAGAGAAAAAGCCAATCAGGTCACTTATATGGAACTGATTGGAGAAGTAACCGGTAAAAATGTGATTTTGGTTGACGATATGGTTGATACAGCCGGTACGCTCACCAAAGCGGCAGACCTGATGATGGAACGCGGCGCATTGAGCGTTAGAGCCATCTGTACGCATCCAGTGCTGTCTGGTGATGCCTATGACCGCATTGAAAAATCAAAACTTGAAGAACTGATCGTAACTGATTCTATTCCTTTACGTCAGAAAAGTAAAAAAATTAAAGTATTGAGCTGTGCCGATTTGTTTGCTGCCGTTATGTATAACGTGCATCATAACGAGTCGATCAGTTCAAAGTTCATCATGTAAGTTTAATTTAAAAACAATTATGAAATCAATTACAATCAATGGATCGAAAAGAGAAAGCGTAGGCAAGAAAGCAACTAAAGCCTTACGTAATGCTGGATCGGTACCTTGCGTGTTATACGGAGGAGACCAACCCATACATTTCTCAGCACCTGAGTTGGCTTTTTCAAAACTGGTTTATACGCCTAACGCGCATACAGTTGTAATTGCCTTTGACGACAACAGCGCTTTCAAAGCGGTGTTGCAAGACATTCAATTTCACCCAGTAACCGACAAAATTTTACACATCGACTTTTATCAATTGTTTGATGATAAAATGGTAACAATGGACATCCCAGTCGTAATTGTTGGTAATTCTCCTGGTGTTAGAAATGGTGGTACGTTATTGCGTAACAAGCGTAAATTAAGAATCAAAGCCCTTCCAGGAAACCTTCCTGATTTGATCGAAGCGGATATTTCTAAACTAAAAATTGGAAATAAATTATACATCACAGAATTATTTTCTGAAAACTATACATTTTTACATCCAGAAAACACTGTTGTTTGTTTAGTGAGAAGATCACGTGCATCAGTAAGTGTCGATGATGAGGAAGAAGAAGATGCTGACGGAGAAGATGGCGGATCAGATGCTCCTGAAGAAACTTCAGCGGAATAAATTCATTTTTCATTTAAGGATTTTAGAAAAGCATTCTTATTCGGAATGCTTTTTTAATTTTGCACCATGGCATGGTTTAATCTTTTCAATAAAAAAAAGCAACCCACTATAAACCCCGAGATGAAAAAATTTCTCATTGTTGGACTTGGAAATATTGGTGAGGAGTATCACAACACCAGGCACAATGTGGGATTCAATATTGTCGATGCCATTGCGGAAAAACATGGTGCTACGTTTCAGTCAGCACGTTTTGGTACTATGGCGCAAGTGCGACTCAAAGGCAGATTATTGATGTTGCTAAAACCAGACACCTATATGAATTTGAGCGGTAATGCAGTAGCTTATTGGATTAAAGCACAAAAAATTATTCCAGAGCACCTCCTCATTATAACCGACGACTTGCATTTGCCTTTTGGCACTATTCGTTTACGTCCTAAAGGCAGTCATGCAGGTCATAATGGGCTGAAAAGCATTGAAGAAAAGCTAAATACGGCTCACTATAACCGCCTTAGATTTGGAATAGGATCAAATTATAATCCTAACCAGCAAGTGGATTTTGTACTCGGTTCATGGGCCGAAGAAGAGTATGGAAAAATACCGGAACGTATGAAAAAATGTGTAGGACTTTTGGAGACTTTTGTGCTTCAAGGGGTTCAAACAGCTATGAATCAATTCAATGGTAATTAACCATAATAGCCATGCTTACATCTGATTCTTTTGATGCTCTAAAAAACAAACAGTCCGTCTTGACAATTGGCTCGTTCGACGGTGTTCATATCGGCCATCAAAAAATCATCAAACATCTCGTCAGCGTTGCTCATAAAAAGGGGCTTCAGTCAGTTGTGTTAACTTTTTTTCCGCATCCTAGAATGGTTCTCAATTCTAATGATGACATTAAACTATTAAATACTTTAGAAGAAAAGTCAAAATTGCTCGAGTCTTTCGGTGTGGATCATTTAATTGTCCTACCATTTACGAAGGAATTTTCGAATCAATCTGCTTCTGACTATGTGAAACATGTATTAGTAGACGGACTTCGTGTAGCGCATTTGGTTGTTGGTTATGATCACCATTTTGGCAAAAATCGAGAGGCAAATGTCGATAACCTAATAACTTATGGGTCTAAGTATCATTTTGAGGTAGAACAAATTGATGCTCAGGATGTTGAATTGATTACTGTTAGCTCGTCAAAAATAAGAAAGGCCATCGAATCGGGAAAGGTGTCCTTAGCGTCACAGTATTTAGGCTACTACTACCACTTGAAAGGCACAGTAGTTCATGGTAAAGCCATTGGTCGCCAAATTGGATTTCCGACAGCAAATATTCAGTTAGAAAGTCACCTAAAATTGGTTCCTAAAAATGGAGTATATGCCATAAGAACATTATTTTCTGGTGTTAATTATGATGGCATGATGAATATCGGCAATAATCCTACGGTTTCAGGGCAAGGAGTCAATATTGAAGTGCATTTTTTTGATTTTGACCGTGATTTGTACGGACAAACTATTGAAATTGATTGCATTGCGCGTCTCAGAGATGAGCACAAATTTGATAGTTTAGAGGCCTTAGCCATGCAGCTAATAGATGATAAAACAACTGCTTTAAAAATGCTGAAGAAATAGTTGCATAAAGAAGTTGCCCAACACTTTATTTGATTGGTAGATTGTTTAATTTTGAATTTAAAGTCTTAATATGTTAGAAGTTAGTAAGATCAGAGATTATAAATCTGAAGTCGAGTTAGCACTTGATAAAAGGAACCTTGATGCCAATCATGACTTGGAGAAGGTGATTCTGTTGGACGAAACACGACGTAAAACGCAAACGCAATTGGATAATTTATTGTCGGAATCAAACCGTTTGTCAAAGGAAATTGGTGTGTTGTTTCAAACGGGAAAACAGCAAGAGGCCAATGATCTCAAAACCAAAACATCTGAATTTAAAGAACTTACTAAAGAATTGAGTGAGCACCTAACTAAAATATCTAGTGAATTGCGTGAAACTTTGTTGTCGATTCCGAACATACCACATCGGTCTGTGAAAAAAGGATTTTCAGCTGAAGATAATGAAGAAGTTTTTCAGGCTGGTAATATTCCAGTGTTACCAAATAATGCTCTGCCGCATTGGGATTTAGCACATAAGTTCAATCTAATTGATTTTGATCTGGGCAATAAAATTACGGGTGCTGGATTTCCAGTTTATAAAGGTAAAGGTGCCAGACTGCAACGTGCTTTAATTGCTTTTTTCTTAGATGAAAATACAGCTGCAGGCTATCAAGAAGTTCAAGTGCCACATTTGGTCAATACCGATTCTGCTATGGGAACAGGGCAGCTGCCAGATAAAGAAGGACAAATGTATGAGGCAACTGCAGATGAGCTGTATTTGATTCCTACTGCAGAAGTTCCAATCACGAATATATTTAGAGATGTGTTGTTAGAGGCATCTGATTTACCGCAAGCTTTAACAGGTTATACACCATGTTTTAGACGCGAAGCTGGAAGCTATGGCGCGCATGTTCGTGGCCTCAACCGATTGCATCAATTTGATAAAGTTGAAATTGTTAGGGTAGAGCACCCTGACAATTCTTATGCCGCTTTGGAAGAGATGGTAGAACATATTAAATCAATTTTAAAGAAGTTAGAGTTGCCATACCGTGTACTTCGTCTTTGTGGAGGTGATATGGGGTTTACATCTGCCCTAACTTATGATTTCGAAGTTTATTCAGCCGCTCAAGAAAGATGGCTTGAAATTAGCTCAGTATCCAATTTTGAAACTTTTCAATCCAATAGATTGAAACTGCGTTTTAAAAATGAAGACGGTAAAAACCAGTTGGCACATACATTAAACGGTAGCTCATTGGCATTACCAAGGGTGTTGGCAGCTTTAATTGAGAACAATCAAACCGAAACAGGGATCAAGATACCTGAGTCCTTGGTCGCTTACACAGGATTCGCGTCAATTGAGTAAGGAGAATCACAGCAATTTGTTGTACTTTCCTCTGAATTATATAAAAGTGCTCTTACTGGTCATTAGAAAGCATTTTTTGATGTTAGTGTCAAATTTGGTTATTTTATTAATACGATGAAAAGACTCTTTGGTCTTAGCGTGTTTTTGTTAGCTTTTTCTGTCTTTTCTCAACAGGCAGATTTAGCCCAAAATTATTTTGACCAAGCTGAGTACGGCAAGGCATTGTCCATTTATGAAAAATTATTTCATGAGAACCCAACGAATAACGGTTATCTCTTCCAAATCATAACCATTCATCAACAGCTCGAAAATTATGAGTTTGCAGAAGCATTACTCATTAAAGCGAGTGCTCAACCAAATCCTCAGTTTTTTGTCGAATTGGGTTATAATTATGCCTTGAAAGGAGATCGAGAAATGGAACGACAGAACTATGAGCTGGCTCTACAAAAATTAAAAGAAAACCCAATCTATACAAATTATGTGGCCGATCGGTTTAGGCAACGTGGGCTTTTAGATTTTGCCATTCAAGCATTAGAACAAACTATTGTCATGCAACCTCAGCCGAGTTTTTTACTTCAACTGACAAGATTTTATGGTGAAAAGGGGGAGGTGAATCTCTTTTTTCAGAAATATTTAGACTTGACACTGATCAATCCTGTGTATGTGAGCTATGCCAAGCGCGATTTCTCCAAATATGTTGATGACAATGCTGAAAATGAAAACAATCTTCTCTTAAAAAAAATATTACTTCAAAGGCTTCAAGAGAAACCTGACATCATTTGGAATGACTTTTTAAGTTGGTTATTCATTCAGCAAAATGATTTTACTGCTGCCTTCATTCAAGAAAAAGCCATCTATGCCCGTCAACAGGTTTCTCTAAATCCGATATTTCAGTTGGCTGAATTATGTGAAGAAAACGATCAGTTAAACCTAGCAAAACAAATATATGCCTACCTCATTTCTCAAAGTGTTGAGAATAATATGCGTTTGACAGCTGAAATTGGGTGGTTGGAAATTGAAGTTAAATTGATCAAGCCGAATGCATACGATACCATAGAGGCAAAATATAATGACCTTTTTTCAATTTATAAACAAGGCACTGGATTGGCTGTTTTAGGTTTGTCCTACGCAAACTTTTTGATTGATTATCGAGTCAAGCCAAGTGAGGCGATGCAATTTCTTCAAGAACTCATGACTTCCCATTCATTTAAACCTTTTGAACTGGCTCAGATGCGGCTTTTGCGGGGTGATGCTTTTGTGGTCATGGAACGATTTAATGAAGCTCTAGTGGAGTACTCCAAAGTTCAAATCGATTTAAAAAACAGCACCTTAGCGCAAGAGGCACGTTTCAAAATCGCTCAAACAAGTTTTTTTAAGGGAGATTTTGAGTGGGCAGCGTCTCAACTTAAAGTATTAAAATCATCGACCTCTCAAAGGATTGCAAATGATGCCTTAGCTTTAAAATTATTGATCTCTGATCACACTCAAGAAGACAGTTTGCATTTGGCTCTTAAACAATATGCTAAAGCTGATTTGCTCAGGATTCAGGGAAAAGATATGGCGGCCATTGTATTGTTAGATTCTATTTTAAAAAACCATAAAACAGAAACTATAATAGCCCAGACATTACTCACTCAGGCAGGCCTGTATGCCAAGAACGAACAAGCAGCACTTGCAAGAAATAACTACCTACAACTTCTTCAAAATTACCCTGACGGTTTGCTGGCGGCTGAAGCATGTTATGAGTTAGGCAAAATCTATCTTAGCAGTTTTGATGATAAGGAAAATGCGATGCAGTATTTTGAGAAGCTTGTGTTTGATTATCCGTCAAGCATCTTTTTTGTTGAAGCTAGAAGGCGATATAGGCAATTGAGAGGCGATGATTTAAATTAACAATGATGTATATATATAACGTAACCATTCATATCGAAGGACATGTGGAGTCTGACTGGCTACTATGGATAAAAAGTCATATTCCAGAAGTTTTGGCTACCAACAAGTTTAATAAGGCAACTTTATCGAGAGTCATTGGTCATGAAGAAGGTGGCGTCACTTATGCCATTCAGTATTGGGCCCAATCTAAGGATGATTTAGAATCCTATTACAAAGATTATGCGCCACAATTACAAAAAGATGGTGAAGCAAAATTTGGATCTGCCATGATCGGATTTCGAACAGAATTACAGGTTTTAGAAGAATTCGAATGAGTGTAAGAGCAAAAAAGCACCTTGGGCAACATTTCTTAACCGATCAGACGGTCGCTCAAAATATTGCCAATTTAGTCAAGGACACATCCTCTGATATCATCTTAGAAATAGGGCCAGGAACAGGTGTGTTAACACAGTACTTAAATCATTTTGGATCAAAGCTGCATTTGGTTGAAATTGACACAGAATCGGTAGACTATTTGAAAGTACATTATTTAGGTCTCAGCGATCGAATTATTGAAAAGGATATCTTAAAAATAAATTTATCTGAGCTATTTCCAGATCAATCATTGACATTGGTAGGTAATTATCCTTACAACATATCTACTCAAATTGTATTTAAAATGCTTAGCTACAGAGATATGATTCCAGAAATGGCAGGTATGTTTCAAAAAGAAGTTGCAGAAAGGATATGTGCACAGCCTGGGAGTAAAGTCTATGGAATTTTGTCTGTTTTGACCCAAGCGTTCTATGAATGCCAATATGCCTTTACAGTGCCACCGCACGTTTTTAATCCCCCGCCTAGAGTTGAATCTGGGGTCATTTATCTTAAACGCAAGGTCAATTTTTCACTCAAATGTGATGAGATACTGTTTTTTAAAGTTGTAAAAACAGCCTTCCAGCAACGCCGAAAAACACTGCGAAACAGTTTAAAAACCTTTCAAATGAGTGACAAATTGAAAGAAGATATTATCTTTGAAAAACGGCCCGAACAGTTGTCCGTAGAAGAGTTTATCGCACTAACTTTGCTGCTGCAAAGCGACATTTAAATCCGACTTGATAATGTCAAGGGAAGAATACATCAGATTTCAGTTTTCTAAAGAACTCCTTGAGGAGGTTATCAACCTAATTGAGTCGGGTGATGACGCTGCTTTACATGTCTATTTTAATGAGATACATCATGCTGATATTGCTGAAGTATTGGGTGAATTGAGTTTAGATCAGGCAACATATATTATAAAACTTTTGGATAGTGACACCACGGCGGAGGTGCTCATGGAGCTTGATGACGACGATCGAGAAAAAATTCTTGAAAACTTTTCCGCTCAAGAAATCGCTGAGGAAATCGCTGAACTCGATACTGATGACGCTGCTGACATCATTGCTGAATTGTCTCTTGAACGACAACGGAATGTCATTTCTAAAATAGAGGACCCAGAACATAAAGCCGATATTCAAGAACTGTTGAATTATGATGAGGACTCGGCAGGTTCCCTGATGGCCAAAGAGTTGGTTAAGGTCAATGAAAACTGGACGGTGACCAGATGTGTGAAAGAAATGCGGTCTCAAGCTGAGTTCGTAACTAGAGTTCATTCTATTTATGTTGTTGATGATGCTGAAAAATTAATTGGTCGTTTGTCTTTAAAAGACCTCTTAGTAGCTAAGGCAAAAGATGAGATTAAGTCTATATTTATTCCAAAAGTCGATTTTGTCGAAGTGTCTGATTCTATTGAGGAAGTTTCCAGATTGATGCAAAAATATGATCTTGAAGCTATACCTGTTGTTGATAATGAAAAACGACTTCTTGGCCGTATTACAATTGACGATATTGTTGATGTCATTAAAGAAGAAGCTGAAAAAGATTACCAATTAGCTGCAGGTATCACTCAAGAAGTAGAGGCTGATGACAGCATTTTAGAATTGGTCAAGGCACGTTTACCGTGGCTCATTTTAGGACTATTTGGCGGATTGGCTAGTGTTATCATTTTACAGGATTTTGAAGAAGTCATGTTATTGCCTAATATTAAAAGTTTGTTTTTCTTCACACCCCTAGTGGCGGCGATGGCGGGAAATGTTGGCGTTCAGTCAAGTGCAATTATTGTTCAGGGTTTGGCCAACGATGTTGTTAAGGGAAGCCTGGTCAATCGATTGTTGAAAGAAGTTGGTCTGAGTTTGATCAACGGATTTGCGCTCGGAACACTAGTCATTATTTTTGGCGCCATTCTCGACTTTGAGTTTCTCTTTAGTTTGACTGTTGCTGTATCTATGGTTTGCGTCATCATTGTAGCCGCTTTGATTGGTACATTTGTTCCAATTTTATTGCACCGTCGAGGAATTGATCCGGCCATAGCCACGGGACCGTTTATTACAACGAGTAATGATATTTTTGGCATCTTCTTGTTTTTTATGATCGCCAAATTGATTCTCAATTTCTAATGAAAATTCTTCACATAGATAATAATCACCCAACACTAATCCAGGGTTTGCGTGATCTTGGTTGGGAGAACGTGGAGAATTTTACTGATTCAAAAAACCAAATTGAAAAAGTTATTCACCTTTTCGACGGTCTTGTCGTTCGCAGTAGGTTCCCGATAGACACCTCTTTTCTTAAAAAAGCAAAACGTTTAAAATTCATTGCAAGGGTGGGTGCTGGTATGGAAAATATTGATCTTGATCAAGCCAGAGTTCAAGGAATTCATTTGTTTTCAGCCCCTGAGGGTAATGCTACTGCTGTGGCCGAACACGCTTTAGGAATGTTGTTGTCACTAACCAATCATATCCCAAGAGCCAATCAACAAGTGAAGTCAGGTATCTGGTTACGCGAACAGAATCGTGGCAACGAAATTTCAGGTAAAACGGTTGGAATTATAGGATATGGAAATATGGGCAAAGCCTTTGCCTCTGTGCTTAGCGGTTTGAATGTTGAGGTCATTTTTTACGATATTCTTGATCATATCGAAGACACTAATGCACGACAAGTTAGCTTGAAGGATTTGCAAAATAGAACAGACATTTTAAGTCTACATACTCCCGAAACCGAGAAAACTATTGGTATGGTAAATTCTGCCTTCATAAATCAATTTTCAAAACCCTTTTGGTTGATTAATACTGCACGTGGTAAAGCGGTGGTTACGGAAGATTTGGTTGAAGCTTTGAAAAAGGGTCAAATTAAAGGGGCGGCTTTAGATGTTTTAGATTTTGAAAAATCTAGTTTTGAAACCCTTTTTCAAAATAACAATTTTCCAGAGGCTTTTTCGTATTTAACTCAATCTGATCGTGTAATCTTATCGCCACATATCGCTGGATGGACTTTTGAGAGTCATCAGAAATTGGCACAAGTACTTCTTTTTAAAATAAAGGCTATTTTTACGTAATTATGAGCCCTTTAAACCAATAATCATGCAGTCCAAGGCAGAATCTCCAAAAGCTTATATTGAACAATTACCTGAAGATCGCAAGTCTGCTATTTCTAAAGTAAGATCTGTTATTCTTGAAAATATGCCTAACGGATTTGAGGAGGTGATGAGCTATGGTATGATTGGTTTTGTTGTGCCGCATAGTATCTATCCTTCAGGTTATCATTGCACGCCAGATTTGCCTTTACCTTTTATGAGTTTGGCGTCGCAGAAAAATTTTATTGCACTATATCATATGGGCATGTATGCCGACAAGGCTACTTTAGAATGGTTTGTATCGGAATATCCAAATCACTGCAAACGAAAATTGGATATGGGAAAATCCTGTGTACGGTTCAAATATTTGGACGATATTCCTTTTGATTTGATTGGTCAATTGGCTTCGAAAATGACCCCGCAACAGTGGATTGAACTATACGAATCCGCATTTAGAAAGTGATAGTAGTTTACTATATTGATTAATCATGAGATACAGAATGCTTCCGCTCTAATTCAGCTTGAAATTCTTCCATTACTGGCCGAACAGTGCTCTCAGGTAAATCAGAAATTTTAATGTACATCAGGCCATCAACAGCATTGTTAAAGCGTGGGTCAACATTGAAAGCCAACAAACGCGCATTTTGTTTGATGTATTTTTTTAATAAAACAGGGAGTCTTAAATTTCCAGGTTCTACTTCATCAATAATTTTGTCAAATTTATTCAAATCGGCTTCTGTGGCATCAAAAATAAATTCTTTATCGGCATCTTTGAGTTTCACTTTGAATTCTTTTTTGGGTCGGACAAATTGTGCCAAATAAGGATCGTAGTAGTGTGATCTCATAAATTCGATCATTAATGATTTTGAAAAATTTGAAAATTGGTTGGAGATGCTAACACCTCCAATAAGAAACTGATGATCTGGATGCCTCA
This sequence comes from uncultured Flavobacteriaceae bacterium, assembly GCA_943788695.1. GTDB lineage: Bacteria > Bacteroidota > Bacteroidia > Flavobacteriales > Flavobacteriaceae > JALRKI01. The sequence goes on from CALSRG010000003.1 coordinate 34,572, forward strand.
AAGTGGTATGAACAATACCTTTCCATAACAAAAATAATGGCATTGGTTTTTGCTGATATGCCTTGATGATAAAGGCCCTACCCATCTCTATAGATTTTGATAATAAATCGTGGATTTCAGGCTCAAACCGGAATAAGCTGTGAAGATAAAACCCTTCAATCCCACGCTCCTGATAAATGTGCCGACCTAATCCCATGCGATATGCGCCAGCCAATAACTGATGCTCTTCATCCCACAAAAACAAATGGTGATAATATTGATCAAATTCATCCAAATCAATAGCCTTGTTAGTCCCCTCGCCAATTGCACGAAACGTAATTTCTCTGAGTCTTCCGATTTCTCTTAAAATATTTGGAATCTGATCGGTTTGTGCCAGATACACTTCGTAGCTTTTGCTTTTCAACAAACGACTGTCGGTCATCCTCAATGCGTTAACCTCTTTAATCATTTCATCTTGATCTACTGCTCCCGCAATAGCTTTAGGGTTTTTATGAATAGGATTCCTAAGCGTTGATGATATTTGTGAAATGATTTTTTCTTTATCATTAAAAGCTTTTGATAAAATATAAGTCTTACCTCTAACAAAATCTGTAAACTCCTCCAAACTGGCATGCTGCGCTTGATCAGATACCGAAATGGGTTTTCCTACGCGAACTTTAATAATTCGTCTTTTTTGAGTAAATAATTCCGAAGGTAATTTCGCAGTTCTGAGCGTACTGCTTATTCTAGAAAGCCAATAAAAAAGACGGCTATTTTTAGCGTGAAAATATATAGGTACTATAGGTACTCCGGCTTTTTTTGCAAGTTTCATTACGGCTATTTCCCAAGGTTTATCAACAATTAATTTCCCGTCTTTATAGGTTGACACTTCGCCTGCCGGAAAAATTCCAATAGGATGTCCGTCTTTTAAATGTTGCAAAGCACGTTTGAATCCAATAACGCTAGACTTATCGTCCTTTCTATCTTCGAAGGGATTTACAGGCATTATATATGATTCTAAAGGGGCGATGCGATGTAATAAAAAATTAGCAATAATTTTAAAATCACCCCTTTGCTCTATCATCAGTTTTAGCAATAAAATACCGTCAATTCCGCCAAGCGGATGATTAGAGATCGTAATATAAGCCCCGTCTTTTGGAAGTCTTTTCATGTCTTCCTCGGGAATTTCGAAATGTATATTGAATGACCTCAATATACCATTCATAAAATCTAATCCCTCGAGATGGCTATTCTTTTTGTAAATGGAATTAATGGAAGAAATTTTTAAAACTCTCAATATGATCCACCCGAAAAAGGTGCCTATAAAACCGTATTTGTCGGCTTTGATTACCCTTGCCACTTCTTTGGCAGTAACAATAGATTGTATTTTTAATTTAGGCTGTGGTGACAAATTGTAGGCGTTTTTCAGTAAATTGTTTCATAAGTATACCAGTTATACTCGAAATAAAGGGGGGGTGGTCTGTTTTCGGATTGGTGATCGTATAAAGTTTGACATTTTCCTGAATGGTCAATTTATAATTTGCTCTTAAATCTTGTAGCAGCCTTTCTTTGTAATTAAATGGGTCGGAAAAACAAACTGACAAGCTAATTGCAGAATTTTGTGTAAGTCTGACCTTCATATGATAAGAATCTAGTAATCCTGCTATTTTAATGAATTGTTTTTCCATGATATAGGAAAAATCTAAGGTGCTTAAAGTGATCAGTGTTTGATGTTCTAAAATCATATAACAGCAAATATGATCTGCCATGTTTTTGTCTTTTAAAATCGCTGTTCCTGGTTCATTGGGATTTTGAAATGACTTAACAAATAATGGAATTTCTTTTTGATAAAGTGGTTGTAAGGTTTTAGGGTGAATCACAGTAGCGCCATAATAGGCCTGCTCTATAGCTTCATTATATGACATTTGAGGAATCAGTTGGGCTTTGTCAAACACCTTTGGATCAGCATTCAATATACCAGGGACATCTTTCCAAACTGTAACCGCAGATGCATTGATGCAATATCCAAAAATAGCAGCAGAATAGTCACTGCCTTCTCTACCTAAGGTTGTGGTAAAATTGTTTGAGTCACTGCCAATAAAACCTTGAGTAATATATATTTTACCCAGATTGATGGCTCTGTTTATATTATTTTGAGTCTCATTCAAATTAAGGCTTGCGCTTCTATAAACATCGTCAGTTTTGATTAACTCTCTGGCATCTAACCATTCGTTTTCAATGCCATGATCATTTAAGAAATGACTGATAATTGAAGTTGATGCCAATTCTCCAACACCAACAATTTGATCGTAAACGAAATTATAATTATTTGATTTATTTGTATCGAGAAACCTACTAGCCCCCTCAAAAAAGCTGCCAATGATATGATATATCGGATGTTTATCGTCTTCAAAAAGATCAATTAAAATGGTGCTGTGAAACTTTCGAACATCCTGAAGAAGGCTTTTAACCGATTTCCTATCAATAAAATAACAATTAACAACTGCTTCTAGAGCATTTGTTGTTTTGTCCATGGCAGAGACCACAACAACATTTGGGCTTTTTGCCTGCAATTTTAGAACATTTAAAAAGTTCTTAACAGCTTCGGCATTTTTTACAGAGGCCCCACCAAACTTATATACTTCCATCTTGAGTTTGTATAAATCGTTTCAATCCAGTTTCATCCATTTGCGTCAAATACCAGTCTTTCATAATTGTAGCACCAGTTTTTTTATAAAATGAAATGGCGTTCTTATTCCAGTCTAAAACGACCCATTCTACCCGACGCACCTTTTGGTTTGCGGCATATCTCATGACTCTAGTGTACAGTGCGCCGCCGATACCTTTTCCACGATAGGCGGCTTTAACAATTAAATCTTCCAAATGGATGGTTCGGCCCACCCAAGTTGAAAACCTAAAATATATAAAAGCCATACCAACGACAACGCCTCCTTCTTCGGCGATAAAACACTTAAATTCGGGGTGTGACCCAAATCCAGCTTCCTCTAGTTCTGCTTCTGTAACAACAACTGATTCTGGTTCTTTTTCGAAAACGGCCAATTCTCGAATTAGATTTAGAATTTCTGGGACATCCGATTTTTTGGCTTCTCGTGTGCTAAATGGCATGATGATAAAATCTTCTCAAATATAGTTCAAAGTTCAGTACGATTTAACCTCAATTCATACTAGTAGTAAGGTAATTTTTTTGATATTTGTATGAAATCCCTTTTCACATGTCCAAAATTAATCAAACCTTAGGTGAATTTATCATTGACCATCAATCGTCTTTTAAATATTCTTCGGGTGAATTATCCAGATTAATTAACTCCATTCGATTAGCAGCTAAGGTTGTGAATTACGAGGTCAATAAGGCTGGATTAGTTGATATTTTAGGGGATTTTGGAGATACCAATATTCAGGGCGAAGCACAACAGAAATTAGATGTTTATGCTCATGATAAATTTGTTCAAACGCTGACAAAAAGAAATATTGTTTGTGGAATTGCCAGTGAAGAAGAAGACGACTTTATCAGTATCAATAGTCTAGATGCCAACAATCAAAACAAATATGTTGTGCTCATTGATCCATTAGACGGCTCTTCCAATATTGATGTCAATGTATCGGTTGGGACTATTTTTTCCGTATACCGTCGGGTTACCCCAATTGGATCACCAGTACTGCTCGAGGATTTTTTACAAAAGGGCAGTCAGCAAGTTGCTGCAGGTTATGTGATTTATGGAACATCAACCATGTTGGTTTATACTACTGGTTATGGTGTTAATGGATTCACCTTGAATCCGGCCATAGGTACTTTTTATTTGTCTCATCCAAACATGCAGTTTCCAGATTTAGGCAATATTTATTCCATCAACGAAGGGAATTATGTTCATTTCCCAAAAGGTGTCAAAGCGTATTTAAAATACTGCCAAATGGAAGAGGGAGATAGGCCTTACACCTCCCGTTATATTGGTTCTTTGGTTTCTGATTGTCACAGAAATATGATTAAAGGAGGAATTTATTTGTATCCTGAAACGATGCAAAATCCAGCTGGCAAATTGCGGCTGCTCTATGAGTGCAATCCAATGGCTTTTATTACTGAACAAGCTGGAGGTAAGGCTAGCAATGGTTTTAAGAGGATCATGGAGGTTGAACCACAAACGCTACATCAGCGTGTACCGTTTTATTGTGGCAATAAAAAAATGGTAAGTACCCTTGAATCTTTTATGAAAGAAAACCCTTAAGCAATCATAGCAGCAGCAAACTCCTCGGCATCTTCAGCTTCTTTTGCGCAATGCAGTGCTTTTGTTACGATACTGTCGATATTGTTTGAATCGAAGCCTAGTCCAACAGCAATTTTTGTCATAAGCATTACTTCATACTTTTCCTGAATCTGGTCGGCGTTAACCATTCTTGCCAAATCATATAAGCGCTCATAACGATGCTCAATGGATATGGGAGGGTTGATTGGATGACTGTTATAGTCTTTGAGAATCGCAGCGTATTCATCAGATTCAATATTTAAACGTTGGGCTAAACGGTCGAGAAATGCCTTTTCTTGGTCCGTAATAACCCCGTCACCCATGGCTATTCGAACGATAGCCGCAAAGTGATCTTGGTTTCTTTTTTGAAAGCCTGAATCAAATAAATCGGAAATGGACATAGTTTGTTTTTATGATCTTCAAATATACGTTAATCGTCGTTTTTGATATTGAAAAAATTAAAAAAATTGGAACCATCCGACTATATTTGCCCAAAAGTAACGCCTTGGGGAAATCCCAAATATTTGATGTATTTGAACGGTCTTTGCCTTTGCAAAAACTGAAATCTTCTGTGACCCAAAATGAATCTCCTATTCAGGTTGTTGGCTTAGTTGGTTCAGCTGCATCAGTTGCTGTGTCTCAGTTGTTTGAATCGTCTGAAAATTCATTGTTATTTATTTTAAACGATAAAGAGCAATCTGCCTACCATTTAAATGATTTGGAGCAACTTCTTCCTGATCGAAAAGTATTGTTTTTTCCGTCTAGCCATCGTCGGCCTTATACCCTCGAACAAACTGAAAACGCAAATGTGCTGATGCGTGCAGAGGTGCTCAATACAATTGCAAATTCTAAAGAAGCTGTTTTGGTTGTCGCTTATCCAGATGCTCTATTTGAAAAAGTCATTACCAAAAAAAAACTCATTCAACATGTGTTACCCATTTCTGTAGGTGAGAAAATCACTATTGATGACTTGAATCAAACCTTGTTTGATATGCATTTTGAACGGGTTGATTTTGTTACAGAACCTGGACAGTTTTCGGTTAGAGGTGGTCTGGTCGATGTTTTTTCTTTTTCTCATGACGTGCCTCATAGAATAGAATTTTTTGGGAATGAAATAGAGTCTATTCGCAGCTTTGATCTTGAAACACAACTCTCAATTGAAACGTCTAAGTCGATTCAAATTTTACCAAACGTTGAATTGAAAAATCTAGAGATCGAAAGAGAATCTTTAATCACCTTTTTAGGTGAAAAAACGTTAGTGGTTGCTGACCGACTGCAATTAATTTGTGATCGACTTGATGGTTTGTTTGAAAAAGCGAACATTAATTTCAGTAATACAAATACCGACATCAAATATTCAAAACCAGAGCAGTTGTTTTGCGACAGTTCGTCTTTTATCAAGGATTTAAAAATCCAAAAATTGGTCGGTCTGAGCGCTATTCCCGAACAATATTTTAAGTCTCAAGAAAACCTCACTTTTAATATAAGACCCCAACCGACATTTAACAAACACTTTGATTTGTTATTCGAAAATTTAAATGAGCTAACAGAATTGGGCTATACCAATTACATTTGCTGTAATTCTAAACAACAGGCCAAGCGATTTTCTGATATTATGGAAAGTGCAAAAACGTCTGCAAATTTTAAAATCCTAGAGTTGCCTCTTCACGAAGGTTTTATTGACGATGATCTAAAATTGGTTTGCTATACAGATCATCAGATTTTTGAAAGGTTTCAAAAATTTACCCTAAAACACAACTTTGACAAACAGCAGGCTATTAGCATAAAGGAATTGAATGCACTACGTATTGGCGACTTTGTAACACATATTGACCATGGGGTTGGTCGATTTGCAGGTCTTCAAAAAATTGAGGTAGAAGGTAAATTTCAAGAAGCCATTAAATTGATTTATGCAGAGCGTGATATATTATATTTGAGTATACATGCACTACACAAGATTTCGAAATTTAATGGCAAAGAGGGAACGGCACCAAAACTATATAAACTTGGTAGTAAAGCGTGGACAGCTCTAAAGCAAAAAACCAAATCTAGGGTTAAGGAAATTGCCTTTAATTTGATTCAATTGTATGCCGAACGTCGCTCAAAACGTGGATTTCAATTTGCTCCAGACACCTATTTGCAGCATGAGTTAGAAGCATCTTTTATTTATGAAGATACACCGGATCAAATGACTGCAACTGCTGATGTGAAAGCTGATATGGAAAGCGATCGTCCGATGGATCGACTGGTGTGTGGGGATGTTGGATTTGGAAAGACAGAGGTTGCCATTCGGGCAGCATTTAAAGCAGTGGATAATGGCAAACAAGTAGCAGTTTTAGTGCCAACAACCATTTTGGCATTTCAACATCAAAAGACTTTTGTCGACCGTTTTTCTGAACTACCCGTTACCGTGGACTATTTAAATAGATTTCGTTCAGTAGCAGACCGAAAAGACATACTTAAGCGTCTGGAGAACGGTCAAATTGATATTATAATTGGAACACACCAATTGATTAACCCAGCCATTAAATTTAAGGATCTTGGTCTATTAATTGTAGATGAGGAACAAAAATTTGGTGTAGCTGCAAAAGACAAACTTAAAACTCTGAAGGCTGATGTAGATGTATTAACTCTAACAGCAACACCAATTCCTCGAACCCTTCAGTTTTCACTTATGGCTGCGAGAGATTTATCTATTATTAATACACCTCCACCGAACAGATATCCAATCGACAGTCAAGTTATTCGATTTAGTGAAACCTTGATTCGAGACGCTATAAGCTATGAAATTGAGCGTGGTGGACAAGTTTTTTTTGTTCACAATAGAATTCAGAATATAAAGGAAGTGGCTGGTATGATTCAAAGGTTGGTGCCAGACGCTAAAGTGGGTGTTGGACATGGTCAATTGGATGGCAAAAAATTGGAGGCCTTGATGATTGATTTTATGACTGGGCAATTTGACGTTTTGGTAAGTACTACGATTATTGAAAGCGGTTTAGACGTGCCAAATGCCAATACCATGATCATTAATAATGCGAACAATTTTGGATTAAGTGATTTGCACCAAATGCGAGGCAGGGTAGGACGAAGTAACAAAAAAGCATTCTGCTATTTTATTACACCAGAGTACAGCGAGATGACTGATGATGCACGAAAACGAATTCAAGCCCTCGAGCAAAATTCTGGATTGGGTAGCGGTTTCAATATTGCCATGAAAGATCTTGAAATTCGAGGAGCAGGAGATTTGCTTGGCGGCGAACAAAGTGGGTTTATTAATGAAATAGGATTCGAAACCTATCAAAAAATTCTTAATGAAGCCATCGAAGAACTCAAACAAAAGGAATTTTCAGAGCTTTATGATTCTGAGCCCAAGAAAGGATCATTTGTAAAAGATGTGGCCATTGATACTGACTTTGATTTACGGTTGCCTGATGATTATGTAAATGTGGTTGCTGAACGTTTGGAGTTGTATACACAATTGAGTGAAATTAAAAATCAAGAGGCATTGACTTTATTTGAAACCTCATTAAAGGATCGGTTTGGACCGATGCCTCAACCATGTAAAGATTTAATGGTGAGTGTGCAATTGAAATGGTTGGCGGCACACTATGGCATGGAACGTTTAGTGATGAAAAACAACAAATTTTTAGCCTATTTTATTGGGGACCAGAATAGTGATTTTTATCAGGGTACTGCATTTAATGCCGTTTTAAAATTTGCTCAAAAAAACCCTCAACTCTGCAAAATAAAGGAAAAACAGACCAAAATAGGTCTTCGTCTTTTAATGGTCTGTGAACCGTTACAATCCGTAGAAGAGGTTTTTAATCTGCTAAGTTGTATTGAAATAGATGTAGTTTAAAAATGATAAAACGCATCTTTAATGTGTTCGATTTCATTTGACTTTTCTGATTGTACTATAGCAATGATATCGAAGCGCACTTCAACTGGAGTTGTAAAATTTTGAACAAAATGATCAAGCGCTAATACCAAATTATTGATTTGTTTGGGTTTGACAAATTCTTGAGGGTTGCCAAAATCTCTTGAAGATCTGGTTTTGACTTCCACCTCAATGATTATGTCTTTAGTTCGAGCAATTAAATCGATTTCTGATTTGAGATATCTATAATTTCTAGCCAAAATGATATAACCCTCCTTTTCAAGATACGCTGCTGCAAGGTTCTCTCCGTTTCTTCCAAGTTCATGTCGTACCTCCATGAGTTTTTAGTATTCAAGTGAACTGCTTTGTTTGGTAACAAGAAGAGTTGCCAATTTACCGAAATAAAACGCTCTATTCTCATTTTCGTGCCCAGCTGGAAATCCAAATGCAATAGGAATATCTTTTCTGCCAACGGCTTCTACAATGACCTCCTCAATTGATTTTTCAAATTCAGGACTGTTCTTTTTGATATTGGAAAAATCGCCAACTAATACACCCGAACATTTTTCAAACACGCCCGCTCTTTTAAGGGATTGTAGCATCCGATCAATTTGGTACATATATTCTCCAATTTCTTCTAAAAAGACAATTTTTCCAGTATAATCTATGGTTGATTTTGAGCCCAACAAAGCCGATAGAAGCGTTAAATTTCCGCCGATCACTGGGGCAGTAACGCTTCCATTTTGATTTTGAGGAGATGGGTCAAAATGAAATTTCAACACATTTCCAAAAAGAGCATCATACAAACTCGAAATACTGGTCTCTATTTCTGAATATTCATTTTCAAAATTGACGGCCATCATACCATGAATACTTTCATAATTAAGCTTATGAAGCTGAGAATGAAATGCAGTGATATCCGAGTAACCAATAAACCACTTAGGATGCTTTGTAAATGACATATAATCCAATTCGTCCATAATTCGCATACTACCATATCCGCCTCGAGCGCACCATATGGCCTTAATTGACGGGTCGTTTAAAAGAGATTGCAGTATTGATAGACGTCGATCATCAGCACCAGCAAAATGACCCTCTGCCTCAAGGATATTTGCACCAACAACCACATTAAGACCCCAAGATTGCGCTTGTTTAATAGCCAAGTCAACAGCTTCTGATTTCGACCCCAGCTGACCAGCAGGAGCTACGATGGCAATAGTATCACCAATTGATAAAAATGGAGGTTGTATATATGTCTGTTTTGTCATAATTGAAAGAGATTGGCTGAAACTAAGTTGTGAATTAAGAAATAATAGAATTCCACAAGTGAATAAAATCAATGATTTTGGAGCCATGATTGCCTTTTGAGTAAAATTACATTTTTTTTCGAAATGGTATCTAAATGCCTAACTTTGACCTTCATTAATTTCAGATGACAAAACGATATACCGTAACCGCAGCTTTACCATACACTAACGGCCCAATTCATATTGGCCATTTGGCCGGTGTCTATGTGCCGTCGGATATTTTTGTAAGGTATTTGAGATTGCGAGGTCGCGATGTGATCTTTATTTGTGGTAGTGACGAACACGGGGTACCAATTACGATTCGAGCTAAAAAAGAGGGAAAAACCCCTCAAGAAGTTGTTGACTTTTTTCATGAGAATATTAAAAATAGCTTTCACGATTTCGGTATTAGTTTCGATAATTATTCGAGAACCTCGGCTGAAATTCATCATAAAACAGCATCAGATTTCTTTGCCAAATTAAATGCCAATGGCCAATTTGAAGAAATAGTAAGTGACCAGTTGTACGATGAGAATGCAGAGCAGTTTTTAGCAGATCGTTTTATAGTTGGGACTTGTCCAAAATGTGGAAATACAGAAAGTTATGGTGATCAATGTGAGCGATGCGGAACAAGTCACAATGCTACTGATCTCATCGACCCCAAATCAACATTGAGCGGTTCAAAACCAGTAGTGAAATCTACTAAACACTGGTTTTTACCACTAAATAACTATGTCGATTTTTTTAAAAAATGGATATTAGAAGACCATAAATCAGACTGGAAACCAAATGTTTATGGGCAATGCAAGTCATGGATAGATGACGGTTTAAAGCCTCGTGCAGTTACCCGTGATCTTGATTGGGGCGTACCTGTTCCCATATCTGGGGCGGAGGATAAGGTGCTCTATGTCTGGTTTGATGCGCCCATCGGCTACATATCTTCTACTAAGGAATGGGCGGCACGGGAGCAAAAAGATTGGCGTCCGTATTGGCAAGATCCAGAGACTGAACTGATTCATTTTATTGGCAAAGATAATATTGTGTTTCATTGTATTATTTTTCCTGCAATGCTCAAAGCTGAGGGTAGTTTTATATTGCCAAAAAATGTACCTGCGAATGAATTTCTTAATCTTGAGGGACAAAAACTGTCAACGTCAAAAAATTGGGCTGTTTGGTTGCCTGATTATTTGGAAGATTTCCCCGATCAACAAGATGTGCTGAGGTATGTTTTGACTGCCAATGCACCAGAGTCTAAAGACAATGATTTTACTTGGAGTGATTTTCAGGCCAGAAACAACAACGAACTTGTTGCAATTTTCGGGAATTTTATCAACAGAGTAGCAGTTTTGAACCAAAAATACTACGGTGGTATTGTGCCATCATGTGGTCCTCTGTCGTCTGGAGATCAGGAAGCACTCGGTGCTATTAAAACCTTTCCAGGCCTAATAGGAGGGGATATTGAAAACTATAAATTCCGTGCTGCATCTCAATCGCTGATGAATTTGGCCAGATTAGGTAATAAGTATTTAGCAGATGCAGAGCCATGGAAATTAATCAAGACAGATCCAGAGCGTGTTCAAACTATTATGTTTATCGCGCTACAAATTGCTAGCGCTCTAGCCGTGCTGTCCGAACCCTTTTTGCCAAAAACATCGGATAAGTTAAGAGCCACTCTTAATTTTAAAAAATTACCAGTTTTACCTTCATGGGATTCTCTTGAAAATGATGCGATTTCAATTTTAACTGGTCATCAATTGGGTGAATCTTCATTGTTGTTTTCAAAAATCGAAAACGATCAAATAACTGTTCAACTTCAAAAATTGGAACAAAGTAAAATGGATAACCTCGCAGTTGATAAGCCAATACCAACTCAAAAACCAGAAGTTTCGTTTGACAGTTTTAATTCACTTGATTTACGGGTTGGTTGTATTGTTGAGGCAGAAAAGATGCCAAAGGCGAATAAGTTATTGGTGCTTAAAATTGATATTGGAGACGAAGTACGAACCGTAGTTTCTGGTATTGCTGAGTATTATTCACCCGAAGATGTTATGGGGAAAAAAGTGACGGTTTTAATTAATCTTCAGCCAAGATCACTTCGAGGTGTCGAAAGTCAAGGAATGGTGCTGATGACAGAAAACGATAAAGGAGAATTAGTATTTGTGAATCCCGATGATTGCTCCACACCAAATGGCGGTGTTATCGCTTAATAACTTCTTTGATTTATTTCTCTCATTTCTTGAATAAAAAAGAGGATCCATTCATAGTTTTTTATATATTTGAAATTAAAGAAATTTTAAACCTTTTGTTATGAAAACCTCCTTTCTTTTTACTTCAGTGTTATTTTTATCACTTACTCTATGTCAAAACATTAATGCTCAAACATTGAGTGATGCGATTAAGGATGCTGCTAAAACCGAAATGCTTGTTGTTCAGGATTATGTAAAATTGGACAACAATCAAAAAGCTTTAGTTGAACGTTTAATAATAGCAAAGGAGCAAGAGTCTCACGAATTTGTTTATGGTTATGATATCAATAAACCAAAAGTGAAAGAGGCTAAAAATAGAATTGAGAGTAAATTTTTGCGAAATATGGCCGCTACTTTAACTGATGAACAAATGTCAGCTTTCAAAATTTATTATTCGAAAAAACAAAAATTTTAGAAGGTCTTTGCAACTTGATCGACTTGATCGAGCGTAAAACCAACATCTTCTAAACTCAAGGCATCATTTAAAAACCAACTTTCAAAGGCGCTAGGCGGGAGATAAATACCCCTGTCTAATAGTCCATGAAAAAATCGTTTAAATGTGACGTTGTTGCCCTTAGCCGCCGATGCAAAATCGATTACTGGATCTTCGGTAAAATGTACCGAAAGCATTGATTCGAAGCGATTGATGGTATGATAAATATTGTATTTGCTTAATATTTCACTAATACCTTGGTGCAGTAAAACTGCTTTTCGATTGAGACTTTTAAATAAATGATCATCTTCATTGATGGCTTTTAACATCGCTAAACCAGCGGCCATAGCTAGGGGGTTTCCGCTCAATGTACCTGCTTGATAAACAGGCCCCTCTGGCGCCAGATAACTCATGATTTCTGATGGTCCAGCAAACGCGCCAACTGGCAGTCCCCCACCAATAACTTTTCCAAAACAGACTAAATCAGCTTTAATGCCCAAAATCTCTTGTGCGCCGCCTTTTGCTAACCTAAATCCTGTCATCACTTCATCGAAAATCAATAAAATGCTATATTGATCACATAGAACTCTCAACCCCTCTAAAAAGCCTTTTACAGGAGGGATACATCCCATATTGCCCGCTACTGGTTCAATGATAATGGCAGCAATCTCATCTTTATTGACCGAAATTATATCTTCGACATGTTGTAAGTCATTGTAGCGCGCCAGCAAAGTATCCTTGGCAGTTCCTTGGGTCACGCCAGGACTATTTGGGCTGCCAAAAGTGACCGCGCCACTTCCTGCCTCAATTAAGAAGGCATCACTATGCCCGTGATAGCATCCAGCAAATTTGATTATTTTTTCTTTTTTGGTATAACCTCGTGCTAATCGAACTGCACTCATGCAGGCTTCAGTTCCTGAATTGACAAATCTAATTTTATCTATGTGAGGTACCATTGAAATTGCTAATTCTGCTATTTCCGTTTCTAAGGCTGTTGGCATCCCAAATGATGTACCTGATTTTGCTCTCGCAATAACCGCTTCTATGACAGGGGGATAAGCATGTCCAAGTATCATAGGCCCCCAAGAACTAATATAGTCTATAAATCGATTATCATCTTCATCATACACATACGCACCTTTTGCATTTTTTGCAAAAACTGGCGTTCCTCCAACGGACTTAAAAGCGCGAACAGGCGAATTAACGCCACCTGGAATCACGTCAGATGATGCCTTAAATAGGGCGCTACTTCTTTGATATCGCATTTGGATTAATTTTTGTCAATGATTAGGTTTTGACCAATACTGATGTTGTTATCGTCCAATTGATTGAGTTGCTTCAACCTGTCAATAGTTGTGCCATAAGTCTTAGCAATGCTATAAAGTGTATCTCCTTTTTTTACATAATGGATTTTATCGCTATTCACGGGTGTCGGTTGGTGCCAAACGTTATCAGTTCCATCTAATTTATAAAGTTCATAACGCTCAATAATACTGATTAATTTATCTGGATATTTTGGATCGGTAGCATATCCGGCTGCCTTGAGACCGTAGGCCCAAGAGCGATAATCTTTTGGATCAAATTCAAAAAGTTTTGAATATCGTGATCGTCCAGTTAGAAAAATTGAATGGTCTTTAAATGATTCTGAAGGATCGTTGTACTTCCGAAAACACTCTTGCAGTTCATCGTCGTCATGATAAACACCTTCTCCTTTCCAATCATGGCATTTAATACCGAAATGGTTGTTTGCATTTAAGGCAAGTGTGCCCTGGCCTGAACCTGATTCTAAAATACCTTGAGCAATAGTGATGCTAGCAGGTATTTTTGAGGTTTGCATCTCGTGAATCGCGATATTCTTATATGCTTCAATATAAGCTAATGTTTGTTCGGTTCTCGTGAGAGGTTTGTCAGCTTTTGTTTTGATTTTGACTTCCTCTTTTGTGGTTTTAGAATTTGGTTTTATTTGATTATTAACTTGATTTTTAGGCTTGTATTGAGTTTTTTTTTCGGGAACCACAACTGCTGAGCAAAAATAATGTTATAAAGGCTAAAAATAAGGTCCGTTTTGTCATAATAATCGTGGTAATTGAGTCTGTTTAATTCTCCAATTCATTCCTTTGAGACCTTGAAGTCCTCCAGTATGAACGGCCAAAATTTTTGTTCCTTTAGGAAATTCCCTGTTTTCAATTTGCTCGAACAAACGATACATCATCTTCCCATTGTAAATAGGATCTAACGGTATGTTGTAAGTCGATTTAAAATGATTGATAAAATCGATGAGTGACTTGTCTATTTTTCCGTAACCTCCATAATCTGAGGGTTCTATTTTCCAGTTCTCAGCATGCGCAAATTTACAAATTACTTCTTTTAATTCGTGATCTTTTACTGCTGAATAACCAATAATTTTTTGGGATGAGACACTGCTATTAATGATGCCTGAAATTGTTCCGCCAGTACCTATCGGGCAACAAATGATATCGAATTCGCGGTCATTAGCATGAAGTATTTCCTCACATCCTTTCACCGCCAGCTCATTTGTACCACCTTCGGGTAACAAATAAAATGACCCAAATTGCTGTCGTAAGTATTGAATATACTCATCTTTATTTTTGCGCTTGTAGTCCGATCTGCTGATATAATGCAATATCATATTTTGTTTTTTTGCAAACTGGAGCGTGGGATTACTATCCTCAAATGCCTTTACTTCCTCACCTCTGATAATACCGATGGTATTAAATCCAAACCGAGATCCACACGCAGCAACAGCAGCAATATGATTTGAAAAGGCACCGCCAAAAGTGAGCAATGTGGTTTGATTTGATGACTTAGCAGCCTTAATGTTATATAACAGTTTCCTGTATTTATTACCTGAAATTTCGGCGTCAATCAAATCCTCCCGCTTCATATGTAACGATATGTCGAATTTTGAATCGATAGGAATCTGCTGATTAACGCTTGGAAAGGGTTTATTCATCATGTTAAAAGTACAATTTTCGATTGGATTGTAAAGGATGTCTCAATTCGATTTGATTATATTTGTTTGATGAAGCCTAAAATTGAAATTGAGTCAGGTGATTATTATCTAACACCTGAAGGTTATCGATGCTTTACTGCACAATACCACTTAAAAAGAGGGTATTGTTGTGAGAGTAATTGCAGGCATTGTCCGTATGACTTTAACGTCAAAACACAACCAAAATAATGAGTATAATTGATAAATCACTAAAGTCATTTCGTGCTGAAATAAAAGCAGGAATTCCTGATGTTTTGCCTGATGCGAAACCCTATGATCTTCAGGTCAATCATGCGCCCAAACGAAAAGCGATCTTGACCCCTAATGAAAAGAAGTTAGCACTTCGAAATGCTTTGCGTTACTTTAAACCCGAGCACCATAAAATTTTGTTGCAAGAATTTTTTGATGAACTTGAATCCTATGGTCGTATATATATGTACCGTTTTCGTCCAAATTATCAAATGATGGCACGACCAATTTCTGATTATCCAGCGCGTTGTCAAGAAGCTGCGGCTATCATGTTAATGATTCAAAATAATTTGGATCCTACCGTAGCACAACATCCACATGAATTGATTACTTATGGTGGAAATGGCGCTGTTTTCCAAAACTGGGCTCAGTATTTGCTGACCATGCAATACTTGTCGGAAATGACAGATGATCAAACCTTAGCCTTGTATTCCGGGCATCCGATGGGCTTATTTCCATCGCATCGGGCTGCACCGCGCGTTGTAGTCGTCAATGGTATGACAATTCCAAATTACTCCCAACCAGATGATTATGAGAGAGGTAATGCGCTTGGCGTAACTCAATATGGACAAATGACGGCTGGTAGTTTTATGTATATTGGACCACAAGGTATTGTTCATGGAACAGCGATTACTGTACTAAATGCATTTCGAAAAGTTGAACGATCTCCCAATGGCGAAGTTTTTCTTACCGCCGGTTTGGGTGGTATGAGTGGTGCGCAACCAAAGGCAGGTAATATTGCAGGATGCATAACAATTTGCGCTGAGGTCAATCCGAAGGCTGTAGCAGTGCGCTATCAACAGAAATGGGTTGATGAAGTCATAACTGATTTGAATGAGCTCGTTGATCGTGTCCGTAAGGCACAAGTACAAAAAGAAGCAGTGTCAATTGCCTATTTGGGTAATGTGATTGATGTTTGGGAAAAATTTGATTCGGAAGATATTTTTATAGCTATTGGTAGTGATCAAACGAGCCTACATAATCCTTATGCTGGTGGATATTATCCTACAGGATTGTCTTTTGAAGAGGCAAATGAGATGATCTCAGCAGATCCTGATACTTTTCACAAATGTGTTGAGCGTTCATTGAAACAGCATGTTTCAGCAGTGAATAAACATACCAATAAAGGCACCTATTTTTTTGATTATGGCAATGCTTTTATGTTAGAGGCGTCTCGAGTCGGCGCAGATATTATGGCTCAAGATGGTATTCATTTTAAGTATCCCAGCTATATTCAGGACATTATGGGCCCCATGTGTTTTGATTATGGTTTTGGGCCGTTCAGATGGGTTTGTGCTTCTGGACAATATAATGATTTAAAAATCACCGATGATATCGCCGCTCAAGTGCTATCAAGATTATTAACCAAAGCACCAGATGAAATTAAACAGCAATTGCAGGATAATTTAACTTGGATCAAACAGGCTGACCAAAACCATATGGTTGTAGGATCACAAGCGCGGATATTGTATGCAGACGCTGAAGGTCGAGTTGAAATAGCCAAGGCATTTAACGATGCTATTGCTGAAGGCAAAATTGGCCCAGTCATTTTAGGTCGTGATCATCACGATGTTTCTGGAACGGATTCGCCTTTTAGAGAAACGTCAAATATTTATGATGGTTCTCAATTTACAGCTGACATGGCCGTACAAAATGTTATAGGTGATGCTTTTCGTGGGGCCACTTGGGGTAGCATTCATAATGGCGGTGGCGTGGGCTGGGGCGAGGGTTGTTAATGGGGGATTTGGCATGGTAATTGATGGTTCAGAAGAGGCGGAGAATAAGTTGAAATCAATGCTTTTTTGGGACGTTAATAATGGTATAGCCCGAAGAAGTTGGGCAAGAAACGAAGGAGCTACTTTTGCAATAAAACGTGCTATGGCCCGTTGAGCAAAAACTAAAAGTTACCATACCTCATACCGTTGATGATGACTTGATCGACGCCATTTAAACTTGTTATTATGACTTTGAACGCATTTTCATTCAGAATTTTTTCGTTACTTCTTGTCACTATTTTTGTATTGCAGTCCTGCGGCTCGGTTCGGGTTGTTTCGGATTATGATACCTCTGTTGATTTTTCTAAATATAAGACATTTGCCTTTTTCAAACCTGGCATCGACAAGGCGAAAATTAACGACATTGACAAGCGTCGTATTCTTAAAGCCATTGAGGTTAATCTGCTTGATAAGGGACTTACTGTTTCAGATAATCCAGATTTATTGGTGAGTATATTTACTAAGTCGGTTGAAAATATCGATGTTGATGATAATTGGCGATTTGGATATGGTTGGGGAGGCTGGAGTCCTTGGTATTGGGGCGTAGGAGGCAATTACACCGTTTCTCGATCTACCAAAGGTGTGTTATATGTCGATTTAATTGACGCTACAAAACAGGAACTAGTTTGGCAAGGTGTTGGAACCGGCTATTTGACAGACGATGTTAGGAAAAAAGAGTCTCGAATTCAGGAGTTTGTATCATCAATAACAGAAACATACCCTCCAAAATCAGACAATTGATTGCTTCAAGATCGAACATCAAGCCGGTCTCTTAAAGCACTACCCAAGACCATAAATGCCATGACCAGAATCATGATGCAAATTCCAGGAACAACTGCCAAATAGGCTTTTCCTAGTGCAATATAGTTGTAGTGATCCTTAATCATGCTTCCCCAAACTAGCACTTGGTGGTTGTGCGCCAATGCCTAAAAAACTCAATCCACTTTCTATTAGTATCGCAGAAAGCAAAATTGGCAGCAGCTATAACTATGACTGGCGCCATGATATTAGGTAAAATGTGTTTTTGTG
Organism: uncultured Flavobacteriaceae bacterium; assembly: GCA_943788695.1. Classification (GTDB taxonomy): domain Bacteria; phylum Bacteroidota; class Bacteroidia; order Flavobacteriales; family Flavobacteriaceae; genus JALRKI01. Next base: position 52,718 of record CALSRG010000003.1, read on the forward strand.
ATAATTCTAAAATTTGTAAATCCGAGTGCTCTTAACTGCAGTTACATAGGGCATGGTTTTAACACTAATAATTTGACCTCTAACAACCCGAGCAACTTCGACCCACATGGTTAGTCCAACCGCAATAAAAACCTGCCAATAGCCTTTGCCTAATGCCAAAGTGATTGCAATGACAAGCAGTAGTGTGGGGATTGACCAAGTGACGTTTATGATCCAGCTAATCAACACATCGACTTTCCCTCCAAAATATCCAGCCAAACTACCCATAAGAATCCCAATAATTTAAGGATATCAGAACTGCGACAAAACCAATTGAGAAAGAGAGTCGTGTTCCTATAATAATGCGACTTAACAAATCTCTACCGTAGGTGTCTGTTCCTAAAATAAAAGTTCTTTCGGATATGAGATCATTTTGCGTTTTCAGTTTTATAGGTGCTTAGTTCTATGGTTATTGGTGGGGGTACACCGCCATCAATTTGGAAGGGATGGTATGTTAACTTGTTCTCGGTTTGACTAAAATGTGATATAGGTATTTCTTGATATTGTGCTTTATCGCCAAAAAAAAGAGTACTGAATGAATTGCTATGTGTCATGTCTGGAAGCGGCAAATTCAGCATGGTCACAGTGAAGCCTGGTTGTTGCGAATGAATCGACAAATGCATTAGATTAGCGTCTGTGGTAGAGTCTGGTGCCAATAGATAGGCAAACACACTTACGATAGCCGCAATGCCGATTATTATAAAACTAACAAATCCCCATATATTAAGACCAAAAAAACGGCGTGACGCTTTTATTAAAGTATCATCGCTCACGCCCATTAGTTTTTAATTGCAGTTAGACTTTTCTTGTTAATATTTTGGCTAACACGCAAGTCGGTAAGTACGTTTAAAGCCTCTTCAACGTAAAGATCTTTCTTCAAATTTTGATGCCAACGTTCGCGTTTCTCTTTTAAAATCGAATCTTGTTTTATAACCTCTAACTCGTAAGGCAACGAAGCGAATTGAAGCTGATTTTCGTAATCAGATAATTGATCAAATCGTTTGATTTCCATCTCATTACTCTCTTGTTCTTTTTTAAATTCTTGATAATTTAATGATGTAGAAACGTCGTCTCTATTGTCTTTAATCCACTCAGCATTTTCTTTTATCAGTTGGAAAAGAGGATTGTTTTCAATTCTATTTTTACTGTTGGTAATCACATAGGTGTAGTCTAATTCACCACTCCATAAGGTGTAATCAGCTGGTGTGATTTCATCCCATGGTAGTGGGTTCTCAAGATCACGTTCGCCCACATCTATAAAGGAATATCGATCGGGAATTACAATATCACTATTTACCCCTTTCAATTGGGTAGATCCTCCGTTGATTCTGTAAAATTTTTGGGTGGTGAAAGCCAAAGCACCAATATCTCCGAGGGTATTGTTGCGCACCATTCGATTAAGGTCAAATACATTTTGAACCGTTCCTTTACCATAAGTTTGCGGACTTCCAATAATAATACCTCTTTTGTAATCTTGAATTGCAGCAGCAAAAATTTCAGAAGCTGATGCTGAAAGCTCATTAACCATAACTACTAAAGGTCCATCCCAAGTGACACTTGGATCGTTGTCTTTTTTCTGTTCGGGTTTTTGACCTGTAGAACGAACTTGAACCACTGGCCCCTTTTCTATGAACAAACCAGTCATCTCCACTACAGTAGGAAGGGACCCTCCGCCATTGCCACGCAAGTCTATAATAATACCTTCTACACCCTCTGCTTTAAGGCGCTCTATTTCCCGTTTGACATCGGTCGCGGCATTGCGCTCTTTGTAATTATCAAAATCGACATAAAATTTTGGAAGGTCAATCAATCCATATCGACTACCATTTTTCTCCACGACTGACGATTTTACATAGACTTCTTCTAGCTCCACGATATCCCTTGTGATTTTGAGGTCTTCAATGGTGCCATCTACTTTTTTTAGGGTCAGGATGACATCAGTTCCTTTGGGCCCTTTTATGAGTTTTACCGCTTCATCGGTACGCATACCAACTATGCTAATAGCTTCTTTTTCATTGGATTGGCGAACTTTTAAGATGATATCGCCAACTTCCAGTTTGTTTTGTCGCCAAGCGGGCCCTCCCGAAATGATCTCATTTACCGAAATATGATCCATACGTTTTTGTAAGCGCGCACCTATACCTTCAAAGTTTCCAGACATATCAGTGTCAAATCGGTCTTTGGTAGCAGGAGAAAGATAATAGGTGTGCGGATCAAATTCTTCTACTATGGCATTGACATAAGTGTCAAACCAATCTCTACGTTCTCTATCATCCATAAAATCAAAAAACTCATCCATTGATTTCATCGTCTCTTCACGAGCTTCAATTTCCAATTCTCGTTCCGATTTCTTTTTTTCGGCATTTTCATTTTCTTCGACTAAGTCGTGATAGTTGAGCATGCTCGACAATTTCAATTGTTGTCGCCAACGATCCTCAAGTTCTTTTTTACTGTTAGTAAAGTCAATATTTTCGATGTCGCTAGAATAGGCTTCGTTCAAGCTGTAGTCAAAAGGTTTTGACAGAATTTCTTTATAAAATAATTGGGCTTCTTTTAGTCGTTTTGATAAAATTTCGACCGATGTATTGAAAAAATTGAGTTCATAGGCCCTAAGTTCATCATCAAGTTCAAATCGATACACCTCAAAAGCTGCCATGTCAGCATCATATAAATAACGTTTATATGGATCAATTTGAGCGATGTATCTCTCAAAAATGCTTTCTGAAAAATCATCATCAAAATCTTTTGGATCGACATGTCCTTCTTCAAGGACATAGGAAATAACCTGCAAGAGTAGCTTGTCCTTATCTGGATTTTCAAATGAATTTGATGTTAAATTACATGAAGCAAAGGCTAGTAGGAATGATAATAACATCAAGTTAAGAGGAGTCTTCATAGAATCGATTTCTTTGGTCTAAATAGGTATTTTTTTCAGCTCATTAAAATTAATTTTAGCAATGATTGAGCCATTTGATTTAATAGTTCGAAAATAAATAATAAACTATCTTAATTTACTTTAATCTTTACTAAACTTTTGTTAAAAGCCCTAAGATACAAATCCACCATCAATTTTACCTATTTTTGTGTTTCAAGAAAAAACGATGTCTAAAAAACCTTTAATTTTAATAACTAATGATGATGGCATTACTGCGCCGGGTATACGGGCATTAATTGGTTTTATGAAAGAATTGGGTGATGTGGTTGTTGTTGCGCCTGATAGTCCTCAAAGCGGCATGGGACATGCTATTACAGTTGATAATACACTGTATGTGCGTCGTGAGGAAATTGATGAGGGTTCACAAGTCGAATATAGTACATCAGGTACCCCTGCCGATTGTGTTAAGTTGGCTAAGCACGAAATTTTAGACCGCACGCCTGATTTGTGTGTCTCTGGGATCAATCATGGGAGCAACGCATCGATTAATGTGTTGTACTCTGGGACTATGAGTGCTGCTATTGAGGCGAGTATTGAAGAAATCCCTGCTATTGGATTTTCATTGTGCGACTTTAGCTGGAAGGCCGATTTTTCTGTCTTAGGTAGCTATATCAAAACCATAGCAAAAAGCGTTTTGAAAAATGGCTTGCCAACGGGCACAGCTTTGAATGTAAATTTCCCAATTTCTCCGATCAAAGGGATGAAGGTATGCAGACAAGCTAAAGCAAATTGGATTGAAAAATTTGATAAACGAAAGAGTCCAATGGGTCGGGACTATTATTGGTTAACTGGAGAATTTGTAAATTTCGATGAAGGTCAAGACACAGACCAGTGGGCTTTGGACCATGGTTTTGTATCTATAGTGCCTATTCATTTTGACATGACTCACTATAAAGCGCTTGAGCAGCTCAATCATTTAAATAGCAACAATGAATAAATCAGTTATAATTGGTTTTCTATTAGGTGCAGCAGCAAATATTTTGGGTGTTGTTTTGGCAGCCTTGATTTTAGGAAGTGGCACGGATGTCGTCTATACGTTAAAGGCAGCCATAGACCAAAATTTTATTGGCAAACTGATTAGTCTTGGAGCAGCTTTGAACTTATTTTTATTTTTCTTTTTTATAAGAAAGCGTCGCGATGATCAGGCAAAAGGCGTTCTATTTTTTACCATTTTTGCAGCATTAGGAACGTTTTTATTAATGCTGTAATCATGAAATACTATTTGGTCGTTGGTGAAGCCTCGGGTGATTTACATGCATCAAATTTGATGCGCGCCTTACTTAAGAAAGATCCGAATGCTGAATTTCGATTTTTTGGTGGTGATCGAATGCAATCCGTGGGAGGAACTTTGGTGAAACACTACCGCGAGTTGGCATTTATGGGATTTTGGGAGGTCATTAAAAATTTGAAAACCATCCTCAATAATTTATCTTTTTGTAAGTCGGATATCCAAGAATTTAATCCAAATGCAGTCATTTTTGTTGATTATCCTGGATTCAATTTAAGATTGGCAAAATGGGTTAAAATGAGAGGTTATCAAACACATTACTATATATCACCACAACTTTGGGCTTGGAAAGAAAGCCGCATTTCTATTGTCAAACGATGGGTTGACAAAATGTACGTCATCCTACCTTTCGAAAAGAAATTTTATAAAAATAAACATCAGTTTGAAGTTGATTTTGTAGGACATCCTTTGCTCGATGCAATAGATTCAAACAGCATTGTGGATGCGTCAAACTTTAAAAAAAAATGGCACTTGGACGATCGTCCAATTATTGCTTTGCTTCCTGGTAGTCGCGGGCAAGAAATTAAAAAAATGCTTAACACTATGACTGCTTTGATACCTTCATTTTTAAATTATCAATTTGTGATTGCTGGTGCGCCAAGCCAACCTAAGGAAATTTATTTACCATATATGACCTCGGACTCTATTGCGCTCGTTGAAAACAATACATATGATTTGCTCCAAGTGGCCTCCGTGGCTTTGGTTACATCTGGAACTGCAACTTTAGAAACAGCTTTGTATAGAGTTCCTCAAGTCGTATGTTATAAAAGCAGTAAGTTTTCTTATTGGATTGCCCGAATTTTGGTTAAACACCTGAAATATATCTCATTGGTCAATTTAGTCCTCGACCGACCTGCGGTCAAAGAGCTGATACAAGATGAGTTTACAGTATCAAATTTAGCCGATGAATTGAAATTAATATTGACCCCCGAATCTCAATCTATTATTTTGGAAGACTATAATGAATTGACCAAGTTGCTCGGTGGATCAGGGGCCAGTGTCAAGACAGCTGATCTCATATATAATGCCTTGAATTAATTCTTACACCCCCAATCTCAGTTACCTACTAAGTGCCTTTTTTTAATACTACATTACTTAAGTTACTGATCCTTCTTATTCTAGGGATCATTGGTTCTTTTTCAGGCCTTTTATCCTTACTAACATCCTATCATCTTTTGGGTGTAGTTTTTGTCTTGACCGTCATTTTTCACCTGTTTTTTAAGTATATTTTTTTGACAGATTGGCTGGTTGGTTTGATGGTGTTTTGTTTAGGATACAGTTTAGCCATGACGCATAATCATAAGGCTTATAATCAGCACTACACCAACCAATCCATCATAGAAATCGTAAAATACGATACCCTAGTTATTCGGATTAGAGAAATTCAAAAACCCACTTGGTCAAACCGATATATTGTTGACATAGAGCAATATAATTCTAAAACATCTTTTGGCAAACTAATGATGTATACCCCATTAGAAATTTCCTTTAATGTGGATGACAGATTGCTTACGATTGTAGACTTTCGAGCTATTGATAAGCCACGAAATCCATATCAATTTAATTATCACAACTACCTCAAACATCGAAATGTTTATGCTTCAATAAGTCTTACAGATACCAATTTTAAGAGATTATCATCTGCCAATACCATATATGGCTACGCCGATAAAGTACGGCAATATGTCATGGAATTGATGTGTCCATGGGATATAAACCACACCGCAATGTCTATTTTCGAAGCCTTAGTTTTAGGACAACGGCAAGATATTTCTGATGATTTAAAAGACACATTTGAAAGGGCTGGGGTGGTTCACATTTTGGCCATTTAGGGATTGCACATTGGGATCATATTACTATTTCTTCGGTGGCTTTTTAGGCCACTTCATCGATTGCCAAAGGGCCGAATCATCAGTGCCGTTTTCATAGTCTTGATGCTTTGGAGTTTCGCCATCGTTTCAGGATTATCGCCGTCAGTCATTCATGCTGTGGGTATGTTTACCTTAGTCGCACTGAGCCTTTTATTTAGAAGAAGATCCAAATTGATTAATACCATTTTAGCAGCGGCTTTTTTATCATTATTGATTGATCCCAATATGCTATTCGAAGTGGGGTTTCAATTGAGTTATGCGGCAGTGTTGTCTATCGCTATTCTTGCACCTTGGTTGCAATCCATGTGGTGTGCTAAGCACAAATTATTGATCTGGTTTAGGGATACGATATCAGTAACTTTAGCTGCTCAAATTGGTGTGTTGCCCATATCCTTGTTTTATTTCCATCAATTTCCTGGGTTGTTTTTAGTGGCTAATATCGTTTTGATCCCCTTGGTGACCTTTATACTATTTTTTTCATTTGTAATGGTTTTGTTTGCGAATATAAAATTTTACCATTTCAAAATCGCTTTAGCCTATGAGTGGTGTATTGAATTAATGACGGGTTGGGTGTCAAAAATTGCTCAATTTGATTATTTTTTCACAGATCGTATTTCTTTTGGATGGCTAGAATTGTGCATATCTTATGGTTTTCTTTTTTTATTTGGATGGTTACACACCAAACCTACTGCAAAGCGGATTCAAGTTATATTGATTACTATCTCCGGTTTGTTGGTTGTGAGTATATACTCAAAACTTCAATTACGTCCATCAGAGTTAATTATTTTTCATAAAACACGGCATACCATCATTGGGATTAATAATGGTCAAAGAATAACGCTATATCATGATATGAATCCTGATGACATAATAGATGAGCGCCTTGTGTCCGATTATGAAACGGGATCTGGAATCAAAACCATTAAACCACTTCCAAAACAAAATCTATTTGAGTTTAATGGAAAACTGTGGCTCGTACTTGATTCGATGGGTATAAATGGCGCCCCGAACTTTGAGGTGAACGGGATGGTTATTACTCAAAGTCCACGTATTCATATGGATAGATGGCTTGATAGTCTTCAACCCAAAATTGTGATTGCCGACGGAAGTAATTATAAGTCTTTTTTAGACCGTTGGGAAGCCAGTTGTCGTCAGAAAGGTGTTGAATTTCATAGAACAGATACTCAAGGAGCCTACATCGAAATTGTTAAACCCTAATTGCTAAAAGATGATTTAAAGTTGTCAGAATAGACTTTAAACTCTGCTTGAGTGGTTATCGACTTAAAAGTATTATCTTTAAAAAGCTTCAAATACAATTCAAGTTGTTGTGGGGTTCGATAGCCTACCAAAGGTGTTATGAAATCGGCATTCTCATCAAGAAACACCATGGTTGGATAGCCAGTAACTCTAAAATATGACGTCAATTGGTGTTGACCATTTCTTGATTTAGCGCGACTTGGATTATAATTTGGATTGGAGTAAACGGTGCCTTTAAAGTTTACCTTATCGTTACCTTCGGCATTGAACTTAACAGCGTAATAGTGTTTGTTGATATAGGCGATCACATCTGCATTTCCAAAAGTGTTTTTATCCAGCATCTTACATGGACCGCACCAAACGGTGTACATGTCCATGATAATCTTTTTGGGCTGTTTTTTTTGCAAGGCAACGGCTTGCTCCAGACTCACCCAGTTGATTTCCTGTGCTTTAACCGAATTGAAAGCAAATAAAATACTAAATAACCATATCGATCTTAACATCATTCTTTATCTATTTTATTGAATTAACGCACACCGTGCATCAGTTTTTTTACTATTGGATACATCAAAACGGAAAGCACACCAAGTCCAACTGCAATTGCAGTGAGTAGCCAAAAGAAATAACTCAATCCTTCTGTTTTGGCAATGGCCTCCGATGATTCTCCGAATAATCCTGCCAATTTCATACCGATCGCAACCGCCAAATACCAAACGCCAAACATCATTGCTATCATGCGTCCAGGTACTAATTTACTGACATAAGAGAGTGCAACAGGCGAAATGCAAAGTTCTCCCATCGTGTGAAAGAAATAAACTAAAATTAACCAAATCATACTCACTGATGCTGTTTTTGCACCTACTGGAATAGACGATGATCCAATTGCAACGCAAGCCATACCAATACCTAAAAGGGTCATGCCAATACCGTATTTCATATTAGCATTAGGGTTGTATTTGCTCTCCCACCATTTTGAAAACAAAGGTGCCAAACCAATGATAAATAATGAATTTAATACACCAAACCAAGATGCTGGTACTTCAGCTATATCTTTTTTAAACTCTGTGTTGAGCATCCATATAGCTATACCCCAAATGATAACGAAACTGGTCGCTAAAATAATATTTGAAACACCATATTTTTTAAATGTTTTTTTGAATAATAGACCAAGCACCCAAGTTATTATCCCTAACGGGATGATTGTCATCAGTGAGTTCACAATTTTGAACGTAAATGCCGAGTTGCCCTCTAGCACTCGCTGGGTATAATCACGTGCAAAAATGGTCAATGAACTTGGAGCTTGTTCGAATATAGCCCAAAAGAAAATGGTCACAAAAGCAAAAAAGATTACAGCCATCATGCGGTCGCGCGTGATTTTATCATAACGCGGTAATCTCAATAGTAACAGAAAAATGAAAAGACCCAAGGCAGTTAGGATCGCAACATTCGACCCATCCATACCAAACAGATTAAAATTAAAAACATTGTAAACCCCTTCCGAGATTTTTGACACTGGATCGTTAAATATCCAGGCCAGTCCTAATAAAGCGGCTATGGCAATAAGTCCAAGATGAAGTTTTGTAAACGGATTCAGTTTGGCATCACCAACGGCGGTATCATCAGTCTGTTCTGCTTTTAATGGTTTAAGTCCAATCTCCCCAAAGATTCCTTGAGCCATCCAAAACTGTAGCAAGCCGAAAAGCATAAAAATACCGGCTACTCCAAAACCCCAAGACCAACCTACAGTCTCACCCAAGTAACCACATAATAAAATTCCTAAAAAGGCTCCTGCATTCACACCCATATAAAAAATAGTGTAAGCACCGTCTTTTTTCTCGGGTTTAGTCACGTACATTTCCGAAATTATGGAAGTCATATTAGGTTTAAAAAATCCACTTCCAAAGACCAAGAGCGTCAAACCTAAATAAATAAAAAATTCAGATTCGAGGGCCATCGAAGCATGTCCTAAGGTCATGAGTAAGGCACCTAAAAGCACGGCATAACGAAAACCGATGATTTTATCAGCAAAATAACCTCCTAAAAGTGTCGACAAATAAACCAGCGAGGTATAGGTGCCGAAAATCGCAAAAGCATGCTCTCTGGGCCATCCCCATCCACCGTCGAGTAAGGATGCAGTAAAAAACATAACTAAAAGTGATCGCATACCGTAATATGAAAAACGCTCCCACATTTCGGTAAAAAAGAGTACAAAAAGCCCTGCTGGATGTCCTAGTACTTTGTCTTTAAATAAACTTTCGATATTTGTAGTCATAATGATTGGTTATGTATTTAATTCTTTGTCAACGCCGTGCATCAATTTTTTAATAACAGGAGATATTGTTAAAAGGAATAAACCGACACCAACTCCTGTATAAAATAAATAGTTAAACAATTTTAAATAGCTTTCTTTAGCCACAGCGAGGTCTGTGATTTCGCCCGAGGCTGTTTCTACTGAAGCGATATTGGCTAAAATTGATGCTATGAATTCTGAACTTGCGGTAGCTAAAAACCAAACGCCCATCATGAATCCAACAATCTTATGAGGTGAAAGTTTGGTAACGGCCGAAAGCCCCACAGGTGATAAACACAATTCCCCACAAGTATGAAGGAGATAGGTCAAAACCATCCAAAACATAGCTACTTTACCAAGACCTGAAACATTTATACCCATGACTAAAGCCCCAAAACCTAAACCTACAAGCATAATAGCTAATGAAAATTTAACAGCAGTGTTCGGGTTATATTTCCCCAATTTAACCCACATCCAAGCAAAAACGGGTGCTAAAAGAATGATAAACAAAGCATTTAGACTCAAGAAAGCACTGGCGGTAATATCACCTCTGTCCAGTATTCTGTCTGCAAAAAGATTCATGGAGGTGTAAGATTGCTCAAACAATGCCCAGAAAATGACCGTAAAAATGATCAATATGGTCAATGCTGCAAGTTGTTCACGAGCAATCTTATCCAGTTGAGTTAACGCATAATAAACGATATAGATAAAGGAAGCGGCTCCTGAGACGATTAAAAGATTTTGAACAACGCTATGGCTTTGAACCATCTGCCATATGGCTACCGTAGACAAAACACTTGCGCCGTAAACAATCCATTCATTTTTCAGCCCGAATGATTTTCGCTCCAAGAATTCTGGATTAGTTGACTCACCTTTGCCTTGAAGCGTTTTCTTCCCAAGAATAAATGTTATTAAACCGAATAACATACCTATACCCGCAGCACCAAATCCATAACTCCAACCATAGGTTTCACCAAGCCATCCGCAGAGTAGGGTCGCTACAAAAGAACCAAGGTTGATTCCCATATAAAAAATAGTAAAACCTGAATCTCGGCGTTTATCGCCTGCAGCATAAAGCTCTCCAACTAAAGAAGAAATGTTGGCTTTTAAGAAACCAACACCAACAATTATAAAGGCTAACGACAGATAGAAAACCTGCAGGGCGATATTATCCCTAGTGATTTCTCCAGTGAGCGTAGCTGTTGCTGCATTTCCTTCGTAAGCCATTCCAAGGTGCCCGAGTACCAAAAGTATACCTCCTAAAACAATGGCTTTTCGAAAGCCTAAATATCGGTCAGCTATAAACCCTCCTACTACGGGAATAGCATAGACCAAAGCGGCATAACTTCCGATGAGTAAGTTGCCTTCGACGTCTGAAAATAAAAGGTATTTTGTTAAATAAAATATCAAAAGTGCTTTCATGCCGTAAAAAGAAAAGCGCTCCCACATTTCAGTGAAAAATAAGATAAATAATCCCGCCGGATGTCCAAAGATGGTTTTTTGAGAAATTGAGGGATTTGTCATATCGTTATTTATAAATTGGATTTGATAAATTTAGTCAATTTCGAATACAGGTGCAAACGGGTTTTTCCACCATAAATACCATGGTCAAAGTCGGGATAAATAGCCCAATCAAAAGGCTTGTTCTCCGCGATCAAGGCAGCTGCCATTCTGGTTGAATTTTGTACATGCACATTATCGTCGCCTGAACCATGAACCAGTAAAAAAGATCCTTTTAATAACTCTGGATAATTTAATGGAGAATTATTGTCATAACCATCTGGATTTTCTTGGGGTGTACGCAAATAGCGTTCTGTATAGATGGTGTCGTAGAAGCGCCATGAGGTTACCGGAGCCACGGCAATGGCCATTGTAAAAACATCATTCCCTTTCAATAAACTGTTGGTCGAAATATGTCCTCCAAAACTCCATCCCCATATTCCAATCCTTGAAGCATCTATATAATCCCTTTGACCAAGAAGTCGCGCAGCTTCAATTTGATCTTCAGTTTCAAATTGCACTAAATTGAGATAGGTTGCTTTTTTGAATGCAGCGCCTTTATATCCAGTACCAATACCATCGATACATGCCACAATATACCCTTGCTGAGCTAGCATTTGATGCCAATAATCATTGGACGAATTCCATTGATTGGCCACATTTTGAGACCCTGGCCCAGAATATTGATACATTAAAAGGGGGTAGGACTTAGCTGGGTTGAAATCGGCAGGCTTGATCATGTACATGTTCACCTCGTGGTTATTAACCATCATGGTTTCAAATTCTTTATTGCCTAAACCAAAGTCTTCCAAACGCTCTAGGAGATTTCCATTGTCTCTAATTGTCCGTAACTCTTTGCCGTCTTTTGAGCTATTGAGTGTGTAAATGGGAGGTGTATTGGCATCGGAATAGTTATTGATAAAATAGGTAAAATCTGCACTAAACGTTGCGTTGCTAGTCCCACTTGAAGAAGTTAAAAGCGTTTTGTTCTTGCCATTGAGTCCAATACTCCAAACTGCTCGATTGATTGAACCAGTTTCTACCGATTGATAATAAAGTGTTTTACTTTGTTCATCAATACCATACAGTGTTGTAACGTCCCATGATCCCGATGTAATTGGACGTTGTAATGTGCCAGATTCGTTATAATGATAAACATGGTTAAAGCCATCTTTTTCGCTGGTCCATATAAAACTATTATCCTTTAAATAAGTGAGATCAAAAGTAACATCGATATAAGCGGCATCATGCTCAGATAACACTAAATGTGATGATTTTTTGGCCGTATCAATCATCCATAAGTCCAGTTGATTTTGGTGACGATTCATGTACTGAGCACTCAAAATAGTCGCTTTGTTGGTCCACTTGATTCTGGGGATATAGAAGTCTTCATAACCTTGACTCAATTGAACATCCTGAGTTTCGTTGGTTTTTAAATGAAAGACATGCAGACTGACTAATGAATTGGCTTCTCCTGCCTTTGGGTATTTAAAACGTTGTTGTTGAGGGTATAAAGTTGATCCATATATGTCCATAGAAAATTCTGGAACTTGTCGTTCATCAAATTTTATGTAAGCGATCTGACTGCCATCTGCATTCCATTCAAAAGCTCTAACAAAAGAAAACTCTTCTTCGTAAACCCAATCTGTAATGCCGTTTATAATTGCATTGATTTCACCGTCAAAAGTAATTTGTTGTGTGGTTTGAGTTTTTAAATCCAATATAAATAGATTATTCTCAAAACCATACGCAACTTTTGAAGCATCAGGTGAGAAGGTTGGCTCTTGTATTTTCTTATCAGATATTATAGTCAAATCAGTTCCATCTGTGTTAACAACATAAAACACGCCTTTTGAGGATCTTCTATAAATAGATTCCATTTCTGAAGCTAAAAGCAATTTAGATTCGTCTGAACTGAAAGTGTAATTTGTGAAATTCGGTAAGTCAGGATTATTAAAGGTACTTAGTACAGTTTCACTTTTTGTACCGGTCAAATAATCATAAACATCAATATTGATTGATTGCTCGGAACGATTGTAGTTATATGTGGCATACCTTTTTCCATCGTTCATAGAATGAAGTGAAGGAATCCCTCTTGTCCTGAAGGTTCCATTCCAAAGGGATTCAAGGGTGATTTCCTTGTGTTGAGCGAATAGTGCTGTGGATGAAATACTTAATAGGAGATATAGTGATTTGATCTTCATGATATTCAAATATAGGTTCTTCAATAATAATGAAAAAAAAGGACAATTGTGCTCAGCAAACTTTCAAAAAAGCGTCAGCTAATCACATTCACGATATGTATTAAGAATAGTATCTTTGCGTTAATCAATCAATTAAGATGTCAAAAGAAGTTATTGGTTTTTCGAAATGGTCGAAATCTGAAAAAATAAATTGGATAGCAGAGCGCTACTTTGAGAATCCGACTCAAGGCATCGCGATTATCGAGCGTTATTGGAATTCTGACGAAGGGGTTCAAAAATTACACGATGAGTTTATAGAAAATACAATAACTAACTATTATCTGCCACTAGGTGTAGCACCCAATTTCATGATTGATGGAAAACTTCTTGTCATACCTATGGCCATTGAAGAGAGTTCTGTGGTAGCGGCAGCGAGTAAATCTGCCAAATATTGGCTTGATCGGGGTGGATTCAAAACCGAGATCATTCAAACCAAAAAATCGGGTCAAGTGCACTTCACTTTTTCGGGTGGTACGGACAAATTAACCAGTTATTTTAATCAAATCAAACCAATATTAATTCAGTCAATTCATGATATCGCTGCCAATATGATAAAGCGAGGCGGTGGATTACTTTCAATCGATTTGGTTAATAAAACGGATAAAATTGACCATTACTATCAGTTGGATGCCACCTTCGAAACAATTGATGCCATGGGCGCCAACTTTATCAACTCCTGTCTAGAAAAATTTGCATCGGTATTTACTGACCATTGGGTCAAATTTGAACCTGATTATGCTATCCATTATCCCATCAATGTGGTGATGAGTATTTTATCGAATTATGTTCCTGAATGCCTAGTACGCGCTTCAGTAAGTTGTTCTGTCAAAGACTTAACGGTCGTCGGAATGTCATCGGAGGAATTCGCAGACAAATTCTGTCAAGCCGTGCGAATTGCCGAAGTTGAACCCTTTCGCGCAGTCACGCATAATAAAGGTATTATGAATGGTGTAGACGCAGTAGTTCTAGCTACTGGCAATGATTTTAGGGCAGTAGAAGCTGGTGTTCATGCTTACGCTGCCAGAAGTGGTCAATACAGCTCTTTGACGCATGCTAAAATTGAAAACGGTCAATTTACTTTTTGGATTGATTTGCCTTTAGCGCTTGGCACAGTAGGAGGTTTAACACAGCTCCACCCATTGGTGAGGCTTGCTCTCGAAATGCTTCAAAATCCTACTGCCCGGGAGCTAATGTCTATTACTGCTGTCGCTGGATTGGCCCAAAACTTTGGAGCTATTAGTTCTTTGGTGACTACAGGTATTCAACAAGGACATATGAAAATGCATTTACTCAATATCGCGAATCAACTTGAGGCAAGCGAGCAAGAAAAAGTACAATTAGTGGAGCATTTTAAAACGGATACGGTCACGCCCAGTGCGGTGAGGAATATACTCCATGGCCTGAGAAATAAAGATTTCTCATGATTTCATTTAAAAGCAATGGTAAGTTACTATTGACAGGTGAATATCTTGTTTTAGATGGAGCGGTGGCTTTGGCTCTACCAACTAAAATGGGACAAATTATGACTGTTGAGCCCATTGAGGATGAGGTGATACTATGGAAGAGTACGAGACACGATGGATCAGTATGGTTTGAACGTAAAATCTCTTTTGATCAAATTCGAAGCAAGGATTCTATTGATCAATCGGATAACGTCTTTCATCTTTTATCGGCATTGCGAGAAATTCACATTTTGAATCCATTACATTTTGACCAAAATGGTTTTCAAATCCATGCTCATTTAGAATTCCCAAATGATTGGGGATTAGGATCCTCATCGACATTAATCAATAATCTAGCGAAGTGGGCTGGAGTTGATGCCTTTAATTTGAATGATCTGGTATTTGGGGGAAGTGGGTATGATATAGCTTGTGCAAATAGTGAAAAGCCCCTACTGTTTCAAAGATTGAATGGCCTACCTTTAATCACTCAGGTAGCATTTCGACCCAAATTTCATGATAATTTATGGTTTGTTCATTTAAATAAGAAACAAAATAGCCGAGAAGCAATAAAATTATATAAAAATAACCCTCCCATAGACGCACAAGTTATATCTGAAATCAACGATATTTCAGAGCTATTATGCAATTGTGATTCTTTAGACCATTTTAGCGCGTTACTTGAGCAACATGAAATGATATTATCTTCTGTTTTGAAACGACCGACAATATCCGAACTCTTGTTTCCAGATTTTAAAGGCACTATAAAAAGTCTTGGTGCATGGGGAGGAGACTTTATCCTAGCCGTAGGAACTAAAGATAAAATAAAAACTTTTTTTGAGCCTCAAGGATTCAAAACCATTATCGCTTGCAACGATTTAATAAAAGTCTGATCGGTTGTCTTCAATATCCGCTGCCTCTTTGAGTGCATTAAACACCTGAGTATTGACATTGCCAACCCGTGCTTGACGGATTCTGGTGGCAAATGACAAGTACGAGGCTATCGATGGTGCAGGCGTCTTTTTGACCACTTGAATCATATATACACCATTTTCTCCTTGAATAAGACCCGAAGTCTCACCATCATTAAGCCCAAAAGCAACACCTACAATTTTTGGCTCTCTACCAGCTCCTGTTAGTACAGGATTAGTCATGCGGATTTCAGTGGCGGTTTTAACCGTTTGTCCCTCTGCGGATGCCAAAGGCTCTAAAGATTGAGCCAAGACACGATTCCGAATGATCTCTGTTTTCTTGTCTTTTAAAATTTGAGCACGTGCTCTGACAATTGCTTTGTCAAGCGACATCAATCCTGCTTCATTAACTTCAGTAATCTGAGCAACAACATAGCCGCCTGAATTTAAATTAAAGCGACGAACGTCTCCAACTTTACTGTTTTTTTCAAAAGCCCATTTCACTACAGCGCGTTGAATTCCTAAGCCTGGAATATTTTCATCTAAAGCGCGCAGGCCGCTCACGGGTCGCAAGGTGTAATCATTGTCTTTAGCTACTTTTGCAAAATCCTCTTTTTCAATAGCGATTTCAAATTTAGAGGTGGTATTAAAAACTGCATCAATAGTTTCCTCAGATGGCTCGATTGGCAGGGCTAAATTGGCCAATTTTACTAATTTTTGAGAATTGCCTTGATCTAATACCTCAATTATGTGATATCCAAAATCAGTTCGCACCACGTCAATTGTTCCGATAGCATTGTCAAACGAAAAGTCTTTAAACTCTTGGGCCATTCCAGCATTATAATCGAACCAGTCAATGATACCCTCTTTTTCATTACTGACAAGGTCTGAAGATAATGAAAGTAAATCAGTAAATTTTGATCGTTTGGTTTTTATTAAAGTTAAAATACTGTCTGCAGTCACTTTAGCTTCGGCTTCCGTTTTTGTTACCGATGCATCAGCACGTTGACTTCCAATGAATGGAATTAATATATGTCTAACTTTTACGGAGTCTGGTTTTTGAGTGACTTCCACTAATTTCGTTGCAATATAAAAGTTATCTTGTTTATAAGGACCATATATTTCATCAACTTCAAGGGCATAAATGCTGTCCGCTAGGTTTGTAGGTAAGCCATCTTTAGATAAAAATTGATCATTGTAAGCGAATGCCGAATTAGCTGCTAAAAATGCTGCGTTGTCTGATGTATTTTTAAATCCCAGCAAGGTTTCTTGAGATTGACTTGCTTCATTGAAAACTTCCCGATTTTCTAACAAGGTCATCAAATTGGTTTTAACTTGTGCCTCGTCCGATGGAGATGGTTTTTCATCAAAAACTACAAATTGCAATCCTCTAGATGCGTCAACAGTATATTCTTTTTCATGTTTTGTGATAAAGGTTTTGACATCCGCGTTTGTTGGTTCAACCAAGCTGTCTGCGACGGTTGAGAATGGAATTTGAACAAATTTGATATTAGCGACTTCACTTTCAGCTTGATGAGCAATCATACCTTCGTTTAAGGTGGCATAAATTCCTGAAGCTACTAGATTAAAATATGCTGTTTGTAATGCACCTTGGGCAAGATTTTTTTCGAAGGTCGTCCAGGCGTTATAGTCGATTGGAGTACCGCTAAGAAATGAAACCTCAGGTGATATTTGTTTAAGATTTGAAATGAACTCATTCAATTTGGCCTTACTAAAAAGTCCGTTTTCGTCCAAAAACTCATCGTATGATCCAACACTCTGCTCTATAAGATCAATCAATTGATCTCTTTCAACTTGAAGACCTAGTTCGTTGGCGGTTGAAAGAAAAATGGCTGAACGCAGTTCCTGATCCCAAATAGCATTCATTACTTGAGTAGCACTCCCGTTTGGTCCCATTTGGCGCTGTCTATTTTCAACTTTTTGAGCAAAATCAGCTTGAGAAATACTGACACCATTGACTTCTCCAATAACGGTGGTTTGACCGTTAGAAAACATAGAGCTGTTTTTAAATAAATCAGTTAAAACAAATGCAAATAACGCCATGGCAATCACTACGATTAAAACCATTGAGCGCTGGCGGATTTTATTAAGTATGGCCATTTTTAAAATATCTTAAATAGTGGGCACGAATGTAGTATTTTCTTCTTAATTATAAAAGTGCTGTGAAGCTTTAGTTCGGATCAACAGTACAATTTTTCACACCTCTGCTTTTGATACTGTAATTAGGTCTATTTTAGTGCTAGAGACTTCTAAAACATCGATGACATAGTCTTCTATTAAAACTTGACTGTTTTTTTCAGGAATTCCTTCTTCGTAGTGAACGATCATGCCTCCTAAGGTTTCGTAATTTTCGTTCTCTGGCAAGCAGAGTTCGTATCGCTCGTTAACATAATCAACCTCAAGTCGTGCAGAAAATTTGAACATATTTGATGACAACTGTTCTTCAATTAAGTTTGTGCTGTCGTGTTCGTCTTCTATTTCACCAAACAACTCTTCAACGATGTCCTCAATTGTCATGATTCCCGATGTGCCACCATATTCGTCGAGAACAACAGCAATACTTCTTCTTTTCTTAATAAGAGCATTCATCACGTCTTTAATCAACATGGTTTCTGGCACAAATTCAACAGGCATCAACATGGACTTAATACTCGTGGGTTTTTTGAAGAGGTCGAAAGAATGAACATAACCTAAAATGTCGTCAACGGTGTTATTAAACACTAAAACTTTAGAGTAACCAGATTCAACGAATTTATCAGTCAATCGCTGGATGGTATCGTGGACTTCTATGGTCATGAGTTCTGTTCTTGGAATCATAACTTCACGAGATTTTACTTCCGAAAATTCTAATGCATTTTGAAATATTTGAATTTCAGAATCCAGTTCTTCATGGGCTTCTGAGGCATTCAATTGCTCACTGATGTAGTGACCGAGGTCAACTTTAGTAAACGCGAGCTGCACCTGATCGCCCGAAGTTTTAAATACTTTTTTTAAAAATAAGTCTGACAACCAAATAACAAATGTTGAAATCGGTCCAAAGAGTTGGTAAAATAAAAACGCAGGTAAAACAAAAAATTTAAGCAGTTGATTGGAGTATATTTGAAAAACAACCTTAGGGATAAATTCTGCAGTAATTAAAATAAGCAACGTAGATAATAGGGTTTGACTCAATAGAGCACCATCTGATAAAAGGTAAGTCAATAGAGCATAATCGGTTGGCAAAAAACTCTGAAACCAATTGATCAAAACATCGCCCATGACAAATCCATAAATAACTAAAGCTAAATTGTTACCAATTAACATAGCTGCAATGAATTTTGAAGGCTTAGCAGTTAATTTTGAAAGAATAGAAGAAATCCAACCTCTTTGTCTTTTTTCAATTTCAATGTGAATGCGGTTAGAAGAAATAAAAGCGATTTCCATACCTGAGAAGAAGGCAGAAAACAATATCGCGATGACGATCACTAAAAAGCTGAGTGACATATTTAAGGTTTATTCTGATCTTCGAATTTGCGTCGAAAGCGTTTTCTAAAAAAATACATAAAGATAGCTAACGCCGCAAAAGCAAGAGATAAATAGGTTCTTGTATGACTGATGGACCAGTTTACAATGGCGTCATAAATGAAAAGCATTGCAAAAACGAGGTAGGCATATTGGAATATCTTAAGAAGTTTCATCGTAATTTTTTATAAAAATAAGTATTATTCCTCAACAGTAATAGTTCCGGTAACTTTTAATACCCGAGCCCGCTCAAATGCTTTGTCCGAATCGAATCCAGTTCCACTTATTTTTTCATTTGCAGTTCGGAAAACTACAGGTAAGTCCGTGAAAATCCAGTTTAAACTGCGGTCGTAATACAGTTGTTCTGCAAAAAGAGTGTCCTTCGTGTGTGTGGCAACTTTCACATCTCCTCTAAGGTCAATGAGATTGGTTGAATTGTAGGCAATACCATAATCGGCAGAAATGTGGTTTTCATTATTTTGCTCATCAAACAAAACCATATAAAGTCCATTTGGAAATTCAAAATATGGCATTTCACGATTGGTAAAATCGTTCATTAACGGACTCTTGAGGTGCGTTGTCAAGCGACCCAATTCTGTTTGCTCAGTGTCAATATTACTTGCAATGGTTAATGGGGCGCCACTTTTTACACCAATTTTTTGAACATCGTCAAAATTGCTTTGACAAGAAAAAAGCATCATAAGGAAAAACCAAACGATGCTTTTATAATCTTTAAACGTTCTGTAATCCATTATAAATTTGGCACAGTTACACTACTGCCTATCCAGCATCCTATTCGAATGACTTCACCAGCGCGGCCGGCACTAAAAATTTCACTTTTCTGAGGTGCTTTGGCTTCGTAGTTGGCTGCTGATTGTGCTGCAGCTTTGGACATGTTAGAATCGACTCGTCCAGCTTTGCGCGCTTCCGAAGCAGCTAACCAATAAACAGCCCGCTTTGAGAAATTGTCAGTACCACAATCATTTGCACTACTGGCGTACATTTGAGCAATGGCCAAATAGGCCTTACCCATAGATGGATTAAATTGAAGTGCTTTTCGGTAATAGCTTCTTGCATTCCCATAGCTTCTCTTACCTTTGAAATTGGTTGCTATTTTGAATAAGATTTTTGCTTTTGCATAGTCGTCCGTTTCCAACTCAACAGCCTGATTATAATAAGCTAAAGCTTCTGAACTTGCGCCCTCTTTGTCCTTGAGAATGCCTAGGTAGTAGGCAGTATCAGCGTTAGGTTCTAAGCTATTTTTTTGTTCAACAATTTGAATAAACAATGGGTCCTCTGTACAGCCTTTAGTTCCCATACGATTCATGGCACGTTGTAACCATAGTCCATCATTTTTGTTGGCTTCGTAGTTTTTGGTATATAAAGGAATAAGGTTTTCACAATTGGCACGATCACCTAAATCTTTATCCATTCCCATAGAAATTTGATCATATCCTCTCAAATAACTGTTGTAAGATCTGACCAATCTGGCATCTTTAGAACTTAACTCAACAGATTCTACTTCATCTTGAGGTACATATTTATTAACCAATTTGGTGTAACTTTTAACTTCTTCCTCAATTTTCTCCGAGATTTCATCGTAGATCGTGAAAAGGTCTTCTGCTGATTTCTCACTATTATCATACATTCTTACAACAACTTTGTAAAAAGTGTACAATGCTTTTGGATTAGTAAACGTTTCAACATCGCTTTTGTAAGCAGTATTAAAGGCATCGAATATTTGAGTATCATTGATTCCCAATTCATCCTTGTAATCATACATAAGCTGAGCTTTTTTGGAGAGTATGTCACCTACTTTTGTTTTAGCAGCATACAATTCAATACGTTGGTCGTATAAACCTAATAAATCTGAAATAAATGCCTTTTGTTCAGTACCAGAAGTGTTCTCAATTTTATATTCAAGAATTTTTTCACCGGAAGTGTATATGGATAAATGGTATTTAGGGTTGCGCTCACGTAACGATTTCCATGGACCATAAGCTTCTTCGAAACTTTTAGTTCTTACATAAGAATCAAAATTCGACAAATCATTTCTATCGGCTTCAGGGTTTGGAGCTTGAGGTTGTGCAAAACAACTTGGTAACAGCCAAACGCTCAATAATAGTGTAGCTAAAAATTTCATTCTATATTTACTTTAACATTAATTATACTTACGTTTTACAAACCATCGGTCATTCAAGGAAAGGCCGATTTGTATATTTACAAAGTCTTCTTCTATCAAATTATTGTCAATCGTTCCTCTTTGACCAATCTCAATACCAATGTTGGCATTTGAGAAAAACTGACCGACAGGTAAACCAAGTCCAAAAGATATGCCAAACTCATCAATAGCCGAACCATTTATCTTCATACCTGTATTTTCTGAATAAATCCCCGCCCGATAAGTGATTCTTTTGTAGTACCTTCTGAAGCTGTCATACTTTGGTATGAAATAACCGCCGAGACTGTAAGAAGTTGCGTCTTCATACTTGACGTTTCCTATAGAAATGAGCGGATTTGAAAACTGACTCGTTTGAGTGTGAGATATTTCTGTTCCTAAAAACCATTTTCGTGGACTACCGATTCCTATTCCAAATGTACTTCTCGAAGGTAATGTAAGGTTCGTTTCGGCCAATCCTAGTCCACTTAAATCTGCATCCAAAGTATTCACAACGATACTTTGGCCGGAAGCTTGAAGCACTCTTAAGGTAGCATAACTTCTCACGTTGATTGAGTTCAATTTAGCACTTTTGGTATAAGTAGCGCCTGCATACAAGTTCAGCTTTTCACTTATTTTTTTGTCGTAATGTAAACCAAAAGTAAAGCTCAAACCACTTAAATCGGATCGGTTAAGTTCTTGACTCTGATATTGTAAAAGTTCTCCATCCCCATCATAATCGAAAGCCAATTCCTCATTAATGATATTTCCAAAGTTATATTGAAATTCAACACCACCTCGTAAGGCATCGCTAAAACGGTAGCCGACACCCAAGAATACTTTATTAAGTCCGCCCTCACCATTAAAACGCTCGGCTAATTCGTCACTTGCATTTAGAGTTTCTAAATTATATCCGACAGCCGTGTAAGGCATCATTCCAAAACCAAAACCAAATTTTCCTGTAGGAATACGAACAGCAAAATAGTCAAAACTTGTATTTTGAGCTGCTTCGGAAGCACTTGCGCTGCTGAGGTTAGCCGTGCTTCTACTGCCACCAACAGTATAGGTGATGATTTGCCCCTCATTTTCAAGTCCTGAGAATTTGTACCCGCCATAAGTTGCAGGATTCGAAAGGTTGAAGTGGATACTGTCCGCTAGGAAAGATATACGCCCCATGCTTCTGTTTTCGACAGTGCCTTTAAATTTAAGACTTCCAATACCATAATAAGAATATGGCGACGCCGTGGTCGTTTGGGCTTGTGTTGAAAACGACAACAGTGCAAGCATTGAAAATAGGCAAAGGTGTTTTAAGGTCATGAATTCTGATCTAAAATAGCATTGAGTCCCTCTAACAGGAAATTTTGACGGACAAATATGCCACTTTTTAATTGCTTAAACAAAAATTCCGCATCACCCCCTGTTAAAATAACTGTTAAATTTTCATATTCTTTTTTAAACCGTTTGATTTGATTTTCAATTTCAGCTATAACACCTCCGACTACGCCTTGGTGTATGGCCTGAGATGTTGATTTGCCAACAAGGTTTTTAGGCCGCTGAGGTTTTAATCTTGGAAGTGCTGCGGTGTAATCGTTGAGGGCTCTGTATCGCATGGAAATTCCTGGGCTTATTGATCCACCAAGAAATGAATGATTTGCGTTTAAAAAATCGAAAGTGATACAACTTCCGGCATCGATAATTAAAATGTTACTATGAGGGAAAAGATTTCTTCCTGCTGATGCTAGCGCAATGCGGTCAATGCCTAATGATTGTGGTGTAAGGTAATTTATGGTAATTGGTAACTTGCTTTGATGATTCAAATAAAAAAGTGGAAATATTTCCCAGTTTGCAAGTAATGAAGCACCTCTTTTTGTGACGTCGGCAACGATTCCCTTATTTAATTTTGGATGTTTCAAAGCCAAATTATGTAGTTCATTACGCAACTCGTCATGTGACGATTCTCCAGAAAATAAGATATCATTTCCTTCAAAAACAGCGAATTTAGCACGAGAATTGCCAATATCGATAGCCAGTTTCATATTATGAAATTTGCTGTAAAAGTACGAAACTAGAAATTACATTATTCTTTTGGGCAATTTTAAAATACCGACTATATTTGCTGCCGCTTCAAAGAGGTACCTTAGCTCAGTTGGTAGAGCAACGGACTGAAAATCCGTGTGTCCCTGGTTCGATTCCTGGAGGTACCACTCAAACCCACTCAATTAGAGTGGGTTTTTAATTTTATACATGCCATCTTTTGACTTCGGGTTAGAAAAGAAGAAATATATTTCGGATTGATTTTAATTGAAATTGCCTATTTCAGGTTTGTTAGCATATCGGAAACAAGCCTGTCGAGATCAATTTGAGATTTCCAATTCCAATCGAAAGCAGACTCAGAATCGTCTATTGTGTTGGGCCATGAGTCTGCGATATGTTGTCTGAAGTCTGGCGCATAAGAGATTTTGAATTCGGGAATGTAAAGTTTAATGGCATCTGCCAATTCTGAGGGCGTAAAGCTCATTCCAGCAATATTATAGGCCTTAAACTTTTCCACATGATCTAGATTGGCAGTCATTAGTTCTATAGTGGCGCGAATGGCATCGGTCATGTGCATCATCGGCAGCATGGTATTAGCTTCTAAAAAACAGTTATAGACCCTGGTTTTTAAAGCATCATGAAATATGGCAACAGCATAATCAGTTGTACCACCGCCTGGTTGTGCTTTCCAACTAATGAGTCCTGGGTATCGGATACTTCTAACGTCTACACCATACTTTTCTTGGTAATATGCACACCAATGTTCTCCAGCCAGTTTTGAAATTCCGTAAACAGTACCAGGATCCATTGGGCCTGATTGAGGAGTATTTATTTTGGAGCTTGATGGTCCGAAAACTGCGATACTTGAAGGCCAAAAAATCTTCCAAATAAGACCGACTTTTGCCATTTCCAAAACGCTCAATAAACTGGTCATATTTAGATGCCAAGCTTTTTGAGGCACTTTTTCGGCGGTAGCACTAAGCATTGCCGCCAATAAATAAACTGTATTTACTTGATGCTTTTTAATACAATTAATAATCGCATCAGCATCTGTTGCGTCAAGAATCTCAAAAGGTCCTTCGATTGATGAGCTATTGTTTGGAGAATTTAAATCTGAGGCTATAACTTGATTCACCCCGTGTATTGCTCTGAGAGTTTGAGTCAATTCAGTCCCAATTTGTCCAGAGGCACCAATAATGAGAATTTTCGGAATCATAAACGATCTAATTTTACAAAAGTACAATTATATTTTAACGGTTATTAATTTTCTTAGTCAATGGATTCAGTAAAAAGACCTAATTTTGTTTTTAATATGAAAGGTAAATCTATTCTTCTAATTTTGAATTTATCGACTGTTTTAATTGGATGTCATTCTAATTCCAATGATTCTTCGACTCCCGAACTGATGGAACCCGAAGTAATACAAGTTGTTGATGCTTATTCTGCGTTAGAAGTCACTCTTACTTCGCAGGCTCAAATTCAGTCTGCTAGTTGGATGTCATTCAGTACTTGGCGTCAGCACGTTCGATTACTTAAAGAAGATGATGATTTATTCTTCAACAGTGAAATGCCTGCAATAGCAAATTTTTTCACTGAATTGGAAAATGCAATTCCAGAGTCAATAGCATCAACTGGTCTCACTGGACGGTTGAAGGTTGTTAAAACCAATGCATTGGCTTTTAGAGAAACGCTCTCCCTTTTCGGTAAAGAAGATGTTCAAACCGCTTCTGCCCGTTATTCTCTCTTAATCTCCCACAACAACCTACTTCAATTCATCAACCAAACGGTTGAAAAAAACGCACTCCCAGATTTTAATGGACCTACCAAATTAAATTAAAAAGGTAAAACTAATAAAAATCACTCATGCGGAATTTTCTTTTAATCATTGGGACCCTGTTCCTAGCAGGACCAACTTTTGCTCAATTTAACGCTGCCGCTCCGTGGATGACCTCTTTCAATCAAGAAGACTTGAAGTCAAATCGCGTAAGGTTTTATGATATTGTAGATGCATTCAATGCTTACTGGGAAACAAGAGATCCTGATGCGAAGGGTAGTGGCTACAAACCCTTTAAACGTTGGGAAAGTTATTGGGAAAATTTTGTCGATCAAGATGGATATCTGCCCTCATCTAATGACATATGGCAAACTTTTCAATCGAAAAAATTATTGTCTGAAACTCGCTCAAATCGAGCAATAAGTGACTGGCAGCCCTATGGGCCGTTTTCACATGTCAATACGGGCTCTTGGTCGTCTGGACAGGGTCGAATTAATGTAGCCGTTCAAGATCCAAACAACGGACTGGTTTACTATGCAGGTGCCCCAGCTGGTGGGGTTTGGAAGTCCACAGATGGGGGTGAAAATTGGATGCCTCTGTCTGATGATTTGGGACAAATTGGAGTTTCTGGAATTGCAGTTGATTTTAACGACTCGAATATCGTTTATATTGCCACAGGCGATGATGATGCGGGAGATTCATATTCTATTGGCGTATTTAAATCGACTGATGGTGGCATGACTTGGCAAGAAACGGGGTTAAATGCCACTAATTCACCTAACAATACAACCGACTTATTTATCAATCCGAATGATTCGAATGTTTTGTGGCTGGCATCGGCCGGAGGAGTTTATAAATCAACGGACGCAGGAGCTACCTGGAATGTAAAAATCTCTGGAAACTTTAAGGCGCTTGATATCAAACCAGGTGATCCGAGTGTGGTATATGCAATGACATCAGATCAGTTTTTTAGATCTACAGATGGAGGAGAGACATTCGTTCAAACTACTTCTGGTCTTCCTGTGAGCGCAGGTCGACTAGCAATGGATGTCACGCCGGCAAACCCAGAAGTGGTCTATGTACTCGCTGCAAACGGTAGTAATAATTTTGGCGGTGTATTTAAATCAACAGACAGTGGTGAAACTTTCGTTCAAACCGCTGCGCCTTTAGCAGTCAACATTCTCGAGTCCTCTCAAGCTTGGTATGATTTGGCCATTGCTGTATCTGCTAATGATGAAAATAAAGTTTTTACTGGTTGTCTCAATATTTGGCGGTCAACTGATGGAGGAGATTCGTTTACAAAATTAAACTCATGGAGCAATCCATCGCAAGCCACATATACTCATGCTGATATTCACTACATGCAGTATTTTGGCGATACTTTTTTTGTAGGTTCTGACGGAGGTATTTATAGATCGTTTAATGATGGCGATAATTTTGCAGACTTAACAGAAGGCATTCAAGTGAGTCAATTTTATCGTTTGGCCGTGGCTGAATCCGATTCAAATTTGATGATTGGTGGTTTACAAGATAATGGTGGTTATGGTTATAGCAATAACACTTGGAATAATTATTATGGTGCCGATGGGATGGACACCGCAATAAACCCTAATGATCCAAATATTTATTATGGTTTTATACAAAATGGTGGAAACTTATATGTATCGAACGATGCGGGCGCTTCTCTACAACAAGTGATTGGCGGTCCAGCAAGCGGTAATTGGATCACACCTCTGTCAATTAATCCTGAAGGAGAACTTTTTGCAGGATACTCAAGACTATTTAAATTGGTAGGTGATTCCTTTCAAGCGGTTTCAACCGAATTAGGTTCGAATATTGACTGTTTGGAATTAGATCCAAGTAATTCCGACATCATCTATGTGGCATTAAATAATATCCTCCGTAAAAGTACTGATGGTGGAGAAAATTTCACTGCAGTAGCACTTCTAACTTCTAACATCACATCCATTGAAGTTAATAATAACGACAACAATATTGTTTATGTCACCACAAGCGGAACAGGTGGGCAGGTTTTAAGATCAACAAATGGCGGATTGAATTTTGATGATATCACTAGCGGCTTGCCTTTTATTTCTAAAAATGTGATAAAACATCGCGCAGAAGACCCCGCAGAATCTATTTATGTTGGAACCAGTTTAGGTGTTTATAGCTATGACGATCAAACAGGCGTTTGGGAAGCTTTTGACACCAATTTGCCCAATGTTTCTGTCAGAGATTTAGAGATTAATATTCTTGATGGTAATATTACTGCAGCCACATATGGTCGGGGAGTATGGCGAAGTGTGCTTCCTGAAGTAGAAGCACCTGCCAATGATATTAAATTGGCTGACATTTCTAGTCCCGTAGGACATCAAACTAATTGTGATCCTATTTTTATACCCCAAATTAATATCAAGAATAATGGATCTGAGGAAATTTCAAGTTTCGACTTGATCTATTTTTATGATACCGATTCGCCTGTAACTTCAAATTTTAATACTACCATTGCTCCAGGTGCAACGATTTCAATTGATTTACCTCAGGTTACACTATCGGTTGGAGAGCATATTTTGAACGTTGAAGCAAGTATCGCTAATGATGCTTTTGAAACTAATAATTCTCGTGAAGTTGCCTTTTCAGTTAATGCTTCGGGCGTGTTGAATGAAGTCAATACACTTGAAAACGATGCTCAAAATTTATTAGCGTTTAATGAAAGTGACGACAACGTGTTATTCCAACGCGGTGTGCCATCGGGCATATTTTTAAATGATAGTAGCTCTGGGACACAGGCATATGCAACTAACTTGTCAGGGAATTATCCCGATATGACCATTGCTTATTTGTATAGCGCTTGTTATGATTTGACAAACATTTCAGATCCAATTTTACAATTTGATATGGCATTTGAATTGGAACCAGATTGGGATCTTATTTACATGCAATATTCAACAGATATAGGTGAAACATGGGAAATTTTGGGTAATGCAAATGATTCAAATTGGTACAACAGTTCTCGATTGTCAGGTGATGGTGTTGCCAATAATTGCTATAATTGTGTCGGTGCGCAATGGACAGGAACAGAACTGTCATTGACCCAATACAGTTATAATCTTGCAGCTTTTGAAGGAAGCGATAAATTTATGGTGAGGTTTGTTTTTCATTCTGATCAATCGGTAACTGAAGAAGGTGTGGTCATCGATGATATCGTGGTGAGTTCAGCCCTGTCTACCCAAAATTTTAGGGAAAATCAGTTTACATTCTATCCCAATCCCACTTCGAGTGACGTGACTATTAAATTGTCTCAAACTGCGAGCTTCAGATATACCATAACCGATCTAACAGGAAAAGTCATTTCCCAACCGGGGACAGTATTTTTGACGGATCATTTGACAATATCACTCGAAGATGTTTCAGTTGGTTTATATTTTATTACCTTAGATTTTCATCAAGGAGAAAAAGTAACAAAGAAATTGATTAAGCAATAGAATCTTTATTTTGAATAATTAACAAAGCCCTCGTCTGAGGGCTTTGTCGTTTATAGTGGTCATATAATTCTAACAATATTTATTCAACAAACTAGCAGCCAACCAATTTGATTTTTTTTATTAAATTTATCAATCCTAAATCTATATTACTATGAAACTATACTACTCACTAGGCTTTAGCCTATTCTTTTCAATCCTTTCTTTTGGACAATTTAACAGTAATGCGCCATGGATGGCACAATTTAATCAGGAAGATCTAAAATCAAATAGAATACGTTTTCAAGAAATTGTAGATGCCTTTGATGCTTATTGGTAGACAAGAGATCCAGAAGTTAGAGGAAGTGGCTACAAGCCATTTAAAAGATGGGAGAACCATTGGAAAAACTATGTAAATCAAGACGGATTTATTCCATCTTCTGCAGAATTGTGGCAAACTTTTCTCGAAGACCAATCGACTGCTCAAATTAGACAAAATCGGTTAGTCAGTAATTGGCAACCAATGGGTCCATTTTCTCATTTAAACACTGGATCGTGGTCGTCTGGTCAAGGGCGTGTCAATGTGTTAGTAAGGGATCCCAGTAATGCCAATGTATATTATGTCGGAGCACCATCTGGAGGGATTTGGAAATCATCGGATTCAGGCCAAACTTGGACACCTCTTTCAGATCAATTGGCGCAAATCGGCGTGTCTGGTATCGCGGTAGATTATAACGATTCTAACATCATTTATATCGCTACTGGCGATGATGATGCGAATGACTCTTATTCAATTGGAATATTAAGATCTACTGATGGTGGAATGACTTGGAATGAGACTGGAATGAATGCAAGTAACGCTCCAGGCACGACAACTGATTTATTTATTAACCCTGATAATTCAAATATGCTTTGGGTAGCCACATCAAGTGGAATATATAAAACCATTGATGCAGGATCGACATGGCAGATGAAAAAAAGCGGTGATTTTAAAGCCTTAGATATAAAACCAGGAGATCCAAGCGTGATTTATGCCTTAAGATCAAACCAAATGTACCGGTCTTCAGATAGTGGAGATACATTTAGCCAAGTTACAGCAGGTGTTCCGACGGGCTCGGGAAGAATTGTTATGGATGTTACACCTGCAAATCCAAATGTGGTTTACCTTTTGTCTGTATTGAGTAATAACAATTTTCAAGGTGTTTATAAATCTATTGACAGTGGATTGTCGTTCACAAAAACAGCCGTTACCAATGATATTCTTGAGAGTTCACAAGCTTGGTTTGATCTTGCCATTGCCGTTTCTGCAACGGACGAAAATTCTGTTTTTGTTGGTTGTTTGAACGTTTGGAGATCGACTAATGGTGGTGATTCTTTTACGAAATTAAATTCATGGAGCACCCCAAATCAAGCCACTTACACGCATGCTGATATTCATTACATCCAGTTTTATGATAATGAACTCTTTGTTGGGTCTGATGGAGGGATATACCGATCAACCAATAATGGCGATGCTTTCACCGATCTGACAGCAGGACTTCAAATCGGACAATATTATAGAGTAGCAGTAGCACCTTCAGACTCGAATTTAATGTCTGGAGGTTTACAAGACAATGGAGGTTATGCTTTTAGTGGCGGTGTATGGAAAAACTATTTTGGAGCAGATGGTATGGACGCTGCGATTCACCCTCATAATTCGAACATTTATTATGGGTTCATTCAGTCAGGTAGTAATTTGTATATTACCAGTGATGCAGGTAATTCGCTTTTGGGAAGTGTTCCTCAGCCTGCTGGAGCGTTAGGAAATTGGGTAACACCACTCGAAATAAATAAGGAGGGTGAATTATTTGCAGGTTACAATGCGCTATATAAATTCGACGGGGAGGCTTTTCAAGCTGTTTCTGGTGGATTAGGTTCAAATATTGACTATCTTGAACTTGATCCATTGAATTCTGACATCATCTATGTTGCCAGCAACAGTATGCTAAAAAAGAGTACTGATCATGGCCAAACTTTTACCGCAGTCTCTTCGTTTAATTCAAACATCACTTCAGTAGAAGTCAATACAGAAAATAATGATATTATTTATGTGACCACCAGCGGCACTCAAGGTCAAGTGATGAGGTCAACAGATGGGGGAGACAACTTTTCAGATATAACTGGAAACTTGCCAAACGTAACAAAAAATGTTGTCAAACACCGTCCTGAAGATATTAACAATACTATTTATTTAGGAACTAGTCTGGGGGTTTATAGTTTTGACGATCTCACTCAAACTTGGGAATCTTTTGACACAAATCTTCCAAATGTTCAAGTTACTGATATAGAAATTAACGCTTTAGATGGAAATATAACGGCAGCTACATATGGCAGGGGCATTTGGAGAAGTGATTTGCCAGCTTCTACATCTGTCACAACAGACATTAAATTGTCCAAAATTAACGTTCCAGAGCAAAGTCTGATGAACTGTCAAACTGATGTTATCCCGCAAATAGAAATAGTAAATAATGGTACTGACACCATTGGTAGTTTTGATTTGATTTATTCTTATGACGATGGAGCACCGGTGACATATACTGTTAATTATACGATCAATGCAGGGGCTACTTTAGTTGTCGATTTGCCTCAAACAACTCAGACGAAAGGATTTCATATTTTACATGTTTCGGCGAATACATCAGGTGATACTTTCTCCTCAAACAATTCGAAATCAGCATCGTTTTGGATCAATTCAAACGCAGTAATTGACGAGGTAAATTCATTTGAAAGTAGTGATCAAGAGTTATTAGTATTAAGCGATAATACAGTGTGGGAACGAGGTGTGCCTGCTGGAATCATATTGAATCAATCGTCTGAAGGAGGAACTATGGCTTACGGTACAAATCTTGACGGAAATTATCCTGATGCGACTAAGGCGTATTTAGTCAGTGAATGTTATGATTTGACTGCTGTTTCAAATCCTATTTTGACCTTTGATATGGCATTTGATTTTGAAAATGATTGGGATATTCTTTATGTTGAGTATTCCACAGACTTAGGTGTCACATGGCAAGTTCTTGGCTCTGCAAATGACCCAGATTGGTATAATAGTGCTAGGATAAATGGTGACGGCATTGCAGATAATTGTCACAATTGTATTGGAAGTCAATGGACTGGTTTGTCGTCCACTTTAACAGAATATCGTTATGATCTTTCTGCCTTTTTTTCAGAGTCAAATTTCATTTTTCGTTTCGTTTTTATTTCAGATCAAACTATAAATAAAGAGGGTGCTGTGGTGGACAATCTCAACGTGCGGTCAGGCTTAGGGATTAAAAATTTAGATGAGAAAAGCTTTATAGTCTATCCTAATCCAACAACAGGAGATGTGACCATTAAGTTGGCACAGCCATTAGATTTTGGATATAAGATCATCGACATCACTGGAAAAATTGTCGTTTCAGTCGATGGACTTGAAAATAAAGACACCATTTCTGTGCCTATGCAAAATCTGCATTCGGGATTTTATTTGATCACAATTGAAACGAGAGAAGGGCAGCAGTTGACGAAAAAGTTGGTAAAACGTTAATATTAAGAACAATAAAAAAAGCCCTCTTTGAGGGCTTTTTTTTCATTCTTTTATTTGTTGTTCTTTTCTGCTAATAAGAGCATTTTTACTTATTGCGGCCAAATTAAAATTAGGGTCAGAGGCCAATGCGATGTCAAGCTTGGCTATTGCTTTGTCTATATTTGTTTCAGGATTCTCTCTAAAAATTAATATACCCTCTAAATAAGTAAATGCACTTTTCTGACTCACTTGATAAGGCTGCTGGGTATCATAATATGTATGCATCATTTCATCTGTACTGTTCGCCAATCCATAAGTAATTTTCATACGAGCCCCAGTTAAATCATCACTTTGAATTTTTAAGTCTGCTATCTCATATGCGATGGCTGGGTTTGGTTGTTTTAAAAATAACTTTTCAAATTGAGCTAAAGCCAATTCATTTTGACCAAGAGCCTGTAGTGAAATGGCTTTAATTTCGACAGCGAGCATTGAGTCGTTTTCATCAACCTCAATTCCAATTGTATTCAAGGCTTGTATGTGCTTATTGTCATTCATGTAATAGGCGGCTAAGGTGTCTTTTCGAGCGTCAGAAGGTGATAGTAGGTTGAGATGGGTTAAAGCGCTGATAATACCTTGCACATCACCTTGAGCCTTCATTTGTTGATAATAGTTCTCGAAATGCGCTGAGAGGACACCATTATTTTGAGATGATACCAAAGGACTAATGGCTAAAGCCATAATCAAAAAGGCTATTGATTTTTTCATATTATTATTATTATTATTTGGTCAAAATTAATTGATTTGATGATGATTTTAAAAGACCTTTCGATAATTTTAACGTTATGCAGATAAAATTGTTACCATTAACACATCATCTACCTTATTAATTTTTAAAACACCATTTTTGGTTAACGATTTTATACTCTTATCCCATGCTTTATTGCTAAGATTGGCCAATTCTTTGAGTTCTTGAAGAACCATCTTCTCGCGAGGTTTTAACAAATCATGAATGATTTTCTCACTCTCAGACATTTCATATAACCGCTGCTCTGGCTTCATTTGTGGGAAGAATAGTACTTCTTGAATCGATGGATTATTGGTCAAAAACATCAACAAACGATCCATGCCAATGCCCATTCCCGAAGTCGGCGGCATACCGTATTCTAAAGCTCTTAAGAAGTCTTCGTCTATCGATTTAGTGGCTTCCTCGTCGCCTTGTTCCGCAAGTTTCATTTGAGCTACAAAACGTTCCCTTTGGTCGATAGGATCGTTTAGCTCACTATAGGCATTCGCAATCTCTTTTCCGCAAACCATCAACTCAAAACGCTCTGTGAGCTCTGGATTGCTGCGATGAACTTTGGTCAGCGGACTCATTTCTTTAGGGTAATCAGTGATGTAGGTTGGTTGAATGTAGAGAGGCTCACATTTTGCGCCAAAAATTTCATCAATCAATTTACCACAACCCATAGTTCGATCAACATCAATACCCATATCTTTAGCTGCGTCAAATAGCTCATCTTGAGTTTTTCCAGAAATGTCAAAACCTGTATGTGTTTTTATAGCATCCGTCATGGTAATTCTTGGATAGGGTGCCTTAAAATTTATTGTATGGTCACCAAAGGTTACTACAGTTGAGCCATTCACCACCGTAGCGCAATACTCCAGAAGCTGCTCACAAAAATCCATCATCCAATTATAGTCTTTATAGGCTACATAGATTTCCATAGCCGTAAACTCTGGATTGTGCGTGCGATCCATACCTTCATTCCTGAAGTTTTTTGAAAATTCATAAACTCCGTCGAATCCCCCTACAATCAGTCTTTTTAGGTAAAGTTCGTTCGCAATTCTTAAGTAAAGAGGTATATTTAAACTGTTGTGATGAGTCACAAATGGACGCGCTGCAGCACCACCAGCAATGGGCTGAAGAACAGGGGTCTCAACCTCAAAGTAGCCTGCCTCATTGAAAAAATGGCGCATGGCGTTAAATAGTTTGGTCCGTTTTATAAAGACAGACTTTACATGTGGATTAACAACCAGGTCAGCGTAACGTTGACGGTAACGTTGTTCAGGGTCATTGAAGGCATCGTGAATATTCCCCTCAGAATCCTCTTTCGGTAATGGGAGTGGTTTGAGAGTTTTTGAAAGTAATTTGAAAGCCTTTACCATAACAGTTTTTTCGCCTACCTGAGTGGTAAATAATTGACCCTCTATGCCTATAAAATCACCAATATCAAGAAGTTTTTTATATACCTCATTATATGAGGTCTTGTCCTCATCAGGACAAATTTCATCCCGATTAAAATAGACTTGAATGCGTCCTGAACTATCTTGCAAT
The DNA here is from genome assembly GCA_943788695.1 of uncultured Flavobacteriaceae bacterium. GTDB lineage: Bacteria > Bacteroidota > Bacteroidia > Flavobacteriales > Flavobacteriaceae > JALRKI01. Next base: position 87,319 of record CALSRG010000003.1, read on the forward strand.
TCTGCAAACGAAGCCTTGCCTTGAATACGTCTCGACATTAACCGTCCAGCAATACAAACGTTTTGCCCCTCTTGAAAATGTTCAAGAATAGTTTTCGACAAATGTGTTACGGAATAGGCTTCAGCAGGATATGGATTGATGCCCATTTTTTGTAATTCCTGTAATTTTTCGCGTCTGACTAATTCTTGCTCTGACAATGACATATATTTGTTGGATATTTATGTGAGCAAAGATAGTTACAATTAAAATCGATATCAAACGAATGATTATTTTAGCAAAAGGTTAAACGAAAGGCACATTTCATATGAGTATATTTAGAGTTATCTTATCGATTGTATTTCCTCCTTTGGCAGTAATCGACAAGGGTTGCGGTTCCACGTTGATAGTATTTCTGCTCACTTTATGCGGTTGGGTTCCGGGCGTTATTGCAGCCTTAGTTATTATCAATAATCCAGACCGATGAATAATAATCAACCACAAAACCGTAATATTTTTTGCACGGATATTGGGTTGGTCGATTACCAAAAGGCGTGGGATTATCAAGAAAAATTGTTCCAAGGAATCGTCGATGGTAAAATAAAAAACCGGCGAGAGAATGCCGGAATAACTACCTCAAATTATTTTATTCTCGTGGAACATCCTCATGTTTATACTCTCGGAAAAAGTGGGGATTTATCACATTTACTAATTGATGAGAGGCAACTAAAACTAAAAGGGGCGAGTTATTATAAAATTAACCGTGGTGGTGATATTACATATCACGGTCCTGGCCAAATTGTGGGCTATCCTATTTTCGATCTCGATCATTTTTTTACGGACATCCATCGTTTTCTTAGAACTTTGGAGGATGTGATCATCTTGACCTTGGCCGATTTTGATTTGATTGGGGATCGCAGTCCCGGAGAAACTGGCGTATGGATTGATGTAGGCACTCCTTTTGCACGGAAAATTTGTGCCATGGGTGTAAGAGCAAGTCGTTGGGTAACCATGCATGGTTTTGCGCTAAACGTGAATCCAGATATGAGTTATTTTGATAACATTGTGCCCTGTGGTATCTTAGGGAAGGGTGTCACTTCGATGCAAAAAGAACTTAATAAATACGTTGATATCCATGACGTAAAGCAGCATATTAAAAAACACATTTCAACATGTTTTGAAGCGGCTCTATTAGATGTAAATCCTACTGATATTGATAAAAAATAATTGAATTATCATCACCAAGAGTGACCAATTGAAAACCACCTTTTTTCAATATTCTCATGTCAAAAATTGAACTCCCGTAGGCTGGAAAGTCTGGTATCAAATTACCTTTAAAGTCATACAAATAGATTTGATTCGCCTGTAAATCAGTAACACCCACGAACATATTATCATGGTTGCGCCATACTTTTGGTGGCGAATAATTCCCAAAAGGTAGTTCAATTTTTATTTCGTTGATTTTTAAAATATTTTCACTCATGGTGATAAGACTCTTACCTAATGCAGTAAAACTATGATCGGAATTTAAGGACAAAGGCGTTTTGTCAATCGACCCATTGAGGTCAATTTGGAATAATTCTCCACTGGTAGTGGTTCCAGTAAAATGGTTGTTGAATACGGTAATTGGAGCTTGAGAGAATTGGATTTTGGACTTTACAACAATCCGATCTTCACCGATCCGATTTAATATCTTTATACGATCTTCATCTGTTTTGAATACTATATAATCTTTGCCTCCAATTCGATGATGAACTGGTTTGAAACGAATAAGGCGATTATTTGACTTGTACTTAAATCCTTTAACACGCTTGGATTGAACATCTATCAAAAACAGCTCTTTGCCTTGCACTACTGTTATCCGGTATTCTTTTTTTTGATCGTAATCAAAAACAGCTAGAGGTTGCGTTATGGGTTCTGTCAATTGTAGCGGAAAAGGTGCTACGTCATTGCCATTAATGTCAATAATATAAATGGATTGTGAAGTGGTAAAAGCCATTTGTAGACGTCCGTTTTTGTAGATGTCGAGCTGTTCAATAGCACCCAAAATTTCACCGTCAAGTGTTTTTTGCCATTTTAAAGTGCCTTTTGGCGAAATATATTTAAGTCTATTATTTTCATCCTGCACCACAATATCATATGTGCTTGTTTTGTGGTTAAAAACCAATTGTGGGTTACCGATAAGTCTTTCATCAGATTTCAAACTAAATTGTTCCGTCAAACCTTTTTCTGTACTTGTTGTAGATGTTTCAAACAACAAACCATCAATAAAATAGAAAGAGGTGTCCGAGGTCAATTGAGAGACGATTTCTCTCGTGATAGTGTTTGAAGTTTGACCAATCTCTTTAAAAAATGTCAGCGCAGTATTTTTTTGTTTAAACGCAAAAATATCTGCAGTACTGCCCAAGGTTTCGTTTATTCCATTTTGAATTAATTTAGTATTCAGAGAACTATCATTTTGAGAGGTTGAGATGATAGCTTCAAGCGCATCAATCGATTCTCCAACCGCAATGATATTGTCAAAAACACAATAGACACTCCAAGAGTTTTCCGGAGCAATTGTTTTGAAAATGGCATTTTTTGCGAAATCGTCCAAAACAAAAATATCCTGATTTCTAAATGTCCCAACGGACTCGCTTCCATTACTAATTTGAGATAATGTGTTAGAAGTCAGATTAGACTTAAAAAGTCCTATCATTTGGCCATCAAATTTCATTAATCCCCATTGAGTTATGCTGTTCATAAATGTTTTAAGCGGGGCAGCGTTTTGTTCCGACATGTCCATTGTAAAACGCTCAAGAGTATTTGAGTTGGACGTGAAATCCAAGTAAGATTCAACATTTTTTGGAACAAAGGCCGTGAGCAATTCTGTCGTATTTGGCTCAGACGGCAATTGTTCATACCTATGCTGCTGCTTTCTTCCAACTAATTCCCATCGAACGCTATCGCCATCGGCATATACATCTACAAGAACCAGCCCTGCAAATATTGAGTCGGGTATTTCAAAAAGCTGACCAGCATATTGATTGGCAATATTAGGTTTGATGACCATAGAGAATGTAGCACGTTCGCTACTCGATTTAAATACATTTTTATAGGCCAATCCTCCACTGTTGTTCTGAGGCAAATTTAAATTCACTGCGTCAGGTATGACAACAGAAGACATTAAGCTATCAGATTTAATACCGATTAGGCCTGATCTGTTTTGATCTGTTGTGTTTAAATGATCAATATGACTAATGAGTTCTGGAGAAATTATTGAGGCTAATATCTCGTTATTGGAAATAGCACTTTTCAATAGTTCAGCATCATTTACTTTAATGACGAGATCAGTTGACTCAGGTATATAGTTAAAAGGATCGTATATGTCTGAGGACCCTCGCTGGCATCCAATAGCTAATAGTGCAACACAAGAAGTTAAAATCAAATTTCGCATCCTCAAAATTACTAAAAATCCAAATCGATTTCGTTGGCTAGTAACTTAAAAGATTGTCTATGGTATTTACATGGTCCATGCCTCTTGATTCCCGAGCGATGTCCAAAGGTAGGGTAGCCTTTGTTCTTATCCCATTGATAGTATGGGAACTCAGTATGAATTTCCGTCATGTAAGCGTCACGAGCTGTTTTCGCTAAAATTGAAGCTGCAGCAATATTCATATATTTTTCATCACCCTTTATTATTGTTTGATGAGGAATCATTTGATAAGACTTAAAACGATTGCCATCTACGGCAATAAATTCAGGTATAATTTTTAATTTATTAATAGCCATGTGCATGGCTAAAATGGAGGCGTTTAGAATGTTGATATCATCTATCTTTTTGGGAAAGACATGGGCGATACTATAGGCAATGGCATTATTTCGGATATCTTTAGCTAAGGCTAAACGTAATTTATGACCCATTTGTTTAGAATCGTTGAGCTGCGAATTTTTGTAATTGGCAGGGAGTATTACTGCTCCCGCCGTTACTGGGCCTGCTAAGCAACCGCGACCGGATTCATCAGTGCCGCATTCCAAAATAAACTTAGAATATTTGAGTTTTAACATTTGACTATTTTTGCATGGAGATGAATGTGGTTACATTTGCAAGCACCTGCGAATTCAAAGAAATAAAATTTATGGTAATTAAATCGGATTTTGCTTTTAGTATTTTATTCATCTTGATGATTTTTACCTTTGACAGTTGGTCTCAGGTGCCGACCGAATTTATTCGTCCAGTTGGAAAAGATAAGCAAATAGAATCAAACCCAGAAGGTCAGCGATTTGGCGACTCCATCAGTATGGGAAGCGCTACCTCCAGAGTTACTTTTAAAAAAGCTAAAATTACAGATTATCATTACTTCTCGCATCTTAATGACAGTGTAGTTGTCGATACCACTTTGAATCTAATTAAAGATCTGAAGTTTAATTATTTGAGAGAAGATGATTTTGACTTAATGCCGTTTGCAAATATGGGTCAAACCTATAACACATTGAGTTATCACTTTAGCGAGTGGGATTGGATGCCAAAATTTGGAGCCAATTCTAAACAATTTGATTTTAAAGACATAAATGATATGCGATATTATCAAGTAGCGACACCGCTTACTGATTTGGCTTTTAAAACTGCTTTCAAGCAAGGTCAAATGCTCGATGCACTTTTTACCGCAAACACAATGAAACGCTTTAACTATTCTATAGGTTACAAGGGCGTTAGGTCTTTGGGAAATTATCAACATGCGCTAACCAGTGCAGGATTTTTTAGATTCACAGCTCACTATACTAATCCAAATAAACGTTATCATTTTAAGGCTCATGTCGCTATGCAAGATATCCTAAATCAAGAAAATGGAGGTATAAGTAACGAAGATTTGATAAATTTTGAAAATGGAGACCCTGAGTTTATTGATCGTGCTGTTTTTGATCCGCTTTTTGAAGATGCAGAGGCAAAATTGATTGGCAAAAGATTTTATCTGAATCAAAATTATGTTTTAGTGCGCCCCAAAGATAGTTTAACTGATCGGAGTTTAGTTTTAAGCAATACCACCTATATTGATAATAAGAATTATGAGTTCACTCAGGCAAGTCCTTATGACGCTTATGGATCAGTCACATCAATGGGAACCATTAAAGATCAAAACTACTTAAAAAGATTCTACACTGATTTTAATGTTAGCTTTTCATCATCTGCTTTAGGTCGATTAAAAGGTGCGTTGTCATTGAGCAATTACTCTAATGGACATGAAAATCTATTTATCGATGAAAACACCACAGGTTCTGAAGTGGTTAAGGGGAGTTTGGTGGCGTTGAATGGAAGTTATGACAATCAGATTGGTAGATTTGAACTTCAATCAAAAGCAGGCGTCATTTTATCAGGTAATGAAAGTGGTTACCGTCTAGATGGTAATTTATCTTTTAAATGGAACGATAAGTTTAGCCTTAAAGCAGGAGCTTACAGTCATTCGGTTGCGCCAGGTTTTAACCTTCAAAACTATCGAAGCGCTTACACGAGATACAATTGGACCACTAGCTTGAATAATCAAAAAACAAATGGTTTATACTTTGAAATGAAGGCGCCAGAACTTATTGATATTAAAGCCGATGCCTCTGTAGTTAATGATTATTTCTATTTCGGAAAAGTTAATGGACTAAACGACATAAAGCCAATGCAATATGGTCAGTCAATTTTTTACCTCCGAATTAAAGCCTCTCGGGAAGATCGTTTTGGTAAATTCTTTTGGAATAACACCCTTCGTTATCAAAATACTGGAGACCAAACTTTTCTAAATGTTCCTGATTGGCAGGTCAGAAGTACCTTTTATTTCTCTGACGAAATATTTGATAAGGCCATGGTGCTTCAAACTGGAATCACCTTAAATATGTTTTCATCCTATCATATGAATGGGTACGACCCAGTTTTGTCTGAATTCTTTAGTCAAAATACCGAAACCTATGGCGGATTTCCGCGACTCGACTTTTTCGTGAATGCAAAAGTGCGCCAAACTCGTATATTTCTAAAAGCAGAGCACTTCAATTCGGCTTGGACAGGTTATAATTACTACAGTGCTCCTAATCATCCATACCGCGATTTTACTGTACGTTTCGGACTTGTTTGGAATTTCTTTTTATGAAATCAAAAAATAAACAAAAAATAAAGGGATAAACTTTGGATGTTGGATAAATAAGGTTTTATATTTGCAGCCGCTAAAAACGGGAGAGGTTTTGTTTTTAGATAAAAAAGGAATTAAAAAAGAGTTCATTGAAATATTGAATTGACAGCGTAAGATTTTAATATTCGTATTAAGATCTACAAGAGAATAAGCCATTTTGAGTACAAGTTTTCAATTTCCGTCATTGTTTTATAAAACAAAACAACGATGAAGAGTTTGATCCTGGCTCAGGATGAACGCTAGCGGCAGGCCTAACACATGCAAGTCGAGGGGTAACAGGGAAGCTTGCTTCCGCTGACGACCGGCGCACGGGTGCGTAACGCGTATACAATCTACCTTTTGCTGTGGGATAGCCCAGAGAAATTTGGATTAACACCACATGGTATTATAATTCGGCATCGTATTATAATTAAAGGTTACGGCAAAAGATGAGTATGCGTCCTATTAGCTAGATGGTAAGGTAACGGCTTACCATGGCAACGATAGGTAGGGGTCCTGAGAGGGAGATCCCCCACACTGGTACTGAGACACGGACCAGACTCCTACGGGAGGCAGCAGTGAGGAATATTGGACAATGGGCGCAAGCCTGATCCAGCCATGCCGCGTGCAGGAAGACTGCCCTATGGGTTGTAAACTGCTTTTATACAGGAAGAAACACTCCCTCGTGAGGGAGCTTGACGGTACTGTAAGAATAAGGATCGGCTAACTCCGTGCCAGCAGCCGCGGTAATACGGAGGATCCAAGCGTTATCCGGAATCATTGGGTTTAAAGGGTCCGTAGGTGGACTGCTAAGTCAGAGGTGAAATCCCACAGCTTAACTGTGGCACTGCCTTTGATACTGGTAGTCTTGAGTCATTATGAAGTGGTTAGAATATGTAGTGTAGCGGTGAAATGCTTAGATATTACATAGAATACCGATTGCGAAGGCAGATCACTAATAATGTACTGACACTGATGGACGAAAGCGTGGGTAGCGAACAGGATTAGATACCCTGGTAGTCCACGCCGTAAACGATGGTTACTAGCTGTTTGGACTTCGGTCTGAGTGGCTAAGCGAAAGTGATAAGTAACCCACCTGGGGAGTACGTCGGCAACGATGAAACTCAAAGGAATTGACGGGGGCCCGCACAAGCGGTGGAGCATGTGGTTTAATTCGATGATACGCGAGGAACCTTACCAGGGCTTAAATGTAGATTGACAGGACTAGAGATAGTTTTTCCTTCGGGCAATTTACAAGGTGCTGCATGGTTGTCGTCAGCTCGTGCCGTGAGGTGTCAGGTTAAGTCCTATAACGAGCGCAACCCCTGTTGTTAGTTGCCAGCGAGTAATGTCGGGAACTCTAACAAGACTGCCGGTGCAAACCGCGAGGAAGGTGGGGATGACGTCAAATCATCACGGCCCTTACGTCCTGGGCTACACACGTGCTACAATGGTAGGTACAGAGAGCAGCCACTACGCGAGTAGGAGCGAATCTTTAAAACCTATCTCAGTTCGGATCGGAGTCTGCAACTCGACTCCGTGAAGCTGGAATCGCTAGTAATCGCGCATCAGCCATGGCGCGGTGAATACGTTCCCGGGCCTTGTACACACCGCCCGTCAAGCCATGGAAGCTGGGGGTACCTGAAGTCCGTCACCGAGAGGAGCGGCCTAGGGTAAAACTGGTAACTAGGGCTAAGTCGTAACAAGGTAGCCGTACCGGAAGGTGCGGCTGGAACACCTCCTTTCTAGAGATAGATAGGCAATGACGACATAAGGTTGGAGACACATAAAGGAAAAGAGTGTCTTATTCTCAGAGCTGTTAATTTAAAACAAATAAAAAGTAGAGTCTCATAGCTCAGCTGGTTAGAGCGCTACACTGATAATGTAGAGGTCGGCAGTTCGAGTCTGCCTGAGACTACTTAAGGAAATTCTAGGACTGGGAATTCTAAATTCGCATTGAAGGATTCTAAGATTAGAATTTTATAATGGGGGATTAGCTCAGCTGGCTAGAGCGCCTGCCTTGCACGCAGGAGGTCATCGGTTCGACTCCGATATTCTCCACTAGAGTAATTTTGATTGAATAGGCATTTATGTTTATTTTAGAGATTACCACACGTTCATTGACATATTGAAAGAATACATGAAAGTAGATTAGAAATAATCGAAAAACTGAATATTGTAACGAGCAATATAAATAAAATAGTAACTCATTAAAAGAGCAAAAAGTACAATAAGCTAGAGAAGAGCGCATGGGGAATGCCTAGGCTCTCAGAGGCGATGAAGGACGCGATAAGCTGCGATAAGCTGCGGGGATTGGCACATACGAATTGATCCGCAGATGTCCGAATGGGGCAACCCAGCATGTTGAAGACATGTTACCTTGAAAATAGGAGCGAACCCGGAGAACTGAAACATCTAAGTACCCGGAGGAGAAGAAAACAAAAGTGATTCCGTAAGTAGTGGCGAGCGAACGCGGATTAGCCCAAACCAGAGTTGTTACGGCAATTCTGGGGTTGTAGGACCACGATATTTGATCATAGTTGAATTAGAACGCTTTGGAAAGAGCGACCATAGAGGGTGATAGTCCCGTATAGGTAAGGCGAACGATTGATAGTGGTATCCTGAGTAGTGCGGGGCACGTGAAACCCTGTATGAATTTGGCGGGACCATCCGTTAAGGCTAAATACTCCTGAGAGACCGATAGTGAACTAGTACCGTGAGGGAAAGGTGAAAAGAACCCTGAATAAGGGAGTGAAATAGAACCTGAAACCATGCGCTTACAAGCGGTCGGAGCCCGAAAGGGTGACGGCGTGCCTTTTGCATAATGAGCCTACGAGTTACCGTTTCTAGCAAGGTTAAGGCATTAAGTGCCGCAGCCGTAGCGAAAGCGAGTCTGAATAGGGCGCCAAAGTTAGTGGCGGTAGACGCGAAACCGTGTGATCTATCCATGGGCAGGTTGAAGCTTTGTTAACCCAAAGTGGAGGACCGAACCCGTTGACGTTGAAAAGTCTTGGGATGACCTGTGGATAGGGGTGAAAGGCCAATCAAACTCGGAAATAGCTCGTACTCCCCGAAATGCATTTAGGTGCAGCGTTGATTTAGTTTTATAGAGGTAGAGCTACTGATTGGATGCGGGGGCTTCATCGCCTACCAATTCCTGACAAACTCCGAATGCTATAAAATGATGATCAGCAGTGAGGGCATGGGTGCTAAGGTCCATGTCCGAGAGGGAAAGAACCCAGACCATCAGCTAAGGTCCCAAAATGTATGTTAAGTTGAAGAAACGAGGTTGGATTGCACAGACAGCTAGGATGTTGGCTTGGAAGCAGCCATTCATTTAAAGAGTGCGTAACAGCTCACTAGTCGAGCGATCCGGCATGGATAATAATCGGGCATAAACATACTACCGAAGCTATGGCATCTGATAAAGATGGGTAGGGGAGCATTGTAGATGCGCAGAAGGTGTACCTGTGAGGGGCGCTGGAGCGTCTACAAAAGAAAATGTAGGCATAAGTAACGATAATGCGGGCGAGAAACCCGCACACCGAAAGACTAAGGTTTCCTCAGCTATGCTAATCAGCTGAGGGTTAGTCGGGACCTAACGCGAACCCGAAAGGGGTAGTGGATGGACAACAGGTTAATATTCCTGTACCCGCTCTCACTAAAAGTGACGGATCACCCAGATGTTCACGTGGCGACGGAAGTCCACGTTGAGCCTAGCCTTCGGGCGAAGCGAGAACAAGTAAGTGGTTCCAAGAAAAGCGAGAGAAGCGGCCCGTACCGTAAACCGACACAGGTAGTTGGGATGAGAATTCTAAGGTGCTCGAGAGATTCATGGCTAAGGAACTAGGCAAAATTGACCCGTAACTTCGGGAGAAGGGTCGCCTACTTCGGTAGGCCGCAGTGAATAGGTCCAGGCGACTGTTTATCAAAAACACAGGACTCTGCAAAATCGAAAGATGACGTATAGGGTCTGACACCTGCCCGGTGCTGGAAGGTTAAGTGGAGGGCTTAGAGGTTTACCTCGAAGGTCTTAAATGAAGCCCCAGTAAACGGCGGCCGTAACTATAACGGTCCTAAGGTAGCGAAATTCCTTGTCGGGTAAGTTCCGACCTGCACGAATGGTGTAACGATCTGGACACTGTCTCAGCCATGAGCTCGGTGAAATTGTAGTATCGGTGAAGATGCCGATTACCCGCAGTGGGACGAAAAGACCCCGTGAACCTTTACTATAGCTTAGTATTGGCTTTGGATAAGTAATGTGTAGGATAGGTGGGAGACTATGAAGTGGCGTCGCTAGGCGTTGTGGAGTCATTGTTGAAATACCACCCTTTGCTTATCTAGAGTCTAACCCGATAGGGGACAGTGCTTGGTGGGTAGTTTGACTGGGGTGGTCGCCTCCAAAAGAGTAACGGAGGCTTCTAAAGGTACCCTCAGCACGCTTGGTAACCGTGCGTAGAGTGCAATGGCATAAGGGTGCTTGACTGAGAGACAGACAGGTCGATCAGGTACGAAAGTAGAGCATAGTGATCCGGTGGTTCCGTATGGAAGGGCCATCGCTCAAAGGATAAAAGGTACTCCGGGGATAACAGGCTGATCTCCCCCAAGAGCTCACATCGACGGGGGGGTTTGGCACCTCGATGTCGGCTCGTCACATCCTGGGGCTGGAGAAGGTCCCAAGGGTTGGGCTGTTCGCCCATTAAAGTGGCACGCGAGCTGGGTTCAGAACGTCGTGAGACAGTTCGGTCTCTATCTACTGTGGGCGTTAGAAATTTGAGTGGATCTGACTTTAGTACGAGAGGACCGAGTTGGACGAACCGCTGGTGTATCTGTTGTTCCGCCAGGAGCATTGCAGAGTAGCTACGTTCGGAAGGGATAAGCGCTGAAAGCATATAAGCGCGAAACCCACCACAAGATGAGATTTCTTTTAAGGGTCGTTGGAGATGACAACGTTGATAGGCTATAGGTGTAAAGGCAGTAATGTCATAGCCGAGTAGTACTAATCACCCGTAGGCTTATTGTACGCTTGTTTTTTTAAGAGTGAAAAACAACAGAGATTGTATTCTTTTAATATGTTAAGATATTGATGGTGGTTCATTGACCAACCCTTGGGGACCACCGCAAACCGCTTAAGGTGGTTATTGCAATGGGGCTCACCTCTTACCATTCCGAACAGAGTAGTTAAGCCCATTAGCGCCGATGGTACTGCATCTCGTGGGAGAGTAGGTCACCGCCTTTCTTTAAATACCAAACCCTCACAACAGTGAGGGTTTTTTTGTGGAATCAAATTGAAGTTGAAATAAAGAAATTATTTGCAACAAGACTGCAGCGCACGTTGATAATTATAATTATTTAATATCAATCTGTTTTCTGCTTTCCAATTTAGGTGAATCCAATTTCGGTAAAGTTAATTTTAAGAGTCCATCGACATATTCTGCTGAAATCCCTTCTTTGTTCACATTTTCTGGAAGTTGAAAACTCCTTTTAAATGCTGAATAGCTGAATTCTCGCCTTGTGACTTTTTCTTCTTCTTTGCTTTCTTTTTCTTCTTTTTTTTCAGATGAAATGGTCAAAACATTATGGTCCAAATCAATCTTAAAGTCTTCCTTTTTAAGACCTGGTATGGCCAGTTCTAACTGAAAGGAAGTTTCAGTTTCAGCGGTATTTACCGCTGGAATTGTGGTTCCAAGTTGTAAACCATTAGAAAAAAAATCTCTGTTCAATGAATAGTCCCAAAGTGAATCAAAACTGGGAAACAATTCATTGGTTTTCCATTTAATTAAAGACATGACTGTCTGTAATTATAAATAATACCTACTCTAAACAGTTTTCGGCTTAACCTGTGTTTACTTTCTTTTTTAGAGTCGATGTTCAACGATTTCGACTGCATTTTATCGCCTTTCGTCTTTAATTCTTAACCGTTAATGAATGCTTTGTACTCCATATCATAAGGGACTTACTTAAGAGCTTGTCTCATAGAAGTTGACTATATATGCTCATCCGATCAATAGACTTGGGGTCTAATTGCAGTATAAAGTTATAAAATGATTTATTTAATTCCAAGATTGAATAATCAATAATTTCATTGTTGAGACCTCTTTTAATTGGTCATATTCCAATTTTCTTACTCCGACGTTCCAAAATCATATTATTGCGCCAAACCCCATGAAGCCTACCGATTTTTTCGCGATATCCAATTTCTCTAAACCCACATTTTTTGTGTAATGCTATACTGGCCTTATTTTCAATCATAATACTGCATTGCAAGGTCCAAATTTGATGTACCTCGCTTATCGTAATCAGCTTTTTTAGCAATTTATATCCTATTCCTTTTGTTTGAAATTCTGGCGATATGTATATGCTGACTTCAGCTACTCCAGAGTAAGCCTTGCGTTTCGAGGCATTGGTAAGCGCAGCCCACCCTACCACAACATTATTTATTATAGCTACAATACGTCCAAATGGCAAGTGCTCGTTGTCCCAAGTGTGAAAGGATGGTACTGACGTTTCAAAAGTTGCATTTCCAGAATCAATCCCTGCCTGATAGATACGGGCAACTGAAGGATAATTAGCTTCAGTAATAGCAGAAAATGTCACTCTAACAACAATTACTACCTGTTTTGCAGCAAGAGTCTTCTTTTGAATCAGACAGACGAACACTGGGGTTAGAGTTAGGAATGCCACATCGGTCTTCAGCTAAACAGGCCGTTTGTTTGTTTGTCAACAAGAAGTTAGTCCCGTCAAATTCAAGTCCAAATTTTCCAATAGTATTTGATTGATATTCCACCTCAACTTCCAAATCTTCAAGTTCCAAAACTCGTTCCGACAGCGTGATGATATTCAGCAGTTTTTCAGGATGCAACCGATGGTCATAGTCATTGGCATTCCAAAGCTGAAAATTTATTAGCTTTTCATTTCTGATTGTTCCGCCACAATCAATAAAATGTTTACTGATTTTACCTACCTCTGTAATGTGAAAATGATTTGGTACGAATGTTCCATCGGTCAACTGAAATGCAATGGTCTTAGAGTTGGTTAAAATTGTTTTTACTTCGGATAGTTTCATTTAAAATATATTTAGGGGTTATTTTATTTATCGCAATATTACGATAATATATAATCATTTACAACATTTCTATCTAATCACGACCTTAAAAGACTTAACAGTAATGTAGTATCATAGTCGACAGATAATCGGCACGATGTTTGAAACGCTTCAAAAAAAATTGACCAATGAAATACGCATTAATTTCTTTGTTTTCTTTGATGATGACTTCTTGCTTTTCAATACAAAGAGCTCCCAAAATCGACACATACAAATTGCAGGTAGCTAGGAAATTTCAACGAAAATTACCTAAACGACAAGCCTTTGTATTCAGTGACCTAAAGGGAGCAAATGATTTTTACTATTTTATTGAAGAAAGGTTTAAAAGCAACTTCGACAATTTTCAATGGAATGTTTCAATAATAATTAATGGCAAAACACACAATTTTACGATATATGAGGTTGAAAAGTCGACCAAGACAGTTAACCTCATACCCATCTTAATAGACCTGTCTCGAACTGCCAAAGATAAAGAAGCACTCTTTGAGGATGCTTATTCGAGCAGGTCTGGAAGTTGGTATTTGGCTATTACAGTATCCGAAAACGATATTAAAGACTGTCTAAACTCGAATGACGCCCATCGATTAGAAGTCATAGAATTTGTAGATTTTCTGCGATTATCCTACCTCAATGATGTTGGTCAGTTTTAATTGATAATTTGATCTAAATTCCAAGTAACTTTAGCCGAGAAATTTCTACCGATATTTGGTACATCCAAGGCTTTCAGTCTGGATAAATGATCTATATAATTGGTATTAAACAAATTAGTTATGCCCAACGATGCATTTATATTTTTTTGAATAGATAACTGCATTCCAACGTCTATTAGACCGTAAGAAGGACTTTTCGTTTCAAATAAGCCTACTCTATTTTGCCTGTCAGTGTATTGATAAGTTAAGTAAATACTCCTAATGAATTGATCTGTCCATTCAGACCTTGCGGTAGATCGCCATCTCTTCGCAGGAATGAGAGGTAAAGAATCACCTTCATCATTTTCCGCTATAACGACACTCAAATCACTTTCTAAGTGCAACCAATGAATCTGATGCGGGTGATAGTGAAAACCTAATTCTCCACCATAAAGAATTGCATCGGATTGAGTATAATCAAATCTGGGTGAGTCATCAATGATGCTGTTTGAAGGTGTTAAATAGATGTAGTTCTTAATAACATTGTAAAAGGGTTGAAAACTAAAGTCTAAATGAGTAGAATTAATATTCAAAGCTATATCAATTTGTGTTGCCGCTTCTGATTTTAATGCACTGTTTCCTACCACATATTGATTGGTTCCCTCATGAACGCCATTTGAAAGTAGCTCCGAAGTATTTGGGGCCCTAAAGCCAGATGAAATATTAAGTTTTATACTACTCTGATCCAATTCGTAGGCTAACCCAAATGCAAAGTTGAATGCATCAAAATGATTCTCATAACTTTCGAACAAAACTCCTCCTTCATCCAAATATAAGTCAGATTGTATTTGTCTTTGATCAAACCTAACTCCGCCTTGAACATACCATTGGTTTCGGGTAACGCTCCCAATAACAAACATACCGACATCCTGTGTGCGACCATTGGGAATTAATAGTTCCTCCCCATTATTAGTATTTGTTTGAATCATTCCTTGCGCTCCAATAATCCAGTCGATGTTGTTGCGGTTATTTGGTAAAAACCATTTAAGATTATATGAAAAGCTATTCAAGGCCATGTCTAAAGTTGCTGATTCCAAAGTCTCTTCAAATTCTTGCCTTTGATTAGAGGTGTAGCCCAAAGTACCTTTGATTTTGCCCTCACCAACAAATAGGGTATTATCCCAACTAATATTGTGATTGATAATGGTTTGATAAGGTAATATGAAGTTTCTTTGTGTACTATCTTCGAAAGGCTGATTTTCTTCTGTAATCCCAAAGTTGTTTTTGAGATAACTGTAACGTAGGTTACTCACCCAACTGTTTGAACCAAAACCATAAGCGGCCTTAAAATTTTTCTCGTTAAAACGGGTATTGAACGCACGAAGGTTATTTGGTGTGCCATAGTCGGCGTGTGATTTGTAACCTCCAAAAACATTGAGCTTCACATTTTTACGATTTATTTTTAAACCGATTTCATTGCTTGTTCCGATAGTGCGGGATAAAAATTGACTATTCACAGTAACATCAATGTGGTCAGTTTTGGCATACCGTTCATCGACAAAATACAAAACTCCGCCCAAAGCATCAGAGCCATAAAGTAAGGAGGCTGGGCCTTTTATCACCTCAACACTTTCAATACCTATGTCCCCAATACCAAGGCCATGTTCTTCGCCCCATTGTTGGTTTTCAAGCCTTATACCTTGCACATATGTAACAATGCGACTACCTGAAAGGCCTCGTATAACTGGTTTGCCAATGCCACTTCCGGTTGAAATTTGATTCATCCCTGGAATTGTTGCCAGTCCCGCTGCTAAACTCAATGGATTTCCCGATTGAAGGGCACTGATACCACGTTGTTCAATAGTAATGGTGTTGTCATTTCTCAATCGACTTTGTGGCGCCGAGAGAATAACCTCATCCAAATCTATATGCCCAGCCTGTAGGTAAAATACATTATCGTCCGTTTCGACGTTAACGGTTTTTAAAATGGTTTCATAGCCAACGAACGACAATTGTAAAATCAATGTTTGAGGAACGTTATTCAGTTCGAATTGACCATCCTCGTCAGTAATGCTACCCGTCTGTTGTTCTACCGAATAAACGGTAACAAAAGCCAAAGGTTGTCCCGTTTCTTTATCAAGAACTTTTCCTGAATAGGTTTGTCCATACGAAAGAATGGAAAGTAGAAGAAATAGATATAATAATGAGTTTTTCATAATATTTAGATTAAAAATGAATTATAGGGATTGATAAACAATCCTATGAAATCTGATTCTAACCTAAATGAGGAGGGCCTCTTCTGTAAATATAAACTTCTAAAACTGTCTCCAATTGAGACTCCAAGCTATCAAAAAAGCTATGAGTTATTCCATTAGCAAACACCCAAGGTGCTTCATTTGTGCCCTTATAATCTTGGCTAAAGTGATAACCGAGAATTTCGCATTCGTCTTGTCCGTCGTGTAAATGTGTTTGAGATTCGTTTTGACAAATGTCGTGATTTTTATGAATCAAGGAGTGTCCGAATTCAATCAGATTCGGTGTCAATAAAGAAAAGGTTAAGAAAATACTTAAGACCTTCTTTGTTATATTTTGTTTATTCAAAATCATCAACGGACAAAATTAGAAAACAAACTCCTACTTTTCTAAATATTAGTATGATTAGATTTAATTTTTTTTTCATTCTTGTGCAACCATTTTAGATCTTTGAGCGTCTTTATTATTAGAGGACATCTTATTTATTGTGAAAATTATTAACCTACACCTAAATAATGATCTACTTCTTTCCTTAGTTTGCAAAAAGGATAGAAGAGCACAAGAGCAATTATATCAATTGTTTGCACCAAAAATGTTGAGTGTTTGTAGGTATTATTTAAAGTCATTGCCTAAGGCTGAAGAGGCTATGTTAAATGGATTTTTGAAAGTCTTTCAAAACATTGAATCTTTCAAAAACGAAGGTTCATTTGAAGGCTGGATCAGGCAAATAATGGTCAGAGAATGTTTGTCAATGATAAGAATTCAAGCCAAGTTGCAATTATTTTCGGACGAAAAACAACCTTTTGATATCCAAAAAGTTGAACCACATGATGCGTTGGAATACGACTATTATCAATCCCTCATTGATGCGCTTCCAGATGGCTATAGAGTTGTGTTCGTTTTATATTGTATAGAAGGCTACAAACATCAAGAAATTGCAAAAATATTAAATATTAAAATTGGGACATCGAAATCCCAATTAAACAGAGCGAGGCAGATGCTTCAAACTCAGATTAAGAAAGATAACCATTCCAATTATGTCGTTACAAAAATTTGAACAACGCATCAAAATGCAGCTAGAGTCTAGAAAGATTCAGCCTCAAGAGGAGACTTGGAAAACACTTGAGTCCTACTTGAATAAATCTAAAAGAATCAATTCAAAACGTCAGTATTTAGCTGTCGCAGCAATGTTTGTGGTTGTTTTAGGCTTGGTATGGTTTGTAAGTCAGGATACTCAGCTTGTACCTGCTGTAGGAATTGACGCAGCCTTTGAATCTACCCCTATAAATGAAGGAAAAATTGATTTGAAGAATGTTGTTGCGTCGATTGATAGCAAGGGGTTAGACAATATCGTTCCGAACAAAGAGGAAATGAATATAGTGAAGTCATCTTTATTTGTTGACAATACAATCAAGACGAATGATGTTGAAGAACCACTTGCGAAAGTCATCTTAAATGAGGATATTTTTAAAAAGGATAGCAAGATTATTTTGGTCAACGAAACGACTATCGAAACAACATCAATACCTATTCTATTCCAAAACCAGATCACAGAAGCAGAGCTCGTAAGTCCTGAGATTTCTGACGACGATCTAGATGCTCTTTTAAATCCTTATCGAGACAAAATCCGTAACTATAATCAAGACCGATTGGCTGTAGCTGATCGAGCGGCTAGATTGTTAAAGGAAGCAGAATTTGAAAATAATCAGTCTTTTAGAAAACAAATTATTGATGGATTTGTTACCGGGATAAAAAGTGTACATACAGCCTATGTCAATCGAAAAAATTAACCTAAATATTTAACCCAATTATTATGAAAACAATTACTACCATTTCAATGATCTTGTTTTTTGGATTTGTAAGTCAGCACATTATAGCTCAAGAATCGCTAGAGCAACAAATTGAACGACAAGTAAAAGAACAACTTAGAGCCGATTTGGAAAAAATCAATGAGGCGATTGAACTGAACAATATGACAATTGAGGAGGCTGCAGCGGAGAAAGAACGGATTGCAGAATCTTACGCCATCATCATCGAAAGGCGTTTAGATTCTATTCAATTAGCACATGAAGTATCGAAAATGAGTGAAGACAAATATCATCAAAGATCAAGGTCAAAATATTATCATAGAAAATGGTTTACAAAGAGTGATTTAGTCGTTGCTTTAGGATTTAATAACGCTATTTCAGATGGAGGTAGCCTAAATGATAGTCCTTATAAATTTGGTGGATCTCGGTTTTTTGAACTAGGGTGGGCCTATAAATCTCGAATATCAAAAACTCCTAATGTATTTAGTTTAAAGTATGGAATATCTCTCCAATTCAACGGACTAAAGCCTACAGATAACCAATATTTTGTTCAAAATGGAAACGAAACATCGCTCGAGGTATTTCCACTGGAATTAAGAAAATCTAAATTAACCATCACTAATTTAGTGGCTCCAGTACATTTCGAATTTGGTTCATCCCAAAACCGTTTTAAAATAGGTCTGGGAGGCTATGCCGGATTTAATATTGGAACGAGACAAAAGTTGAAATACACCAGAGAAGGTGATCGGGTCAAAGACAAAATTAAACGTTCGTATAATGCTTCAAATATCGTCTATGGATTGAGCGGTTACTGTGCTTTTGGCGAAACTGCGGTTTATTTAAAATATGATATAAACCCTCTATTTAAAAACCAAACTGTATCACAAAGAAATATCTCTCTTGGTGTGAGATTTGACATGGATTAGTTCGGGGTTTATTGATTGAGCACTCCTCTTGAGATGACAATTTTTTGAATCTCTGATGTTCCTTCATAAATCTGCGTGATTTTTGCGTCACGCATCAAACGCTCCACGTGGTATTCTTTCACAAATCCATTGCCGCCAAAAATCTGTACAGCCTCAATAGTGGTATCCATCGCCACTTGAGAGGCGTATAATTTTGCCATCGCACTAGACATGTCGTAATTATGACTATTATCTTTATCCCATGCGGCTTTTAAACACATAAAACGGGCAGCTTCAATCTCAGTGGCCATGTCAGCCAATTTAAAAGCGATAGCCTGGTGGTTCGAAATTTCTGTACCAAAAGCCTTACGTTCTTTAGAATATTTGAGCGCCAATTCATAGGCGCCAGATGCAATACCAAGTGCCTGAGCTGCAATCCCAATACGACCTCCTGACAAGGTTTTCATGGCAAATTTAAAGCCAAAACCATCGTCTCCAATACGGTTCGATTTAGGTACGATCACATCATTAAATATTAATGAATGAGTATCACTTCCTCGGATGCCTAACTTATTTTCCTTTGGTCCGATCACAAAACCCTCTTGACCCTTTTCAACAATCAAAGCATTGATTCCGCGGTGTTTTTTTTCTACATCTGTCTGAGCAATAACCAGATAAACGGAAGCGGTATTTCCGTTAGTAATCCAATTTTTAGTACCATTAAGGATATAGTGGTCTCCCTTGTCGATAGCAGTTGTTTTTTGAGAAGTAGCATCACTGCCAGCTTCGGGTTCGCTCAAACAAAAAGCACCAATGATTTCTCCGCTAGCCAAACGTGTCAAGTATTTTTCTTTTTGTTCTTCAGTTCCATAGGTCTCAATCCCCCAGCAGACCAAAGAGTTATTGACAGACATGCAAACCGATGCCGAGGCGTCAACTTTAGAAATCTCTTCCATTGCCAATACATATGAAATCGCATCCATCCCGCTTCCTCCATATTTTGGATCAACCATCATCCCCATAAATCCGAGTTCCCCCATTTTTTTTACTTGTTCTGCAGGGAACGTTTGCGTTTCATCCCGTTCAATGACCCCAGGGAGCAATTCCGTATGAGCAAAATCCTTGGCTGCTTTTTGAATCATAAGGTGTTCTTCGGAAAGAGAAAAATTCATAGGTTCTGTTGTTTTGAAATTAGATTTTCTTTTGATCAAAGATAAGCTATACCTATAAAATTCTCAATTTTATGCGCTAATTTTACCATCGTGATTAAAAACAGTTATCATATGATCGGACTGATGTCAGGCACATCCCTTGATGGTCTCGATATCTGCGACGTAGTTTTTAAGCCCATAGAGGGAAATTGGGTGTTTGATATTTGTCATGCTGAGACCATCACTTATCCGATCGAACTCAAACAGTCTCTAAAAATTGCTTTTTTTTGGTCTGAGGAAGAAGTTGAAAGGCTTGATAGAATTTACAGTGAATATTTATGCGATGAAGTACTTAAATTTATAGACACTCATCAGATCAAAGAAATTGACGCCGTTAGCAGTCATGGTCACACCATTTGGCATCAACCAGATCGAGGATTTACAAAACAGATTGGCAATCAATTTTTTGTAGCACAACGAACAGGTCTTACCTGGGTTTGCGATTTCAGAGTTGCAGATATTGCCCTCGGTGGTCAAGGGGCGCCGTTGGTTCCAATAGGTGATCAATTATTATTTACAGAATATGATTATTGTTTGAATCTTGGGGGATTTGCCAATCTGTCTTTTTCGTTATCCAATGATCGGGTCGCTTATGACATTTGCGCAGTCAATGTAGTTTTGAATCGGCTCGCTCAGTCATTGAATATGGATTACGATAAGGATGGTTCAACCGCGAGAGGTGGTCATTATGACAAGGATTTACTTTTCGAGTTAAATGCTATGGCCTATTATCAAAAACCTTATCCGAAATCGCTCGGAATAGAATGGGTTGAAAATATCTTGTGGCCTATTATAGAACGTTATAAAATACCCATTGCGGATAAAATGGCGACCTATGTAGATCATGTTGCTCAGCAAATTGGTACTGCTTTGGTTGGAAATCGGGGTGATATTTTGGTCACGGGAGGAGGCGCAAAGCATCAATTTTTAATGGATCGTATTGCTTTTCACGCAAAACAAAATTTAACCATTCCAGAACTGCAAATTGTAGATTTTAAGGAGGCCATTATTTTTGCTTTTTTAGGCGTACTTCGTTTAAGAAATGAGTTTAATTGTTTAAAAAACGTTACCGGAGCGAGTAATGACCACTCCTCAGGAAATATTTTTTTGAAGCCATAAGTTATGCCTTTTGGCATTGTTTCATTCGTTATATTTGTGTCAATTCACGATTGGTATTTATGAAAGACTTGCTTCAGAAATTTGAATCAAAATCACCCGAAATTGTATTTCATTGGAATGACCCCGAAACAGAAGCCGAGGGATGGGTGGTTATAAATTCCCTGCGAGGTGGTGCCGCTGGAGGAGGAACACGGATGCGGGTTGGTCTCAATGAAGCAGAAGTTCTTTCGTTAGCAAAAACTATGGAGGTTAAGTTTACAGTGTCAGGACCACCTATTGGAGGTGCTAAATCTGGAATTAATTTTGACCCGCGCGATCCCAGAAAAAAGGGGGTTTTGGAACGATGGTATAAAGCCGTAAGTCCATTACTTAAAAGTTATTACGGAACGGGAGGAGACCTCAATGTTGATGAAATACATGAAGTTATTCCAATAACAGAAGAAAGTGGGGTATGGCATCCTCAAGAGGGAGTTTTTTCAGGTCATTTTCAACCTACAGAAGCTGATAAGATTAACAGAATTGGTCAACTTCGACAGGGCGTTATCAAGGTGATAGAGAATCCTAATTTCACACCAGATATTTCGAAAAAACTAACAATCGCAGACATGATTACTGGTTTTGGTGTAGCGGTGTCTGTTCAACATTACTATACTTTAAGTGGTCGTAGTATTGAAGGTAAACGTGCTGTGATTCAAGGATTTGGTAATGTTGGTGCCTCAGCATGTTACTATTTATCTAAGATGGGTGCTAAAATTGTTGGGATCATTGATCGTGATGGTGGTTTGATGAACAGCGAAGGGTTTTCACACACAGACATTGAAACTTTGTTTTTAAACAAAAAGGATAATACGCTGGTCGCTAATAATATGATTCCGTTTGATCTGATGAACGAAAAAATCTGGTACATGGATGCTGAGATTTTTGCACCTTGTGCGGCCTCAAGATTAATTACTAAGCCGCAGTTAGATAAAATGGTAAACTCTGGTTTAGAGGTTATTTCTTGCGGGGCTAATGTACCATTCGCAGATCAAGAAATATTTTTTGGACCAATTATGGCTTATGCTGATGCGCAGTTATCATTAATCCCTGATTTTATTTCAAATTGTGGGATGGCTAGAGTTTTTGCTTACTTTATGGAAGGGCGTGTTGCTATGACAGATGAGGCCATTTTTAATGATATATCAGAAACCATCCTAAAAGCTTTGAATCATGTGTTTGAAAAAAACAGCTCACAAAAGGGAATAAGCGCAACTGCTTTTGAAATTGCTTTAAATCAACTAATATAATTTTATGGAATCCATTATCGTTGCAGTGTTTGCTTTAGGATACTTGGCTATAACTCTTGAACACAGCCTTAAAATAGATAAACTTATCCCAGCCTTAGTCATGATGGCTATCTCTTGGGCACTCATATCCATGGGAATTGACCATATTAGCAGCTGGTTTGATCCAGATGTTCATGGACTTATTCAAGGATTTGCTGATTTTTCAGTTGATCAAAAGACTCACGCTTTGGAGAGTTCGTTGCTGCACCACCTTGGAAAAACAGCAGAAATTTTGGTATTCCTTTTGGGTGCTATGACCATTGTTGAAATTATTGATTATTTCAATGGATTCGCAACAATTAAATTGTTTATACGCACACGGAGTAAGCGCAAAATACTGTGGATATTCTCTATTTTGGCGTTCTTTTTATCAGCGATTATTGACAATCTTACAGCAACTATCGTTTTGATTTCTATTTTACAAAAAATAATCATTGACCGCGATTCCAGACTCATGTATATTGGTTTGATTGTAGTCGCAGCCAATGCTGGTGGCGCTTGGTCACCGATTGGAGATGTTACCACAACCATGTTATGGATTGCTCACAAGGTTTCAGTACTACACCTTATTGAGTATCTACTTTTACCGTCAATAATTTGCATGGTTATTCCAGTATTTATTGCATCGTTTATGCCAGAATTTCGAGGAAAATTTCCTCCAATTGAGGTTTCTGATACTAAAGAGAATAGACATGGTTCTAAAATGCTTTACCTTGGTTTGGGAGCTATTATCTTTGTCCCAATTTTCAAAACATTCACGCATTTACCACCCTATGTGGGGATGATGCTATCTCTTGGTGTTGTGGCTGCATTTGCCGAAATCTATAGTTCTAGTAAGTTTAGTTTAACCGGTATTGACGGCGGTCAAGATATTGCTAAAGCAACACTTAGTCCCCTGCACCATTCATTGTCTAAAATTGAATTACCCAGTATCCTCTTTTTCCTAGGCATACTGATGGCAGTAGCGGCGATGGAATCTCTTGGTCTTCTGTTTGGGTTTGCCAATTCTTTGCAAGATGTTATGCCAATGGTTGGGACTGAATTACCTTCAGCTCAAGTATCTGATTTGGTGGTAATCTTATTGGGTATCGGTTCAGCGGTAATTGATAATGTCCCTCTTGTTGCGGCCAGTTTGGGAATGTTTTCACAGCCATTGGATAGTCCATTATGGCATTTTATCGCCTACGCAGCAGGAACGGGAGGAAGTATGTTGGTCATTGGGTCTGCCGCTGGAGTTGTTGCCATGGGAATGGAGAAAATCAATTTCTTTTGGTATCTGAAAAGAATCTCATGGCTTGCTTTAATTGGTTTTCTGTCTGGAGCTTGGGCATTCTTTTATATGCGTACTATTTTCTAAACATACTTGAATATCATTATTTACGTTGTATTACTATAAAGACAATAACGAATGGGAATCTTATTATTTTCTATGCAACCGGTTGAGCTGGCTCAAGAGGTAGGTGATGAAACTGTTGAAAAATCACTCTCTATTTTTGAACTTATTTTAAGTGGAGGCCTCGCAGGACAAGTTATTATTGGTGCCTTAGCACTCATGTTAGCGTTTGCCATTTATATTTATTTTGAAAGACTTTTCGCTATTCGAGAGGCTTTGAAAGTGATTCCAGATTTTATGAGTCAAATTAGAGATTTTGTTGCTTCAGGAAAAATAGAAGCCGCAACTTTGAGGTGTGCACAATTAGATTCTCCAGTATCAAGATTGATCAGCACAGGAATTTCTAGAATTGGTAGACCGTTAGATGATATTAATACAGCTATTGAAAACGCAGGACGTTTAGAGGTTTATAAACTTGAAAAAAATGTTGCCACTTTAGCCACTATTTCAGGAGTCGCTCCCATGATTGGGTTTTTAGGAACCGTTATTGGGATGATTTTATCCATCTTTGAAATTGCCAACTCAGGTGGGCAAATAGATATCAAACTATTGGCTGATGGTCTTTATACTGCAATGACAACTACTGTTGCTGGACTGATCGTTGGAATTATTGGCTATATGGCGCACAACCATTTGGTGGTTAAAACGAGTAAAGTAATCCATCAGATGGAAGCAAACTCAGTAGCTTTTTTAGATTTGTTAAATGAACCTGCTTAAATTCAATTCATGAAAATTGAAGGAAGAAATAAGGTAAAACCTGAATTCAATATGTCGTCTATGACTGATATTGTATTCCTATTACTTATCTTTTTTATGTTGGCTTCTACTTTGGTGACTACCAACGCTATTGATATTTTGTTACCTAGTGCCAGCGGCAAAACCACGAACAAAAAAGCGGTTAATGTAACCATCACTAAAGATTTCATATTCTACGTTGATCAAAATACTGTCGCTGAACAAAATCTAGAGTTAGAATTGATAGACATCATTTCAGGAACTAGTCAACCAACTATTACTTTAAGAGCTGAAGAGTCTGTACCTATTAGCAAAGTAGCTTATGTAATGGACATCGCTAACCGCAACAAAATCAAAGTCATTTTGGCCGTAAAACCTTAACGACATGCCTTTCTTTAAATCCGTTCACGAAAAAAAATCTGCTAGAATTACTGTAGCAATAATGTTTTTGTTGATGCTATTGTTATGGCTTTTTGGATTACCTTATTTAGACCCACCTTTGGAGTATGGAGTTACCGTTAACTTTGGAGAATCTGATACTGGTTTTGGTGAAACTCAGCAGGCTAGTGTGCTACCCAACAACATTTTGTCCAATCAAGTAGAGGAGACATCGCCGAGTACAAGTCTTTCAGAATCACCCGAAAGCGAAGAGGTGATTGTCCCAAAATCAGCCAAACGATGTTGTTCTGAATAATGATAGTAACGAGTCTTCTGAAGCAGAAAAACTCGCAGAAGCTGAGGCTAAAAGGGAGGCTAATGAAAAGGCCAAAATTAAAGCAGAACAAGACGCCAAAAAAGCCAAACTAGACGCACTTTTGGGTAATATCCAAAATCCGACTTCAGAGAATTCTGGACAAGGCATTTCAGAAGGGTCATCAGATCAAGGTCAGCCGAATGGTAATAATTATGCTCCAACTTATTTTGGTATTACAGGCATTGGTCAAGGCGGGGTTGGCTATGGTCTCAACGGTAGAGGTAAGCCAAGCAACTCTAAAGTAAAGCCCGATTGCAACGAAGAAGGTGCGGTTGTTGTAGAAATTCATGTCAATCGCTCTGGGCAAGTTGTTCAGGCGATTCCAGGTAAAAGAGGAACAAGTGGAGATATTTGTTTGTATGATGCTGCTCAAAAGACTGCCTTGACTTATCGCTGGTCGGCAGATCCTAATGCTCCAGCCATTCAAATTGGCTTTGTCGTGGTTAATTTTACTTTGACCCAATAAATGACGTATCAGCAAACAATCAGTTGGTTATTTGCCCAACTTCCAAATTACCAACTTCAAGGCTCACGAGCCTTGTTTAAGAATTTGGATAATATCACAAAATTTTGTGACCATATTGGACATCCTCAAAATAATTATCCCTCCATACATGTTGCTGGTACTAACGGAAAGGGCTCTACTAGCCATATGTTGAGTTCCGTTATGCAAAATGCTGGATATAAGGTTGGACTTTATACCTCACCTCATCTTAAAGATTTCCGGGAACGAATAAGGATCAATGGGACTCCGATTTCTGAGTCTGAAGTTATCGATTTTGTTGCGTGTTATTATGAGTATTTGAGCCATAATTCTTTATCCTTTTTTGAATTAACAGTAGCTATGGCATTTGAGTCATTTTCAAAACATAATGTAGACATCGCAGTCATTGAAGTAGGTTTGGGTGGTCGGTTAGATGCTACAAATATCATTTTACCAATATTGTCAATTATAACAAACATTGGAATGGATCACTCAAACTTACTGGGGAATAATTTGACTGATATTGCTTTTGAAAAAGCTGGTATTATCAAACCAAGAATTCCTGTAGTTGTTGGACAATTTAACGATGAAACCAAGTCAGTTTTTTGAACATGTAGCGGCAAAACAAAAGGCTAAAATATATTTCGCATCTGATTTTAAGGGTACATTATATACATCAGACCTCAAAGGTCTCTACCAGCAATATAACGCACGAACTGTTTGTGCCGCTATCAATCAGCTTCAATCTTTGGGCTGGAAAGTTACAGAACAGAATCTTTCCGAGGGCTTGAAGTCGGTTGTTACAAACACAAACCTACTCGGTCGATGGCAAAATTTGTCAGTTGAGCCAGATATTTATTGTGATGTAGCACACAATGCTGATGGTTTCAAAGTCCTATTTGAACATTTGAACACCGAGACTTTTAATCGATTATACATTGTTTTTGGTGTAATGAAAGACAAAGACTTGGATGCTATTTTGCCACTATTATCACCAAATGCAACTTACTTTTGCTGCGCGGCCGACAACAAGAGAGCACTTTCATCTCAAGATTTATGCGATAAATTACTTGAAAAGGAGTTTAAAGCGATTTCATACGGTGCTGTTGAGTCTGCACTAAATGCGGCAAAGACAGTTGCAAACACTGATGATCTGATTGTAATTTGTGGAAGTAATTTTGTAGTTTCAGAAATTATTTAGAATATTATTTGCTACTCCAATTTTTGAGTTTATATTTGCCGTCCAATAATTGAGGGCGCTTAGCTCAGTTGGTTCAGAGCACCTGGTTTACACCCAGGGGGTCGGGGGTTCGAATCCCTCAGCGCCCACCAAAAGAACCGCTTTTTAGCGGTTTTTTTATTTTGATGGAGTGTTTCTTTCATGGGTCATTAACTCAGTTGGTTCAGAGTGTTACCTTGACAGGGTAGAAGTCACTGGTTCGAATCCAGTATGACCCACAAATTAACTTTTTTTAAAAGCCTCATTTTGAGGTTTTTTTTTGTACTTTTCACAGTATTAAAGTTTTAATTTAGGTTTATGATATTCGATTTTAAAAAGCTCGTATTTGTTTTTTCAATTGCTTTATTGACTTCTTGTCAAAATGAACCCATTGGCGATTTAGCTCAAAATAATCAATTGGTGACAACTCCTTTTAATGAGAATTTTGGAGAAGTTATAACAGGCAGTATTATTGGACATGTTGTTAATCAGTCAGGACAGCCTGTCAATGGTGCTCTTGTGCGAATCGGCGAAGAAACTGTTACTACAGATGTAAATGGTGTATTCGTTTTACGTGATGTGTATATGAACGAGCGATTTGGCTATCTGACTGTGGAAAAGATGGGATTCATGAAAGGATCACGGGCTTTCGTCCCCGTCACTGGGACAAATGAATTGAAAATTATGTTGTTGACAAGTAATGCTGTTGCGACCATAGCCTCTGGTCAAGCTGAAACTGTAACTTTACCTAATGGTGCGTCAGTGCTATTCGATGGTGATTTTTCTACAGATGCTGGCCTTGCTTATGATGGGATGGTTAATGTCAGTATGCATTACCTAAACCCCAATGACTTGGATATCATGACTCAAATGCCTGGCATGTTATACGCTCAAAATGCAATGAATCAAGAACAAGTATTGCAGACTTTTGGGATGATGGCTGTTGAATTGACTGGTGCTTCTGGAGAAGTTATTCAGTTAGCAGAAGGCTCAACGGCTGAAATGAGTTTGCCAGTTGATGAAAACCTTCAAGCAGACGCACCCTCCACTATAAAACTGTGGCATTTTGATGATGTTAATGGATATTGGATTGAAGAAGGTGAGGCTAATTTAATAAATGGTAGCTACGTTGGTTTAGTATCTCATTTTTCGTTTTGGAATTGTGACGTATCATTGGATGCGATTTCCCTGTGTGTTCTTGCTGCTGATAATCAAGGAAATCCTTTGAGCAATATGAATGTAGTTTTAACCACTCCCGCAGGAAATATGAGCAGTGGTTATACCAATGCTGACGGCGAGGTTTGTGGTTATGTGCCAGGAAACACCATTTTGGAACTCTCTGTTTTGGATGCGTACAACTGCGAGTCAGCACCTTTGTACACCCAAAGTATTGGGCCTTTTATTGTTGATGCAACCACAAATGTTATTGTTCCAACTGGTAATTCACAAGTGGCTGAAACTGTAGTTGGTTTTTTCAACGACTGTAATGGTAATCCTGTAACTACAGGCTATGTTGGACTCAATTATCAAGGATTGGAGTACTATGCAACTGTTACTAATGGGGCTTTTGAAATTAGTCTGTTGAGATGTGATAATAACGTCACTTTTAATTTAAATGCTGTTGATTTTAGCAGCTTACAATCCTCAGGTGAAATTAATTATACCTTTTCAACCTCGTATACAGATATCGGAGAAATTTCGGCCTGTAATGCAATAGCTGAATTCGCTTACTACCAAATAGACGGTGGAAATGCATCCTATTTTGTACCTCCATTTAATGTAAATTTTGCCATTGGAACTCCAAATTCTTCCGGTTTTGATATTTTAACCATATACGGCTCAGATCAATCAGGTACTTCAGCTGATTGCTTATATATCTATTCTCATTTAGACCCGTCCTTGACAAATTTTCAAGGGGCATACAATGTGATTGATTGGGGATCGTCTTTACCAGGATTTATGCCTTTCGAATGTTTTGATGCCAGTCCAGTTAATAATAACATCATATTTAACCTTACTCATTTTGGTGGTGTTGGGGAATATGTCGATATAAATTATTCAGGAGATTATTTTGATAATGCAGGAAATCCTCACACGATAAATGGTATAATACATGTTTTAAGAGATGATTAAATAATTTCGAGGAGACGCTCTAGCGCCATTCCTCGCGAGCCTTTAATCAGAATTAAGGATTTCGAGAACGGTTGTTCTTGCAGTTGTTGTTTTACGCTGTCTACAGACTTGTGTTTGATTGCCTTTTTGGTTTGAGTTTCATAAAACCTTGGTCCCACCAGATAGATGTTACTGAGATTCATCGATTCAACAAGTGAAGCGATGCCTTGATGCTCAGAAGCACTAGAATCACCTAACTCGAGCATGTCACCTAAAACAACCACTTTCGAGCTGTTTTCTGTCTGAGATAAATGATCTAAAGCAGCACGCATGCTAGTTGGATTGGCGTTATATGCATCGAGAATGACGGTGTTTTTACCCCTTCTGATTATTTGAGATCGGTTATTTCGTGATTCATAACCCTCTATGGCCTTACAGATGTCAGCTGGTGGCACGTTGAAATAGGTTCCAACTGCAATGGCAATGGCTATATTGGTGAAGTTATAAGCACCTATGAGTTGACTTTTAGCAGTATGACCATCAAATTCAGCCACAACAGTAGTATTATTATTATTTGAATATGCAATGATACAATCATCATCGGGATTTAAGCCAAAGCGGTAGGTGTTGTCATAGCCTGTCAATTGGCTTAATTGGGTACTGTCGTTCGAATTGACAAAAATGGTTTTACGATGTTTTTTGAGATATTCATAAAGCTCAGATTTGCCTTGAATAACACCTTCGATACTGCCAAAACCCTCCAAATGGGCTTTTCCGAAATTTGTAATATAACCAAAGTTGGGTTCTGCCATTCTAGTAAGAAATGCGATTTCACCAATATGATTGGCTCCCATTTCTATAATGCCGATCTCAGTTGAAGCGTTCATAGTTAATAAAGTGAGTGGAACGCCAATGTGGTTATTGAGATTGCCTTGAGTTGCGTTAGTTTTGAATTTTTTACGCAGCACGGCATAAAGCAATTCTTTGGTGGTGGTTTTACCATTACTTCCAGTGATACCAATAATCGGAATACCTAGATGTATTCTGTGATAATGGGCTAAATTTTGTAGTGTTTGAAGTGCATTGTTAACCAAAATACATTTCGGATGATCTTTAAATTCGTCTACAATTGCGAAGGCGGCACCTTGCTCTATTGAAGATTCGGCATATTTGTTTCCATTGAAGTTGTCACCTTTTAACGCAAAGAACAGTCCGTTCTTAATCACCTTGCGGCTATCTGTGAACACATATGGGTGAGACAGAAATAAACGGTGTAAGGCTTTTATATCCATAATTTAAAAGTAACAAAAAAAGTCTCAACAAGGTTGAGACTTTTTGGAAATCAAATACAATGAATCAATTTCTTCTCTTGCGCTTAGAGTCCGACTTTGGACCTACTCGAGACATGGCACAACGGAAACCGATATAATCCGATGCCATTTCTTCAGGGAAATAGCGACGCTGCGCTGGATCAAGCCAATAGGCACGATCTCTCCAAGAGCCTCCTTTAAAAACACGTACTTTATCATTAACCAATGAATTACGTGTGTCTGAATCGTCCCATTTCCGCTCCAATGAATCATTTACGATTTCAGCTCTATGCTCAGGAGCGTCATACATTTGACTTGTAGTTACTTTTTCATCTTGATCGGCATCGTTTGGATCAAAATCATTTGCAAAGCGCAATGAACGGTTATCTCCATCACGGAAATTTCGATTATCACTTTGACTGAATTGTGTTCTTAAATAGGTTTCATTTTCGTCTACAGGAACTTGAATAATTTCACCAGGTAAAACACGTGCTACTGTTTTACCATTGCTTAGGGTATCGTAGGCGACCTCTTCTGAAGATGCCACTTTAACAGATCCGTCTGCATTGATCGCATTTTTTGTATAAACATTACCCCTATAATAGTTAAAGTCACTAAACTCATCGTCAACAATGGGACGATAAACATCTGCGACCCATTCCGCAACATTTCCGGCCATGTCATAGAGTCCGTAGTCATTTGGTTGGTATGATCTTACGGGAGCTGTAATGTCAGCACCATCGTCAGACCAGCCAGCAATACCGCCATAATCTCCTTTGCTTTGTTTGAAATTTGCTAATTGATCACCACGAAATTGGCGTTTTCCAGTTCGGGTATATTGTCCATCCCAAGGATATTTTTTTCTACCACGATAAACATTGTAATCTCTAAGATCAGACATCCCTAAAGCACCAAATTCCCATTCCGTCTCAGTTGGTAATCGATAGGATGGTGAAAGAATTCCAGTTTCTCGAGATGCATAAATACCAGTTGAGTCTTTCTGATTTCTTTTGCCTTGCATAATCTCAGTGTTACCGCCATATGTTTGTGTTGGCACATTGAGATACGTTTGCGTACTGAAGGTTTGTCCGCTATTCACATCGGTTATTTTTGCATCTTTTTTTAAGTAGCCTGAGGCTTCAAGGTTAGATTCGTTAACACGATCCGTTCGCCAATTTGCAAACTCAGTCGCTTGAATCCAACTGACACCCACAACAGGATATTCGGCATAGGCAGGATGACGTAAATAGTTTTCAACCATTTCTTCATTAAAACCTAGAGGGCTTCGCCAAACCAATGTATCAGGAATAGCACCTTGATAAATATTTTTATAATTCGATTCGCTCGGCGGGAAAATACGTTTCAGCCAATCTAAATATTCTAAATACATCAAGTTGGTCACTTCACTTTCATCCATGTAGAAGGATTGAACGTGCTGTTGATTTGGAGCGTTATTCCAATCATGCAATGGGTCATCTTGAACCCTGCCTTTGGTAAAGGTCCCTCCTTCAATAAAAACTAAGCCTGGGCCAGCATCTTGACCTTTGAAGTTGGTATTATACTGAAAGCCCCCTAATTTATCGTTGATTTTGAACCCAGTTGCTCTTGAAACATTACCTGATCCAGATGAATTTTTACAGCTAACAAATGTTAGTGCAATCATTACCATTACTAGGTTTTTCATCGAAATATAATTTTTAATACGCATGATATGCTCCTCTAATAAAACGAACTGCAATTTAATAATATTGACACATAAAACAACGATTTAAAAATAAAATCATTTTTTTAGTGTATCACCTTCTTGCTAACGCAATGAAAAGGGATTTATTACATATCTTGCGGTTATACTAAGGCGCTACTTATTTGCGTTGTCTGTTTATGCGGTCGATATATTTACTCATTGTTGTTTTTATTTTTGAATTTACTTCTGCCCAAGAGCGCAATTTTGATATCAAATGGGGTAATTCGCAGACCTTTGATAATGGTATTTCCACGCATGTAATTCCAAGTTTTGATGCGGAGCATTTCAATTTTAATGGCGAGACTTTAACATTCGTAGCTCAGTGGCCAGAAAATGGGCAAATAGTCAAAAATTCGGCTAAATTGACTTCAGTCAAAACGATTCCAATGAGCAAGCAAGAATTGCTTGATCTTGATCCAGCCTTTATATCAAGTAACATTCGATTTAGTCTAAAATCGACCAATTCGAGGGGGGCTACAGCTGCTATGCTAGAGTTATCACCTATTTTAAAAACGGCGAATGGCTTTGAGAAAATTACTTCCTTCTCTGTGACTTATCAAAATACGCCGTTTAGAAATAGCAGCCTACGATCGGCAACAATTTATAATTCGATTCTCTCTCAAGGCGCATGGTATCAATTCGCTATTAACGAAAGTGGTATTTACCGATTGGACAGAAATTTTCTTCAATCATTGGGTATTCCAGTTTCAGGGTTAAACCCTAATACCATTAAAATTTACGGTTATGGGGGTGATATGTTACCGTTGGAAAATTTTGATGATACCCCTCTTGATCCTGTCGAAAATGCCATTAAAGTCATAGGTGCGGAGGATGGTGTTTTTGATACTGAGGATTATATTTTGTTTTATGGTCGTGGACAGAGGTATAATGAAGATAGTCGGACGCATATCAATGCCTATACAGATCAAACCATATATTATATTCAAGTTGGTGGAAGCAATGGTTTGCGTGTCAATCCACTTGTGGAACCCACTGATGCATCTGTTGAGATCCTGACCACATTTGTAGATTACCAATTTCACGAAGTTGATCAATATAATATTGCAAATCTAGGCAGACGTTGGTTCGGTGAACGTTTTGATTTTGAGTCACAACAAGAATTTTTATTTGATTTTCCAAATTTAATGTCTAATGAATTGGCTGAAATTCGAGTGGTAGCTGCCGCAACATCTGAGGTCAATACCAATCTTCAAATAGCGTTGAACGGTAGTCCATTGGGTCAAATTAATTTCTCAGGGAATAGTAGCCAATCGAGCGCATTGGCTTCAGGTAGCGAGTTGAATACTCAGGCATCGCTTTCAAGCGAGGCGGTGACTGTTAATTTGAACTACAACAACAGTGGTAATCCAGCATCAACTGGGTATTTAGATTTTATAAGTATTGCAGCAAAACGTGCGTTGACTTATGCAGATGAAACACTTTTTTTTAATTCGAAAAGCAGCACGCAAATTGATCAAGTGGTAACCTTGTCTTTAAGCAATTCTACCGACGTTAAGGCTGTTTGGGATGTTACAGAAATAGGTGCCATTGGTGAATTTGAAAATAATGACGCATTAGACAATATTGTCTTTAAGGTGGTTCAAGGTGATGACAAAGCATTTGTCACTCTCTCTGCAGAAGACTATTTAACCCCTCAGCAAACATCCTTATCTGCTGTGAGCAACCAAAACCTAAAAGGAACAATTTTTAACGATTCGTCGAATGGTTTGTCTGATATTGACTACTTGATCATTACCCGAGAGGATATGCGTTTTCAGGCCGAACGTTTAGCAGATATTCACCGCAACTATAATGACTTAAATGTTAAGGTGGTATTGTTAAAAGACATTTATAAAGAATTTAATACTGGAAATCCAGACATCGCTGCGATAAGGAATTTTATAAAATATGTTTATGATAGGTTTTTTGATCCCAACAAACGATTGAAATACGTTTGTCTTTTTGGAGATGGTAGTTATGACTATAAGGATCGTATCAATAACAATACAATGGTTGTGCCCTCATGGTATTCGTATAATAGTTTCAATGTTGTAAATTCATTTGTATCCGATGATTTTTATGGGATGATGGACATAGGAGAAGGCACTCTGGTTAATGCCGATAAATTGGATATTGCTACAGGTAGAATTTTGGCCGATTCTCCACAACGTGCGAAAATATTGGTAGATAAAATAGAATCATATTATAGTGAGGCAGCCTATGGGAATTGGAGAAATCAGGTGGTGGTGGTTTCCGATGATGTTGATGCTTCGTCAGAATTTGATTTGGAAAACACAACCAATATCATTGGTGATCTTATTGCTTCACAAAAACCTCAAATTAATGTCACAAAAATTCATGCTGATGCTTATGTTCAAGAGTCGTCATCGGGAGGAGAACGCTATCCAGAGGTTAACAAGTCTCTTTTTGATGCCATTGAACTTGGCGCATTAGTGGTCAATTATTTTGGTCACGGCGGTGAGGATGGTTTAGCAAGCGAACGCATTTTTGATATCCTCAATGTCAAAGAACTAAAGAATCAATGCAAGCTCAATTGCTTTGTTACAGTAACCTGTGAGTACACAAAATTTGACAACCCTAATCGACCAACAGCAGGCGAATACTTATATTGGAACCCAGATGGTGGTGCTATTGCCATGTTGACCACAACAAGAAGAATTTTTCTGAATGTTGGTGTGCTTTTTAACGTTAAACTTCAGGATTATCTGTTCGGAATCAATGGCGCCCCAGAGAATATTTCCATGGCTGAAGCGTTGAGATTAACAAAATCCAATTCTAGTTTGAGCAATGT
Source organism: uncultured Flavobacteriaceae bacterium (assembly GCA_943788695.1). Lineage (GTDB taxonomy): Bacteria > Bacteroidota > Bacteroidia > Flavobacteriales > Flavobacteriaceae > JALRKI01. The sequence continues at coordinate 122,341 of CALSRG010000003.1, forward strand.
GAGCCAAAGGAGATTGGTATTTTTTATTGGTGATCCTGCCATGAAATTGGCACTTCCAAAACCAGAAATAAAGTTGACGCATATCAATGGCAGTCCAATTGAAGGAAACTCGGAATTGCTTCGCGCTCTTGATCGAGCAACCTTAAAAGGTGCAGTCCTTGATGAGACAGGCAATTTGTTAACCAATTATAATGGAAACCTTACAGCAACTGTTTTTGATAAAAACATTAACCGTTCAACTTTAGGAAATGATGGCGTAACTAACGGTCAAGGAGAGCTTATTTTATTAGATTTTGAGACTCTCGGAGCAACTGTGTTTAAAGGTCAGGCTTCGGTTGTAAATGGTCAATTTGAATTTTCTTTTATAATTCCGCGCGATATACAAATTGCAGAGGGCAATGGAAAAGTTAGTTTTTATGCCAAGGAGGACAATGAGTTAATAGATCAAACAGGGTCTGATTTGACGGTCAAAATCGGTGGAATCAATCCGAATGCGAGCGAAGATAACATTGGTCCGACCATTTCGTTATTTATGAATGACGAAAGTTTTATCTCGGGTGGAATTACCAATGAGAATCCTACTTTGTTGGTCAAGCTCTTTGATCTTAATGGTATCAATACTATTGGAGGGGTTGGTCACGATATTCTAGCAACCATAGACGGTGACGATGCCAATGCGTTTAATCTTAATGATTATTACACGGCAAATCAAGATGATTTTCAAACTGGCAAAGTTATTTATCCCTTTAGAGATCTAGAATCAGGCGAACACACATTGAAACTCAAGGCTTGGGATGTTTATAACAATGCTTCTGAATCTGAGATACGATTTGTTGTGTATAATGAAAATGATGGCTTAAAAATCGATCATGTTCTTAACTACCCAAATCCTTTTATCAATTACACTGAATTTTGGTTTAATCACAACAGTTCTGAGCCCTTGGATATTATGGTTCAAATATTTACAATTTCTGGAAAATTAATCAAAACCATTAAAGGTCAGTCAACTGGCGATGGTAAAGAAACCAGTGCTTTGTCTCGTGACTTGACATGGGATGGTACCGATGATTTTGGCGACTTTATCGGTAAAGGGGTTTATATCTACAAGCTTTCAGTCCGATCAATTGCAACAGGATCAACAGCTTCAAAATTTGAAAAACTAGTTAAACTGTAATAATCATTTATATTTGTCGTTTATCTTTTACAACTAACATCAACCAATTTGAAAAATAGATATTTTATTTTATCCGTCATTTTGTTTTCGGCTGTCGTGTCAGGCTTTTCTCAAACCACTACAATTATTCCAATCCCAGATAGTCGTGTGATAACAACAGGAGTTCCATTTTTACTTATTGCTGGTGATGCGCGTGCGGCAGGAATGGGGGATATGGGTGTAGCAACGTCTTCAGATGCTTATTCACAACAATGGAATCCATCTAAATATGGTTTTAATACTTCAAAATCAGGTGTGGCGGTAAATTATACACCTTATTTGAGCAAATTGGTCAATGATATTTTTCTTGGTAATGTAACGTACTTCAACCGTTTAAACGAACGCAGTGCTTTTGCCGCCAGTTTTAAATATTTTAGCTTGGGAGAAATTGAAATTATCACCGAACAGCAGGCGGCCGCAGGAGATTTTGACAATTTATTGATTGAAAGTCCTAACGAATTGGCTTTTGATTTGTCCTATTCTCTTAGATTGGCAGATCAATTTTCAATGGCTGTTTCTTTAGGATACTTACGGTCAGACTTACAAATTCAATCCGTTGATTCAGACGCCACAGCTGCAAGTTCTTTTGCCGTTGGTTTGTCAGGGTACTATCAAAGTGAAGAAAATGCTTACGACAGTTTTAACGGAAGATGGCGTGCTGGATTTGCACTCCAAAATGTAGGACCAACGATCAGGTATGATAATACAGAAAATTCTGAAAACTTTTTACCCACAACCCTTCGTTTAGGTACTGGCTTTGATTTTATTTTTGACCCATATAATACCCTTGCCGTTACTGTTGAAGTAACAAAATTGTTGGTGCCAACACCTCCAATATATGGAAATGAATACGAATACGACGATGTAGATGGAGATGGGCAGTATAATGAAGATGTAGATATTCTTTCGAGTTCTCCTATAAATTCTGGAATTATACTTCAAGGACAAGACCCAAATGTCGGTTTTGTATCAGGAATTTTTCAGTCATTTGGCGATGCGCCAGGAGGGTTTAAAGAAGAGATGCAAGAGTTCACCTATGCCATAGGTGCTGAATACCGATATCAAGATTCTTTCGCCCTGCGCGCTGGATATTTTCATGAAAGCGAAACCAAAGGAGCGCGCCAGTTTTACACCTTCGGTGCGGGGTTCAAATACAATGTTGTTGACGTTGATTTATCTTACCTCTTTTCTGCGTCAAAGGTTCAAAGCCCTTTGGAGAGCACCTTAAGATTTTCTTTAACTTTTAATTTTGGACGCGATTTTTATTCTGAATACTAATATAAATAATTGATTTCCAGTTATTTGTTTGACTTAAACGAATCATTTTTGTCAATTTTAGAGACTTGTGTTTTGTAATACAGTTCTAAGCCGTATTTTTGTCGTTCGGTTTAGAAAAAAAAGATGCAAAAAATCACTAAAAACACTTATCTCAAATGGTATGAAGACATGCTGCTTTGGAGAAAGTTCGAAGACAAATTAGCTGCTGTTTATATCCAACAAAAAGTAAGAGGATTCCTTCATCTTTATAATGGTCAGGAGGCCATTTTGGCAGGAGCACTTCATGCCATGGATCTTTCAAAGGACAGAATGATTACAGCATATCGTAATCACGTTCAACCTATTGGAATGGGTGTAGATCCGCGTCGAGTAATGGCTGAACTTTATGGTAAAGCGACAGGTACATCTCATGGCCTTGGAGGTTCTATGCATATTTTTTCAAAAGAACATAGATTCTATGGAGGGCATGGTATTGTTGGTGGTCAAATTCCACTTGGTGCAGGTATGGCTTTCGGTGATAAATACCATAAAACTGGCTCAGTAACCATTTGCTGTTTTGGCGATGGTGCAGCGCGTCAAGGATCCCTTCACGAGTCGTTTAACTTGGCTATGCTTTGGAAACTTCCAGTTGTATTTATCTGCGAAAATAATGGCTATGCTATGGGTACCTCAGTAGAACGTACCGCCAATCATACGGAAATTTGGAAGTTAGGCTTAGGCTACGAGATGCCGTGTGGCCCTGTAGACGGAATGGATCCTGTCAAGGTAGCCGAAGCCATGGACGTAGCTCTTGAGAGAGCGCGATCAGGCGAAGGGCCAACCTTTCTTGAAATGAAAACTTACAGATATCGTGGACACTCAATGAGCGATGCTCAACATTACAGAACAAAGGATGAGGTTGAGGAATACAAAAAAATTGATCCAATCAATCAGGTAAAAGAACTATTGTTAGTAAAAAAATATGCCACACAAAAAAATATTGATGAAATTGACCAACGTGTAAAATCCTTAGTCGCGGAATGTGAAGAATTTGCAGAAAATTCTGATTTTCCAGAGAAGTCTCTCATGTATGACGTGGTTTATGATCAGACAGACTATCCATTCATCCCACATAAAATATAACACATGGCACAAATAATAACAATGCCCCGTTTGAGTGATACCATGGAAGAAGGCACTGTAGCAACATGGTTCAAAAAAGTTGGCGATGCCGTGACGGAAGGTGATATTTTGGCAGAAATCGAAACGGATAAAGCCACAATGGAATTTGAGTCTTTCCATGAAGGTACCTTATTGCATATTGGTATTCAAGAAGGCGAAGCCGCAAAGGTAGATTCGTTATTAGCCATTATTGGTAAAAAAGATGAAGATGTTTCATCCTTATTAAATGGAGGTACTGAGCCAAAATTGGAAACTACAACAGAGGATACTGGTCTTGTTACCTCAGATACAATCGTTCCTGAGGGAGTTATTGCAATCACGATGCCGCGTTTGAGCGATACCATGGAAGAGGGAACCGTTGCCACTTGGATTAAGAAAGTAGGTGATGAGGTTTATGAAGGGGATATCTTAGCGGAAATTGAGACAGATAAAGCCACAATGGAGTTTGAAGCATTTAACGCTGGAACGCTCTTGTATATTGGCATTCAGGAAGGCGAATCAGCCAAGGTAGACGCATTGCTTGCGATGATAGGTCCTAAAGGGACTGATGTTACCGATTATGTTAAAAATTATTTTAATACGACGTCATCCGTTTCATCTGAAACAAAGATAACTTCTATTGAACCGTCTTCAGTACAAAAAGCGCCTGTGATAGAAGAAGTTGCTTCACCAATTGCAAGTACGAACTCTCCTGATCGTCTTTTTGTATCACCGTTGGCTAAAAAAATGGCTGAAGACAAAGGCATTAATTTGAATCAAGTTTCGGGTTCGGGAGAGCATGGTCGTATCATTAAAAGAGATATTGAAAACTTTTCGCCTAACGCAGGAATTGGCCATTCCACTGTGCCATTTGTTCCAGTTGGTACAGAAAAATCTGAAAGTGTATCTAATAGTTCGATGCGCAAGGCAATTGCAAAACGTCTAGCGCAGTCTAAATTTTCAGCACCTCATTATTATTTGAATGTTGAATTGGACATGGACAATGCAGTGGCTTTCAGAACCCAGTTTAATACTATTCCAAGCACGAAAATTTCTTTTAATGACATTGTCTTGAAAGCAGTTGCAATGTCCTTAAAACAACATCCGCAAGTTAATGGACAATGGTTTGATGACCGCATTCAACTAAATCATCATGTACATATTGGCGTTGCGGTAGCAGTAGAAGATGGGTTGATCGTCCCTGTACTGCGTTTTGCAAACGAGCAATCAATGCAGCAAATCAATGTTTCTGTAAAAGATTATGCGACTCGTGCTCAACAGAAAAAATTGAGTCAGCAAGAAATTGAGGGAAGTACATTCACAGTTTCTAATCTTGGAATGTTTGGGATCGAAAGTTTCACTTCAATCATAAACCAGCCTAATGGTGCAATTCTTTCGGTAGGGGCCATTGTTCAAAAACCAGTTGTGAAGAATGGAACTATAGTTGTTGGTCATGTGATGAAACTTACATTGGCCTGTGATCATCGTATTGTTGATGGTGCAACAGGAGCTCAGTTTTTGCATACGCTTAGAGGGTTTGTAGAAAATCCTGTAACGATGCTTGCCTAATATTTAGTCGTCAATATGACCAAACGTATTATTCTTACTGGCACAAGTCGGGGTATTGGCTTAGAGCTCGCTAAACAGTTGTCTGATCAAGGTCATCAGATTTTGGCGCTTTCGCGTCAAAACTCAGATCTGAAATTGCTGAATCTCAAAGGCGTTCATGCCCTAAATTTTGATTTATCTGAAACATCTGATCTGAGGCAAGTGATGGAATTTATCGAAATGAATTGGAATGGTGTCGATGTGTTGATTCATAACGCTGGCGCCATTTGTAACAAACCATTCATGGAAACAACAACCGAAGATTTTTTGTCGGTGTATCAAACAAATGTTTTTGGCGTAGCTAGTTTAACTAAAACGGTAGTGCCTTTTATGAGCTCCGATAGTCATGTAGTCGTTCTCAGTTCAATGGGAGGTGTTCAAGGAAGTTCTAAATTTCCTGGGCTATCAGCTTATAGCTCAAGTAAAGGAGCTGTGATCACTCTGGTAGAATTACTGGCTGAGGAATTCAAGAATAGTGGTCCTTCGTTTAATGCTTTGGCATTAGGTGCAGTACAGACCGAAATGCTTGCAACAGCCTTTCCTGGTTATCAAGCACCAACCACAGCGAGTGAAATGGCGGCCTTTGTGGCTAATTTCGCCTTAACGGGGCATCAGTATTTTAACGGAAAAGTTTTGCCAGTTTCAAACTCCACTCCATAATTTTGCTTTTAAGATAAAGTCACCCATCATTAAAACAAAGACAAATGAGTCAATCTGCTAATGCTATTTTAATGATTCGTCCGTTTGGCTTTCGTGCGAACGAACAAACAGCAGTCAATAATTACTATCAGAAAAATTCAGAAGGAATGACTGCTGACGCTTTAAACGATGCCGCTCAGAAAGAATTCGACGCTTTTGTAAAGGTTTTGCAAAAGCATGAGATCCAAGTGATTGTTTATCAAGATACGGGTGAGCAAGACACCCCAGATTCTTTGTTTCCTAACAACTGGTTGTCATTTCATGAAAATGGTACTGTAGCGTTGTATCCAATGTTCGCAGAGAATAGAAGACTGGAACGCCAAGAAGCTGTTATTGAAACTGTTGAAGCATCGGGTTTTGAAGTTAAATACTTTATGGATTATAGTGACGCTGAAAAAGATCAAATCTTTTTGGAAGGAACTGGAAGTATCGTTTTAGATCGTGTTAATCGCAAAGCCTATTGCGCATTGTCGCCTCGAGCAGATGAAGAATTATTTATAGAATTTTGCGAAGATTTCGAATACACCCCTGTTGTATTTCATGCCAATCAAACGGTTAACGGAAAACGATTACCAATCTATCACACAAATGTTATGATGTCCATAGCAGATCGATATGCCGTCGTTTGCTTGGATGCAATTGATGATAAAAAGGAACGTCGAATGTTAGAGAAGAATTTAAAATTTGACGGAAAAAAAATTATTGAATTGGACGAGAGGCAAATTGCTTCGTTTGCTGGAAATATGCTTCAAGTTTTATCAAAATCAGGAAAGTCCCACTTGGTGATGAGCCAGCAGGCTTTTGACGCGTTGCGTTCTGAACAAATCAATATGCTCAATGCACTTGATCCTATTATCACTTCTTCTCTTTCTACTATTGAAACCTTTGGTGGAGGAAGTGCCAGATGTATGATGGCGGAGGTTTTTTTACCTGGAGTTAGTTAGGATAAAATCTTGTTTTAATTCGAAAAAAGTATCTTTGCGGCAAAGCAAAAGAACAAAGTATGTCAATAGCTCAACTTATTCAAAATCAACTTCAAAAAGCTTGTTCTGAATTATTTCAGGTTGATATTTCTGATTTTGAATTGCAAGAAACGCGAAAAGATTTTGAAGGCGACATTACTTTGGTGGTTTTTCCTATTTTAAAATTTGTAAAACAGAATCCAGTGGTACTCGGTGATAAGCTGGGTGAATGGATGGTGTCAAATCTGCCTGAGATCAAAAAATATAATGTGGTATCGGGTTTTTTAAACCTTGTATTTACAGACCTTTACTATTTAGATGTTGTCCGCGGTGTATTTGACTTAGATAATTATGGTTTTGTAGAACAAAAAGTCAACGATAAAGCAGTTATTGTAGAATATTCTTCCCCTAATACTAACAAACCACTCCATTTGGGACATATTCGTAATAATTTATTGGGCTTTAGTGTTGCTGAAATTTTAAAAGCATCGGGTAAAACCGTATTCAAAACACAAATCATCAATGATCGAGGTATTCATATATGTAAAAGCATGTTGGCTTGGAAGCTTTTCGGTAATAATGAAACTCCAGAATCAACTGGTTTAAAGGGTGATAAACTTGTAGGAAATTATTATGTAAGATTTGATCAAGAATATAAAAAGGAAATTGCACAATTAATATCTGAAGGTTATTCTGAAGAGGAGTCTAAACAAAACGCTCCAATATTACTGGCAGCGCAAGATATGTTGCGTCAATGGGAAGCTGGCGACGAAGCTGTTGTGGCGCTTTGGAAGACCATGAATCATTGGGTGTATGAAGGTTTTGATGTGACTTATAAAAGTCTGGGTGTTGATTTTGACAGTTACTATTATGAGTCAGACACTTATCTACTAGGCAAGTCATTTGTTGAGGAAGGATTGGCATCAGGTGTTTTTATTAAAAAATCAGATGGCTCAGTATGGTGTGATCTCACCTCAGATGGCCTTGATGAAAAAATAGTATTGCGATCTGATGGTACTGCGGTATATATGACCCAAGACATAGGTACAGCCATTCAGCGCATCAAGGACCATCCCAATGCTGGCGGTATGGTATATACAGTTGGAAATGAACAAGACTATCATTTTAAAGTACTTTTTCTAATTCTCAAAAAATTAGGTTTTGAATGGGCAAGTAATCTACATCATCTGAGCTATGGCATGGTAGATTTGCCCAGTGGTAAAATGAAAAGCCGCGAAGGTACTGTGGTCGATGCCGACGATTTGATTTTGGAGATGACCAAAACCGCCAAGACTATTGCTCAAGAGTTGGGCAAGCTGGAAGGTTATAATGATGCTGAAAAAGATACTGTTTACAAACAAATTGGCCTAGGCGCTTTGAAATACTATATTTTGAAAGTAGATCCGAAAAAACGAATTTTATTCGATCCGCAAGAATCCATTGACTTTCAAGGTAACACAGGTCCATTTATTCAATATACCTTTGCGAGAATATGTGCCATTATTAGGAAAGGTGGTGAGGAGAAAAGTATTGATTATAATAATGTCAGCATAGGTTCACGTGAAAAAATACTGATAAAGGAATTGCTCAAATTTCCGAACACAATTCAGCAAGCTGCAGAGGCTTACAGTCCAGCTTTAGTAGCGAACTATGTTTATGATCTCGTAAAGACATTTAATGGATTGTATCAGAATGTTTCTATTTTCGGAAATGAAAATGAAGATCAAAAGGCCTTCTTAATCAGACTTTCTAAAACCTCGGGTCAGGTCATAGCGCGTGCACTTAAGGTTTTAGGTATAGAAGCACCGGAGCGTATGTAAATTTTTAAACAAAAAAAAGCTGCATCAGTGATACAGCTTTTCTTATTTCTTTAAGATCAATTAAGACTCGGAAGAGCTAACTGCTAAAGAATAAACTACCAATCCGAAACCGATTTTGTTGATGGCGTCACCAATATTGTAGATGATGTCCATGTTCAATCCAAGATCACCAACAAAAGAATACCACTGACCATCACCAGTACCTGCCATGTAACCTAATGGATAAATAGCCCATCCAACAAGAACGAACCAGCAAAGGATTTTGTGTGCTTTTAGTACATGTCCTCCAGCAGCTACAGCTAATTGCTTCGCCTTACCTAGCCAGATGTCATAAACTATAACAAAATACGCCGCTCCCGAAATGAATCCCCAAAGCGCAGCGCTTTCCGGTGCAACAGCCTCACCCCAATATCCAGTGACAAGCATAATAACCGATAATACGATTAATCGCCACATTAATGATTTGGTAGCACCTGCAACTTTCAAGATTAGGTAAAACTCAACACACATCAACGGCACAGTAAGCACCCAGTCTACATAACGGAAAAATGTTGGAGAGTCATCGAATTCTCCAAAATAATCTCTCATGTACCAGTAGTGTACAGCTGCAATGAAAGTAATTAAACCTGATACTAAAATCGAAGTTCTCCACTTTTTATCAAAGCTTCCCATGGAAAGAAAAAAGAAGGCAGATGCTGCCATCATTGCCATACATCCTACGAAGAATGTAAAGTCTACATAATCAGTTGCGCCAAGCCTTTGCATGCTTCCGGCCAACAAAATTGAATTTGAAAAAAATCCCATAATAATTGTTTTTAATGATTTTTGTTTGAGTAAATTTATACAATTAATTAAAGAAATTAATAATTTAACTAATTTTTTTTATTCAATTGATAAAATCAAATACAAATAATTCAAAATCTCGCAGTTTTAGTTTGATTACTACTTTCGCTTTTATGTGGGTAGCGATCAACTTTTCACCACAGTTTGCGGACTTGTTTGGCTATATGCTTATTCTGTCTGTTGGAATCTTGCATGGATCCAATGACCTGTATCTTATTAAAAAGTCGTTAGTCAAAAAACAACCAAAATTATTGGTGGTGATTGCCATATATTTATCGGTTATTTTGGGTGCCGCTTTATTGTTTTATCAGCTGCCCTTATTGGCATTGACTTCTTTTGTTTTGTTTAGTGCATACCATTTTGGCGAGCAACATTGGGCGTCACGATTAAGTGGAAATAGATGGATGGTTAGTCTGTTTTATTTTAGTTATGGATTAACCATTTTATTGCTTCTTTTCTTTTGTAATTTTGATGATACGGCCAAAGTAATTGTCGACATCACAAATTTTTCACTTCCCGAGAATTTGTTATTGAATGGTCTTGTCTTTTTTGGTGTGGTAAGTATTATTCTTGGCAATCACCTTTTAACTATTGAATTTTTAAAAAAGAAATCGGTTGAGGAAATTTTTTACCTGTTTTTGTTCTTTCTTCTTTTTAAAGCAGCTTCTTTGATTTGGGGATTTGCCGTCTATTTCGTTTTATGGCATGCGATACCATCCCTGATAGATCAAATTAAATTTCTACACGGTGATATAAATACTCAAACGGTCAGAAAATATGTGTTATCATCCATTCTGAACTGGATTATTGCTCTATTCGGATTGGCAATGATGTATTTTGTGTTTCGGAATGATGACAGTGTTTTTATAACCATATTTTTCTCCTTTCTTGCGGCAATAACATTTCCTCATGTTCTGGTAATTTCCAATATTTACAAACAATAAATTCGGAAAAATCGATTTTACTTTTGCCAAAGTCATGGTGTGTTTATGGCTATCTTCGCAAGTTGTACAAATCCCGAGTCTCATGATACTTCTCGACGGCAAGAAAACCAGTGACGCGCTAAAATTAGAAATTAGCTCAAGAGGTAGATCGGCTCAAGGCAGCTGGGCACGCTAAGGTGCCTCACTTGGCTGCTGTGTTGGTTGGGGAGGACGGCGCCAGTTGACTTACGTTGGCAGTAAGGTAAGCGCTCTTGTCATACAGGTCGGCTTCGAATCAACTTTGCTTAAACTTCCGGAGTACTATTTCCGAGGAGGCCTTGCTCGAATCAAGTCCATGCGCTCAACACGAATGCCTCAAGATCGACGGCTATATCGTCCAGCTACCTCTACCCAAGCACATTGACGAAAATAAAATTTTGATGGCTATTGATCCCGATAAAGATGTCGATGGTTTTCATCCTTCGAATTTTGGCAAAATGGCTCTTGAGATGGATACTTTTATTCCTGCAACGCCTTTCGGTATTATTGAAATCCTTAAACGATATCAAATCGAAACTAAGGGCAAGCATGTTGTGGTCATTGGCCGATCGCATATCGTTGGTAAACCCATGAGTATCTTGATGAGTAGAAAAGCTTATCCAGGAAATGCGACCGTGACCTTGGCGCATTCGCATACTAAAAACTTGGCAGCCATATCTAAACAAGCGGATATTATAATCATTGCGTTGGGAATACCAAACTTTCTAAAAGCCGACATGGTAAAGGAAGGTGCTGTAATTATTGATGTTGGGATTACCCGCGTACCATCTGAAGACAGTCCGAAAGGTTATAAGATTTTAGGGGATGTAGATTTTGATCAAGTAGCACCTAAGAGCAGCTACATCACGCCTGTGCCAGGAGGTGTTGGCCCAATGACAATTGCGATGTTGTTAAAAAATACACTTCTAGCCAGACAAAGAAGTTTGGGCTAATGCTTGCCAAAAGTCTTATCAGAATCCATTAACAATTGGTAGAGTGTCGACAGTTCTTCAGGCCTCAATGGGCGAAGCTCACCTGGAGGTAAGTCTAATTCAATATTCATGATTCGTGTGCGTTTTAAGGCAGTTACTTCATAATTGAAATATTCACACATCCTACGAATTTGTCTGTTTAGTCCTTGAGTAAGTATAATTTTAAAAGAATTTTGATTGACCAAAGTGACTTTGCACGGCTTAGTGATTGTGTCTAAAATAGGGATGCCTTTTGCCATTCGATCAATAAATGTTTGAGAGATGCTTTGATCTACTGAAACCAAATATTCCTTTTCGTGGTTATTACTAGATCGTAATATCTTATTAACAATGTCGCCATCATTAGTAAGTAAAATCAAGCCTTCGCTCATTTTGTCCAATCGTCCAATTGGGAAAATGCGTGTAGGATGATTTATAAAATCTATGATATTGTCTTTTTCTCTTTTGGTGTCTGTAGTGCAAACAATACCAATAGGCTTGTTGAAGGCTAAATATTCAAATTGCACCCCAGATTTTTCAACCAATTGACCGTTAACAGTAACACGATCGCCAGGTAATACCTTGGTTCCTTTTTCAATGGGATTATTATTAATCAACACTTGGCCAGAGTCAATCAGATCATCAGCTTTACGCCTCGAGCAAAACCCAGCCTCACTGAGGTATTTATTGACTCTAATTGATGTGTTTTCTTCCATATTATTTACAAATGTACGACACTATATCTGAAAGCAATTGAGAACTCCTCAGACCATGTCCATAACCTTCAGTACTTTTAAGTGTGCCATTTTTACAATGTGACGCTATTGCTATCGCATCAGAGTAAGGGATAATTTTATCCTCTTTATCATGGACAATTAAAATGGGTATATCGGTTTCTTTAACAAAATTTGCGGTGGCATACGAATCTGGCCATGAGCCAAATCGCCTGTATATTTCGTTATCTATACCTATAATCAGTCTGTCACTGTATCCAAGCATACTACTATACCGGCTTAGGATATCTTTAAATTCGTTTGGAGCTCCGAGAAGCACTATTTTCTTTAAAAAAGGATATTGATAATCTCGATTTGCGAAAGCACAGGACATTCCTCCAACCGAATGTCCAATCAAAGCTTCAGGTTTGTAATGTAGGATACTTACATGAATAAATTTAGAAAATAGGATGGCGTTAAAATAATCACTTCCTGAGCCGCCGTGGGCGGGAGCGTCAACTGCAACTACGCCTAAGCCTTTTTCTTGAAAGCTTTGGACGGCTTTTTCCCATCTCGACGAATTGCTTTCCCATCCATGTGCCAAAAGAACACAGCCCTTAACACCTGGCCAGTAATATGTTTTAATCTTGAGTCCGTTATATTCTAACTGTATCATTTCTGACTGCGAAAGAAATGACAAATTATCAGATACTAGCTTGCCCTTTCTGGGTTTTGAAAATACATCAATGGCCAATTTTGCTGCCTTAGAGGTAGATACAAGAGCAAGTACATTTAACGCTTGTCCAATTGTTTTGATTAAAAATGGGGTCGATTGAGTTTGTGCCATATCTCTAAGGCTGCAAATTTAATACTTCAAAAGGGAATGTTTGGTGTTTTATTGGAGTGCTTTTTTTAATTTATTAAGGGTCGCAATGAATAGACCATTATATTTGCGCCATGATCCATACAAATATAGAACAAGTTAATGCTGGTATAATGTTGCCATTAATGGAGGCTTTTTATACCATTCAAGGCGAAGGTTATCATAAAGGCACTGCGGCTTATTTTGTGCGTATTGGTGGATGTGATGTTGGATGCCATTGGTGTGATGTTAAGGAAAGTTGGAATGCAGACCTTCATCCTCCAACAAGCATTGATTCTATGGTGGAGAAGGCTTTGTTATATTCCAATACAATTGTTGTAACTGGTGGCGAGCCTTTAATGTGGCCTATGGGCCCTTTAACTGAAAAATTCAAATCAGAGGGAGCTAATGTTCATCTTGAAACTTCAGGTGCTTATCCCTTAACTGGAGAATGGGACTGGATATGCTTGTCTCCAAAAAAAAACAAACCACCTTTAACGGAAGTTTATCAAAAGGCCGATGAGCTTAAAGTTATCGTTTACAACAAAAGCGACTTAGAGTTTGCGGAGCATCATGCCGCTCGAGTTAAAGATGGTTGCAAGCTTTATTTGCAGCCAGAATGGAGTCGACGAGACGAAGCTATGGCGCTCATTGTAGAATACGTTATGAAGCATCCAAAATGGGCTGTATCATTGCAGACACACAAGTATCTGAATATCCCTTAAAATCAATTGGCTTTAAAGCTGAAATTGTTGATAACTTCTATCTACTAAGACATTCAATTCTTTTAGGGCTAGCTTAAGTTTCTTATCTTTGATTTGAACAACAAAATGATGCCCTTAAAGCGTCATTTTTGTTGTATAATAACTACTGATTTTAAGGATTACATCATTATGAGTTTAGAACCAAATAAAGCTAATTATTCTGCCGATAGTATTCAGGCCTTAGAGGGCATGGAACATGTTAGGATGAGACCCTCAATGTATATCGGTGACGTAGGTTCGCGAGGTCTTCATCATCTTGTATACGAAGTTGTAGATAATTCAATCGACGAGGCATTAGCTGGACATTGTGATTATATCACTGTAGTAATTTTGCCCGACAATTCTGTGAGGGTTACTGACAATGGTCGGGGAATTCCAGTTGATATGCACAAAAAGGAAGGTGTTTCGGCCCTGGAGGTGGTCATGACAAAAATTGGTGCTGGAGGTAAATTTGACAAAGACTCTTACAAAGTCTCTGGAGGGTTACATGGGGTAGGTGTGAGTTGTGTAAACGCTTTGTCTGAAATTTTGACGGCTGTAGTGTATCGCGATGGTACAGTTTGGGAACAAACCTATGAGCGCGGTAAGCCAAGAGGACCAGTGAAAAGTACTGGAACTACTGACAAAAGAGGAACAATGGTTACTTTCAAACCAGATTCAGAAATTTTTACGCAAACTCAAGAATACAGCTATGAGATTCTTGCAAACAGGATGCGCGAATTGTCTTTCTTGAATAAAGGTATTACAATGGTTCTAATCGACGAACGCTCAAAGGATGAGAAAGGTGAATTCATTTCTGAGACTTTTCATTCTGAGGCCGGATTGTCAGAATTTGTAAATTATTTAGACAGCAGTCGTGAGCAAATCTTATCTGAAGTCATTTCATTTGAAGGTGAAAAAAATGGTGTACCTGTTGAGGTAGCCATGACTTACAATACTTCTTATTCTGAGAACCTTCATTCTTATGTCAATAACATTAATACACATGAAGGCGGAACCCATCTCAGTGGTTTTAGAAGAGGATTGACACAAACCTTAAAAAAATATGCTGATGCTTCTGGTCTCACTGATAAGCTCAAATTTGAGATTGCAGGCGATGATTTTCGAGAAGGTCTGACGGCAATTATCTCAGTAAAAGTTGCTGAACCACAATTTGAAGGACAAACAAAAACCAAACTCGGAAATAGAGAAGTTTCCGCTTGTGTAAGTCAAGCCGTTTCGGAAGTGCTCTCAGATTACTTAGAGGAACACCCTGATGATGCCAAGCTCATTGTCCAAAAAGTTGTACTTGCTGCACAAGCGCGTCATGCAGCTCAGAAGGCACGTGAAATGGTACAGCGAAAAAGTGTCATGAGTTTAGGGGGCTTACCAGGAAAATTAAGTGATTGCTCCGAACAAGATCCTGCTAAATGTGAAGTGTTTTTGGTTGAGGGGGACTCTGCTGGAGGAACAGCCAAACAAGGGCGCGACAGAGAATTTCAGGCTATTTTACCGCTTCGAGGAAAAATTCTTAACGTAGAAAAGGCCATGCAGCACAAGGTTTTTGAAAACGAGGAAATCAAAAACATTTTCACAGCTCTTGGAGTGACTATCGGAACAGAAGAGGATAGTAAAGCTTTAAATTTGTCTAAGCTGCGCTATCATAAAGTTGTTATCATGTGTGATGCTGATATTGATGGCAGTCATATTGCAACTTTGATTTTGACTTTCTTTTTTAGATACATGAAGGAGCTTATCGAAAATGGACATATTTATATCGCTACACCGCCGTTGTATCTCGTGAAAAAAGGTGCTAAGAAACAATATGCTTGGAACGAAGCTGAACGCGATTTACTCATGACAGAATTTGGCTCAGGCGTTTCAATTCAACGTTACAAAGGTTTGGGAGAGATGAATGCGGAACAACTATGGGATACTACTATGAATCCTGAATTCCGCACCTTACGTCAGGTTCAGATTGATAATGGAACTGAAGCGGATCGTGTGTTCTCCATGCTTATGGGTGATGAGGTGCCGCCAAGACGTGAATTCATTGAAAAAAACGCTATCTACGCAAAAATCGATGCTTAATTTTTTTAAATTTGAGGTAATTAATTCAACCTCAAATGAAAAATTACATCCTTTTTATTGCCCTAAGCACATGTGTTTATAAAAGTCAATCTCAAAACTTAGGTGACTTGGTTTTGGCTTCTGATGATGCCAGTTTGCTTGCTCAAAATTATCTGAATCCCATTGTTCAAAGCGTGATGAGTGACATGAATGCTGGTTGGTACAATACGGCTAAAATACATGAAAAATTTGGTTTTGATTTAAGCTTTTCATTGAATGTGGGTATTGTTCCCGATGCAGGGAAAATGTTCACATTTAACCCTTCAGATTACAGCTACTTAACAACCCAGAATGGCGAAACACAGCTCGAAACCGTATTTGGTGAAAATGGGGTAGCAACCACCATTAATGTAAGAGTTCCTTATGGGTCCAGCAACTATAAATTAGGTCAATTCGATTTACCTGGTGGTTACGGTGAGGATCTGCCATTAACGGGTGCGCCTTTGCCTATGGTGCAAGCAGGTGTGGGTTTGCCAATTTTAAATTCCGATTTTAAATTACGTTATCTTCCAAAACAGACCTTTGATAACGACAAATCGATTAGTTTGATAGGTTTTGGTTTGCAACATGAAATTACTCAATATTTATTACCGTTAGATATGTCTTTGCCACTTCATGTTTCTGTTTTTTCTGGCTACACCAGTGTGAATAGTCAATATGTATTTTCTTCTACGGCTGGCTCAAATGTTCAAGTGACTAACGGCGAGGCTGCTTTTAGATTAAATGCTTTTACTGCACAGGTTATCGGATCTCTTGATTTTAAGGTGCTTTCTTTTTACGGCGCAATTGGTTATAACTCTGCAAAAACGTCAGTAAATCTTAACGGTGATTATTCGCTCAATTATATCATTACCAACAGTGATGATATAATAATCGACACAATTCAAGAGCAAATTACAGATCCTATTGCCTTAGAATTTGTACAGTCAGGTCTTAGAGGAACTCTCGGCACGAAATTAAATATTGGATTTTTCAATATTTTCGCTGATTATACCATTCAAGAACACAATACATTAACCGCCGGGTTTGCCTTTAGTTTTAAATAAATTAATCATTGATTAAGCGCTTTTAATTGTTAAATTTGGGGGTTAAATAAAATCAATAATTTAAATAACTTATGAAAATTAGTATTGTTGGAGCAGGAGCGGTAGGAGCAAGCTGTGCAGAGTACATCGCCATGAAAAACTTCGCTGCAGAGGTAGTTCTTTTAGACATTAAAGAAGGTTTTGCCGAGGGTAAAGCTATGGATTTGATGCAAACAGCTTCACTTAATGGTTTTGATACAAGAATCATAGGCACAACCAGTGATTATTCAAAAACAGCCGATAGTTCCGTTTGCGTAATCACATCAGGTATACCTAGAAAACCAGGTATGACGAGAGAAGAACTTATAGGTATTAATGCAGGAATTGTAAAAGACGTAGCTTCAAATTTATTAAAATTTTCTCCAAATACAATTCTTGTTGTTGTGAGTAATCCTATGGATACAATGACGTATTTAGTGCACAAAACTACTGGATTACTTAAGAATAGAATTATTGGAATGGGAGGTGCCTTAGACTCTGCCCGTTTTAAATACCGTTTGGCTGAAGCTTTAGGGGCTCCAATTAGCGATGTCGACGGTATGGTTATTGGAGGTCATTCTGATACTGGTATGGTGCCATTAATCGATCATGCAACTAGAAACAGTGTGAAAGTATCAGAGTTCTTACCAGTGGATCGTTTAGAGAAAGTTAAGGAAGATACGAAAATTGGTGGAGCAACTTTGACAGCTCTTCTTGGAACGTCAGCATGGTATGCGCCTGGTGCTGCAGTGAGTGCGCTCGTTCAGGCTATTGTTTGCGATCAGAAAAAAATGATTCCTTGTTCAACATTGCTTTCGGGAGAATATGGACTAACTGACCTGTGCATAGGCGTTCCAGTTATTCTAGGAAAAGAAGGCATAGAATCTATAGTTGAAATTGAATTGTCTGATGCAGAGCAGGCACATATGAAAGCAAGTGCTGAAGGTGTTAAGAAGACCAACGATCTTCTAGATCTGTAATTTTTCTTTTTACAACAAATTTCACCACAAAAAGGTAGTTCAATTATAGGATACGGTGCTTGTCGATTCAAGCTCAATAAACTATATTTGCGCGTTTTATTGACCAGAATCAAAATCATTTATAATGCAAAATAAGGGTATCATTAAATTATTTGCACTGCTATTCGGATTGGTAAGTGTGTATCAAGTTTCTTTTACATTCAAGGCCAACCAGGTTGAGGATCAGGCGCAATCTGCTGCAATTCAAAAAATTGCAGACACCGAATCTGGATTCGAGGCACTTCGTGCATTTGAGACTCAGCGTTACTTAGACTCAGTTTCCAATCAAGAAGTTTTTAATCTTGGAATCACGAGTTATACCTACAATGAGGTGAAAGATAAGGCAATGAACTTAGGATTGGACTTGAAAGGCGGTGTCAATGTGATACTTCAAATTTCTGTTAAGGATATTCTTAAAGGTCTGGCAAATAATAGCACTAATCCAATTTTTAACAAAGCACTTAGCGATGCTGAGGAGATTCAGAAAAACAGTCAAAACACATATTTAGAGGATTTCTTTGTGGCTTTTGATGCCCTTAAGGGAGATACCAAGTTAGCGGATCCAGATATTTTTGCTAACCGTACCTTGAGCGAAGAGATCACTTTCGATATGAGTGATGAGGATGTTCGTCCGATCATTTCTACTAAAATTGATGAATCTATCGTATCGGCCTTCGAGGTTATCCGCAAGCGTATTGACAAATTTGGCGTCACACAGCCAAACATTCAACGATTGGGAAAATCAGGTCGTATTTTGGTTGAGTTGCCTGGTGCTAAAGACGTTGAGCGGGTTAAAAAATTATTACAAAGTACGGCCCAATTGGAGTTTTGGGAAACTTTTTCAGGTCAATCGTTTATTCCATTCTTAGTTCAGGCAAATGAAATCTTGAAAACTGAAATTGATCAAACTGATCTTACTCAAAATGAAACAGTTGATCCAATTGATGGTGAAGAAAGCCAAATTGACGCATTACTTGGAGAAGTGACCACTGATTCAACGGCAATAGCCGAAGTGAATCCTTTAATAGATCTCATTAAAGGTCAAGGATATCAAGGCGGTCCAGTTATCGCCATGTTCGAAACGAAAGATAAACAAGTCGTTTCTGACTATTTAGCTCGTCCAGACATTCGAAATTTATTATCACCTGATCAGCGTTATGTTAAGTTTCTATGGGGCAAAGAAACGCCAGAAAGTGAATTGATTGAACTATATGCTATCAAAGGTAATAGAGAAGGTGCCCCTGAATTGAGCGGCGCTGTAATTACCGATGCGAGACAATCTTACAGTACCACTGGAAAGCCATCTGTGTCTATGCAAATGAATAGCAAAGGTGCTAAAGTCTGGGAAGATATGACGGGCAAGGCATTTTCAGAAGGAGGTCAAATTGCTATCGTACTTGACGAAATTGTTTATTCCGCTCCTGGAGTAACAACTGGTCCAATATCTGGAGGAAATTCTGAAATTTCAGGTCAATTCACGATCAATGAAGCGGTTGATTTAGCAAATGTACTTAGAGCTGGAAAATTGCCAGCCTCGGCCGATATTGTTCAAGCTGAAGAAGTTGGTCCATCACTTGGTTTAGAAGCAGTAACGTCTGGAAAGTTATCGTTTCTCATTGCTTTGTCCTTAGTCTTACTTTGGATGATTTTTTATTACGGAAAAGCAGGGATTTATTCTGACGTAGCACTGTTTATGAATATTTTACTGATATTTGGATTTTTGGCTGGATTGGGTGCCGTTTTAACCTTACCAGGTATCGCTGGTATTGTTCTTACTGTAGGTATCGCAGTGGATGCTAACGTTCTCATTTACGAACGCATCAGAGAAGAACTTGCCAAAGGAAAAGGACAAAAGCAAGCTGTGAGTGATGGTTACGGAAACGCATTGTCTTCTATTTTAGATGCCAATATTACCACGGGACTAACAGCCTTAATTCTCTATGTCTTTGGAACTGGTCCAATTAAAGGTTTTGCAACTACCTTACTTATTGGTATTGTAACATCTTTGTTTACAGCAATTTTCATCACCCGTTTCATGATTGATCGTGATAATAATAAGGGAAATAGTTTGAGTTTTTCAACCGTATTAACTAAAGGATTGTTTCAAAATATTGATATTAAATTTTTGAAAAAAAGATTCATTATGTACGCAATCTCCGGGTCAGTGATCATTGCAGGATTGTTTTCTTTGTTTACGACTGGTTTAGACCAGGGTATTGATTTTGTTGGAGGTCGAACGTATCAAGTGAGATTTGCCCAAGATGTAAATCCTCAGGAAGTAAATACCGCCTTGAATGATGTTTTTGGAAGTGCAGAGGTTAAAACCATCGGTAGTGCCAATCAGCTTAAAATATCAACCAAATATATGGTTGATGAAAATTCGGCTGAGGCCGATGCAAAGGTTCAAAATATGTTGTTTGAAGCCTTGATGCCGTTTCTTCCGGATGGATTTACGTCTGCAGAATTCCTTGATCCATCTAATGATATAGGTAAAGTGTATTCAGGCAAAGTGAGCCCAACAATTGCGGATGATATTAAAAAATCATCGGTTTGGGCCATTTTAGGGTCTTTACTTGTAGTATTCTTATATATCTTGATTCGTTTCAAAAAATGGCAATTTTCCTTGGGTGCAGTAGCGGCAGTTTTTCATGATGTACTTATCGTACTTGGAATATTCTCTATTGCCTATCCATTCATGCCGTTCAGTATGGAAATTGACCAAGCATTTATTGCTGCGATTCTGACAGTGATTGGATACTCATTGAATGATACTGTGGTTGTGTTTGACCGTATAAGGGAATTCCTTAAAGAGCATACTTCTTGGGATTTTGACAAAACTGTCGATACCGCATTAAGTAGTACCTTAAGCAGAACCTTGAATACGTCATTGACCACCCTTGTGGTATTGTTAGCAATGTTTATATTTGGTGCTGATTCCTTAAGAGGACTACTGTTTGCACTTATTGTTGGTGTTCTTGTAGGAACGTATTCGTCAGTATTCATAGCAACGCCAATCATGAGAGATACTGTTGGTCGATCTAAGAAGTAATTGAAACAAAACTTATTGAGAAAACCCCGCACTGTTCAGTGCGGGATTTTTTGTTTTTAAATCTGTTAAAATTTTACCTATTTGATATGTCGGCGGCTTCGCAGCATCAATAAAATCCCGGCCACAATAAATGGAATGCTGAGCAATTGCCCTGTATTAAACAACCAATCTGCGCGTTCATCAACCTGTGCCACTTTAAAATACTCAACTACAAATCGAACAGCCCATAATGAAGTGAAAAATAAACCAAGCATAAATCCTTGTTGATTGCTTTTATTTGTTTTCCAATATGTATAATACAATAAAATAAATACAAACACATAGCCAAAGGCTTCGTACAATTGACCTGGATGACGCGCAAAATCTTCACCTAGTTTTTTAAACACAATTCCAAATTTGCTATCTGTTGGATAGCCAACCATTTCAGAATTAAAAAAGTTTCCGATACGAACACAAACTGCACCGATTGAAACTGGTATAACAATGCGGTCTAAGATCCATAACACGGATTTGCCCAATATTTTCTTATTATAAAAATACATGGAGATGATCATACCAATCGCCGCGCCGTGACTCGCAAGACCTCTGAATCCCGTAAATTCAAATGTTGGATTAAATCTAAAAGGCAGAAATATGCTCAGAAAATCATCTTTGAACAATTCAGATTGATAAAAAATGACGTGTCCTAGGCGTGCGCCAATCATTAAACCTAAAACTGAATAGACCAACAAAGAGTCCATTTGTTCTGCACTAAGTTTTTCATGTTTATAAATTGCTTTCATTAGATACCAGCCAATAGTAAAGGCTATAATCCACATCAAACTGTAGTAGTAAATGGTGAAATTGCCGAATAAATGAATTCCTTCTGATGCAGGATCCCAAACGATTTGAAGTAACATAAATAAATAGTTTTTGACCGTAAATATAGGGAAATGCACTAAACCTTATGTGCATAGTATTTTGAAAACGACCTTATTTAATTTGCTTTGGTACGGGGTCATATCCCGATCCACCCCATGGATGGCATCGGCCAATGCGTTTTAGGGCTAGCCATCCTCCTTTGAATAAGCCATGAATCTTAAGTGATTCCAAAGTATAATGAGAGCATGTGGGTTGATAGCGGCATGCTGATGGCGTGAGCGGTGAGATGATCACTTGATAAAACCTAACTAAAAATATAAAGGGAGCGATGATAATCCGTTTCATCTTATAAAAATGAAAAGCCAGTACCGTCCTTGCCATCGTTGAGCTGAATGCCAGCTTCTATAAGTTGGTCTCGAATCTTATCGGATAAGGCAAAATCCTTATCAACTCGCGCTTGATTTCTCAAATCCATTAAAATTTTAACAACCATATCAATTCGGTCTGTTTTAGAATCCGAAGCTTGACTTTCGAGTCCTAAAATATCGAAAATAAAGTGGTTGAGTTGTATCTCCAATGCTTTTTTATCTTCAGCTGAGATTTGAGCGTCACCATCTTTGACCTGATTAATAAATTTGACCGCAGTGAACAATTCCGCAATCAAAACAGGAGTATTAAAGTCATCATTCATGGCGTCATATCCAGCATTTGTCCAATTGTTCAAATTAAATGATGTAGTTATTTTCGACACTGGAAGTTGGTTGAGTACAGAGAGTGATGCCATGAGCTTTACAAACCCTTTTTCGGATGCAGCTAAAGCAGCATCAGAAAAGTCTAGTACTGATCTGTAATGTGCTTGAAGCATGAAAAATCGTACGACAGAAGGGTTGTAAGCTTTGGATAAAAAGGTATTTGATCCAGAAAAAACCTCTTCAGGAAGAATATTGTTTCCAGTGGATTTCGCCATTTTTTGACCATTGAGCGTAAGCATATTGGCATGCATCCAGTAATTCACTGGTTGCTGATTACCACAGGCTTCACTTTGGGCAATTTCACACTCATGATGAGGAAATTTTAAATCCATTCCGCCGCCGTGAATATCAAATTGGGCTCCCAAATATTTCGTGCTCATTGTTGTGCACTCCAAATGCCATCCAGGAAATCCGTCACCCCATGGTGACGGCCACCTCATAATATGCTCAGGTTCTGCTTTTTTCCATAACGCAAAATCTTGAGGATTTTTTTTGTCTTGCTGCCCATCCAGGCTACGAGAATTATGAATCAAATCTTCAAGATTCCGACCACTCAAAATGCCGTAATGATGCGAGTCGCTGTATTTAAATACATCAAAATAAACAGAGCCATTTACTACATAAGCCATTCCTTTTGATAAAATATCTTTCACCGTTTCAATTTGCTCTATGATATGGCCAGTGGCACTTGGTTCAATGTCTGGTGGCAGACAATTCAAACGATTTAGCATTTGATGAAAATCCACTGTGTAACGCTGCACAATTTGCATTGGCTCTAAAGATTCTAGTCGTGCTTTTTTAGAAATACGATCCTCACCACTGTCTGCGTCATGCTCCAAGTGTCCTACATCTGTAATATTCCGAACATATCTTACGTTAAGACCTAAATGACGCAAATAGCGCGTGACGATATCAAACGACATGAATGTCCTCAAGTTGCCGAGGTGCACTTTGTTGTAGACTGTGGGGCCGCAAACATAAATACCAACTCGCCCTTCATTAATCGGCACAAAATATTCCTTCTTGCCACTTAGGGAGTTGTATATTTTAAGTCGTTGTTCTCGAAAGAGTGCCATGTATTAAAAATCTGTATCTAGCTGAATGTACGATAAAAAATCAGCTTTCACCGCAGGATCTTTAAATTTTCCGCCAAATTCACTGGTCACTGTACTGCTATCGATATCCCTTATTCCTCGAGAATTAACGCATAAATGCTTGGCATCTATCACGCAGGCCACATCTTTTGTATTCAAAACTTGCTGCATCTCATGCACAATTTGCATGGTCAATCGTTCTTGCACTTGAGGGCGTTTTGCATAATAATCTACGATACGGTTCATCTTAGATAATCCCACAACCGTGCCGTTTGAAATATACGCGATATGCGCTTTACCGACAATTGGAAGTAAATGATGCTCACAGGTAGAATAAACCGTAATGTTTTTTTCAACAAGCATTTCCCCGTATCGATAGCTGTTTTCAAAGGTTGATGCTTTTGGTTTGTTTTCGGGTAAAAGCCCTCCGAATATTTCATTGACAAACATCTTTGCCACGCGCTTTGGTGTGCCTTTTAAACTGTCGTCCGAAAGATCCATGCCAATAACATTTAGAATATCTGCCATTGATGATTCGATCAACGCAATTTTTTCTTCAGGAGTTTTGTCAAACGCATCTTTTCTCAAAGGTGTTTTTGATGAATAAGTGAAATGATCGTTGTCTGAAAATGTGTCGTGAGAATCAGTCATTTAAATTTTTTATCTGTTTTTAGATTGGATCGCAAAGATAACAATTTGTCAGGTGTTTTTTCTCATAAATAAATTTGATTGTCTTTTAAAAACTTAATATTTAATAAAAAAATACAATTGACTATCTGAAATACCTTTATTTGAAAAAATAATTGTTATTTTTCGATTAAATTATAATTAATGACTTTAAAGGCTAATTTGTTAATGGTTTTGATCTTAATTGGGGGAACAGTATTTTCTCAAAACTCAGTCAAGCCTATTCAATTTCCTGCAGATACGTCTGACCCTTTGAATGCGAATGAACTTTCTCAACTTAAGGAGGTTTATGGTGATTTCCTCAAGGATTATTTGCTTGATCGTCCAAATCAATTGAGAAACATGAAATTTCTTTTACGTTCAAGAATTAAAATTATTCGTGTTCCAAACAAAGATTTATCTGGTTTTCAAAAACTATCCGACTTGCCTTTATTTTCAAATTATAATAGAAACATAAAAAGACCTTCAGAATTTGATTCTGCAACTTTCAATCCATTGATATATGGATTTCAATGGTTTAGCCCAAACCAACAAATGTTCCAAATTGACAATACTGATCTACTGCTTCAAATTATTCCTCAGGATGTATTTAGTATTAAAAATTAAGCACTCTGGGCTGGCGTTACTGTCACTCATCATTTTATCGGCTACAACATCATTCGCCCAGAATTATAATATGACTGATGGTACCATAAATACCTGCTCGGGAAATTTTTATGATTCCGGAGGGCCAGGAGGTGGGGCAAATAGTTATGGTAATAATGAGAATTTTGTCTTTACAATTTGTCCAGAAAATGCTGGGCAATTGACTCAGGTTACATTTACAGAATGGAACACTCAGGTTAATCTAGATCAATTAACCATTTATAATGGTTCGGATATATCAGCACCTGTTTTAGGGGTTTTTTCTGGAGCTGCTGCTAATTCTCCAAGTTTCGTAACGGCCACTCCAGACAATGTTACAGGGTGCTTAACTTTTCAATGGGTTAGTGATGCCTCAGCGGCAACAACGGGCTGGTCAGGAGTCATTTCTTGTTTTGAACCCTGCCAAACGATTAATGCCGTTTTAGACACTGTGTCTCCAGCACCTAATTCAGACGGTTATTTGAAAGTATGTCCTGGGGATGAGATTACTCTTACTGGTAGTGCTACTTTTTCTGAAGATGGCACAGGTGCAACTTATGAGTGGGACCTAGGGAATGGTACAATAATACCAGGAAATACAGCGACGTTCTCCTACGACATCCCTGGTGTTTACATTGCAAACCTCATTATTTATGATACAAATACATCGGGTGATCCAGCGGGATGTAGTAATGATAATCGAATTGATCAGGTGATCCAGGTCGATACAGGATTTGACTTCAC
This sequence comes from uncultured Flavobacteriaceae bacterium, assembly GCA_943788695.1. GTDB lineage: Bacteria > Bacteroidota > Bacteroidia > Flavobacteriales > Flavobacteriaceae > JALRKI01. Next base: position 148,179 of record CALSRG010000003.1, read on the forward strand.
GGGCTCAGCCTCAGCTAGCCCATCTATTTGTTTTGGAGAAGAAGTAACCATAAACGCTGTCGCTACCCCCATTGAATATATCAACGATTGTGCGCCTCCTGAAAGCGGTACTACTTTTCTCCCAGATGGTAATGGTGTAGCATATGAAACAGGCATTTTAGTAGATTGTTATGATGCCGGTTTATCTGTAACCGATATGAACCAGATTCTCAATATTTGCGTGAATATGGAACATTCCTATTCAGGAGATTTAGATATCACAATAATCAGTCCCAACGGCCAAGAAGCTCAATTGTTTGAGCAGGCTGGTTTTGGCACCTATTTTGGTGGAGCAAATGATAGTGGAACTGGTCCTGGTGTTGGAGAAACCTATTGCTTTTCAATGAATGCGTCTGTTTTATTAGAAAATGCACCCACAGTTATTGCTGGGACACCTGCGAACGACTCTTGGCAACCGGGGACTTATTTGCCTTTTCAGTCTTTTAATAATTTGGTTGGAAGTCCTTTAAACGGCACCTGGACGATTGAGATTGTTGATAATATCGGAATTGATGATGGTTATATATTTGAATGGTATATTGAGTTTGATCCCAATTTACAGCCACCTGAGTACTCTTTTACGCCAGTAATCACGGGTGAAAGCTGGGATGCTGATACCTCAATCATTTCTGAAAATGGCGCTAGTATTGTTGTTCAGCCATCGTCGGATGGGACGTTTTGTTACACTTATCGCGTGACTGATGATTTTGGCTGTGAGTATTTTGAAGAAATTTGTGTTGAAGTATATCCTGAGATTCTGGTCAACGCACCAGACAATCTTTACACTTGCGAAACAGGAGCCACTAGTTATGCTTTTGATTTGCTTTCTAATGACGCTGTTATCTTAGCAGGAAATTCATCACCCGGAGATTATGTCATTACCTATTATGGGTCTCAAACTGATGCAGACAGTGAAACCAATGCTTTGGTGGGTGACCTTACTGCCTATATGGGTGTGGACGACGAGATCATTTATGTTCGAGTAGAATACCTTAACACAGACTGTTTTGAAACTTTTAGCTTCACACTAAACACCATTGCCCAGCCAGTTATTAACGCTGTTGATGATATCATTTTATGTGATGATCAAGGAAATGACGGTGTCGAATTGTTTAATTTGGACAGTCAAACAAGTGATATCTTGGATACTCAAGATCCTGCAGATTTTATTGTGACATATTATTTAAGTCAGGCCGATGCCGATGCTGCATCGGGTGAACTAACGAGTCCATATTCAAGTGGTAATGCCTCCATTTATGTAAGAATTGACGACGTTGGTGGCGCAGGCTGTTTCATAGTATCCTCTGCACCAGTTTTTGATTTAGTACTTCTGCCGGCAGATGATTCTAGTTTTACCTTAACTGCAGAATGTAATGGTGTCACTGCAGGAATTACAGGTGCATTAGGAGGGACTTTTTCATTCGCAACAGCCCCAACGGATGGCGCTGTAATTGATCCAAATACGGGCTTAGTTAGCAATGGGTCATACGCTACTACCTATGATGTCTCTTATACGACTATTGGTATATGTCCAACAACAACAACTCAAAGTATTACAACATTAGATGCTGATGATAGTTCATTCGTATTAACCCCAAATTGTAACGGTGCAACAGCTTCCATCACAGGTTTAGCAGGAGGGACATTTTCATTCGCTGTACAGCCAATTGATTCAGCAGTTTTGGATGCCGCTACAGGAGAAATTTCAAATGCCCCATACGGAGCAACTTACTCTGTGATGTATCTCAGTAATGGACCTTGTCCAACGATGACCACGGTTGATGTCACGGTATTTGATGAAGAGTTTGCGACATTCACCATGACTCCATCGTGTGATGGTGGAACTGCGACAATCACTGGTGATACAGGCGGTGTATTTACTTTTACTACTGCGCCGACCGATGGCGCTGTAATCGATGCAGTCACAGGAACGATTACCTTAGGATCATATAGTACAACCTATGATGTGACCTATACTACAGCTGGACCATGTCCAGTGAATACGACAGAGAGTGTTACAGTTTTGGATGAAGAGTTTTCTGATTTTACAATGACCCCGACATGCGATGGTGGTACAGCAACCATCACAGGAGATGCTGGTGGTGTATTTGCCTTTGTGACTGCTCCCACCGATGGTGCTGTGATTGACACCACAACAGGAGAAGTAACTGGAGCGACACCGAGTGCTACCTATGATGTGATCTATGCTACCAGTGGTCCTTGTCCAGATGAGACCATTTTCAGTTTAACCGTTTTAGACGAAGAATTTGCAACCTTTACAATGTCTCCGACATGTGATGGAGGATTGGCAACGATTACAGGAAATACAGGAGGTATTTTTACATTCGCAACGCTACCTGCTGACGGTGCTGTCATTGATGCTACAACTGGTATTGTTTCGGGAGGATCCTACGGCGCTACTTACTCAGTGACCTACACAACAGCGGGACCATGTCCTGATGAAACCACGGTTGATGTCACGGTATTTGATGAAGAGTTTGCGACATTCACCATGACTCCATCGTGTGATGGTGGAACTGCGACAATCACTGGTGATACAGGCGGTGTATTTACTTTTACTACTGCGCCGACCGATGGCGCTGTAATCGATGCAGTCACAGGAACGATTACCTTAGGATCATATAGTACAACCTATGATGTGACCTATACTACAGCTGGACCATGTCCAGTGAATACGACAGAGAGTGTTACAGTTTTGGATGAAGAGTTTTCTGATTTTACAATGACCCCGACATGCGATGGTGGTACAGCAACCATCACAGGAGATGCTGGTGGTGTATTTGCCTTTGTGACTGCTCCCACCGATGGTGCTGTGATTGACACCACAACAGGAGAAGTAACTGGAGCGACACCGAGTGCTACCTATGATGTGATCTATGCTACCAGTGGTCCTTGTCCAGATGAGACCATTTTCAGTTTAACCGTTTTAGACGAAGAATTTGCAACCTTTACAATGTCTCCGACATGTGATGGAGGATTGGCAACGATTACAGGAAATACAGGAGGTATTTTTACATTCGCAACGCTACCTGCTGACGGTGCTGTCATTGATGCTACAACTGGTATTGTTTCGGGAGGATCCTACGGCGCTACTTACTCAGTGACCTACACAACAGCGGGACCATGTCCTGATGAAACCACGGTTGATGTCACGGTATTTGATGAAGAGTTTGCGACATTCACCATGACTCCATCGTGTGATGGTGGAACTGCGACAATCACTGGTGATACAGGCGGTGTATTTACTTTTACTACTGCGCCGACCGATGGCGCTGTAATCGATGCAGTCACAGGAACGATTACCTTAGGATCATATAGTACAACCTATGATGTGACCTATACTACAGCTGGACCATGTCCAGTGAATACGACAGAGAGTGTTACAGTTTTGGATGAAGAGTTTTCTGATTTTACAATGACCCCGACATGCGATGGTGGTACAGCAACCATCACAGGAGATGCTGGTGGTGTATTTGCCTTTGTGACTGCTCCCACCGATGGTGCTGTGATTGACACCACAACAGGAGAAGTGACTGGAGGGGTTGGAGGCTCTACTTACCAAATATCCTACATAACCTCAGGGCCTTGTACAAGTGTAACTGAACAATCTTTAACGTCCATTTTAATTGACGATGCCAGTTTTACTATAACCCCAGGTTGTGACGGCGGTGTTCCTGTGATCTCTGGTCTTGCAGGAGGCGTATTCAGTTTTCTTGTTACGCCTACTGATGGCGCAATTATTGATCCAGTAACTGGAATTGTTTCTAATGCGCCCTTTGGAGCATCGTATACGATTCGGTATGATACTAATGGTCCATGTGTTAATTTTTCTGAAGTTACTTTTACGGTATATGAACAGCCTTTAATTTTCATGCCGGCACCCTTAGATGTGTGCGATGACAATGTTCCTGATTATATCACCGAGTTTGATTTGTCGGTAAAAAACAATGAGATTACAGGAGCAAATCCAGACTATTTAGTGACCTATCATTTTGATCAAGCGGATGCCGATGCAGGAGTCGGAGCACTTCCAAACCCTTATTTGGGTCAGAATGGACAAGTTATTTTTGTCAGAGTGGTAGATGCTACCACAGGTTGTTATTCACTAACGACATTAGACTTGGTTGTTAACCAGGCTCCAGCGGCTTTTACTCCTACGTCATTAATATACTGTGATGCTGACAATGATGGTTTTGGCACATTCACTTTGAGTGATGCGACTGATCAGATCACCTCAGGTGACACGACATTGGTTGTCACCTACCATGAGACTTTGTCTAATGCGGAGAATTCGGCTAATGCATTGTTGAGTCCATATGATAATATTGTACAGGATTTACAGACGGTTTATGCTCGTGTTGAGAGTAGTTTGATCACCACTGGTTGTGCGACGATTGTCTCCTTTGATTTGATAGTTAACCCAACCCCCCAGTTAACGGATCCAACTCCACTGACTCAGTGCGACACCGACACTGATGGTTTTGAGCCATTTAATTTGAATGATAAGTCTACAGAGATTTTAAACGGCTTAGATCCTTTGCAGTATGTGCTCAGTTTTTATTTAACGCAGCTTGATGCAGATTCTGCTACCAATGCGATATCTGCACCGGGTTTTTTCACCAATACGATAGCTAACAATCAAACCATATGGGTCAGGGTAGAAGACACGAGTAATGGTTGCTACAAGCTTACCAGTTTAGAGCTTATTGTTTATGCGCTACCAGTATTGGTTCAGCCCGATCCTTTGGAGCTATGTGATGATGCTATTGCAGATGGTCTGACAGTGTTTGATTTGACTCAGAGTAACAATCAGATCACAGGGGGTAATGGTGCCTTAGAGGTGCTTTACTATGAGACCGAGTCAGATGCGATCTCAGGGACTAATGCTATAGATCCCGAGACGTCTTACACAAACACATCTATCTCAGGAGCAGCTGCTAATCCACAAACGGTCTTTGTTGGAGTTACTGATCCAGTAACGGGTTGTGTGAGTTACACGACCTTAACCCTTCGAGTGCTTCCTAACCCGACACCAGGTTTGACTCCAGAAGATATAGAGTTGTGTGATGAGAATAACCCTGGTGATGGTATTGAGGTATTTGATTTAACAGAGAATGAGATTTACATTCTCAATGGCGAGAGCGGTGTTGCGCTGACCTACTATGAGAGTGAGTTTGATGCTCAGGAGTCACAAAATGCGATAGTTGATCCAACGCAGTACAGCAATACGATTAGTCCACAGACGATTTATGTACGAGACACGAACATTGTTACAGGTTGTTATAGTATAGTAAGTTTTGATTTATTGGTTGATCCACTACCGGAATCGACCACGATTACCGACTATATTGTATGTGAATTGAACACGGATCAGTTGTATGGTTTTGATTTGATCAGTAAAGATGTAGAGATTCTTAATGGTCAAGACCCTTCAGTATTTACGGTGAGCTATTACGCCACTCAGGGGGATGCAGCTGCAGCCACGAACGCCTTGTTGAGTCCATATAACAACACGAGTAATCCACAGGCGATCTATGTGGTGATTACCAACACTCAGACGATGTGTACTGTAGGCGGTATGAGTTTTGCTATAGAGGTTCAGGAGAGCGCCCAAGCGAATCCAGATCTTCAGCCGCTCACTTATGTGATTTGCGATCAGACAGATGCCAATGATGGTTTTGCGGCTTTTGACTTAAGCACGATGAATGCCCAAGTGCTAGATGGTCAAAACACTGCGAACTATGTGGTGAGTTACTATGGAAGTCAGTCAGATGCCGATGCAGGGATCAATGCCTTAGACAACATTTATCAAAACATATCGAATCCCCAAACGATTTACGCGCGAGTAAGTAATGTGAGCACGACCACCTCGGTGTGTTATGCTACAGCGCCTTTAGAGTTGGAGGTTAATTTGTTGCCGATATTTGACTTGGAGGACAGTTATCTGCTTTGTGAGAACACTAATGGGACAGAAGTTGTGGGACCCCCGATGATGGACACAGGATTATCGTCGGCGGACTACAGTTTTGAGTGGCAATTTAACTCAGGGGTTATAGCTGGAGCTACTGCGAGCAGTTATACAGCCACCCAGGCAGGGACTTACAGTGTAACGGTAACCAATTTAACGACACTTTGTGATAACACAGTCCAGACTACGGTGATCAGCAGTGAGCCCCCGATATTGACAGCAGAAGTTACCAGTATGGTCTTTGCAGACAATGCCACGGTAGAGGCCACGGTGGTCGGTAATGGTAATTATGAATTGAGTATTGATAATGGTCCATGGACCACTGATACGATCTTCACAGGATTGAGTGATGGGATTCATCAGATCTGGGCGCGAGACATCACAGGCTGTGGTGAAGTGATGGTGGAGGTATTGGTGATAGGCTATCCGTTATTTTTCACGCCCAATGGCGATGGATATAATGACACATGGAATATTTTCAGCCTATCGGATCAGTTGGAGACAAAAATTTATATATTTGACAGATATGGTAAACTGCTCAAAGAGATCCGACCTCAGGGTCGCGGGTGGGATGGAACTTATAATGGTGCGTTGATGCCATCGAGTGATTACTGGTTTACGGTTCATTACCTGGATCTGAGCACCAATAAAATTAAACAACATAAAGCACACTTTACCTTGAAAAGATAAATAGTAAAAAAGGCCTGTTAATCAGGCCTTTTTTTATAAACTAAATCCAACGGTTAAAAAGATATTTGAAAAGTCACTTTGAGTACGTGATAATGGAGCCAAATCTCCAGTTCCCACCTGATAGAGTTGATTTGTTCTATTTTGTTGAAGAGTTGAATAAGATAAGTCAATTCGTGTATTTCCAAAACTATAACCAATCCCAAGTGATACGGTAGAAGTATTTTCCATAATGGATTTGTTTTTATAAGGAGATTCAACTATCGAATAACCTCCTCTAAAACTGAGTTGACTGAACCTAAACTCACCACCCAGACGATATGTTTGGGCATTTACAAGTGCGTTACTGATGATGTCATTTTGTTCTGAAAAGTATATATCATTTGTTGGACGGAATTTTGTGTTGGCAAAGTTTTTTCTAGAATATTCAAAACTTATAAGTCCTAAATTCCCTAAAATGAAGGCTGCGCTACCAGTTATTTTAGATGGTGTTTCAAGACGATATTCAGGGAATATATTTACCGAATTAGGATTAACTGAGAACGAATAATCGGTGCTACCGTCGTCGAAAACAATACCGTCAGTGCTTCTTGTGAAAACCGCCTGCGTGCTTTCTTCAGAAATGGTGAACCACGTTGGCGAGTCATAGGTTAAACCTAGTCTAAAAGATGGATTGATTTTGTAGATGCCTCCAAATTGAAATGAAAATCCACTCCCCGTAACCGATAAATCATTTAAGAACTCAACAGTATTAATTAACGATCCTGGGTTATCGTTCTCTTCCTGCAAATAGGTTGATTTCTTTTGCTCGATAGAATGGGCATTTAGGTTTAATCCTAAATAGAGTTTCTCGTCATACTGCATCGCTAAATTGATGCCTAATTTCCCTGAAATTCCTGAAGTGACATAGTTATAGGACTGGTCAAAAGAACCCGGAGCAATATTCGAATAATACAAGTTGTTAGTGTCGTCAATACTATCTGGTTCTAAAATAAAACTTTCATAACCTAGAAAGGCTTGTTGATTCTGATAACCATAGTCTCCTCCTATATATCCATATGCTTGAGTAAGGCTTTCACCAGGAAAAGCTGAGATAGTATTTAGGGATAATCCTTGAGCATTGGCTAAAAAATATCTATCTATTGATTGATTACTAACACCATTAGCTTTGAATGACGTATCGCCATTTTGAGTTTGATCATATACCAGGCTCAAGACTATTTTTTTGACCTTTGAATTGTCATTTGTATTGTTAAATACGAACGCTGCACCCAATTGGTCAAATCCAATATTTCCATCACTGTTTGTTGTGCTCCTGCCAAAATAATCGGTATTATTCTCAAAACTCTTAACGCCTAACGTAGCCGAAAAATAACTTTTCGAGAATATCGCAGAACCTGCAGGATTGGCACTCACTGCGGACAGATCACCTCCTAAAGCTCCAAAAGCTCCACCAAGGGCATGGAAGCGCGCTGAACCATGAATATTGACATTGCCATATCTTACGGCATCAGTGATATCTTGAGCTGCTAATCCGAACACAAATGATTGGAGCACTATAAATAAGTATATTCTTTTCATAGAGTTTTATTTAGTGATGAATGAATTGTATGATCAGTTATTACCGAGTCGTCCGCCAGAACTTCCTCTCGAAGATCCAGAACTACTGCCCCTTGAAAAACTTGATGAAGAATTTCTACGCACAGTGTTCGTGGATATGGTATTTGAAGACGGTCTTGTGTTAGTGTTGTTCGAGTTAACTTGGTTGTTGTTGTCACCTCGTCTTCTTGATGATCTGTTTACTCTCGGACTGCTCACTGGTCGGGAAGAGTTATTTGGTCTTACCGTGGTTGGTCTTGAAGAGCTACTTGGTCTCGTAGTGCTAGGTCTTGATGCATTATTAGGTCTTGATGTTGCAGATGGACGTGAACTAACGCCGTTTCGACTAACGCCATTTCTTGGTCGCTGACTATTATTTATGGAGCTGCTCGCTGGTCTTGAGTTTGAAGATGATCGTGAGCCTCTTGTAGCACGGCTCATGGTGCGATTAAAACTTTCTCTACTAGAAGCACTCAAAAGCCCACTATTACTCACACCACGACCACCTCGATGTCCATTTGTAAAGACTATATCCCGACCACTTCCGTAAAAACCGTTGTTAAAATTTGACCCATAATAGGGATAACCATAGAACGGATGTCCGTAATAGTTTGGATAAAAGCCACCATAGTAATAAGGTTGATACCAAGGAGAAATTGGTGGGTAAAACCCAGGACCCCAATAATCATATCCAAAATTCCAACTATTATAACCAAATGTCCAATTCCAAGGACGGTAAAAACGCGGTCTCCAAAATGGACTGTATCCGTAGTAAGAATTTGTGTAAATGTTTACATTAACTTGATCGCTCTCTTGACCCCAACCACTATAAGCATCATCACTTTCTTCATCCTCATCATAATAAGAGCTGGAGTAATCATTCACATCGGTAATGATATCATTTTCAGAGCCGTATTGAGATGCCTTGTCTTTAAGTAGATTTCTGTAATAATCGCTCGAGTTGTCGTAACTTACTTCTTCCTGAAGATGTTCACCGGTTTTTTGCTCAGCATAAACAACTTCAACATCATCATTATAGATGTCGTCATGAATATTTCCAGCATATTGAAAAGAACTACAGCTCATGGCCGTACTGATAAAAATGCCTAAAACTAATAATTGTAGTTTCCGTAGTGAGTTAAGAAGTCGCATAGTTTCAATTTTAATTGTTGAACATTCCAAAAATAGTTAGTTTTGCTTACTATCCAATTAGGGTTTTACAACATTTGTGCCAAAAAAAAAATATGGGAAAAAAACTAACCCCAAGATCAGAAGATTATTCAAAATGGTATAACGAATTGGTCGTTCAAGCTGATCTTGCCGAGAACTCTGCTGTTCGAGGCTGCATGGTCATAAAACCTTATGGGTACGCTATTTGGGAAAAGATGCAAGCACAACTCGACAGCATGTTTAAAGCTACGGGGCATCAGAATGCTTATTTCCCATTATTTGTACCAAAGAGTCTTTTTGAAGCTGAAGAAAAAAATGCTGAAGGATTCGCCAAGGAATGTGCGGTTGTTACTCATTATCGCCTTCAAAATGATCCAGATAAACCTGGAAAACTTCGTGTTGACCCTGAGGCTAAACTCGAGGAGGAACTTATAGTAAGACCTACAAGCGAGGCCATAATTTGGAGTACCTATAAAGGGTGGATTCAATCATATCGTGATTTACCAATTTTAGTCAATCAATGGGCAAACGTTGTGAGATGGGAAATGCGGACACGACTTTTTTTACGTACTGCTGAATTTCTCTGGCAAGAAGGTCATACAGCACATGAGACGAAACAAGAAGCAATTGATGAGACCATTCAGATGACAAATGTTTATTCTGAATTTGCAGAAAATTTCATGGCCATCCCTGTAATTAAAGGTTTAAAAACAGATAGTGAACGATTTGCTGGAGCAGAAGAAACCTATTGCATTGAAGCACTCATGCAAGATGGTAAAGCCCTTCAAGCAGGAACGTCACATTTTTTAGGTCAAAATTTCGCAAAAGCTTTTGATGTAAAATTCACAAATAAGGAAGGGCAACAAGAGTTTGTATGGGCCACATCATGGGGTGTGTCAACACGCTTGATGGGTGCCTTAGTAATGACACATAGTGATGATCAAGGTTTAGTTTTGCCGCCAAAGTTGGCGCCAATTCAGGTGGTTATCGTTCCCATATATAAAGGACAGGCACAGCTCGATGATATTGACTTTGTTGTTAACAGGCTGGTTAATGATTTACGACTAGCTGGCATTTCGGTAAAATATGACAACAGAGATACCATGCGTCCCGGTGCAAAATTTGCGCAGTATGAGCTACAAGGTGTACCGTTGAGATTGGCTATTGGGCCTAAGGACCTTGAAAATGGGACTATTGAAATGGCAAGACGAGATACTTTAGAAAAATTCTCTTTTCAATTGGAAGGCATTGTAGAAGTTATTGCTCAAAATTTAGTTGCAATTCAGGACAACTTGTTCAAGAGGGCTGTAGATTTTAGAGCAAATCATACCACAGAGGTCGATACTTTTGAAGATTTTAAGAAGACTTTAGAACAAAAAACTGGATTTATTTCGGCACATTGGGACGGTACAGTAGAGACTGAGGCTAAAATAAAAGCACTTACTAAGGCTACGATTCGCTGTATTCCTTTAAATAACCCTCAAGAACTGGGTAAATGTGTTTTTTCTGGAAAACCATCAGCGCAACGGGTATTATTCGCTAAGGCATACTAATCTATTTTTTAAAAATATCAATCAACTATTGCATCATATAAAAATAGTTGTATTTTTGCCACCGCGTTCTCAATAAAACTTCTTTGAGGTTTTGAAATAATGATATTAATGGCCCGTTCGTCTATCGGCTAGGACGCCAGGTTTTCATCCTGGTAAGAGGGGTTCGATTCCCCTACGGGCTACAGTAAAATAATAAAATATTATGGCAAATCATAAATCAGCGTTAAAACGTATCAGAAGCACCGAAAGAAACGTGTGCTTAATCGTTATCAACACAAAACAACTCGTAATGCATTAAGAAATTACGCGAGCTTGAAGATAAGAAAGAAGCACAGCAATGTTGCCTTCTGTTGTTTCAATGATTGATAAGTTAGCGAAGAAAAATATTATACATAATAATAAAGCGGCTAATCTTAAATCGGGTTGACGAAACACATTGCTGCGTTGTAATAACCTTTTATAGTATAAAATTAAAAAGCGCTTTCAATTGAAAGCGCTTTTTTTGTGCATTATATTTTTGATTGTGACTTAACCGTTCATCGAAATTAAGAAATTCCTCGTTATTGCGAGTTTGTTTAAATCGCTCGTTAATAAATTCCATTGCCTCGACAGGATTCATGTCTGCTAAGTACTTTCGCATGATCCACATTCGTTGAATGGTTTTTTCATCTAATAAATATCATCACGTCTGGTACTCGATGAAATCAAGTCTATGGCTGGGAAAATACGTCGATTTGAGATCTTGCGATCAATTGGAGCTCCATATTTCCAGTACCTTTAAATTCTTCAAAGATAACTTCATCCATTTTAGAGCCAGTTTCAGTTAAGGCTGTAGCAATAATTGATAATGATCCTCCATTTTCGATATTTCTCGCTGCTCCAAAGAAACGTTTTGGCTTGTGGAGTGCATTGGCATCAACACCACCACTTAAAATTTTACCTGATGCTGGTTGAACAGTATTGTAGGCTCTAGCCAATCGTGTAATTGAATCAAGAAGAATAACAACATCGTGGCCACATTCTACTAATCGCTTTGCTTTTTCTAAAACGATATTAGCGATTTTCACATGCTCGTGAGCTTCTTTATCAAAGGTAGAGGCAATAACTTCACCACGTACATTTCGTTGCATATCTGTCACTTCCTCAGGACGTTCATCAATCAGTAAAATATTTGATATACTTCAGGATGATTTGCAGCAATTGCGTTAGCTACATCTTTAAGAACATTGTTTTACCAGTTTTTGGTTGAGACACAATCATACCACGCTGTCCTTTGCCAATTGGCGAAAACAAATCCATAATTCGAGTCGATATGGTACTTTGTTTTTCTGCTAAATTGAATTTCTCTTTTGGGAATAAAGGTGTTAAGATGTTCAAAGATACACGATCGCGCACAACCTCTGGTCTCTAACCGTTAATTTTAGACACCTTAATTAAGGGAAAATATTTCTCACCTTCTTTTGGTGGTCGTACGTGTCCAAGAACAGTATCACCAGTTTTTAACCCAAAAAGTCTGATTTGAGATTGAGAAACATAAATATCGTCGGGAGAAGCAAGTAATTGTAGTCCGAAGATCTTAAAAAACCATAGCCATCAGGCATAATGTCTAATACACCTTCACTTTCAATAATGGCATCAAATTCGAAATCAGGTTCCTTATAGCGGTTCCGATTGTCTTTGTTACCATCAGGAACGGACTTGTTAGGATCTTGTTTCTGTTGGTTGTTTCTGTTGTTTTGGTTTGGCTTTTGATTTGATTTTTGCCGGTCTCCATTTTGGCCTCGATCGACTGGTCTAGGACGCTTTGGAGCTTCCTGATTTTGTGGCTTGTTTTCATTTGAAGATTCCGTAGGTACTCCTTTTGATTCTTCCTTTGTCGCTACCGTCCGTGGATTTGGAGTATATTTTTCCTTTTGAGGTCTTGGTTTTGGTGCTGGACGTTCTTTTGAAACCGCTTTGTTATCTGAAACCTCGCTCGCCTGAGGCGTTTCTGTTTTAACTGGGTTTGCAGCTTGATGATCTAAAATTTTGTAAACGAGATCTAATTTTTTTAGAGATCGATATTTAGAAATATTCAGCTCTTTGGCTATATCTTGAAGATCTTGAAGTTTTTTCTCCTTTAAGTCTGTAATTTCAAACATGTTTTGTGATTAGTTAATAAGAGTCAGTGGATAAATAAATTGTTTACTCAGAAATAAGTGGTAATTGAATCGATTGAAGTGTGAATCGATAGGGCAATAATACAATCTTTTTTTGAACTTATATCAATTGATCAAAAAAAACATGAAGAGAATTTATTTTTGATATTCATGTCGATCGTATTCAATGACCTCTAACGAATTGATTATTCCTTCATGGACCTCAAAACGAAGCATAGTACACACTTTGTGAAATCCGTGCTTACCCGCAGCACCAGGATTCATGTGTAGTAAGTTGTACTTTTTATCTGATATGACTTTTAAAATATGTGAATGACCACAAATAAATAGTTGTGGCCTTTTGGACTCAATTACCGTCCTAATTTTTGCGGGATATCTCCCAGGATATCCTCCAATATGAGTCATCCAAACATTAATGCCTTCACAGTTAAAAAATTGATTTTCAGAAAATTGAGACCTTAATACGCTACCATCAATATTGCCATAAACCGCACGAAGTGGTTTCAATGCAGCGATGGTGTCTGTTACTTTGCTGTCTCCAATATCACCTGCATGCCATACTTCATCAGCCCATTTTGAATGATTTACGATACGCTCATCAATATAGCCATGGGTGTCGGAAAGTAAAAGAATCTTTTTCATCTGAATCTTGCTGTCGGATACAAGCTTAAAACTAGCTATCTTTGCGATTCAAAAATATCATTTTTCCTTGAAGTATTTCATAGAATTAGCATACAATGGGACGCATTTTTCATGGTTGGCAAATACAAGCCAATGCAGAATCAGTCGAGGCAACTATTGAGAATACGCTTTCATTATTGTTAGGTGAACCAACAGATATTGTAGGAGCAGGTCGCACTGATGCAGGGGTTCACGCCTCGTTTATGACAGCTCATTTTGATCATTCTACTGATTTAAATCTTGAGGATCTAACACATCGATTGAATGGATTTTTACCCAAATCTATTGCCATCCAGAAGATCGTTCAAGTTGTTGAAAACGCTCATGCGCGATTTGACGCAACGGCGCGAACTTATTTATACAAAATTACCCAACAAAAAAATCCTTTTTTAGAGGGTTGGGCCTATGAATATAAGCATCCGTTAGACATTCGCTTTAATGAATCAGGCAGCACGATTATTGCTATGTCATCAAAATTTTAAGTGTTTTTCGAGGTCAAATACTGATGTAAAAACCTATAATTGTAAGATCGTTAAAGCAGAATGGTATTTTGAAAAAGATCAACTTGTTTTTGTGATCACCGCTGATAGGTTTTTGAGAAATATGGTTCGAGCCATTGTAGGAACCCTATTAGATATTGGTACAGGGAAACTCAATGTTGATGATTTTATTAAAATATTGGCCTCTAAAAATAGATCTGAGGCTGGCGCTTCAGTTCCTGCGCATGGTTTTATACCTCGCAGGCATCACATATCCTAAAAACATCTACCTATAATGTCTGAGAACAAACCCAAGTCCTTTGATTTTAATCTTTATAAAAGATTAATGCAATATATAAGACCCTATAAACTTGTGTTTGTGTGCAGTTTTTTAGCTGTTTTTGCATTGTCTGTTTTTTGGTGCAGCCAAACCATATCTGACACAAATTATTGTTGATGGGTTTATTGAAACTAAAGTTTCAGAGGGTTTTCTAACCATGATTATGTTGCTTTTTGTCATTTTGGTCTTGGAAGTAAGTACAAACCCTCTTATTCATTTATTGGGCCAATTGGCTGGGTCAATCTGTAGTAAAGGACATTCGAGTCAAATTATACAAGCACATGCTCAATTTTAAAATGTCATATTTCGATAAATCGTCAGTTGGCGTCTTGATCACTAGAGCGGTTACTGATATGGAGCGTATCGCTGATATCTTTAGCGAGGGATTATTTATGATTATTAGTGATGTGCTCAAGATGCTTGTTGTTGGTGGCGTGATGTGCTATATGAATTGGAAGCTGAGTTTGATCGTTTTTTGCACGCTGCCAATAATTGTTTATGCGACAAAAGTCTTTCAGAAATACATGAAAAAGGCCTTCGATGAAGTTAGAACAGAGGTTGCCAATTTAAATTCCTTTGTTCAAGAACGTGTTACTGGAAATGAAAACCTTACAGCTTTTTACTCGCGAATCTATCGAATTAGAGAACTTCAAATCGATAAATGAGCGTCATAAAAAAGGGCTGGTTAAAGACAGTTTGGTACAATTCTATTTTTTTCCCAATTGCGGAAATTATCTCATCAGTTACATTAGGTTTAGTGGTGTGGTTTGGTGGATTGAACATGATTGATCAAAGTACCGTGACTCTAGGAGAAGTTACTGCTTTTGTCATGATGATTCCAATGATGTTTAGGCCTTTAAATCAAATTGCGAATAAATTCAACACCCTTCAAATGGGTATGGTCGCCTCTTCTAGGGTGTTCAAGGTGTTAGACACAGATTCAAGAATCGACCGCTCAGGTGAGGCCATTGCGCCTCATTTCGAAGGTGTTATACAATTTCAAAATGTCCATTTTTCTTATTTACAAGATGAACCTGTTGTTAATGGTCTCGATCTGAGTATCAAAGCCGGAGAAACTATCGCCATCGTTGGTGCTACAGGTGCTGGCAAGTCCACAGTGATCAATTTGCTCAATCGTTTTTATGATATTGATTCGGGTGAAATTAGCATTGATGGAAAGAACATTAAATCTTTCACCTTAACTTCATTGAGAGGTCAAATAGCCATCGTTTTACAAGATGTGTTTTTGTTTGCTGACACTATTTTGAATAATATCACCTTGCGGAATCCTGAAATTTCATTGACTCAAGTTCAGGCGGCCGCACGTGAAATAGGTATTGATGAATTTATTGAAAGCCTCCCTGGTGGTTACGATTTTAAACGTAAAGGAACGGGGCGCCATGTTGTCTTCTGGTCAAAAGCAATTGTTATCCTTTTTAAGGGCTTACGTCACAAATCCAAGCATCCTTATTCTTGACGAGGCAACCTCGTCAGTTGATATGCATGCCGAGCAGCTGATTCAGATTGCTACAGATAAAATGACTAAGAACCGAACATCAATAGTTATAGCGCACAGACTTGCAACGGTTCAGAAAGCCGATAGAATCATTGTCATGGAAAAAGGAAAGATTGTGGAAGATGGCTCTCATCATGAACTTTTGAAAAATGACAATGGATATTATAAACATCTTTATGAAGTACAGTTTCTGCATACATCGGTAATTTAATTTAAATCACTTTCCAAACACTTTAGGAGTTCTTCTTTATCGTTGAACGAAATAAAAGCGCCATCTCTGGCGTATGATAGTTCGCCGCGTTCTTCGGATACTACAATCGCTAGGGCATCCGTTTTTTCAGTAATTCCAATGGGCAGCGCGATGTCTCAATCCAAAGCGTTGCGGCACATTGGCCTGCTCTGTTACGGGAAGTGCAATGCGTGTGGCTTTGATGCTATTTTTTTCTATAATTATGGCGCCATCATGTAAGGGACTGTTTTTAAAAAATATACTTTGAATGATTGAGGAGCTCAAGGTTATCGACGTACGGTGATCATGGGCGATTAAAAAATCTAAGTTATTATTTCGTTCAATAACTATTAAGGCGCCAGTCTTTGTAGTTGCCATTTGCTCGCAGGCATCTACTAGTGCATGAATATTGGTCTCATTCTTAGTATCGGACTTAAGAAAAAACGCAGTTGCTTTAAAAACCGCCGTCTTCGTCCAAAATTCGATGACCCTAGCATCAATAAGAATTTTCGAATTTCTTGTTGAAAGACAACAATTAACGCAAACATTCCTACATTAATAAAACCTCCTAAAATACCGCTTAACAGAGGCATTTTGAAGGGCTTGTGTGAGTTTGAATATCAAATATATGATAACGATTCCAGTAAAAATATTGATTGCTACTGTTCCCTTAACGAGTTTATAGAGATAGTAAAGTAAAAAGGCGACAAGCAGAAGATCAATTACTTCTACAATGCTGAATTTGAAGGTGTCCCAGAATACCATGTCTTCTCACTTTTCGTAAAAATAGAATTTTTTTATCAATACCTATTTTAATTGTTTCAATAGCTCGATACTTTCTGTGGCCTCTTTGACATCGTGAACTCGAAGTATTTGAACGCCTTTGTTTAACGCAATGGTATTAAGACAGATGGTTCCAGCGAGGGCCTCATCAGCTGTGGAGTCAAGAGTTTTATAAATCATTGATTTTCTTGATAACCCGACGAGGATAGGTTTGTCTAAATGGTGAAGTAGTTCGAGCTTATCAAGAAGTTCGAAGTTTTGTGGAGTAGATTTGGAGAATCCAAACCCGGGATCTACAATCACATCTATAATTCCTGCAGCATGGGCTGCGGCACAACGCTCGGAAAAATATAAGATGATGTCTCGTACCAAATCGTCATAAACACAATTGGACATCATTGTTTGTGGAGTACCTCTCATGTGCATCAAAACATAGGGAACTTTCAGTTCTGCTACGGTGCTAAACATGAGCTCATCCATTTGTCCGCCAGAAACGTCATTGACCATACAAGCACCGCTATAAAAAGCTTCTTTAGCAACTTTTGACCTAAACGTATCAATTGAAATTAATGCCTTAGGAAATTGTTTGGATAATAATTCAATTACTGGAATCACGCGTTTTAATTCTTCATCTACAGAAATATTCTTAGCATTAGGTCGGGTGCTATAGCCTCCCACGTCAAGAAATGTAGCGCCATCCTTTAACATTTTTTCGGCCTGCTGAAGCACGACATCCGAAGTAGAAAGTTTGCCACCATCATAAAATGAATCAGGTGTCATATTCAAAATACCCATGACGATAGGTGTATTGATCTTTATGAGTTGGCCATTGCAGTTTAGTGTCATGCGAGATGTGTATAAATGCGTCAAAAATTCCTCAGAAACCTCTTGTATGTGTTTATTTTGGATGTAAATTTACACAAAATAGCGCTACGCATGGAACGCACTCTTCAACAATACGACAGTGTCGCCAGGACATGTCAAGATTTATTTGAACGTAAAATGAATGATTATGGTTGCGCATGGCGTATTCTGAGGTTAAGTTCGTTGACGGACCAAATTTTTATTAAGGCTCAAAGGATTAGAAGTTTACAGCAAAAAAGTGTTCGAAAAATAGATGAAGGTCAGGCAGGTGAATTTATCGGTATTGTAAATTATTGTGTAATGGCCTTAATTCAAATTGATTTAGGTATCGTTGCACAACCGGATTTGGAACCTGAAAAAGCATTAGAGCTTTATACTTTGAAATTGTCCGAAACCCGTCAATTAATGCAAGATAAAAATCATGATTATGGCGAGGCATGGCGTGACATGCGCGTAAGTTCATTAACTGATTTAATCATTCAAAAACTCCTTCGAGTAAAGCAAATTGAGAATAATCAAGGTAAAACCACCGTTAGCGAGGGGATCGATGCCAATTATCAAGACATGATAAATTATGCCATTTTTGCACTCATCCATTTAAATTCTAAGTTATGAAAACCTTAACTCATGTCATCCGAATTGCCGTTGGAACTTTGTTTATTTTTTCAGGATTAATTAAACTCAATGACCCTGTGGGTTTTGCTTTTAAGCTGGAAGAGTACTTTGGTCAAACGGTATTAGATTTGCCAATTCTAGAGCCTTATGCCTTGGTCATCGCAGTATTTGTCGTTGTATTTGAGGTGCTTCTTGGCGTATTTTTATTACTTGGATATCAAGTAAAATTTACCATGTTCAATTTGTTGGGTATGATTGTATTTTTCACTTTCCTAACCTTTTATTCGGCCTATTTCAATAAAGTAACAGATTGCGGTTGTTTTGGTGATGCCATAAAACTTACCCCTTGGGAGTCTTTTACGAAAGATGTGATTCTTTTAATTTTAATTGTTTGGCTTTTTATCAAACAACGATTGATTGCACCTTACTTTAGCGGTGTGACCAATTCAATTGTAGTTTTGACCAGCATGATTGCTTCTATGAGTGTGGTTTATTATGTTTTGATGCATTTACCGATTTTAGATTTTCGACCTTACAAAGTTCAATCAAATATTGTTGAACAGAGCATCATTCCGGAGGATGCTCCTAAACCAATAGTAGAATACACTTGGTATTTTCAAGTAGATGGCGCAGAACAGTCCTTCGTAACTAATGGATCATACCCTGCGGTTGAAGGTGGTGAATATTTGCGCTTTGAAACCAAGACCATTCAGGAAGGCTATGAGCCTCCCATTCACGATTTTTCAATCGAAAAGGGTGACGAAAATTATTTTGAAGACATGATGGCCGAACCTAAATTGCTCATCATCTTTTCGTATAATTTAGCGAAAAGCGAATCAAAAGGAATGTTAATATTGCCAGAACTTATTGAGCGTGCTGAGAAATCAGGCTATATGGTTATCGGTTTGACAGCAACTGGCGAGAAAGAACAATTACTAATCTGTGAAAAATATGGCTTAGACATTCCATTTTATTTTGCTGATGAAACTGCACTAAAAACAGTAGTGCGCTCAAATCCAGCTGCGTTAAAACTAGCGGAGGGAACTATCTTAGATAAAAAGCATTGGAACGATTTTGATCAATTAAGCTTCGACTAATTTGTTACTGTATTTACAACGTAAAATCACTTATGCTTTCTTAACTCTATTTGGAGTCATTACCGTTATATTCTTGTTGTTTAGTGTTCTGCCTGGAGATCCCGCGAGGATGATGTTGGGTCAAAACTCAAATAGTGAACAGCTTGCTCAAATGAAGCATAAATATGGGTTTGATCAACCCATTTTGAAGCAATATTTATTTTATGTTAATGATTTGTCACCTTTGTCTTTTCACAGTAATACTGAAGAGGATTATACCTTTTTTAATACTGATAATTACAATGGAATAATTATTTTCAAGGGCAGTTCATTTAACGTGGCCTTTAAATCACCTTACCTCAGATATTCTTTTGCACGTCCTGGCAAACGTGTTTCGGATATTTTATCAGAGACGATACCAAATACTATTTTTTTAGCGTTGGCTGCAATTTCTATTGCTATATTTTTAGGTATTATTTTAGGGATTGCTGGCGCTTTAAACCATAATTCTTGGATTGATCGTATTATTCAAGTTATCAGTACGGTAGGAATGAGTGTACCATCTTTTTTTAGTGCTATTATTTTTGCATGGCTGTTTGGTTATCTTTGGCATGACTGGACAAACTTAAACATGACCGGAAGTCTCTATGAAGTTGATGATTTCGGTGAAAGACGATCTATTGCCCTAAAGAATATTATTCTCCCTGCTATTGTTTTAGGAATAAGACCGTTGGCTGTAATCAGTCAATTGATGCGAAATGCCTTATTGGATGTACTTGATCAGGATTATATTAGAACCGCCAAAGCGAAGGGACTTAGACCATTTCAAGTCATAAAAAATCATGCTCTCAAAAATGCATTGAATCCTGTTATAACTGCTGTTTCTGGCTGGTTTGCATCGATGTTAGCTGGTGCTGTATTTGTTGAGTTTGTTTTTGGCTGGAATGGTCTGGGTAAAGAAATTGTTTCTGCTTTAAACACATTAGATTTGCCCGTAATTATGGGCTCTGTTTTGACCATCGCCTTATTTTTTATTATCATTCAAACCGTCGTTGATATACTTTATGCATGGCTCGACCCAAAAGTTAAACTAGATTAATTATGAGAAAACAAATAGTAGCAGGAAATTGGAAAATGAACCTCAATCAAGTTGAAAGCCTTCAATTGATAGAAGCTTTAAAAAGCACCAAGAATACATCACGAGCTGAGGTATTAGTGGCGCCAAATTTTACGGCTTTGGCAGCAAGTGTGGAGGCGCTAAAAGGAACGAATATTGGCGTTGCTGCTCAGAATATGCATCAGGCTGAATGTGGCGCTTTTACTGGTGAGATAAGTGCACAAATGTTACTAGGTGTTGGAGTTAATTCTGTTATTTTAGGTCATAGTGAACGTCGTGAATATTTTAGTGAATATGGTGAATTACTCTCTGCTAAAGTTGACGCCGCACTTAACCATAACATGCAAGTCATTTTTTGCTTTGGTGAATTGCTCGACGATCGGGAGTCGGATCAGCATTTCGATGTTGTGACTGAACAATTAACCGAAAGTCTATTTCATTTGCCCGCCGCCGCTTGGAAAAATATTGTCCTTGCTTATGAGCCAGTATGGGCCATCGGAACTGGAATGACAGCCTCACCAGAGCAGGCTCAAGACATGCATGCATTTGTGAGAAAAACTGTTGCAGACCATTACGATAACGCTGTTGCTAACAATTGCCCTATTTTATATGGTGGAAGTGTTAAGCCTGCAAATGCATCATTAATCTTTTCTAAACCAGATGTTGATGGTGGATTAATTGGAGGAGCTGCTCTAAGCGCTGACGATTTTACAGCAATCATCAATGCAATATGAATTATATCGCTTGTCATTTTGAAGTAGCCCCAACAGAGCCATGGACTGACATCTTGGTGGAAGAGCTTGGAAGTTTGGGTTTTGAAAGTTTTTTGTATTCCGAAACTGGTGTAATAGCCTATATTCAAGCAATTGATTGGTCTAAGACTCTTTTGGAACGAATCACATTAAAGCAAAATGATAATATTACTATTTCGCATGATTTTGAGTTGATTGAAGAGGAAAATTGGAATGCTACTTGGGAATCTAGTTTTGAGCCAATATGTGTTATGAACCGATGTACCATTAGAGCACCATTCCATCCTCAATCCTCAACAGAATTGGACGTAGTGATTAATCCTAAAATGAGCTTCGGAACTGGGCATCATCAAACAACCTACATGATGGTTCAGTTACTACTGAATATTGACACAGTCAATATGTGCGTTCTAGATATGGGATGTGGCACTGGATTATTAGCCATTATAGCTCATAAATTAGGTGCCAAACATGTAACAGCTATTGATATTGACGAATGGAGTTTTAATAATTCTAAAGAAAATATTTTGGTAAACGATTGCCTAGATATCAATGTGATTATTGGTGATGCTAGTGTTTTAGGAAATGAAACCTATGATTTGATTTTGGCTAACATCAACCGAAACGTCCTATTGAATGATATAAAAATTTATACGTCCGTGTTGGAACGAGGCGGTATGCTGTTGCTCAGTGGTTTTTATAAAAGTGACATCCCTATGATTGACCAATGTGCAAAAGAAGCGGGACTTCGTTTTGTAGAACATATCGAACGAGACGATTGGATTGCTATGAAATATTTATATTAGTTTAAATTTTGAATAAATGCCAACCAGAGAACAACTTCTCGAAAAAGTTGAGAGAACGACCCAAGCATCAAAATTAAATGAAATTATTTTGTTTAATGACGATGTCAACACGTTTGACTTTGTAATTGAAATGCTTGTTAATGTTTGTGATCATACTCCAATACAAGCCGAACAATGTGCTATTATTGTTCATTTTAAAGGGAAATGTAGCGTGAAAACAGGTACATTTGATGAATTAGAACCCCGCTGCACAAAACTATTAGAAGCGGGCTTAAGTGCAGAAATCATATGATGTTATTCGAATATTTTAGGTCAATAGGGTGGAGTGATAGCTTGGCTAAAATGGTAGATTTTGGGCTAATCACCATTTTAGTTTTGGTCGTTGCAGTGATTTTACAAAAAGCCGTTCGAGCCATTATAGTAGCTTTCATTAAAAAATTAGCTGCTAAAACAGCAAGTAAATTTGGCAACTTCCTTCTTAACGAGCGCACTCCTCAAAGTCTGGCGATAGTTGTGCCGATTACTTTCTTATTTATCATCCTACCATTTTGGGTAGTACATTATCCCTCTTTTTATGACCTATTGTATGTGATCTTAGAGGTGCTTATTGTGATTTCAGGATTAACCTTAGCTAAGCGGATATTGAACGCAGTGCGCGATTCATTAAAATTAATACCTTCTCTCGGAGATAAACCAATAGACAGCTACGTCCAAGTAGTAATGATTGTTCTTTGGGTATTCGGTTTGGTTATAATTTTTTCACTGATCACGGGAAAGGAAATTTTGAGTTTACTCCTTTCATTAGGTGCTTTATCGGCACTAATTCTGCTGATTTTTAAAGATTTGATTTTAGGTTTTGTCGCTAGTATTCAAATCGCTGCAAATGATTTGGTACGCATCGGAGATTGGATTACCAGTGACAGATATGGTGCAGATGGAGATGTTATCGAAATAAACCTTTCTACTGTAAAGGTTCAAAATTTTGACAAAACCATAACATCTTTACCCACTTACAGTTTTATTTCAGATGCCTTTGTGAATTGGCGCGGTATGAGCAACGCGGATGGTCGTCGAATCAAAAGATCTATTTTAATCAAAACATCTAGTATTCGATTTGTGACTGATGAGGAAGCTGATCAATTAAAAAAAATTCACTTGATGACTGATCGGATCACTAAACGACAACAAGAAATTAAGGTACATAATGATGCTCATAATGTTGATAAATCATTAGCCATTAACGGTCGTAATTTGACTAATATGGGATTATTCCGATTTTATGTAGATGCCTATCTTCATCAGCATCCAAATATTAATAATGAAATGATGGTGATGTGCCGCCAGTTGGCTCAAACTCCCCAGGGAACCCCTCTGGAGATTTATGCGTTTAGCTCTGATAAGCGCTGGAAAGAATATGAAGACATCATGGGTAATGTATTTGACCATGTGTTTGCTGCTTTGACTTATTTCAAATTGGAGGTGTTTGAATTACCAACCAGTAGTGACTTGTCAAAAATTTAATTTATAAAGTTTATGAAGTATTTTGTAATATGCCTTTTCATGCCATTGTTGGCATCGGCCCAAAAGCTTTTTAGTGTGGATTATGAATCCCAATCTGATCTCAAAGTCTTTGTGGTGAACTATGAATCTCAAGCAGATTTGAAAGTCTTTAAGGTAGATTATGAATCCCAAGTAAAAGGGAATAATGGGTTATGGTTTTTTGTACCTTACAGCTCTCAAGCCGATAAAAAGATTTTCTTTGTCGATTACCAGTCTCAAAGTGATTTAAAAATTTTCTTTGTTCCTTATCGCTCACAAGCTGGTTGGCGAAATAAATCAAAACAACATTTGCTATATTGATTTCAAAATAAAATAAATTTGATTTCAAGACGCTATCGTTTTAAAACTCTTCTATGAATAATACCAAGGTATGTCTCGCAAATAGACCAATAGGTCTTCCGTCACCAAGTGCGTGGTCTTATCAAACCTCTCCATTAGGACCCTTAAAAGAAGGTGAGATACTCATCAAACAGCACTATATTTCTATCGATCCTGCCATGCGAGGTTGGATAAGAGAGGGAAAATCATATATTCCTCCTGTTGAAATAGGTGAGGTGATGAGAGCTGGCACTGTTGGAGAGGTTGTAAAAGTCAATAAAAATGATCATTTTAAGGTGGGTGATTTTGTGTCTGGTGCTGGAGGTGTTCAGCAGTACACATGCACTAATGGTCAAGGATTTTATAAAATAAACACAAAACACGCTCCCCTAACAACTTATCTCGGTGCCCTAGGAATGCCGGGAATGACTGCCTATTTCGGAATTTTAGAAGTAGGAAAAATTAAAACTGGCGATGTTGTTTTAGTCTCTGGTGCTGCCGGAGCTGTGGGAAGTCTGGTTGGTCAAATTGCAAAATTAAAAGGCTGCAAAGTGGTTGGAATTGCGGGCGGTGCAGAAAAATGCAAATATCTTATTGATGATCTGGGTTTTGATGCAGCTATTGATTATAAAAATAACAATGTATTTTCTGAACTTAAAGTGCATTGCCATGACGGCATTGATGTGTACTTCGATAATGTTGGAGGTGATATTTTAGATATAGCCTTACTCAAATTACGAAGACATGCTCGAATTGTCATTTGTGGTGCTATATCTCAATATAATGCCACAGCTGAAATTAAAGGTCCTAGCAACTATTTGTCACTTTTGGTAAATCGTGCCACCATGCAAGGTATGGTCGTATTCGATTATGCCGATCGCTATCATGAAGGTATGGCCCAAATAGGATCCTGGCTCGCTGATGGTTCTATAAAGACGCGTGAAGATGTCTACGAAGGTATTGACAAATTCAATGACACATTACTGAGGTTGTTCTCTGGCGAAAAAATAGGGAAACTTTTATTGAAAGTGAGCTGATTTTACTTTCGACTCACTCTTTGAAATAACTAGTATGAATTTAAAATTTAACTGATGAAAGCCAATTTTATAAATGAATTAGATTTACCCATTGTAGTCGCCCCAATGTTTTTGATATCTGGACCTCAACTGGTCATAGAATGCTGTAAAAAAGGTATTATCGGTACTTTTCCAGCCTTGAATCAACGCACCAGCGAAGGTTTTGAAGAATGGCTGATTGAAATAAAGTCAGCACTTACTGAATTTGAAAAAGAAACAGGGAAAAAACCTGCGCCTTTTGGAGTGAACTTGATTGTACACCACTCCAACCCCAGAGTTCAAGCTGATTTGGCTATTTGTATGAAACATAAGGTACCATTAATCATCACCTCTTTAGGCGCTGTATCAGAATTGGTCAATGCAGTACACAGCTACGGCGGTCTGGTGTTTCATGATGTGATTAAAAAACGTCATGCTGAGAAAGCGGCAGAGGCTGGTGTTGACGGACTCATTCTCGTGGCAGCTGGTGCCGGTGGACATGCAGGGACAATTAATCCTATGCCTTTAATAGCGGAAATTAAGAAGTTTTTTAAAAAAACCATTTTGCTAGCAGGGAGTATTAGCAATGGCCGTGATGTGGCATCTGCAAAACAAATGGGCGCTGATCTTGCTTATATGGGAACACGGTTTATCAATACAGACGAGAGTAAAGCTCCTGATGAATATAAGGACATGATTACTTCAAGCAGTGCTAGCGACGTGGTTTATACTGCTGCGGTTTCTGGTGTGCCAGCTAACTTTTTAAGACCAAGTCTGGAGTCTATGGGAATTACTGAAGATATGTGGCAGAATAAAGGTAAAATGGATTTTGGTAAGGATAAAGACGCTGCTAAAAAAGAAGCCAAAGCATGGAGCACTATTTGGTCAGCAGGACAAGGTGTTGCCACAATTGACGATTCAATTTCTGTTAACGATTTGGTTAATCGATTAAGAGAGGAGTTTATAACCGCGTTAAAGGAGCAGCAATCTGTATTGGAGTTCTACAGCTCAAAAGACTAATTGATCTTAATACTTAAAGTCTCCGATATTAGTCCTTCAGACTTTAACTCAATTTGGCCAATGCCTTGTATTTCATGAGATTTTAAAATGACAACTGCCTTACCATAAAAAAGTCTAACCTGATCTGTTAAAAATGGCTCAAACGACTGAGGATTTCCATTTCCTACACCTGCAATTTCAACAGGCCCTTGAGTGTTTATTTGAATTAAATTATCCGCTAAGGGGCATGGATTGTTGTCTATATCATAAGCTTCAATAGTCATAAAGACTAATTTGTCATCGTCAGAATGAAGTTCGTTGTTATTCATCGACACCAATAAATGGTGAGGCTTTGCAGCTGTTTTTCGAATTTTTTCTCCTATAATTTGATTGTCCTTGTAGGCAATAAACTTAATCTCTCCTGGTTCATAAATGACATCTGGCCATATTAATCTATATCGTTCTGTTGATGTTGTGGAATTCGGATTTTTATATTTCATGCCTTGAGAGACACCATTAACAAAAAGTTCACCATGATCTCCATTTGTATATGCAAATACTGGAATGGTCTTACCTTCCATACCTTGCCAATTCCAATGAGGCAAGAGGTGCACGGTGGTTTCTTCGGGTTTCCAGTGACTCTTATATAGATAATACCTGTCTTTTGGAATACCTACCAAATCAACGA
The DNA here is from genome assembly GCA_943788695.1 of uncultured Flavobacteriaceae bacterium. Lineage (GTDB taxonomy): Bacteria > Bacteroidota > Bacteroidia > Flavobacteriales > Flavobacteriaceae > JALRKI01. The sequence continues at coordinate 175,253 of CALSRG010000003.1, forward strand.
TACCAAAGTATGAACTGCGTGAAGCTTCTTCATCTGTAAATCCGAGAGACTTGACGAATTTGTTGTTGTAGGGTGTTGGCTCGCCCAGATAGTCAAAACCAGTCCAAACAAATTCACCAGCTATGTAAGGTTCTTGCTCTTGCCACATGAAATCGTCATCTGATATTTCGGCCCATTCGGGAGCATTGAGGTCGTAGGAACTGATCTGAAGCGACGAGGTGAAGTCAGTTTTTACATTCGGAAGTGGGAGTTCATAAAATCCTCTTGTGCTAACCGTTGAAGCGGATTCGCTGATAATGACAGATTTATTTGGTTCTAGTTCACGTGCCAATCGATAGCGTCGACCATAGTTCCAACTGTGTACGTCGTAATAATCAAAGTGGCGCAACTTGGCACTTTCTAGATTATCACAGACTAAAGTTGTTGGACGTGTGCCATCATATTGTTTAACATATGCTATCATGGTTTGAAGTTTTTTAAATCCACCATCGATATTCCATTGAACATCACCAATCTCATTTCCAACGCTCCACAGAAATATGGAAGGATGATTCCTATCTCGAAGCATAAAATTCTTAACGTTTCTATGAGCAAAATCATCAAAGTCCGTTTCCTCTGTGATATCTGCTTTACCGTCGTATTTGTCAAATATTTCATTTAAAAACAACAATCCCATTTCATCACAAAGATCAAGTACTTCAGGTGCAGTGACATTGTGTGAGTTTCTAATGGCGTTAACTCCCATTGCTTTCATGATGGTCAATTGACGTTTTGCGGCACTCTTATTAAATGCCATGCCTAAAGGTCCTAGATCGCTATGTAAATTCACCCCTTTAAGTTGAACCCGTCGGCCATTTAAATAAAATCCGTCATCTGCGGTAAAATGTGATTCTTTTATGCCAAAACTGGTTCTGGTTTGGTCAATACGCTGTCCGTTTTGTCTAATTTCTGTAAGAAGGTGATAGCGTTCAGGGGATTCAATATCCCATAATTTTGGGTCAGGTACTGCAATTTCTGTTTTAAAAATTTGTTCGTTATAATCCGAAACACTTACACTTTTTGACTGTTGTGCGGCAATTTTATTGTCGCTGTCCACAATACTGTAATTGATATCAATGAATGCCTTTTCTTTTGAAGCGTTGGTTATAGTGGTTTCTACTTGAACAGTTGCCGATGACACTTCAATGTTTGGAGTAGTAATATAGGTTCCCCAAATATTTACATGAATCGGGTTTGTTATAATCATGGTAACTTTTCTAAACAATCCTCCACCAGGATACCAACGACTATCATGCGCTTTGGTGTTACAGTGAACGGCTAAAATATTGGGATGATCAAAAAGTACAGCCTCCGTAATGTCAAGGTAAAATGAATTATAGCCGTAATCCCATTTTCCGATAAATTTACCGTTGAGATATACTTCTGGAAAACTCATGGCGCCATCGAATAGAAGATAAATCCTCTTCCCTTGATTGGCTTTGTCGATATCTAATGATTTGCGATACCAACCTTCATTCTTCCAGGGCAGTTTACCAGTGTCGCCGTTTTCATTAAGGATAAAAGATTGGTTAATAGCCCAGTCGTGCGGTACGTTAACCATGGCCCAAGTACTGTCATCAAATGACGTATCCATTGCTTCAGTGTTTGCGCCTAAACTAAATTTCCAATCATCTGTTAAAATCGTTTCTTGACGTTCTTGACCAGTTGATGACGTATTAAATACAAGGCTTATTAATAAAATCAGAAAAAACCTCATGTGTTTGTTTTTTTAAGATGATTCGGGCTAATATAACATATTTTTATAAAAACCTACCAGTGCCTACCAGTTGCTTTTATATATTTGTAATATGATTGTACCAATACAACATGCCGGATTTGGGCTTCCTAAGTACAAAAAATTGATCTTGTCAATTGAAAGTAAAATTGAAAGTGGAGAATTGTCAATAGGCGATGCGCTGCCTTCCATCAACGAATTACGGCATGCTTTTGACTTTTCAAGAGATACGATTTTGACGGGACTCAATGAGCTCAAAGCGAGAGGAATTATTCAGGCCATTTCTGGAAAGGGCTTTTATGTGTCTAGTTCTGATGTTTCAGTTAAACAAAAAATCTTTGTGCTGTTCGATGAGCTCAATGCTTTTAAAGAAGACCTGTATAATGCTTTCCTAAACCACTTGCCGTCAAACTATCAAGTTGATATTTTCTTTCATCATTTTAATCGAGGTATTTTTTCTAAACTCATTTCAGATCATGCAGGTCAATACAGTTTTTACGTCGTGATGCCTGCAAATTTTGGACAAGCTGAGGTCGATTTATCTCAGCTTTCTGCCAATCGCGTTTTTGTGTTAGATCAAACCAATAAAAAATTGTCAGAATATCCTGCGGTTTATCAAAACTTTGAAAAGGGAATTTTTGAGAGTTTATTAAGTGTTAATGATCGGTTAGGCCGCTATTCGAAATTAAACTTTGTTTTCTCTGACAAGAGACAGCCGAAGTCTATGTTAAAAGGTTTTAAGCGCTTTGAGTCTGTTAACAATATTAAAACCGATTACTTGAAATCTTTAGATGAACGTCAAGCTGCAAAAGGGGAGGCCTATCTAGTCTTGGAAGATCGTGACCTCATTTTGCTGATTAAATCCGTCAAGTCACAAGGTTTGGTGTTGGGTCAAGATGTGGGCGTGATTTCGTATAACGACACCATGTTTAAAGAAATATTAGAAGGTGGTATCACCACCATTTCAACAGATTTTAAAACTATGGGTGTCAATCTTGCTGCTATGATTTTAAATAAAGAAAATCTCAAATTGGAAAATCCTACCCATATAATTATTCGCAAATCGCTCTGATGAAAAACGATTTTGAAGTTATTGTCGATGATGACATTGTTAGAGTGTTCAATACTCGCTCAGGATTGCAAGCCTGCATTAATCTTAAAGAAGGCGGTCGTTTGTCCAAGTGGTTTTGCGGCGACATGCTCATTATCGCCGACCCGCCTGAGTCAATCTATGAAGATTCCTTTGCGTCAGCAATACTTTTTCCTTTTGCGAATCGTGTGGAAAGAGGTCAATATCAAGTAGAAGGCAAATCATACCAATTGACATTGAACGATAGAGGACAACATGCACTGCACGGACTCGTATACAACCAAAAATTTGATGTAATAAGTCGCCAAACAGATAGTAATTCGGCTGTTGTTGAATTAGTGTATTCTAGTGAGGGTTCATTTGAGGGTTTCCCTTTTTCTTATGACTTGTTTTTGACATATCGATTTGAGCAAAGTAAAATGAGGCTTGAAGTTTCAGTTGTCAATACTGACTTGAAAAGCTTTCCATTTAGTCTTGGTTGGCATCCTTATTTTTATGTACCGAGCAGGAGGAGGTCTAAAATCAATATGCCTATAGATCGTTGTGTTGTTATGAGTCAGGATCTTATTCCTAAAACAGAAATTCCAACTGTTGAACCGTTCAATGAGATGTTAGGTTCTTTACCATTTGATCACTGCTTTAGAGTATCTCCTTCGTGCGCGACGTTAAAAATGACGGATTATGAGGTTATTGTAACTTCTTCGAGGCCAAAATCTTATATACAAATTTACACTCCTAATCACGAAAATTTCTTTGCTATCGAACCTATGACAAGCCCAGGAAACAGTTTTAATCATAAAATCGGTCTTCAAAAATTGTCTCCAAAAGAAACATTTCACTTACATTGGGAAGTGGAATTTAACGATTTCTTAAAATCTTAACTTATGCAAATAATAGTATTCTTAGCCTTTACCGCCCTAGTAGCAGTGATTTCATATTTGAAAAGCGCTACTGATAAAACAAAAATATCAGACGGATATTTTCTTGGTGGTCGCAGTTTGACGGGTGTAGTTATTGCGGGTTCACTTTTATTAACGAACCTCTCTACTGAACAGATTGTTGGTTTAAACGGAGCTGCCTTTCGAGAAGGTATTTTGGTGATGGCTTGGGAAACTCTTGCTGCCATAGCTATGGTCGTGACAGCAGTATTTCTTTTGCCTCGTTATTTAAAGGGTGGTATTACCACTGTGCCTCAGTTTCTTGAGAGCCGCTATGATCATTCCACAAAGACCATCACCTCAATACTTTTTTTGAGTGGATACGTGGTCGTTCTTCTGCCAATTGTACTATATTCTGGCGCATTAGCCATTAGCAGTTTATTTGAAGTGCCTGAACTGTTGGGTGTGTCAGATGCAGCTGCCTTGTGGATTTGTGTGTGGGGAATAGGTCTTGTTGGTTCTGTATATGCCATTTTTGGTGGGTTGAAAGCTGTAGCTATATCTGATACTGTAAATGCCATTGGTTTACTTATTGGTGGTTTGTTAATCCCTGTCTTTGGTTTATTGGCTGTTGGCGATGGTAATGTTTTGACTGGCTTCTCCACTATTATGGAGGCTCATCCTGATAAATTTCAATCGATGGGTGGGCCAAAAGCATCGGTGCCATTTGCAACTATTTTTACCGGAATGATGCTGGTTCAGCTTTTTTATTGGGGTACCAATCAGGCTATTATCCAACGCGCATTGGGTGCGAAAAATTTAAAGGAAGGTCAGAAGGGATTGCTATTGGCATCTTTTATCAAAATATTGGGGCCTTTTATTGTAGTACTCCCTGGTATAATTGCATTTCACATGTTTGGCAACACACTCTCAAATCCTGATCAGGCCTATCCTATGTTGGTTAACGCTGTGCTTCCAAAAGCTTTAGTAGGTTTCTTTGCTGCCGTTTTATTTGGTGCTATTTTAAGCTCATTCAACTCTGCTTTGAACAGTTCAGTTACCTTATTCGGTGTGGATATCTATAAATCTAAAATTAAGCCTGAAGCTACTGAGCAAGAAACAGTTCGTATTGGTAAAAAATTTGGTGTCGTTTTGGCATTATTAGCCATGTTTATTGCGCCACTGATCGCTAAAGCACCAGATGGGTTATTTGGGTATTTACAAGAAGTTAATGGATGTTATAGCATCCCGATTCTAACCATTATTGTCGTTGGATACCTCACAAAATATGTGCCAGCTATTGCAGCGAAGGTGGCCATCGTTTCAGGTGTTGTTTTATACAGTATTAGTCAGTTTGTATTAAAGCCCTATGTTTTTGGAGAGGATAATTACCCACACTATTTGCATGTGATGGCCATATTGTTTGTTTTAAATGTTTTGATCATGCTAATCATTGGTAAGCTATATCCGCGCACCGAAGCGTTTCAAATTGCGCATACCAAACAAGTTGATATTACACCTTGGAAATTGACTACGATTGTTGGGGCAATCATTTGTTTCATCGTTGTGTTTATATATATCTATTTTGCATAGTGGATCATGAATATCAAACTAGCAAAGCAAATAACAATATCTTATCAAGATCATTTTGGCGTTAATCCTGATGCAGTATGCTTTGCTCCAGGACGAATAAATTTTATTGGAGGTCATACCGATTATAACGATGGTTTTGTTTTGCCTGCGGCAATCGATAAGGGGGTTTTTACTGCATTTGGCCATGCGCAAGATATTTCTACTGCCGTGGCGCTAGATGCTAATAATGAACGTCTCATTTTTGATTTTAAATTTGATTTGACCATCTCCAGCAGCCATTGGCATCGTTTCATCATTGGAATTGTTAGTGTGTTGAGGTCTATGGGACTTCAATTGAAGCCCTTTAATGTCGTTTTTGGCGGTGATCTCCCTCAAGGTGGAGGTTTGTCTTCTTCGGCGGCTTTAGAAAATAGTTTGGTTTTAGGACTCAATCATTTGTTTCAGTTAGGACTATCTAAGGATGAAATGATATTGATTTCTCAGCGGGTCGAGCATGAATTTGTAGGCGTGCAGTGCGGTATTATGGATCAATATGCCAGTATGTTCGGTAAAAGTGGTAAGGCGATTTTTTTGGATTGTAGAACTTTAATAGCTCGTTCGGTCAAATTACCGTTAGATGGATATTGCTTAATGCTGATTAATACAAAAGTCAAACACCAGCTGTCTGAAGATGCCTATAATGATAGACGTGCCGCTTGTCAAGCCGTTGCTAATCTTGCAGGTGTGAAAGCATTGCGGGATTTGACTCCAAAGGCGTTAGATGTATTAAAAGATAAAATTGATCCCGAAAACTACATCAAAGCCAAGTATGTCGTTGATGAAATGCTCAGAACACAAAAAGCGGTTGAGGTAATTGAAGCGGGTGATATTATTTCCTTTGGTAAGTTGATGTTCGAAGCTCATGAGGGTTTACGTTATGAATATGATGTCAGCTGTCCAGAAATAGATTTCTTTATTGATTTGGCAAAACAAGATTCCGATATCATTGGTTCTCGAATGATGGGTGGGGGTTTTGGGGGTTGCACTATTAGTATTGTTCGAGACTCGGCTTATAAACGTGTTGCCCATGAATTCTCATCTTCATACCTAAATCAATTTGGAAAGGTTTGTGAAATACACAATGTAGTTTTGTCTGATGGTGCTCGAATCCTAAATTTTGAATCACAATGAATGCAACGCTAGATTTACAGTCTCATTCTCATAAGAGACTCAATATCTTGACTAACGAATGGGTGCTGGTGTCGCCACACCGAATGAAACGACCATGGCAAGGTAAGTCTGAGGATGTCAAGTCGTCCGAAAGGCTTAGTCATGACCCAAGCTGCTATTTGTGTCCAGGGAATAAACGTGCAAATGGCGAATTTAATCCAAATTATAAAAGCGTTTTTGTTTTTGAAAATGATTTTGGAGCGCTACAATTAACCTCAAACACAAGCGATTGGAAAGAGGGTTTACTTCATGCTACAGCTGAAAAAGGGGTGTGCAAAGTGGTTTGTTTTAGTCCGGACCATTCAAAAACCTTAGCCAAATTATCAACGTCTGAACTTATTCATGTTATCGACGTTTGGCAAAAAGAATTTAATGAATTGGCCGAATTGGATGACATCCAATATGTTCAGATCTTCGAAAATAAAGGCGAAATAATGGGATGCAGTAATCCGCATCCACACGGTCAAATTTGGAGTCAATCTTCAATTCCAAATGAGGTGTTGAAGAAAGACCGACAACAGTCAATATTTTATCAAAATACTGGAAAATCTCTTTTATTAAAATATATCAATGACGAGCGGCGTATTGATGACCGTCTGGTATATGAAAATGACGATTATGTAATAATTGTTCCTTTTTGGGCTATTTGGCCTTATGAAACAATGATTGTTCCAAAACAACATCAAACCAATATTAGTGAGTTGTCAATCAATCAAAAAAAAGGCTTTGCCGATGCTATGTCTGTTCTTACTCAGCTTTACGATCAGTTGTTTGATTGTGATTTTCCTTATTCAAGTGGCATTCATCAATCTCCAACAACACGTCATGATCAAAGTCATTGGCATTGGCATATGAGTTTTTATCCACCTTTGCTTAGAAGTGCTAGTGTTAAAAAATTCATGGTAGGTTATGAAATGTTTGCATCCCCACAAAGGGACCTAACTCCTGAGGTTGCGGCGGGTATGTTAAGAGATTTAATTCAATAGAATCTAATTTTTAATGATCAGTGTTATGAAGATCGTGTTTAAAAAAATAGGAATAAAACAGTTGCTGATGGTCATGGTTTTAATGATGGGTGGACAAATGATGTCACAGAAGGGCAATGTGTATATTGATGATAAAGGCGTCATGCGTTTTGAAAATGATCAATCAGAGGTTCAGGGGTTTGGAGTTAATTACACAGTTCCTTTTGCTCATGCGTACCGTTCTGCCAAGCGCATGGGTATAGACCCAAAAATGGCTATTGATGAAGATGTTTATCATTTTAAGCGACTTGGGTTTGATCTATTTCGGGTGCATGTTTGGGATACGCAGATCAGCGATGTTCAGGGCCATTTATTAGAAAACGAGTATTTGGATGCTTTCGATTATTTGATTGCCAAACTCAAAGAACATGGATTCAACTATGTGATTACGCCAATAGCTTATTGGGGCAATGGCTGGCCCGAGCCCGATACTGAATCACTAGGATTTTCGCACTTTTATGGTAAAGATAATTGTCTTACAAACCCCGAGGCCATTAAAGCTCAGGCCAATTATCTATTTGAATTTTTAAAGCATCGCAACCCCTATACTGATTTGTCATTCATTCAAGATCCAAATACATTGGCCTTTGAAGTGAGCAATGAGCCACACCATCGTGGGGAAGCCAAGCAGGTGAAGAATTTTGTCAAAAAAATGATAAAAGCGATGCGTAAAACAGGTACAGACAAACCTATTTTTTATAACATGAGTCACGGCGTTCATTTTGCTCAAGATTATTTTGACGGTGGAGCCCAAGGCGGCACTTTCCAGTGGTATCCTACGGGTCTAGGTTATCAAAGTGAATTGCCAGGAAATATATTACCTAATGTCAATGATTACGATATTCCTTTTGACGATGTGATTAGAAAAAATGGAGGTGCAAAATTGGTGTACGAATTTGATGCTGCGGATGTCGGTGGTTCGTATGTTTATCCAGCATTAGCGCGAAGCTTTAGAACTGCAGGCATTCAAATTGCCACACATTTTTCTTACGACCCTACCTTTTTAGCACCTTATAATACAGAGTATAATACCCATTACATGAATTTGATCTATACCCCTCAAAAAGCATTGGCTTTAAAAATAAGTTCGGAAATTTTCCATGAAGTGGGTATGTACGAAGACTTTGGAACATATCCTGAAAATACAAGTTTTGGAAACACCTTTGTCGACTACAAAAGCGATTTGGCATTATACGATTCTGGCGATAAGTACTTTTATACTAACTCAACATCTATTACCCCAAAATCGGCAGAATCATTAAATCACATTGCTGGATTTGGACAATCGCCTGTAGTTGACTATTCAGGTCAAGGGGCTTATTTTTTAGATCAAATTGAGCCAGGTGTATGGCGATTGGAAGTTTTGCCCGATGCGGCTTGGGTCGAAAATCCGTTTGGACGGAACAGTTCCAATCAAGTCATTGGAACGGTTCAGCACAACGTTCAAACCATGACCTTGAATATTGATGATTTAGGTCTAAACTTTAGTTTAATAGATTTAAATGGTGATGGTAATTTTAATCAAATCGAAGGAGGTTATTTTGATATTTCTCCAGGCGTTTATGTATTAAGATCTGACGGCAAAGGGTTTGATTTAAATGATGCTGGTCTATTCAATTCTTATCCGATCAATACTTTTTACGCCCCTCAATCCAATATAACAAAGGATTATTTAAACCATAACGTGCCAACACAAGGCAGGATTGGTGAATCGGTATTGATAAAAGTGCAATACGTTTCTGCTAAGCCACCAAAAAACATCAGCATTCAGGGTTATAATAATGGTCAAACTGTTTCTGAGTTATTAACTCGAACAGGCGTTTATGAGTATGAAATGCGTTTGAATACTAATGAGTTTACAAAAGGTTATTTCAATTATCATTTAATCGTAACTCATAACGATGCCTCAGTTGTAACTTATCCCGAGGAGCGCAAATCTTTGCCCAGTTCTTGGGATTTTTACCAATCAAAACCTTATCAAATCCCCCTATTTGAAAAGGAAGATATGATGGTTGTTTTTGAGGCTACAGATGATGCCACCAAAATCATAAAATCATGGCGAAAAGGCGTTCGAGTGTCGCCAAAAGAAACCGGTGGATCCGAATTTGTTGTTGAGCTGGATGCGCTAGGGTTGGTCGATAATGAAAATTTGAATGGTAAAATATACCAGGATTACACCTTCAAGCATAGTATTCTGACTTATCTGTCTGATGTTAAGGAAACATTATTGGATAAGCACACCTTAGTGCTCGAAGGTCGATCTTTAATAGGAACTACATACCCAATTCAGGTGGCATTAGTCATGGACAATGGTTCTGCTTTCGGTGCGATGATTACACTTGAGCCAAATGAAGTTGCCGTTGATGTATCTTTGAATGGATTGAAACCCGTTAAAACGGTAAGTCTACCAAGACCATATCCTTCTTTTTTACCTTACTATTTTGAACATCATAATAAAGATCATTTCGATATTTCTCGAGTCGAATTTATTCAGATTTCTTTGGGTCCAGGACAAACAAAAGACCAGATTGATGGGGCGCATGGTATAGCGGTGAGTAAAATCTATTTGAAGTAACTTATTGTTTCTAATCAGCCAATTCTTAATTGTAACCAAAATCAACAGATTTTTATCCTTTGACTTTCATACTTTTGTGAGTTAATAAGAGGTTTGGGTATGTTGCAATTTTTTAGAACAAATGAGTATAAAGTAATGATCTATAGGTTGTTTTTGGCCTATTTATTTTATTTTATTGGCCGTGTTCTTTTCTTTGCTTACAATGCTTCGGTGCTTGATGTTGCTTCGACCTTGGAGTTTTTCAAGTTGTGCTTTTACGGACTAACTTTTGACACCACGGCCATTTTTTACCTCAATGGTTTATTCGTTGTGTTGTCGATGCTACCTTTATGGATTAACACAAGACCCAAGTATCAATCATTTTTATTTTATGTTTATTTCATAATGAACCTCATTGGTTATGCAACCAATTTTATTGATCTCATTTATTATAAGTTTACTTACAGCCGAACCACGATTTCTGAATGGGAAGTCGTGAAAAATGAGGACAATAAGTTCGACATGTTCGCACGATTCTTATGGAGCTATTGGCACGTGTTCTTGTTATTTTTAATTTGTTCTTGGTTTTGGGTGTTTCTCTACAAAAAGGTAAAAGTAAAGGAGATCAAGTACAAAAAGGGCTATTTCTTTTATGGACTAAGTTCTATTGTAACTTTTTTGATAATGGCTACCATTATGATTGGAGGCATTCGTGGGGATTTCAAAAAAAGCACGAGGCCAATAAATTTGGTCGATGCTAATCGTCACATCAGTAAGATGCAACATGCCGATATCATTTTAAATACACCCTTTGCCTTAATTCGAACTTTTAATAAAAAAACTTTTAAGAAGGTGTCATACGAAATGGAACAATCGCTAGTTGATTCTATCGTAAAACCAATTAAACAATATGGTAGCAAGTCTGCTGATAAACCAAATATTGTTGTTTTCATTACTGAAAGTATGGGTCGTGAGTATATTGGGGCTTTTAATGAAGAGAAAGACATTCCAGATTACGTTGGTTTTACACCTTTTTTGGACTCGTTATCTTCTCAAAGTTTGATATTCCCTAACGCCTTTGCTAACGGCCGCAAATCCATTCATGGCATGTCATCTGTTTTAGCGGGGATTCCATCTTTCAAAGATGCATTTACATCCTCGCCATACAGCAAACAACCAATGAACTCCTTGGTGTCTGTATTGAAATCCGAGGGTTATGATACTTCTTTTTTTCATGGTGCACCAAATGGATCAATGGGTTTTTTAGGTTTTTCGAATATTTTGGGTTTTGATCATTATTATGGCAAAACAGAGTTTAATGATGACTCTCAGTTTGATGGTTATTGGGGTATTTGGGACGAGCCATTTTTTGGCTTTGTAAAAGAAAGTTTAGATGAAAAAGACAAACCTTTCTTTGCTACTATTTTTACAGTGACATCGCATGAGCCGTACATTGTTCCAAAAGAATTTGAAGGACATTTTCCAATGGGATATAATCCGATGCATCAATGTGTTGGTTACACGGATTATGCCTTTAAAACTTTTTTTGAGGCCGCTGCTAAAGAAGCTTGGTTTGAGAACACTATTTTTATCATAACTGCAGACCATAGCAATACAGTTCATTTTAGGGAATACATCAAGCCAATCAATCGTTATGCCGTACCTATTTTGATCTATTCGCCTAAGGGTACTTATATGGGCATGAACAATTCTTTGGCTCAGCAAATTGATATTTATCCCACAATAGTAGACATTGTTGGACACGATAAGCCAATAAGGACATGGGGTAGGAGTTTGTTAAACCCTGATAGCAAGCCATTTGTTTTAAACTCTGATGGACAGTTTTACCGATATATTAGTGATAATTACATCTGCGTCTTTGATGGTGAAAAGGCCATTGGGTTTTATGACATCAATGATCTGGGCTTAGAAAACAATTTGATCGGTTACCGCAATTCAGAAATGGATAATGTGGAAACGGAATGCAAGGCTTTTGTGAAAGATTATTACGACCGTATAATTGACAAAAAACTATGATTTAGTTAATGAGAATTGTTCTCATTTGATGATGCAATTACTCAAATGACGCTCATTCAAAAGTCAACTATTGGTTTTTAAGAAAGACTAAAGACATTTAAGTTCTAACACACAGGCGCAAAACATTAAAGCAACTAGAATCTTTTCTTGAGGTATTTTTGTTTATACCAGCTTGCGATTAAATAAAATTAAACTTCAAGCATATCTTACTCCATCAATTCATCTATTTTTTCGGTGCTTTAGTTTTTTTGGTTCAATCGGTTAGCGAGCAATATTTTGTTGATTTGTTAAATAGCCCATACAAAGGCATATCTTCCTCTTCAACTTCAGTTATTTCATGATATTTCAATTAAGTCAGAGACATGTTTATAGATGAATATCCCGCATCATTCTGTAGTTTACTTTATTTAAAAATCGTTATATTGAGCCACTGTTTAAGGTAAAAAACATGAAAAAATACTTACTTAAATATACACTTGAGTTCTTAGTTATTTTTTTAGGTATTTCACTTTCTTTTTTTATTAATAATTGGAATGAATCTAATAAAAATGAAGAATTAGAAATAAAGTATTTGAAGAGCCTGAAGGAAGAATATGAAAGTAATCTAATGCTTTTTGACCAATCTTTTAGTCACCATATTCCAAGATGGAACAATCTTGATGTATTTTTTAACTTTTCCAATAAAAACAGCTTTGAAGAAATGGATTCTGTGGTTAATATTTTAACTCTTAATTGGTCATTTAACCCAAATCTTGGAGCAACGAATTCATTAATTTCATCAGGATATATTGAGTTACTAAAAAATGATGAAATTAAAAAATTAGTATCTCGGATGCCTTTTTTAATTGATGATTACACAGAAGAGGAAAAACGTACTGAACTTGTTTGTGTTGAGATGGGGTACTATTTGACAGAGCATTATGTTTATAATCCAAGAAATGAAAAAGAAAAAAAGCAATGTGTGAATTTAATTTTATCTACGCCATTTAGAAATAAAATTTATGATATGCAATTGTGGTTAGAATCTATAATTCTTGAAGGTCCTGTCCTTAGAAAAAATTTTGTAAGATTAATAGAATTAATAGAAAATGAAATTCTTGTTAGGACCGATGATTAAAGCAATATATGTCTCTTTTAATCTATAATAACGTAATTAATAAATAAAAAAACCCCCTAAAATAGGGGGTTATGCCTTGTAAACACTATGAAAATTGTAAAACTTACAATGTTATTTTGTGACCTCGACAGGATTCAAACCTGTAACCTCTTGAGCCGTAATCAAGTGCGCTATTCAGTTGCGCCACGAGGCCTTATAAGGGTGCAAATATAAATGCTTTTAAGCCAATAGCAAAAACTAACGTGAGATTATTTATTCGCGGATGCTAGTTTCTAGTCCTGAGCGATCGTCTTGGTCACGTACAGAGCCGCCATCCAAACATGCAGCAGTTGAAGTTTTGATGCCTTTCCCAAATCTACAGCCCTCTTTTGCTCAGAGCTCGGAAGGAGCAGCCCTGTTGACTCTAGCTAAAAATTTGAAAGATACTTTTCTTCATCTCTCAAAAGTAATGTTTTGGAATTTATTGTACTACTTTTGCTCCCGATATGAGCGTATATATTTGCTTATTACTAGGGTTGACGTTGCTGTCCGTAGGGCGGTGATTTTCTTGTGCGTGGCGTCTGTCGCGCTGTCCGTTCAGGCTCAGATTTATCTAAAATGGTCATCGGGATGACCGTGGTGTCATTTCGCTACCTCAGCTCCGGAACTCCTCGTGAGCCTAAACGCTGCTTTGGATGGATGCTTCAGCCATTGCCATCAACAATGTTGTGGGGTCGAATATCGCTAATTTAGGCCTGGTTCTTGGGCTAACCGCCATGGTTGGTATCATTGTTGTCGATCGATCATTTTTTAGATTCAACTGGCCAGTGATGATGGTTTTTTCCCTTATCCTCTATTATTTTATTCAAAATGATGGATTCATATCTCGCGTTGAGGGGCTTGTCCTCTTTTCAGCTCTATTACTGTTTGTTCTATTTTTAATTCGTTCAAAATCAGAAACAGATATAAGTGAGCTGGATGATGCCGTATTGACACAAGTTTCCTTATTTAAATTGACGCTTTGGTTGCTGATTGGCGGTTCAGCACTTTATTTTGGATCTGAATTTTTAGTGTCTGGGGCTATTAATTTGGCTAAAATGTTCAAAGTTAGTGAAACCGTGATCTCTGTGTCGGTCATTGCCATTGGGACAAGTGTTCCAGAGTTGGCTGCATCCTTAATTGCCGTTGTTAAGAATGAGAAGGCGATATCAATGGGAAACCTCATTGGATCAAATATTTTTAATATTGGAACAGTTGTTGGGCTTACAGCTATAATAACGCCGATACCCGTAACCGATGGTGCTGCATTGCAAATTAATTTAATTTGGATGTTAGTCTATGCGGCTGGCATTGCCTTATTGATCCTCTGGCCAAAAAAGATGTTTGTCAATCGCTCTAAGGGTATGATTTTGTTTGCTGCTTACATAATATTTATTTATTTTACATTCACTACCCCCTAATTTTTAGGGATGATATAAACATATTTATTGTTTTATTAACAATACCCCCTTTTTTTTAAGGGTATGTTATTTTAAAATACTTTAAAAAAGTACATTTGTCCTTCATTTAATAATTTCAATTATGTCAACAATGCGATTTAGTGCAGTCCAAGAGAGTTTGAAACGCACACCAGTAAAAATTACAGAAATAGCTCGTCGATCTGATCTTTTCGGTCAGAACGTATTCGATCAAAACACTATGCGTCAATCTTTAACGAAAGATGCTTTTGTGGCGGTAATGGCAGCCATAGATACAGGTGCTAAAATTGATCGAGGTGTTGCAGATCAAATCGCATCTTCAATGAAAGATTGGGCCTTAAGTAAAGGTGCTACACATTACACCCACTGGTTTCAACCGCTTACCGGAGCAACGGCAGAAAAGCACGATGCCTTCTTTGAAACAATTGGTGGAGGTATGGCAGTAGAAAAATTTGGGGGTGGTCAACTGGTTCAGCAAGAGCCAGATGCATCTAGCTTTCCAAATGGAGGGATTAGAAATACTTTCGAAGCTCGTGGCTATACCGCTTGGGATCCAACATCTCCAGCTTTTATTTACGGAACAACACTTTGTATTCCAACGGTTTTTGTAGCCTATACTGGTGAGGCTTTAGATTACAAAACGCCCCTGCTTCGTGCTTTGCAAGCGGTAGATCACGCTGCCGTTGATGTGGCAAAGTATTTCGATAAAAACGTTAAAAAAGTCAACGCCTCTTTAGGTTGGGAGCAGGAGTATTTTTTAATTGATAGCGCATTGGCAGCATCTCGTCCAGATATTGTTTTGACTGGACGTACCTTATTAGGTCATGCACCAGCAAAAGGACAACAACTTGACGATCATTATTTTGGTAGCATTCCTGATAGAGCGATGGCTTTTATGATGGATTTGGAAATGGAATGTATGTTACTAGGTATTCCCGTTAAAACCCGTCATAACGAGGTAGCGCCTAATCAATTTGAGTTGGCACCTATTTATGAAGAAGCCAATTTAGCAGTGGATCACAATTCCTTAATCATGGATATTATGGATAGGGTAGGTGATCGCCACAATTTTAAAGTACTAATGCATGAAAAACCTTTCGCAGGGGTAAACGGATCAGGAAAGCATAACAACTGGAGTTTGAGTACAGACACTGGTGTGAATCTTCTAAGTCCAGGAAAAACACCAATGAGTAATTTACAGTTTTTAACTTTCTTCATCAATACGATTAAGGCGGTTAATGATAATGAAGAATTGGTAAGATCCTCTATCGCTTCAGCAAGCAACGATCATCGATTGGGAGCAAACGAGGCGCCACCAGCAATCATTTCTGTATTCATAGGGTCACAATTGACAAGCGTTTTAGAAGGACTTAAAGAAGTGACTAAAGGAAAGTTGTCTCCCGAGGAAAAAACAGAATTGAAACTCAATGTTGTTGGTAAAATACCTGAAATTTTGTTGGATAATACCGACAGAAACCGAACGTCTCCTTTTGCCTTTACAGGTAATAAATTTGAATTTCGTGCCGTTGGTTCGTTAGCCAACTGCGCACAACCAATGACTGTTCTTAATTCAATTATAGCCAAACAATTGATCGCTTTTAAAGCTGATGTTGATGTTCTTATTTCTAAGAAAGATATGAAAAAAGACGATGCTATTTTCAATGTTTTAAGAGAGTACATCATTTCATCAGAACGCATCCTTTTTGAAGGCAATGGCTACGGCGACGCATGGGAAGCAGAAGCTAAAAAACGCGGGTTGAGTAATAACAAAACAACACCTCAGGCATTAAAAGTACAAGTGGCTAAATCAACCATTGATTTATATGAATCTTTAGGTGTGATGAACAAAACTGAAATTGAAGCCCGCCACGAAATTGAAGTTGAAGAATATACACTTCGTGTGCAAATAGAAGCACGTGTACTCGGGGATATTGCTCGAAATCATGTGGTGCCAACTGCTCTAAAATATCAAAACACCTTGATCGAAAATGTTAAAGGTCTTAAGGATATTTATGGTGCAGGATTCAAAAAGTTGGCCGCCGAGCAGTTATTGCTTATCGAGGATATTTCTGGGCATGTCGCAGCGATTAACTCAGGAGTTACAGCGCTGATTAACGAACGTAAGACAGCTAATAAAATAGAAGATGCTAATAAAAAAGCGGTAGCGTATTGTGATAAGGTGAAGCCTTTGTTCGATACAATTCGATACCATTGTGATAAACTAGAGTTACTTATTGACGATGAACTTTGGCCACTCACCAAATACCGTGAGTTGTTATTCACTAAGTGAGATTAACTTCTCAAAACGCCCGATGCTGATTAATTTCTCATCGGGCGTTTTTCATTTATTATGTTACCTTTGCATTAGAGCGCAAACGTATGTCAAAAACCACTCAATCTCGCTATGACCAGCGCGGTGTTTCTGCCACGAAATCAGAAGTACACGAGGCAATAAAAAACACTGACAAAGGTCTTTTTCCAAAAGCATTTTGTAAAATCGTACCAGACTACCTCACCAATGATCCAGATTATTGCATAGTGATGCATGCCGATGGTGCTGGAACTAAAAGTTCCCTGGCTTATATGTATTGGAAAACGACAGGCGACATGAGTGTGTGGAAGGGTATCGCTCAAGATGCTTTAGTTATGAATATCGACGATCTGATTTGTGTTGGGGCTACGGATCATATTATGTTATCATCAACAATTGGACGAAATAAAAACCTGATCCCAGGTTCAGTTATCGCCGCCATAATTGAAGGTACTGAATTGCTTATTTCAGATCTAAAAACACATGGTGTAAATATCTATAGTACAGGTGGAGAAACTGCTGATGTGGGCGATTTGGTAAGAACCATTATTGTCGATTCAACAGTTACGGCCCGAATGAAACGTTCAGATGTGATCGATAATGCAAATATCGCCTCAGGTGATGTCATTGTAGGATTGTCATCATTTGGTCAAGCCACCTATGAAACTTCCTATAATGGAGGAATGGGAAGTAACGGATTGACATCAGCACGTCATGACGTTTTTCATAAAAATTTAGCTGATAAATTTCCAGAAAGTTATGATGCCGCTGTTCCAGAGCACTTGGTGTATTCTGGAAACATTCAGCTGACTGACGCAATTGAAAATGCACCGTTGGATGCGGGTAAATTAGTACTTTCACCGACAAGAACTTATGCGCCTATTGTTAAAAAAATCCTTGAAAAATATAATGCCTCTGCCATACATGGGATGGTGCATTGTAGCGGCGGAGCGCAGACTAAGGTGCTACACTTTGTAGATGGGGTTCATGTGATAAAGGATAATTTATTTGAAGTTCCGCCATTGTTTAAAATGATTCAAGAACAGTCGAATACAGATTGGAAAGAGATGTACCAAGTGTTTAATTGTGGTCACCGATTAGAACTTTATGTTAAGTCTGATATTGCTTGTGATGTTATTGCCATTTCAGAGTCTTTTGGTGTATCTGCTCAAATTATTGGTCGTGTTGAGTCATCACCCAAAAAGAAACTTACGATTGACAGCGTGCATGGTCATTTTGAATACCATTAGCACCGATGATCCTCTGAGCCATAAAATGCTCAAATTATTTAAATTTATAACATCAATGCACATCGCATGATCGAGAAGATACAAATAGTAAAACAACGCTTTAATGAGATCAATGATCTCATAATTCAGCCAGATATTATTGCTGATCAAAAACGCTATGTTCAGTTGAACAAAGAATATAAGGATTTAAAAAAACTAGTCGATATTGGTGCTGATTATGAAAGATTGACACAAAATATTGTAGAAGCTGAAGAGATTATTGCGGATGGTTCGGATGCTGAAATGGTTGAAATGGCCAAAATGGAATTGGATGAGGCCAAAGAAAAACTACCAGAAATTGAGGAAACAATCAAGTTTTTACTGATTCCCAAGAGTCCTGAGGATGCGAAAAATGCAGTCATAGAAATACGTGCAGGGGCAGGGGGTGATGAGGCAAGTATTTTTGCTGGAGATTTGTTTAGAATGTATACCAAATACTGTGAAGGTCGAGGCTGGAGTGTGAGTTTGGTTGATAGTAACGAAGGGACTTCGGGTGGCTTTAAAGAAGTAATTTTTGAGGTCAATGGCGAAGATGTATATGGAATTTTGAAGTTTGAGGCTGGTGTGCATCGTGTTCAAAGGGTGCCCCAAACCGAAACTCAAGGTCGTGTGCATACTAGTGCCGCAACTGTGATTGTTTTGCCCGAAGCGGAAGAATTTGATGTTGAATTGGACATGCAAGATGTTCGCATCGAACGTACCACATCTACTGGACCTGGGGGTCAATCGGTAAATACGACCTATTCTGCAATTAAATTGCACCACGAGCCGACTGGTATTATTGTGAGTTGCCAAGATCAAAAATCTCAACATAAGAACTTAGAGAAAGCACTTAAGGTCTTGCGCTCAAGATTGTTCGAAGCAGAATTGGCTAAAAAACAAGCTGCAGATTCTGAAAAACGCAAAAGCATGGTTTCTACAGGAGATCGTTCTGCGAAAATCCGCACCTATAATTATCCTCAAGGACGTGTAACCGACCATAGAATTGGTCTCACCTTATATGATCTGCAAAACGTTATAAACGGAGATATTCACAAGTTGCTTGACGAGTTGATGTTAGCTGAAAACACTGAAAAACTTAAAGATCCTAACAATACTATTTAAGACATGACCACTGAGAAACTCACTGCAGAAATACTGCGCAAAGAATCGTTTTTATGTGTTGGTTTGGATGTAGATTTGGATAAAATCCCTAAACATTTATTGGCTCAAGAAGATCCTATTTTTTCATTTAATAAGGCTATTATAGATGCGACGCATGACCTATGTGTGGCTTACAAAACAAATACAGCTTTTTATGAAGCTTATGGCTTAAAGGGATGGAGCTCCTTAAAAAAAACAATAGACTACCTCAATGATAATTTTCCAAATCACTTTACCATTGCAGATGCTAAGCGAGGTGATATAGGGAACACAAGTGAACGATACGCCAAAGCATTCTTTGAAGATTTGGGTTTTGACAGTGTAACGGTTGCACCTTACATGGGTGCCGATTCCGTTGAACCCTTTTTAACTTTTGATGATAAATTTGCAATACTCCTGGCGCTAACTTCAAATCATGGAGCGTTTGACTTTCAAACTAAATCTTGCAACGGTGAGGCTCTATTCATGAAAGTCATAAACTCGTCAAAACACTGGAAAAACAGTCAACGACTGATGTATGTGCTTGGAGCTACAAAATCGGAGCAATTAAGTCAAATACGTGACATGTTGCCTGATAGCTTTTTTCTAGTACCTGGTATTGGTGCTCAGGGTGGAGATCTAGAGGCAGTTTGCCAAGCAGCTATTACCAAAAAAGTAGGATTGTTGGTAAATTCCTCTAGAGGCATCATCTACGCGAGTCGTAGCGATGATTTTGCAAGTGCTGCCAGAGAAGCAGCTAAATCTATTCAAGCAGAAATGGCTCTAATTCTTGAAGCGGTTAATCATTAGGAAATTAACCAAGGTTTTTGAGAATATTGAATCAAAACGTAGATTGAATTTTTGATGCTCTAAAACTAGTTGTTATTTATAGCTCTTTTTTAGCATTCTCCCAATAGGAGTGTCGAGTTTAAATGATAAATCCGTAAATTGAACTTTCAAAATCAAAAAGGATATATGAATTCCGTTACACCTTATCAGCCCAAAAATAAAATTCGAATTGTTACAGCGGCTTCTCTTTTTGACGGTCATGATGCTGCAATAAATATAATGCGCCGGATCATTCAATCTACAGGTGTGGAAGTGATTCATTTGGGTCACGACCGCAGTGTTGATGAGGTTGTAAATACAGCCATTCAAGAAGATGCAAATGCCATCGCTTTGACCTCTTACCAAGGTGGTCACAATGAATATTTTAAATATATGTTCGATTTGTTAAAAGAACGCGGCGCAGAGCATATTAAAATTTTTGGCGGTGGTGGTGGTGTTATTTTACCATCTGAAATTCAAGATTTGATGTCATATGGTATCACCCGAATTTATTCTCCTGATGATGGACGCAAACTTGGACTGCAAGGTATGATCAATGACTTGGTTCAACAGTCAGATTACCCAATAGGTCAGGACATTGGGGACGCGCACATTGCTATTACTAAAAAACAACCATTAGCTATTGCCCGAATGATTTCGGCAGCTGAGAATTTTGCAGGCGAACATGTAGATATTATTAATGATATTCGGAAACAGTCAGAAGAAAGCAATACACCAGTATTGGGAATTACTGGAACAGGCGGTGCTGGTAAATCTAGTTTGGTAGATGAGTTGGTGCGACGTTTTATTCGAGATTTCCCCGAAAAAACTATCGGAATTATATCAGTTGATCCTTCAAAACGTAAAACAGGTGGTGCCTTATTGGGCGACCGTATCCGGATGAATGCCATTAATGATGACCGCGTTTATATGCGAAGTTTAGCTACGAGACAATCCAACTTGGCCTTGTCAAAACATGTGAACGACGCATTGTCCATCTTAAAAGTCGCTGGCTTTGATTTGGTCATTTTAGAAACCTCTGGTATTGGTCAATCTGATACTGAAATTATAGAACACAGCGATATTTCACTTTACGTGATGACACCAGAATTTGGTGCGGCAACACAATTGGAAAAAATTGACATGCTCGATTTTGCTGATGTGGTTGCGATAAATAAATTTGACAAACGAGGCGCTCTCGATGCCCTGCGTGATGTTAAAAAACAATACCGAAGAAATCACAATTTATGGGAAGAAAAGGATGATGTCCTGCCAGTTTACGGAACGATGGCTTCCCAGTTCAATGATCACGGGATGAATGTACTCTATAAGCATCTGATGTTATTATTGAACGAAAAAGTGTCGGGACAATTTGTGTCTCATCTTGCTGTTTCTCAAACCCCTGATGCCAACCTATTTGTAATTCCTCCTGCACGAGTAAGATACCTTTCTGAGATCACGGAATCCATCCGTCAATACAATCAAAACTCAGAAAGCCAGTCAGAAATAGCTCAAAAGTTATACGGTATTTATCAGGCTATATTTGCCATTACTGGAGAATTGCCTATCATGATTTCATCTGGTATTTCCTTAAAAAATGAAATAGTTGAACCTCTTGATGCACCTACGGTTGAGGCTTTGATGAATCATTTTTCAACTGTAAAATTAGATTTAGATCCGCATTTTTGGAAAATGTTATTGACATGGGAAGACACCAAGTCAAAATACCAGTTACCATTTTATGAATTCAAAGTTCGCGATAAGGTTATTTCAATTGCTACTCAAACAAAATCATTATCACAGAATGACATACCTCGAGTATCACTTCCAAAATACAAAGCTTGGGGCGATCTGTTAAAGTGGATGCTTCAAGAAAACGTGCCTGGTGCTTTTCCATTCACAGCAGGATTATATCCTTTTAAACGAATAGGCGAAGATCCAACACGTATGTTTGCTGGTGAAGGTGGTCCCGAAAGAACGAATAAGCGTTTCCACTATGTTAGTAAGTCTATGCCTGCAAAACGTTTGTCCACAGCTTTTGATAGTGTTACCCTTTATGGAAATGATCCGGATGAGCGTCCCGACATTTACGGAAAAATCGGTAATGCGGGTGTAAGTATTTGTTGCTTAGATGACGCTAAAAAATTATACTCTGGATTTAATTTAATTGATCCTATGACATCAGTGAGTATGACCATAAATGGTCCAGCTCCAATGTTGTTGGGCTACTTTATGAATGCGGCCATAGATCAGCAATGTGAAATCTATATCAAAGCAAATCATTTAGAGGCTGAAATTGATAAAAAAATCAAAGCCATATTTAAGGCTAATGGAGGTAGTCAACCTAGATACAATGGTGATTTACCAGAGGGTAATGACGGTCTTGGTTTGATGCTTTTGG
The DNA here is from genome assembly GCA_943788695.1 of uncultured Flavobacteriaceae bacterium. GTDB lineage: Bacteria > Bacteroidota > Bacteroidia > Flavobacteriales > Flavobacteriaceae > JALRKI01. Next base: position 197,938 of record CALSRG010000003.1, read on the forward strand.
GCTTAACTGGAGATCAAGTATTGCCTAAAGATGTTTATGAAAAAATAAAGTCTCAAACCCTTTCTCAAGTTAGGGGGACGGTTCAAGCAGATATATTAAAAGAAGATCAAGCACAAAATACTTGTATTTTTTCAACTGAATTTGCCTTGCGCTTAATGGGAGATGTTCAAGAGTATTTTATAACTAATGGCATCCGTAATTTTTACTCAGTGTCGATATCGGGTTATCATATCGCTGAAGCAGGAGCCAATCCAATTACCCAACTGGCGTTAACCCTCTCAAATGGATTCACTTATGTTGAATATTATTTGAGTAGAGGTATGTCTATTGATGACTTTGGACCTAATTTATCTTTTTTCTTTTCGAATGGCATCGATCCAGAATATGCCGTTATTGGTCGTGTGGCAAGAAAAATTTGGGCTAAGGCTATGGCTAAAAAATATAAAGCCAATGAGCGCGCTCAGATGCTCAAATATCATATTCAAACTTCTGGACGTAGCCTACACGCTCAGGAAATTGATTTTAACGATATCAGAACAACATTGCAGGCTCTATATGCCATCTATGACAACTGTAATTCACTGCATACTAATGCCTATGACGAAGCGATCACTACACCAACTGAAGACTCGGTTCGTCGTGCTATGGCGATACAATTGATAATTAATAAGGAACTTGGTTTAGCTAAAAACGAAAATCCCATTCAAGGGTCGTTTATTATCGAAGAATTGACTGAATTGGTTGAAGAAGCTGTGATGATGGAGTTTGATCGCATAACAGAACGAGGCGGTGTTTTGGGTGCTATGGAAACGATGTATCAACGCTCCAAAATTCAGGAAGAAAGCCTGCATTATGAAACGCTCAAACACTCTGGGGAGTATCCGATTATTGGCGTTAATACTTTTTTGAGCAGCAAGGGCAGCCCAACCATACTTCCAGCAGAAGTTATTAGGGCAACAGAGCAAGAAAAGCAGGATCAAATCAAAACTTTGAGATCATTGCATAAACAGCACGATACAACTAAATCACTTGAGATATTGCAGCAGAAAGCCATTTCTAATGACAATATTTTTGAGGCTCTTATGGAGGTGTGTAAAACGTGTTCTCTCGGTCAAATAACCAATGCATTGTTCGAAGTTGGTGGGCAATACAGACGAAACATGTAGTGAAATGAAACAATTACTTTTTGTTGGATTTGTTTGTCTTTTGATATCCTGTAATGATGGGAAATCAAAAGGGATGGAGGAGTCGGCCTTTCAAAAAGAATTAAATTCTGAATTTAAGGACGCCTCTCGTTCACCATTAATAGAAAGCGACTTGAAGGTGTTTAAAGGATTAGACTTTTTTCCTATTGATAGCATCTATGTTGTTGAAGCGCAATTTTCGCGTACAATTGATTCAGATTGGTTTAATATGCCAACAACTCGTGAACGCGTAGATAAGTATCGTGTGTATGGCATATTAGACTTTGAAATTTCCGGAGAAGCATTCTCGTTAGAGGTCTATCAAAGTGAAAAATTAATGAGTACAGAGGAATATGCCAATCACCTATTTCTCCCTTTTTTAGACAATACAAATGGCGAAGAATCTTATGGTGGAGGAAGATATATGGATCTTGAAATCCCGTTATCACAAGTTGTTGTTCTCGATTTTAATAAGGCCTATAATCCATATTGTGCCTACAATTCAGAGTATTCTTGTCCACTTGTGCCCATCCAAAACACCCTAGATATTTCTATAAATGCTGGCGTAAAATCCTTTAAGAAGGAATAAATTTACTTAGGAAAATACCTAAAAATACAGCAGCTATACTTAGGGACAAAGTTAGAAGGATGTAAGTTGCAAAATGAACCAATTCTCCATTTTTGAGGAAAGTATAGTTTTCAAAAGCAAAGGCTGAAAATGTGGTAAATCCGCCGCAAAATCCACTTACTAGTAAAAGATTGAAGTTGTTGTGGTTATAACTATCTTTGATCATCATTCCCATCACCAATCCAATCAATAGACTTCCAGTAAGATTAACAATGAATGTGCCGTAAGGTAAAATGTTGTTGAATGTTTTGCCGATAGCAAATCGGCTAACACTGCCGAGACCACCACCGATAAAGATAAAAAACAATGCTTTAATCATCCTAAGAATAATTTAATACAGGCAATCAATCCAATAAAAACAATAAATGCTAATAAAACCCAACGATTGCCCTTGTAGTATTTCTTATGCAATACCGCATCCTGGCGGTACGCAAATATCGCTAATATGGTAAAAGCTATAGCGAAGAGTACGCCGAAAATAAGTTGTCCTTGACTAAACATAAGAGCTAATTGATTGTCGATAAAATTAGTTATTTTTAACGGAATGAACGCAGTCATATTTGGTGCATCTTCGGGCATAGGTCGGGAGTTAGCAATAAAATTAGTTTCGAATGGATATCGGGTAATTGTTTTGGGCCGTAGGACTGAGATGCTTCAACAACTTTGTTTGGAGTATTCAAATATGTCTTTTTTATCATTCGATGTGCAAGACTTGGGTCAAGTAGAGCATCATTTTAATGCTGTTATTACTGAACTTAAAACTATTGATTTAATCATTCATTGTGCTGGAATTGGGTATGAAAATCCCGAATTAGAATGGCAACTAGAGTTCGATACCATAGCTACAAATGTCATTTCGGCAACCAAAATTTATGGACTTAGTTTTAGGCTATTTAAACAGCAGGGCTTTGGTCACTTAGTAGGCATTTCATCAATTGCTTCGTTAAGAGGTAACAGACACGCACCAGCCTATTTTGCTTCGAAGGCCTTTCAGGTAAACTACCTCGAGTCCCTTTATTTTAAAACCAAGGAGGTCAAGTCTGGTCGTGTTTTTGTTACGGATATAAGACCTGGCTATATTGATACCCGAATGGCTTTAGGGGATGATATTTTTTGGATGGCTTCATTACGCAAGGCATCAACTCAAATTTATTCTGCCATAAAGCGACGAAAACGTAAAGTCTATATATCTAAAAGATGGTTGTTAATTGCCTTAGTGCTTAAATTTGTACCCTCTTGGATAATCAAGAAAATAATGTAAAACCTTATAAGATGATACAAAAATTAGAAGCTGTTAAACTTTTTCATGAAGCCTTCAACCTCGATTATTTAAACCATCCAAAAGCAGATATTGGAACTCGAAAACACCAGCTTCGATTTGATCTCATGCACGAGGAGAATGAAGAGTATCTGGAAGCTGCTAATAATGGTGATTTGGTGGAGGTGGCCGACGCTTTGGGGGATATGCTTTATATCCTCTGTGGAACCATTATAGAACATGGTTTGCAACATAAAATTGAGGCTGTATTTGATGCTATCCAAGCGAGTAATATGAGTAAACTCGGAGATGATGGTCAACCAATATATCGAGAAGATGGCAAGGTATTAAAGGGTCCAAATTACTTTAAACCAGATATTACTTCAGTTTTAGAGGAACAGCATTAAGGCACCAAATGGCGCCAATTAAAAGGGTCGGGTACTGTATTCCTTTGAATTGCCATTAACTTGTTTTTTAACATAGAAGCATAAGAATCTTCTTCGGCTGAGAGTTCAAACAACTCACCTCCATGCTCAAATCCGCAAATCGGATTAATCACTGCCGCAGTTCCAGAACCAAAAATTTCTTTTAAGGTGTTTTTCTTTACCGCTTCTTTAATTTCTGACACAGAAATCGGTCGAACTTCAACTGGAATACCTAGTGAATCTGCCAATTGAATTACACTTTTTCGGGTAATGCCATCTAAAATGTGATCACTCGTTGGCGCGGTTAGTAAAGTATCGCCAATTCTAAAAAATATATTCATTGTTCCTGCCTCCTCAATATATTCGTGAGAATTTGAATCTGTCCAAATCACTTGTTGTAGACCCTTTTTCTGCGCCAAGGCTGTCGGGTAAAATTGAGCTGCATAATTTCCTGCTGCTTTAGCATAGCCAACACCACCATCAGCCGATCGACTGAATTTTTCCGCAATTAGAACTCTAACATCACCCTGGTAATATGTCCTTGCGGGTGATGCCAGGATCATGAATTTATAAGATTTAGATGGAGCGGCAGATATGGCTGGCTCTGTTGCAATCATAAAAGGTCTTAAATATAAAGACGCTCCGTGGTCATGTTTTACCCATTTTTCTTCCAATCTAACCAATTGGTTCAAACCTTCGATAAATATTTCTTGCGGTACCTCGGGCATTGCGAGGCGCGTTGCTGATCGGTTGAACCGTATGTGATTATCATTTGGACGAAATAGCCACAGATTGGCGTCTGCGTCCTTAAAGGCTTTCATCCCTTCAAAGATAGCTTGGCCATAATGAAAAACCCTAGCAGAGGGTTCTAACGTGATAGGTGCGTAGGGTACAATTTCTGGATTGTTCCAACTACCTTTGTCATAATGACAAATAAACATGTGATCCGTAAATATAGACCCAAAACTGAGATTGTTAAAATCTACAGAATCAAATTTTGAGGTCTCTCTAAGTTTTACTGGAAACACTGTATTATTTGTCATTAAGAAATTGTATTTTAAGCTTGTACAAAGCTAAGTTATTTTAAACGTTATACCAATTAGAGCTTTTTGTGTTAGATTTAAGTATGGTAAATTGTATTTTAAAGTGTTGTAAATGAACAATATAAAACGAAATGTTATTATAACAGCTGACGGTTCTACAACTATCGAAATGGATGGATGGAATGAACATTATCATTCAACTCACGGCGCTATTAGCGAGGCGCGTCATGTATTTATTCAAAACGGACTGACTTACTGGAAATCTATGAATGTCAAGGCAGAGGTATGTCATTTATTAGAAATTGGGTTTGGAACCGGGCTTAATACTTGGCTCACTTATATCGCTAGTCAGGACGATGATGTAGTGATGAATTATACCGGAGTTGAAGCTTTTCCCATTGATAGTGAACTGGTTTCTAAGTTGAACTTTACGAAACAAATCTCTTCAGATCATGCATCAATTTTTAAAGAGATTCATGATGTTAAGTGGAATGAACGTGCTAAACTGTCCAAATTGTTTTTTCTCGAAAAAATGACTAAAAAAACCGAAGAGGTGGACGACACAAATCTCTATGATTTAATATATTTCGATGCTTTTGGAGCGCGTGTGCAACCTGAATTATGGACTACATCTATTTTTAGAAATATGTTTACGGCGCTCAAGTTTGGCGGGGTTTTGGTGACCTACTCGGCCAAGGGAAGTGTTCGACGTGCCATGATTGATGTAGGATTTGTTGTAGAACGGCTGCCTGGTCCTATAGGTAAGCGAGAAATGTTGCGGGCTTCGAAAAAGAATTAGTTACTTTTGCCGCGTGAAGCAAAGTACTTATCATAAAATTTTAATTACTGGAGCTACGGGTTTAATTGGTAAAGCTCTGAGTGAGTATTTATTGGCTAATAATATTGCTGTAAATTTTCTGACAACGGATAAGTCTAAAATCGTTACGAGTCATAACTTTCGTGGATTCTATTGGAACCCCGCTGAGGGAAACATGGATATTGAAGCATTGAATGGTGTTGATGCGATTATTAATTTGGCCGGTGCCCCAATCGATCAGAAATGGACAGATCGAGCCAAACAAGATATTTTTAATAGCAGAATCTCATCTGTTCAAACACTCTACGAGAATTTGAGGAAATTAGAGCATGGTGTGCGGCATATTGTTAATGCTAGTGCTATTGGTTATTATCCTTCGTCTACTGATCTTTATTACGATGAAACTTTTGAGCTTGACGAATCAAATGGCTTTCTACAATCGGTGGTAGCCAATTGGGAAGCATCAACCTTAGATTTTGAGGATATGGATGTGATTGTAACTCGGATTCGAATTGGTTTGGTGTTATCCAGTAAAGGGGGTGTTTTGAAGAAATTAAGTTCCTTAGCACGGTGGGGTGTTTTATCACCGATTGGTAACGGAGATCAGTGGCAGTCCTGGATTCATATTGACGACTTGGTTCGGTTGTTTCATTTTATTTTAGAGCAATCATTACAAGGAATTGTTAATGGTGTTGGGCCAATGCCTATTTCTAATCGCGTATTTGTAAAAGCTATTGTAAAATCGTTGGGTCGCAGGATATTGTTACCAGCGGTTCCTGCTTTTGTAGTAAAAGCAGTATTTGGAGAAATGGCCAATATTGTTTTAGAGGGGCCAAAAGTATGTCCCAAAGTCGCTTTAGATAATGGGTTTATATTTGAACATCAAACTATTGAATCCGGACTAAATCAGTTGGTGGGATCAAAATAATGACATTTTGGCATTTTATTGATTCTGGCAATAATTTTGAAAACAAAAAATAAATTATTTTCTATGAAAGACGAACAATTAAACGATTTAGAAGATGTAACGGAAAATGCAGAACAAACTGCTGAGGAGATTACACCTAGACCAGAAGATTTGTTAGCACAAGAAAAAGATAAATTTCTGCGGTTGTTTGCAGAGTTTGAAAACTATAAAAGACGAACCGTCAAAGAACGTATCGAATTATATAAAACAGCCAATCAAGAAGTGATGGTGTCATTATTACCGGTGTTGGATGATTTTGATCGGGCACAGGCCGAAATGGCAAAATCAGAGGAAAAGGTATTACTAGAAGGTGTGAATTTGATCCAAAGTAAGCTTAATGACACTTTAAAATCCAAAGGATTAACGGTCGTTGAAGTCAATGTTGGTGATGCTTTTGATGCCGATCACCATGAGGCCGTGACCCAAATTCCAGCACCATCCAAAGATCTGAGAGGAAAAATAATCGATATACTTGAAAAAGGTTATGCCTTGGGAGACAAGGTCATTCGATTCCCAAAGGTAGTTATTGGAGAATAAGACATACACCAGAAAATAACATTCAAATTGAAAAAAGATTATTACGAAATATTAGGATTGAGTAAATCTGCGTCTGCACAGGAAATTAAAAAGGCATACCGTAAAATGGCGATTAAGTACCATCCAGATAAGAATCCTAACAATGCAGAGGCTGAAGATATGTTTAAGAAAGCAGCTGAGGCCTATGAAGTTTTGAGTGATCCTGACAAAAAAGCACGTTACGATCAGTATGGTCATGCTGCGTTTGAAGGTGCAAGCGGCTTTGGTGGCGGCGGGATGAACATGGATGACATCTTTAGTCAGTTTGGCGACATATTCGGTTCTGCATTTGGTGGTGGCGGAGGATTTGGTGGATTTGGTGGTGGATCTCAGCGTCGCGCATTCAAAGGAAGTAATCTTCGTATTCGAGTCAATTTGACTTTAGAAGATGTCGCTAAAGGTGTCGAGAAAAAGATCAAGGTCAAAAGAAAAGTTCAAGCAAAAGGAACGACTTTTAAAACTTGTTCGACATGTAATGGCAGTGGTCAGGTGACACGTGTAACTAATACAATCTTAGGAAGAATGCAAACTGCTGCTCCATGTAATTCTTGTGGCGGAACAGGAGAGATGATCGATAAGCGGTCATCTGATGCCGATGCGCAAGGCTTAAAAGTAACTCAAGAAATGGTATCTATCAAAATTCCTGCGGGAGTTGAAGATGGCATGCAATTGAAAGTTTCTGGTAAAGGTAATGAGGCGCCCGGTAAGAACGGTATTGCTGGTGATTTAATTGTTGCCATCCAAGTTGAACCACATGCGTTCTTGCAACGTGAAGGTGATAACCTTCACTATGACTTGTATGTGAGTATACCAGAGGCTATTCTGGGTGGCTCTAAAGATATTGATACGGTCACTGGAAAAGTTCGAATTAAAATTGAGCCAGGGCTGCAATCTGGAAAAATCTTAAGACTGCGAAATAAAGGAATTCCTAATTTAAATGGCTACGGCAGCGGCGATTTACTTGTACACGTAAATGTATGGACGCCACAAGATTTGAATAAACAACAAAAAGCGTTTTTCGACCAAATGAAAGATGACGAGCATTTTGAGCCAAAGCCAAATAGTGCCGATAAATCTTTTTTTGAACGAGTCAAAGATATGTTCTCTTAATTTTGCATTTCTAGGCCCATTCTAGAGCAGACTTTTGTAACATTTTGATTTTGTTTAAACCTAATTTGATATATTTGAACTACTGATAAACGTGCAAAACTACTAACCCCCCAATTCATATTTGCTATGCTAGATGCTATTAATCGTTTTTGGAATTATAAAACCACCGTTGGAGATGGAGTTGAAATATCTGTAAAAGCTATTGCGCTGATACTGATTCTTCTATTCATTGTCTCTTTTTTGATCAAAATTTCAAAGAAACTAACCAATAGAAAATTGCGCGAAGAGGACCGAATGAAATTCAGTTCTGTTTACAACTTTCTGCAATACTTTTTGTATTTAGCTGTAATGCTTATTGGCCTTCAAAATATGGGCGTTGAGCTCACTGCTATTTTTACCGCCTCTGCAGCATTGTTACTCGGTGTTGGTTTGGCCCTTCAAACCTTTTTTCAAGACATCATTTCTGGAATATTTATTCTTGTTGACCGCTCAGTATCGGTAGGAGATATTTTAGAAATTGATTCTTATGTCTGTCATGTTACCGAAATCAAATTAAGAACCACACGAGCGGTGACAATGGAAAACAAGGTTCTCATTATTCCAAATCATAAATACCTCACTACAATAATTTATAATTGGACAGAAAATGATTCAGTTATTCGAGCCGAGGTAGAGGTGGGTGTTGATTACAACAGTGATGTCAGGCTCGTAGAGTCTCTTCTTTTAAAAGCTGCGACCGAGCACGAACATGTGCTTAAAACTCCAGAGTCATTTGTGTTATTTACCAATTTCGGTGACAGTTCATTGAATTTCAAATTGGTTTTCTTTCTTCAAAACAGCTTTTCATTCGCATTGATAAAAAGTGATGTTCGTTTTAGAATAAATACCTTATTCAAAGAAAATAATATCAGTATTCCCTTTCCACAGCGTGTGTTGCACATGGTTAAAGACCAATAATTGTTATGCCAAAAATATTAGTCATTGAAGACGAAGAAGCCATAAGGCGTGTGCTCAATAAGATTCTAACAGAACAAGATGCGGCTTATGATGTTTTTACAGTTGAGAATGGCTTAGATGGACTGCAAGAAATTGAAAAGCAGCACTTCGACTTGATTCTTTGTGATATCAAAATGCCTAAAATGGATGGCATTGAGGTACTACAAAATATAAAATCTCGACAACCTGATCTCCCCGTGATTATGTTGTCAGGACATGGCGATTTAGAAACTGCCGTTGAGACTATGAGATTAGGCGCTTTCGATTATATATCGAAACCCCCAGATTTAAATAGATTGATGAACACAATTGGTCACGCCTTGAGTCGTAAGTCGTTAGAGCAAGAAAATAAAGTCTTAAAAAAGAAAGTCAGTAAGAATTATGAGATGATTGGTGAAAGTTCAGGAATTGTTGAAATAAAAAAAATCATTGATAAAGTGGCTCCAACTTCTGCCAGAGTGCTCATTACCGGTCAAAATGGGACAGGAAAAGAGTTGGTGGCACATTGGCTCCATCAAAAGAGTGAACGGTTTCAAGCGCCAATTGTTGAAGTCAATTGCGCCGCTATTCCAGCTGAACTTATCGAGAGCGAACTGTTTGGACATGTCAAAGGGGCATTTACAAGCGCCGTAAAGGATCGAGCGGGCAAATTTGAAATAGCCCATGGCGGAACACTTTTCCTCGATGAAATTGGAGATATGAGCCTGTCAGCACAAGCCAAAGTTCTCAGAGCATTACAAGAACACAGAATTCAAAGGGTAGGTGGTGATAAATCAATCAAAGTGGACGTAAGGGTAATCGCTGCCACTAACAAAGATTTGAAAACTGAAATTGCTGCAGGCCGTTTTAGAGAAGATTTGTTTCACCGTATTGCGGTGATTTTGATTCAAGTACCACCATTAAATGACCGTCGTCAAGACATTCCTTTATTGATTACACATTTTTCTCAGCAAATTGCCCAAATGCACGGTACAGTCGTAAAATCATTTTCATCAGAAGCCATTACATGTCTTCAAAATTATGATTGGACTGGAAATATCCGAGAACTAAGAAATGTTATCGAGAGATTACTTATTTTAGGCGGAAAAGAAATCTCTGAACAAGATGTTAAAAAATTTGCAAATAAGTTATAACCAAATATTTATAGGATCATGATAAAAAAATCATTTTTAATTTTAGCCATAACCCTTTCTTTTTATTCCTTTAGCCAATCGGATGAGGAAGTTATCAAGAATATTTATGAAGCTGCTCTTACAAATGGCCAGGCCTATGGATGGTTAGATCATATGTCCAACAACATTGGTAGTCGATTGTCGGGGTCTTTAGGTGCAGAGAGAGCTGTCACATATACGAAAGAATTGATGGATTCACTTGGCTTTGACCGTGTTTTTTTACAACCCGTCATGGTGCCAAAATGGGTCAGAGGAAACCCTGAGTTTGCGTATATCGAAACGGCACCAGGTGATACGGTTAAGGTTAATATTTGTGCTTTAGGAGGGTCAGTAGCTACGCCTGCCGCAGGTTTAAAGGCACAAGTGGTAGAAGTTCAGGGGATATCAGATTTAAAAACGAGAGATCGCAGTGAAATAGAAGGGAAGATCGTTTTTTTTAATATGCCTATGCCAGCTTCAAAAATTTTAACTTTTGAGGCATATGGTGCAGCTGTTGGTCAACGGACACAAGGTGCCAAAGAAGCATCAAAACTTGGAGCTGTTGGTGCTATTGTCAGATCCATGAATCTTAGGCTTGATGATTTTCCACATACAGGTACGATGTCATATGGCGACTTACCCAAATCTCAGCATATTCCAACCGCTGCTATTAGTACGAATGACGCTGAAAAACTTAGCAGTTATCTCAAATTGGACTCAGAATTAAACTTTTTTTTCAAACAAAATTGTTTAACCTTACCTGATGTAATGTCCTATAACGTCATTGGAGAAATAAAGGGAAGTAACTACCCAAATGAAATTATTTTAGTGGGTGGCCATCTAGATTCTTGGGATTTAGGAGACGGCTCACATGATGATGGTGCTGGATGTGTGCAGTCGATTGAAGTACTTCGCTTGTTTAAAGAATTAGGAATCAAACCAAAACGGACACTTAGAGCAGTGATGTTTATGAATGAGGAAAATGGTCTTCGTGGCGGTCGAGAATACGCCAAAGTAGCAGAAGCAAAAGGCTTAAACCATATTTTTGCATTAGAAAGTGACTCGGGAGGTTTTTCCCCTCGAGGTTTTAATATTGATGCTAATGAGGAGCGTTTTGCCTATATTTCCAGTTGGTCAGATTTGTTTAAACCTTACTTGACCAATACGTTTAATTTAGGCGGTAGCGGTGCAGATATTGGACCGCTTAAAAAAGCTGGGATTGTTCTGGCTGGATTATTCCCCGACTCTCAAAGGTACTTCGATTATCATCATACTGCAATTGATACCTTTGATGCGATCAATAAACGAGAATTGGAATTAGGCGCGGGTACAATGGCGGCCTTGGTTTATTTGATCGATAAATACGGAACTTCACCCCGTTGATATAGGATACACTATTTTGCTTTAGTTTATTATTTGTAACTTTAGATTCCCAAATCTAAAATAGTTAAAGAATGCCTGCATGCTTCAAATTGAATGCTCTGTTATTTTATGGAGCCATGTGCCTTACTTGGACCGTCTTTAGTTTTCAACCTTCACATCAATCCAATCCAGATTTATCTGTAAGTGAACTTCAGGAAAAGGCAATCGGTCATGCGCGTCGTGCCGAGGCTGATAAGGCCACAGAATTGATTGAAGCCTACCTGGTCAAAACGGGTGATTTAACCTTTATTAATGACCACTTATTTTTTCAAATTCGAAATTCTGAGGAATATCAGCACCTCAAGCAGAAATACGACCCAGAGTGGAATCCTTTGATTATTTTATATATTTTAATTGCCTTTCTAGGGATTTATACCTCTATTGTAATGCAATTTTTTAGAAATGATCAATCTAAACCTGCAGCCTTACTGGCATCTTTTGTCCTAACCCTTGCGGTACTAATTATTTATCTGTCTCTTCATTTGGCGAATATGTTTTATTATGTTCCAGAATTTCTATATTTAGCAGGTCCACTTCCGTTTTTACTTGGTCCGTTGCTGTATTTTTATTTCAAATCGTCGTGGACCAATCACGAATTGAAATTTTGGGAGTTGCTGCATTTGATACCAACTATATTTACCGCACTTTACCTTTGGCCTGATATCAATGATTCTCCCTCTGCTAAATTTGTAGCACTGCATGATCACGGAGAAGTTCTTTTACCCTCCGAATCTGCTATATTTATTATGATTGCTCAGTGTTCAAGTCTTGGTATTTATGGTTTATTGTTGTTTTTAATGAAGCAGGAGAGGCAAAAGCATCGACTAATAAAAGGACTTGGGGTGGGCTGGTGGAACCAGCATTTGATCACCTTGTATTTATTTATCGTTGCAACTTTTGCGATACCCTCATTATTACTGGCCCGCCTAGAGAGGTATGAGGTTTTTGTACATGCATTGGTTTGGAGTTTATGTAGTGTTATTGTATTTCTCTCTGTAAGATTTCAGCTTAAGCCAGAGCTTATGAAACAACATGATTATGGCGCAAGGTCTGTTTTTACGCCCAAATACGAAAGAACAGGACTCCCAAGGAGTTACTCAATTGAATTAAAGAACCAATTGCTTCGCCTACTTCAAAAAGATAAGATTTATGCTCAGCCGAATATTTCTCTTGATGACTTGGCAAAATTACTTGATGTCACACGTTATCACGCCTCTCAAGTGATTAATGAGCATTTTAATATGAGCTTTTTCGAACTAATCAATTCCTATCGTATTAAAGAAGCCATGAGTTTGATGCGTCATTCTAATGTTGCAGATTTTAAATTCTCTGAAATTGCATTTCAAACAGGTTTCAGTAGCCGGGCAACGTTTAATAAGCAGTTCAAATATTACACACAACAAACCCCAACGGAATTTTGTCAGTCAATGATTAACAGTAAAAATAAAGCCTCCTAAACTTTTTGCGGATCAATGGGTTAATTTTTAGTCTCTCGGTACATCATTTTAAGTAATATTTAACGAAATCAATCTGCCACTGTTAAAAATTTAACAGTACAATAATTTTCCGAGTGAAATTTTGTTTGAAGTTTATGGTCCAAATGGTAATCTATTATATAGTGTAGAGGAACCTGCAGTAGGATTACTGCCGATAATAAACTGCCTATAGTGCACACTACTAAACTATTTCCTTCTAAAATAAAAAACCACCTTTCGGGGTGGTTTTTTTTGAAATTAATTCGACGCCTTTCTAATTTTCACTAAGCGTTCCATCAAGCTTTCGAGTTGATTGAGTGGAAGCATATTAGCACCATCGCTTTTGGCTTGGCTTGGATCAAAATGTGTTTCAATGAATAGACCATCAATATTATTCGCAACTCCTGCTCTTGCAATAGTTTCTATAAGTTCTGGACGGCCACCTGTCACACCGTGAGTTTGATTTGGTTGTTGAAGCGAGTGCGTCACATCAAGCACGGTAGGCGCAAAGCGTCGCATTACTGGAATGCCTCTAAAATCTACTACCAAATCTTGATAGCCAAAAAATGTGCCGCGATCTGTGATCCATGCATTTGGATTACCCGAATCATGAACTTTTTGAACTGCAAAGGTCATACTCTCGGGGCTCATAAATTGTCCCTTTTTTAAGTTGATAACTTTACCTGTCTCTGCGGCTGCTACAACAAGATCGGTTTGTCTGACCAAAAAGGCTGGAATTTGCAAAACATCCACAAACTCAGCTGCCTTTTTAGCATCACTAATTTCATGAATATCTGTAACAACGGGTATATCAAAAGTGTTTGCTACTTTCTGTAAAATCTTTAGTGCCTTTTCATCACCAATACCTGTAAAACTGTCAACACGACTTCGGTTGGCTTTCTTAAAACTTCCTTTAAAAATATAAGGGATTTCAAGACGATCGGTCGTTTTTACGATTGATTCTGCAATTCTAAGTGCCATATCTTCTCCTTCAATGGCGCATGGCCCAGACATCAAAAAGAAGTTACCTGAGGAAGTGTGTTTCAAATTAGGTAAGGCATTTACAATCATAGCGTATAATTTTTCGTCAAATTTAGTCGTTCTTTCCGACATGAGGTAGTCAAAAATTAAAAATGGCAAGTACCTCTTAGAGTTTATTATATTTACAAAAACTAACATTATTTTTCAAGTTCAGCCATATCAACCTCATCATAAAGACATTTGGGATAAGTTTTTAAAGGTCTCTACATGTGGACTTTTTTTATTCCAACGGGCTTTCATGGACTATCATAGCGATCGTTTTCAAGATCATTCGCTGCTCATTTTTAAGGATAAGATCCTTGAAGCTGTTTTTCCTGCCAATCTATTAGATCAGAGGGTCTATTCACATCAGGGTCTCACTTTCGGCGGTCTAATTTGCAATCGACCTATGAGTTTAGACAACTTGAATACCATTATGAAATTGGTGATTCATTATTACAAATCAAACAAGATTAAGTCTTTATACATCAAATTGATACCTAATTTTTTTGATGAATCGTTCTTCAGGAAATTTGAGAAATCGTTACAATATTTGACGGCTGAGAACCGCTACAATGATAGAACGATGGTGGTCGATTTGGAGTCCTATATGATTCACAAGAGTAAGCTTAAAAGATTTAGAAGATATGCTGATTATGGATTTGAAATTTTTAAAACTACAGATTTTGAACCTTTTTGGAATACTGTTTTAATTCCAAGATTACAATCAAAACATGGCGTTTTACCAGTACATTCTTTGACTGAAATTCAACTTCTAGCAGATCAATTTCCGAATAATATCTTTCAATATGGCATCGCCAAGGATGGACAATGGTTGGCTGGAATTACTTTGTTTGTGCATGATAGGATAGTTAAATCACAATATGGAGCCACAACTGAAGCCGGTGAGGCTGTCGCAGCACTTGATTTTCTCTTTATTACCTTAATTCGACAATATGAATCGGAAGGATTCCGTTACTTTGACATGGGATCGGTTAGAAGTGATGACCCTTCAGGAATTAATCAGGGCTTGTGGAAACAGAAGCAAGAACTAGGCTGTATTGAATGCGTTCAGCCTCATTATGAATTGCAATTATGACGATACCTTTTATCGATTTGCGACAGGTTAATATGCGTTTCAAGACTGCATTTCAGAATGATTTTAAGATTCTTCAGAACAGCGGTAGGTATATCATGGGAGAAAGCTTAAGTGCTTTTGAGGAGGAATTTGCTGCTTTTTGTGGCACTAAGCATACGATTGGTGTTGGTAATGGCTTAGATGCCCTGACCTTAATTTTTGAATCCTATATTCAATTAGGTCGACTTAAAACTGGGGATAAAATTCTTGTTCCTGCTCACACTTATATGGCATCTATCATGGCAATTATTAAGGCAGGTTTGGTGCCTGTATTGGTTGAGCCAAATATCGATACTTTTAATATAGATTTTAATGACATGAGGGCAAAGATGATGCCTCAAGTCAAAGCTGTTATGGCAGTTCATATGTATGGTTTTTTGGTGGACACCCAAGCTTTAAAGTCATTTTGTAGGGATAATAATTTGATTTGTATTGAGGATGCTGCTCAAGCTCATGGCGCTATGACAGCGTACGGTGAAAGAGCTGGAAGTATTGGTGCTGCCGCTGGATTTAGTTTTTATCCAACCAAAAATTTAGGAGCCCTAGGCGATGGCGGTGCGGTAACTACAAATGACGATGAGCTCGCAAAAATGATACGTCAGCTTAGAGACTATGGTCGTATTAATAGAGATGAGTCTGTGGTTTTTGGAGTTAATTCACGTTTGGATGATATTCAAGCCTCATTTCTTTCTACAAAATTAAAGGTCTTAGATGACGATAATGGACTAAGAAGAGCGGTGGCGAACAGATATATTAGAGAGATTCAGTCGCCTTTTGTTGCTACACCTACTTATTCAGGTGATTTAGATCACGTATGGCATATTTTTGCCATCCGATCTGCTCATCGCAACATATTAATAGACCATCTCAAGAATCATGGAATTGCAGCTATGGTACATTATCCAATCCCACCGCATCGTCAAAAGGCCTTGTCTCCTTTTATTGAATCTGAACTTCCAGTTTCCGACAATATCAGCCAAACTCAAATCAGTCTTCCTATTAGTCCAGTTATGACCGATGATCAGGTTTCTATGGTCATTAATGCTGTAAACGCCTTTCGAGTATGAGCTGGGTCAAGCAATTAAAAAATAATAGACTATTCAAAATTACTGGGGCCAATGGTATAGTCATTGGATTTCGATTAGTGGTTACGCTTGGCGTGCAGCGTATTTTGGCAAAATCGTTGGAGGAATATGGAATTGCTAAAATTGGTGATCTCAGAAATATTCTTGCCATGCTAACCAGTTTGACTTCTTTGGGCATTTTTAGTGGCATGGTCAAGCTTGTTTCTCAATATGAAAAGGAACCGTCTCAATTAAAAAATTTATTGTCAACATCATTTTTATTCACGATTTGTGGTAGCATATTATCCTCACTAGTTTTAGTTGTATTTGCCGAACCACTTTCAGTTTGGTTTTTTGACGCCCCTAATTATGTTGAAGTTTTTTACACTCTGGCTATTGTCACCCCAGCAATTGGATTGCATCGCATTTTTAATGCGGTCGTTCACGGCATGTCTCAATTTAAGAAGTATGCAAAAATTGAACTTATAGCCTATATTTTATCGGCTGGATTGACCCTCTTGGGGCTATATTTTAATCACCTTAAAGGCGTGCTTATAGCCATCTCGATTGGACCTTTTATTCAGTTACTGACTTTGATTTTTATTTTCGGTAAAACCTTAAAACCTTTTGTTGCTGCAGTTCGTCCAAAATGGCACGGACGCTTTGGGAACGCTTTATTGGCATTCACATTGATGTCATTTGTGTCAAACATTCTTTTAAACTCTGTAGAAATTTATTTACGAGATATTCTTGAACGCACCTTGAATATCAATGAAGCAGGTTACTGGACTGCGATAACAAATATTTCTAAAAACTATATGGTGTTTTCAACAGCTATTTATAGTTTATACGTTATCCCCAAATTTGCTAAAATTAATTCACGTCAAGGTTTTAAAAAGGAAGTGTTTCATATATATAAAACCCTTTTGCCTTTATTTGGTGTTGGAATGTTATTGATTTATCTGTGTCGTGATTTTGTCGTTCAGCTAATCTATCCAGATTTTAATGGGATGACCCCATTGTTTAAGTGGCAATTATTAGGGGATTTTGTGCGTTTAGCGGCTGTAGTGGTGGCGCATCAATTTTTAGCTAAAAAGATGATCAAAAGTTTTATCGCTTCTGAAATATTATCCATGATATTGCTCTTTGTATTGTCTCTAATTTTAATACCAATCTATGGCACTGAGGGGGTTGTTATTGCCCATTTTCTGCGTTATATTATTTATTTTGGCTTTGTATTGTTGCTCATACAGCGTTATTTTTCAAAACGAACTTAATGTTTTTTCCATGCCGCTAGGCTACGTTCTGCTATGAGATGTGCGTCGTGGAACTGCTCAACAAATTTTCGTGCGGACGTACCAATGGCTATTATTTTTTCTGGTTGTTCAATCAGATCAACCAATTTCAAATAGATGCTTTGGGGGTCGGGAAGGGCATTGATGACAACTTGATCCTCTTCAATATTATAATATTCAAGCCATTCTCGCTCTGCACCAGTAAAAACTACTTTACCCTTTGCCATAGCTTCCAATGCATTGTATCCTTGGTCATAAGCATAGACCATATCTAGTAAAATATGCGCCGAATTATAGGCTTTCAAATATTCAGAATGTGCAAGATTATGAGTTGTGATAATCTCAATTTTTGATTCGTGCGAAGACATCAGTTTTTGTAGCGCTAATTCAAAAAGATCATTTCCTTTTTTGTAGTAATTCCGAGAATTGATTCCATGAAAGATCACAATCTTATCAGTAATAATAGGTATTTGAAACTCTAATTGTTTTAGGTAAATCGGGTGAGGCATCAGTCCGAGGTGTTTTGGATGATTCTGCAGCGGTAATAAGTAATCCAAGTCAGATGAAAATACACCAATCACGTTTTTATAAACATAATCGTGTAAGACTTTGTGAGATGATGACACGTAATTTAAAGCAGGAAGAAAGTCTTTTTTATGACCTTTATTTTCAAAATAGGGCGTGAGAATGCTATACCTGTATTTGCCGTCTAATGCAAACTTTACACTGATGTAATCCGTTCCATTGGAAAGTAGGAATACCTTTTTGTTGTGCTCGAAGATATAAGAAAGGAGTTTAGCCTCAGTTTTTGGCAAACAGCCTATGGGCCTCTCATTAATCAATTGTACAACATCCTGATTGAGAAATCTATGCTGATGATGTCGAAACTGTCGGGTCAGATTAATACTGTTCAAGTCCATGCCAGAAAAAACATGTACAATTCTGCGAACGTAATACCAAAAGCCACTCTGAAAACGTTGCTTTAACAATATGTCTGCAGGACGTTTTTTAAATCCATCACCATGTCCAACAAGCAATACCTCGTGACCTAATGCCTCAAGTCCCAGCTTCAGATTGAAGTGCGATGCATTATATTCGCCAAGCAATAGAATCTTCATTAATGATTACATTTGTCCAAATATAACTTTAAATGTGCCAATATTCCGTCAAAAAAAAGGTTTGTATTGTGGTTTCTTCCTTGAGTCACGGTGGCGCACAACGCTCATCAGCAAGTCTCACTTTTGTTTTTGAAAAGCTCGGTTATGACGTATTTGTAGCAACAGTGTTGCCAGGTGTGGCGTATGATTTTACTGGAAAATTGTTCGAAATTCATGCCATTAAATCGGCGATACATCCAAGTTTAAATAGGATTAATAAGTTGTTTAAATTCCGTCGATTTTTAAATCAGGAAAAATTTGATTTAATCATCGACAATAGAGCAAGAGTTCGTGTTTTACGAGAATTGGTTGTGGTTAAATATTTGTATCCAAAGACTGCAATCTATATGATTCGAAATTTCAATTTTGAAAAGGTATTCACACCATATAAATCTTTTAACCGTTGGCTCTATAAAAATCGCCGTTTGGTTTCTGTATCTGAGTCTGCTGCAAAAAAGGCGAAATTTGAATTGAAATTAAGGCATGTCGAGGGAATTCCAAACGCTATTCCAAACTTGAGAGATTATCCATTTCTATCAAATCAATTGCCTGAACTGCCTGAAAAATACATCTTATGTTGTGGTCGTATTGAAGATGCTAGTAAAAATCTTCGATTACTTTTGTCTGCTTTTAAAATGTCAGAACTACAAAATGATAATATTAGTCTGGTTATCTTGGGTTCTGGTCCAGATGAAACTATGATAAAACAATATGCTGAGGCGTTGGGTGTCGATAACTCAATTATTTGGCTACCCTTTATGTCAAATCCCTTCACAGTTATGGCAAATGCGTTATTTGTAACCTTGACCAGTCGCTATGAGGGTTTTCCTAGGGTTCTTATTGAGTCATTATCTGTAGGAACGCCAGTTGTCTCAATTGATTGTGAATCAGGCCCCTCAGAAGTGGTTCTAAACGAAAAGAATGGTTTATTGGTTAAAAATAATGATCCTTCAGTATTTGGTGACGCCATGAAGCGCCTTATATTTGATCAAGAGCTCTATCACCAATGTCAATTGAACGCCAAAAAAAGTGTGGAACACTTATCAATTGATAACATTGCATTGAGGTGGAAAACATATCTTAACTTTGAGTCATGAATACAATAGATAAAGTGGTGCAAGTAGAAATCCCAAACATTAAAGATCCTCGAGGTTCATTGGCGGTGATTGAGGGTGATGTTTTGCCTTTTGGGGTTAAAAGGGTTTATTACTTGTATGATGTACCTAGTGATGCCTATCGTGGCGGTCATGCGCATAAATCACTGGTGCAGTGCTTAATTCCAATAAGTGGGAGTTTTGAAGTGCTACTCGATGATGGACACAACCAAAAATGCGTCATGTTGAATAAGCCCGACAAAGGGCTTTTGATTCCTTCAGGTATTTGGCGCGAATTGGATAATTTTTCTTCAGGAGCTGTATGTCTCGTTTTAGCTTCTGAAGTTTTTGATGAAGATGATTACATCAGAAATTATGACTTGTTTAGATCTTTAAAGGCATAATTTTGATTTCTTGGATAGGCTATAATACAGTTTGTAAAAGTCTAACCATAAAAGGGGTGCAATACCCAGTTTTAGAAAAAACCGCATGAAAGGTATTTTTAACCATAGCCATGTGCGCAAAACACCACTCATATGATAAGACTCAATTTTTTGTAGGGTCGATAATAATCGACTTTGAGCCACAGTAATTAAACCTTGTTGTTCGAATTCTACGATCTGAGTTGCGGTTTCTTGGCATTTCATTAAAAAGGTACTATTGTCCTCTAAACCATCATGAAACACTGGGTTATCGATATGTAGCATTTCAACCCTCTCTCGAAAAAGTGCACCGCTAAAAACCAAGTCCAATCCATAGCCTTTAATTTGTGCTGGATTACACTTTAAAAAGACGGCTTTATCAATGAGTAAATTCCCTGAGAACACATAGCGATAAGGATTTTTCGACCTTAATGCTGCAGAAACAGATTCTCTCTTTGATCCAAACTGATGCCTCAAATTGAAATTAAATTCACTGGATTTACGATAGGTATAGCCCCCGAGAAATACAGCATATTGTGTTTTTGTTTTTAAGACAGAAATGTATTTGTTATAAAACTGGTCATCCGAAGGGATGGTATCACTGTCTAAAAAAAGCAGCCACGAATATTTAGCTTCGTTTGCTAACCAATTCCTGATGGCTGTTCGTCCTTGATTTTTATCAAATCTAACATATGTGCAATGCTCTAAAGAATTTAGAAGTCTATTTTGCTCAAAATTTTCAGTACTTCCGTCGTCTGCTATGATGATCTCAAAAGGAATTGTACTTCGTTTTGCTTGATTCAATAAAATCTCAACCAAATAAGTGACATTGCAATTATATGCAGGAATGAGAATTGAAATCATCTAAGCTTGACGTTGAACCACTTCAAAAACTTGCTGCTGATCGCATTTAATAGTGCGAGAAGGGTATTTGGAAAGAATCGCATAATCATGAGTCGCCATCAAGAATGTTTGTCCTTTTTTATTGAGATCTCTCAACACTTCCATAACCTCAAAACTGGTTTGAGGGTCTAAGTTTCCTGTTGGTTCGTCTGCTAAAATCAAAGCAGGGTCATTGAGCAAAGCTCTTGCTATGGCAACTCTTTGTTGCTCGCCTCCTGATAATTCATGTGGGAATTTATTCCCAGAACTCGACATGTCTACACTATTTAAAACAGAACCACTTTTTTCTTTAATGGCAATTTTATCTTTCCAGCCTGTAGCTTGAAGAACAAATTTAAGGTTGTCATTAATGGTTCGATCTTCTAATAACTTAAAGTCTTGAAACACAACACCAATTTGCCTTCTCAGCATGGGTATATCTTTGGTTTTAAGAGTATTTAAATCAAAGCCAACTATAGAACCTTGGCCAGTTTTTAGTGGGAGTTCGCCGTATAACGTTTTGATAAAGCTACTTTTTCCCATACCTGTTTTGCCAATTAAGTAAACAAAATCTCCTTGCTTCATTTCAAAATTGATGCCAGTCAAGATTTCCTTTCCCCCTTGAATGATTGAGGCATCTTGAAAAGATATAAGCGTTTCAGCCATAGTTTTTAGTGCTTTTAAGATGAGTAAAAGTATCATAAATATCCAACTTAATAAAACTAATGTTCATTTCTATTGGTATGATTTGTTTCAAATATTTGTTTAAAATGTCTTTCATACTTTGCATCTCAACTATGCGTTATTATAATAGCTTTGCATAGGATATTGATACTCCTCAAAATTTTAAAACAGATGAAAAAGTTCCCTTTTCTATTTTTTATTTTTGCTTTTTTCTTTTCCACCACTTTATTAGCTCAAAAAACTGGCGCATATGATCAAGATCTTTCTCAGTTTCAAAGAGGGATTCATTTGTATGAATCAGGTCAGTTTAACCCTGCTATTATTGTCTTTAAGGAGGTTTACGAGCGTTCTAAGCAGTCGTACTTAAGAACTGAGGCTGAGTATTTTATAGCCAGTTCGGCCATCAGGGCAAAGCAAAAAAATGCGGAAGATTTAATGGATGCTTTTATCGAAAATTATCCTACGCACCCTCGTCAAAATGCTGCTTATTATGATGTGGGCCACTATTACTTTCAAAACCGCCAACCCGCCTATGCCTTAAAGTGGTATGATAAGCTAGACCCTCAAAATCTATCCTTGGATCAACGTGAAACATTTTATTTTGAAAGGGGGTATAGTTATTTTGTAGGCAAGAAATACGATAAGGCGAAGTCCGATTTGTTACGGGTTATCAATACTTCTGAATATCAGCAAGAGGCTAAATATTACTTAGGTTATATGGCATATGAAGGCGATGACTATGACAAGGCGTCCTTATATTTTGACCAATTGCAAAATCCTGACGAACACGCTTCTGGATTAAATTATTATCAAGCAGATAAGAGTTTTAAAGAAGGTGAATTTCTTAAAGCCATAGAATTTGCTAAAATAGCTCTTGATCAGAGTTCTGTTGAAAATCGATCACAATTATCTAAAATTATTGGAGAGAGTTACTTTAATTTAAAGCAATATGACGAGGCATTATATTATCTTAAAGGCTATCAGGGAATACGAGGGAAGTGGGAGCATGTCGATTTTTATCAATTAGGTTATGTTTATTTTAAACAAGAGAAATATGACAACGCGATAAGTGAATTTAACAGAATTCTTGATGGAAATGATGCTGTAGCTCAAAACGCCTATCATCATTTGGCGCAGTGTTATTTGGCCATTGATAAAAAGCTAGAAGCTTTGATTGCCTTTAAAAATGCCGCAGAACTTAATTTTGATCAAAATATTAAGTCTGACGCGAGTCTTCAATATGCCATATTGAGCTACGACATTGGTAATCCATTTCAATCGGTACCAGATATTCTAAATGGCTATTTAATCACTTATCCAATGTCGGATAAGAAATCAGAAATTGAGTTACTATTAGTAAATGCTTATGTTACTTCCAAAAACTATCAGGCCGCTTACGATTTGTTGCAAGCCAGCAATAAGACGATAGACAATGATACTTATCAGGCGGTCACCTTTAATTTAGCCGCAGCAGCTTTTCAAGATGGAGATCTTAAAAAGGCCAAACTGTTTTTTGATTTAACAAAGGAAAAAAGCAGTGAAACATTGTTTGGCTGGCGATCAGCCTATTGGCTTGGCGAATTGGCCTTAATTCGAGGAGACCTTGATGATGCAATATTACTTTTTAATAGGGTCAAGCCAAAAATTGGTTTTAAAGGAACTCCAGAGTCAAAGGATTTAGATTATGCTTTAGGATATGCCTATTTTAATAATGAGGATTTTAAAAACGCTTCGACGTCCTTCGAGGTCTCTCTTAAAAATCTTTTAGATCCTGCGAAACGCAAAGACGCTATATTAAGACTGGCCGATAGTGAATTTGCTCAAAGACAATTTGACAGTGCCCTATCTTTTTATACTCAAGCTGAAACTACCCCTGGCATTGGAAATGATTATGCAGTTTATCAGCAGGCTATTTGTTTTGGACTGCTCAATGACAAAGCTAAAAAATTGAATTTACTTCAAAAGTTTTCTGATTCTTTTCCTCGTTCTGCTTGGCGTGATGACGCTTTTTTAGCCTTAGCTAATGATTTGGCGAAATCCGGGAAATCAAATCAAGCTATAGACCAATATAATCAGCTCATCACTAAAATTCCTAATAGTCCTTTGCGACCCAAAGCCGAGTTAAGAAAGGGTTTGCTGCAGTATAACTTAGGTCAAAACGACTTGGCCTTGTGGGCGTTGAAAGCCGTGGCGGTAAATACTGCAGCACCTGACGAATCTCGTCAAGCGTTGAAAACTATAGAACAAATTTATGTTGATATGGGTGATGTACCCGCTTATGTGGCTTGGCTTAAGTCGGCGAACATGAAAGATTATAATGATTTACAATTTGATGACTTGAGTTTTTCGGCTGCTGAGAAAAGATATATCGAACGTGATGTCAAAAGCGCTATAAGATTGTTTGAAAAATATTTGGTCGATTTTCCTGATGGGGCTCATCTGTTCCTGTCTCATATCTATTTGAGTGAGTTATTTGGAGAAAGTAATGACCTTCTCAAGCGCATACCTCATCTATTGTTCGTAACCAATCAGCCTAATAATGAGTACACCCAAGATGCCTTAATTCAGTTAGCGGATGCATATCTCAAACTACAAAAGTCTAACGAAGCCATACCGATATTGTACCGCTTGGCTCATGATCACCCTGAGCCGAAAAACCAAAGCTTTGCTCATTCTAATTTGATGCAACTCTATTTCAATCAAGGAGATTTTGATAAAGCACTGTCAGAATCAATCCTTTTGCTAAATGGTGCTTCAGTTGAAGACGATTTAAAATCTAAAGCCATAGCCATCAAGGCCCGAAGTGAAATTAAATTGGCGATGTATGAGGCTGCTCAACAAAGTTATAGTCATCTTCAAGCCGTTTCGATTTCTCAATCATATTTGGCTGAGGCGATCTTTTACGATGCTTTTTTTCTAAGTAGAGAGGAGAAGCATCAAATGTCGAATGAGCGTTTGCAAAATCTTATCAAGGACTATCCTGGTTATCCAGAATTTTCGGCTCGTGGTTTATTGTTGATGGCAAATAATTTTGCAGCCCTAAAGGATAATTATCAAGCCAATTATATACTGAATCACCTTATTTCCAATTTTAGCAAATTCCCTGAAATTATAGTCCAAGCCGAAGCGCTTCTTGAAAAGGTGAAGTCGAAGGCTGCAGAAACTAATGCTTCAATCACATCAGACAATGATTAATAACAATGCTTATTTCGCAATTATTTGGATGGTTTTGCCAGTAATGGCAATAGCCCAAATCGAAAATGATACTTTAGGAACCCAAACGGTTAATATTGAAAAGACATTTACGCCTTCCGTAGATGAGGCTCGTAAAATTAATTCTACGCCAGAATCTACTGATCCAAATTCAGTTAAAAAAATTGAAACCAAATATGAGGTGCAATCCATTCCTGTGGCATCAGTTTTTAATCCTTTAAAACCCAATGCACGACAAATTAAAATGATTAAGTCTGAAAAGTTTTTCGCCAACCAATTGATGCTCATGGGCGGTAATTATGGGACAATTTTAGCAGAATTTTCAGCTGCTTTTGACCTTGGGGTTAATCAAAAATTAACTACCCTCCTTGATCATCATTCATCTCAGGGCGGTATATCTAAAAATACAATTGACGATGATTTTAACCGTTCGAATTTGGGTTTGACGTTCTCAAATATTACACGCAATAATGATTGGAATATTCGTGCTTCTGCAGGATTTAATCAATATCAATGGTATGGTGTGCCTCAAAATTTATGGAATCAAGAACAATTGAATAACATTTCAGATCCACACCAGTGGCTCACATATGACTTTGGATCAACCTTAAAACCAGACTCTGAGTGGTTAGGAGAAATGCAAATTGAAATGAATGGACTGTCAGACAATTTTGAAAACACAGAAATTATTGCATCGGCTTCATTAGTATCATTGTTACCATTTATGGATGACACTTTTGAATCCTCTTTTGCTGCGAAATACAGATCAAACGAGACTGGTTTGGAATCAGAAGGCACGTTGGACAACCTTCTGTTTTCATGGGCACCAAAGTTTAAGATACACACGGGTGATTTGTCCTTAGATATAGGTCTCATTGGGTTTTATCAAATTACTGACGATCCAAATGCCTCTGATTTCTTTGTAGTACCTGATGCTCATTTAGCTTACAATCTCGAAGATTTGGTGGTAAGTTTTGATGCGACAGGTGGTATCCGTCAACATTCATACCGAAATTTTTTAGACACCAATTCATTCTTCAGCCCTAATAATGATATTTTATCTGAAGAAATTCCTTACCAATTTTCTATTGGTGTTGAAGCACAGGTTGCACCCGATTTTAGTATTGACGTGGGTTTATCTTATGAAAATGCAAATCAGAAACCAATGATGGTTTTGAATAGCATCACTGATGACTTAAGTCAAGATTATAATTTTGGAAACAGTTTCGGGCTGTTATTTGATAGTATAAAGTCCACAAGTGTAGGAGCGGGATTTATTTATACAGGATTGGAAAAGACTACAATACACATAAGAGGTCAGTACAATAATTTTTCGACGGACGTTATCGAGTTTTTTTATAACAGGTCTAATTTAGAGGCTTCACTCTTTATTCATTCATCCTTATCAGAGCATTGGTCTTTAGATTTGTTTGGTAAACTTTATGGCTTAAGAAAGGATCGCTTTCTTTCGTTAAATACAATTCTAGGACTTGTTGATGAAAATATAAATATCTCCGCTTTTGTAGATTTGAACTTGGCAACAAATTACCGACTATCTAATCATTGGACAATTGAGGTTAGGGTAAATAATTTCCTCAATGCCGATCAACCAAGATGGGGCTATTTTCCCGTACAAGGCATTCAAGGCTTAGCAGGATTACGCTATAATTTTGATTGGTAGACCTAATTATTTTTTCTTCTAATTCATTTTTTTGTATTTTATTAAGTCATTGATTTTAATTTGTTTAAACTAATTTTAAACCTCTTATTTAAATGGTTTAGGTTAATATATTGTTAAAATAGTACTATGTTATACATGTTACCGTAACATAATTGCTTGAATAGCGTCTACTAAGTAGATAACAATAATAAAAATCATAATCATGACACTTTTAAATCTATATCTTTCCAAAATTGACCGACCTACTATTTTTAGCTTAAAAGACTCCAAGAGAGTCCTGTGGCACAATCATAGACGCTATTCATAATTTTTTTTAAATCTTAAATTTTTACACATGATAACTTCAAATCTAAAACAAACAAAACGCATTTTTTATTTTAATCAAAAGGATACAAAAAGTATCCACTGGAATAATTCAAGACGTTATTCCTTTTAATTTGTGATTATTTAAAGACACAATTAAGCACCTTGACAATTACCAAGGTGCTTTTTTTATCATTACGTGCAATTTTACCATTTGATTGATTAGTGCACCTTGCTTATCTTTGAAAAAAATATCAACATGACTAAGCCTTTTCTATGCATCGCTATTTTAGCTCTATTCTCATGCAATCAGCAACCGTCAGTTGATCTTTTTACCAATGCGTCAATTTACACTTCAAACGAGGCGATGCCAAATGCGACAGCTATGGCTGTTTCTGATGGCAAAATTGTTGGTATTGGTGATCAAGAAAGTTTGAGAGCTCAATTTAAAATTAATCAAGCCATTGATCTTGAAGGTCTCACTGTTGTGCCAGGATTGATAGATGCACACTGTCATTTTTTAAATTTGGGGTTTCAGGGACAACAAGTGGATTTAGTAGGAACTAAGAGTTTCGAAGAAATTGTTTTACGAATTTCAGCTTTTCAAGCTGAACGTCAATTGGCATTTATTCAAGGGCGCGGTTGGGATCAAAACGATTGGGAAGATCAATCATTTCCCAACAAAGCGCAACTCGATAGCTTATTCCCTAAAATTCCAATTGCTCTCTCGCGTATCGACGGTCATGCGTTACTATGCAATCAAGCTGCACTGGATTTAGGAGGTGTTACCGCCAAAAGTCAAATTGATGGTGGAACAGTGGTTTTAGAAAATGGACAGCCTACAGGTGTATTGATTGATAAGGCGGAAGAATTGGTTATGTCTTATTGGCCTAAGCCCACCCGGCAAGAAAAAATCAATGCCCTTCTATCCGCAGAAAAAATATGTATTGCACTGGGGTTAACAACAGTCGATGACGCTGGTTTGGATCGCACGGAAATTGAACTTATTGATAGTTTGCATCAAGTGGGTGCATTAAATATTAAGGTTTATGCAATGGCCTCAGCTACACCCTCTAATTTGGATCATTATCTCAATCAACCGATCCTCAAAACAGAGCGATTGCATATGCGTTCTTTTAAGTATTATGTTGATGGAGCACTTGGGTCTCGAGGTGCTTTATTGCGTGCCCCGTATAGCGATGCCTCACATACCTTCGGATTACCAGTCAATTCGATTGAGGATTTTAAACGCACCGCTAAACGCATTGCTGTCTCAGATTACCAAATGAACACCCATGCTATAGGCGATTCTGCCAATCATGTTGTTTTGAATACTTATAAAGAAATACTTAATAATCAAATAAATCGCAGATGGCGTGTTGAGCATGCTCAAGTATTGTCAACGAAAGATGCAGGTCTGTTCAATAATATTATCCCTTCGGTGCAACCGACACACGCCACTAGTGACATGTATTGGGCTGAAGAGCGTTTGGGCCCAGAACGTATGAAAGGCGCCTATGCGCTCAAATCTTTATTAAAAATCAATGGACGTATAGCACTGGGTACAGATTTCCCAGTTGAATTTGTAAATCCGATGTTGACTTTTTATGCCGCAACTTCAAGACAAGACTTGAGTGGTTATCCAGCTGAAAAATTTAAAGCGTCGGAGGCTTTATCAAGAACCCATGCATTAAATGGTATGACTATTTGGGCGGCTTATTCTAATTTTGAGGACGAAGAAAAGGGATCTCTAGAGGTTGGTAAAACGGCTGATTTTGTTGTATTGGATAGGAATATTATGGAAGTGGCTTTGGATCAAGTTCCCAATACAAAAGTGATACAAACATACATATCTGGGGTTGCTCAAATCAATAAAAAGTAGTGATCGACAATCAAAAATTTATTGATGGACTCCCAAAACTTGCGGCTGAAAAGAACAAGGAGAACACGACGTTTTTTAAGAAATTAAAAAAACGTGCTCCTAAGCATTTGGATCAAATTATGGTTGACCTCCATGAAGAAACTTTTAGCAAAACCGATTGTCTCGATTGTGCCAATTGTTGCAAAACAACTGGGCCGCTATTCACCAATAAAGATATTGAACGTATATCGAAGTTGCTCAGACTGAAGCCCACTTCGTTTATTGATCAATTCTTGAGGTTGGACGAAGAGAATGACTATATACTACAAAGTGTACCATGTGCCTTTTTGGGCGAGGATAACCATTGAAGTATCTATGACCACCGCCCTAAAGCGTGCCAAGAATTTCCTCACACAGATCGAAAGAAATTCCAACAGATTAGTCATTTAACATTAAAGAATGTTGCGATTTGTCCAGCTGCTTTCAAAATTGTAGAAGCTATGAAAGCCCGTTCTTTATAATTTATTTTTTTATTTTCGACGCATGGAAGTACTACTGAACTATTTTGAAACCATTCCTTCTTTGCACCGATCTATTATTTTGGTTGGTGGTTTAGCCTTTTTTTGGTTGTTAGAAGGTGCTTTGCCATTGTTTAAATTCAATTATTCTAAATGGCGTCATGCTCTTCCCAATTTGTTCTTTACAGTTACTACAATCATAATTAATTTTGCCTTAGCTTTTCTTTTACTAAAGTCTTCGGATTGGGTCATGGCCAATCGCTTTGGCTTATTGAATTGGGGACCTGATTTACCGTTAGGGATTTATATTATTACTGGCTTGCTGTTGATGGATTTTTTCGGTGCCTATGTGCCGCACTTTATTGAGCATCGTGTAAAACCACTTTGGATGATTCATTTGGTACATCACTCTGATCACAAAGTTGATACAACAACCGCAAATCGTCACCATCCATTGGAAAGTGTGGTTCGATTTGTGTTTACGCTTATTGGTGTTTGGATCATTGGCGCACCTATAGGAATAGTAATGCTGTATCAATCAATTTCATTGGTTGCGACTCAGTTTACTCATGCTAATATTTCATTACCCAAAAAGTTGGACAAATGGATAAGTTATGTTTTGGTTTCACCAGATATGCATAAAATTCATCACCATTATGTTTTGCCTTATACAGACTCCAACTATGGAAACATCTTTTCTGTTTGGGATCGTCTCCTAGGGACTTTTAAAGCCATGGACAGAGAAAAATTAGTTTATGGCGTTGATGTATTTCCAGACGAAAAAAATAATAGCCGTATTTCATCTTTACTAATTCAGCCTTTTCAACCTTATCAAAAGTCTACTAAAAAGTCTCAATCATAAATAAGATAGTGCGCTCTTGTGGCTTTAAATTTTTCCAATCCTTCTTGCCAATCTGCCTTGATGTCTTTTTGAGCTTCCCCTTTCTCAATTGCCGCTCTTAGCCGATGTGTTCCAGCTAATTTGTGAAAATAATTGTTAAAAAAGGATTTACCACTTTGCTTATAATCTTGGTAGGTTTCAATTAGCCATTCTAGGTTAATATAGTTAAGGTCTTCTGTGTCAGAAAGATCTCTACCATAACAAAGTTTTCCTTCATGAGGAGGGTGTGTTGCCCCTTGTTGCGCCACTGGCATGAAACTGTAGTTGAATAAAGTCTCTGACAAGTTAGGACTTCCGAAAACCTCAAATGGATGATCAGTACCGCGTCCCACACTAACATCAGTACCTTCAAACAAGCAAAGACTAGGGTAGAGGTTGATAGACTTTGCCGATCTCAAATTAGGGGATGGTCTCAAGGGTAACTCGTATCTTGTTTGATGGGTATAATTTTTTATTGAAACAATCTTAATGTCACAACTTAATTTATTTTTCAACCATTTTTCACCGTTTATCATTTGAGCATACTCACCAATGGTCATCCCATAAACGATTGGAACCGGGTGCATGCCCACAAAACTTTGGTGTTCCAATTCAAGAATAGGTCCATCAATATAGTGAGCATTGGGATTTGGTCGGTCTAAAATAATCAGAGGAATATTTTGCTCGGCACAAGCTTCCATTACATAATGCAAAGTTGAGATGTAGGTGTAAAACCTAAGCCCAACATCTTGCAGGTCAAAAACCATTACATCAATTCCTGTGAGTTGCTCGGCAGATGGTTTAAAGTGGCTGCCGTGAAGAGAATAGATTGGGAGTTGTGTTTTTTCATCAACTTCATCTACAATAACGGCACCGTTTTCCGCAGTCCCACGAAATCCATGTTCTGGCGCAAAAACAGCTTTAATGCGGATGTTTAAATAAGATAAACTATCAACCAAATGGACGTAATTGCCTTTGATATTTGGTATAACACTACTCGCATTAGCAACAATGCCCACCGATTTGTTCATGAGCATAGGCGCATACTTATCGACCTGTTGAACACCAAGAGTTAATTTGTTATCTTGAGCTTGACAACTGCAAGTCAAAAAGACAATGAATAAAACTGTATTTTTGAAAATCGATTTCACAACCATTATAATTTGAAGTTTGAATTTTTTATCGCAAAGCGAATGATCAGTTCGAAACACTATAAAAGTAGTGTTTCTGCACCGATCATTAAAATTGGTATAGGTGCCATTGCTCTTGGCATGATTGTAATGTTGATTTCAGTAGCTACTAGCGCAGGATTGCAGCGCGAGATTCGCAATAAAATCATTGCTTACAAGGGTCACATTGCCATTTCTTATT
Organism: uncultured Flavobacteriaceae bacterium; assembly: GCA_943788695.1. Lineage (GTDB taxonomy): Bacteria > Bacteroidota > Bacteroidia > Flavobacteriales > Flavobacteriaceae > JALRKI01. The sequence goes on from CALSRG010000003.1 coordinate 229,573, forward strand.
TTGATGGTAATCGTTCAGAGGAGTCATTACAACCACTCGACATATCTTCAGATATATCAAGTCAAATAAATAGCGTTGATGGTGTGCGTCATTACTATTATGAAGCGAATAAATTTGGGATTGTTCGTACGGTTGATGATTTTGAAGGTGTTATTTTTAAAGGGGTCGATCATGCATTTCCATGGGAAAATTTTAAAAACTATCTGATAGCAGGAAGATTGCCGGTGTTTAAAGATTCTTTGAGCAATGAGGTCATTATATCAGAATATTTATCAAACCGTTTGGGTTTAAAACCAGGAGATTCTTTAGAATTGTTTTTTTTAAGGGATAATGAAAGTCGTCCTCCCGCACAACGGAAGTTCAATATTGTTGGGATCATCAATTCTGGTTTTCAGGAATTGGATAAAACCTTTCTTTTTGGCGATTTGAAGCACCTCCAAATTCTAAACAAATGGGAGTCGAATCAAGTTGGTCAGTTGGTGGTTTTGGTCGACAATTTCGATGAGGTCGATAGGGTAAATCAAAATATCTACGAAACTATAGATTACGACCTGGATACACGAACTGTCATTCAACAGCATGCTGAAATTTTTGAATGGATAGGAATTTTTGATCAAAATACCCGAATAATTCTGATCATCATGATTATTGTCGCTGGCATCAATATGATAACGGCGCTTTTGGTTTTAATTTTAGAACGCATACCGATGATTGGATTACTCAAAGCCCTTGGAGGACAGCGTATAAGTGTACAAAAAATATTCTTGATCAATACAGCATATTTGATTGGTCGTGGTTTGCTTTTGGGAAACTTTATTGGTTTAGGGCTGCTAGTAGGGCAAGCATACTTTGGTTTTATACCACTAGATCCCTCGGTATATTACGTTACTGAAGTCCCTGTGAGCATAAATATCTTAGATGTGCTATTTTTAAATATTGGTGTTTTTCTGTTATCAATGATGATGCTTCTCATTCCTTCAAGTCTTGTCAGAGGAATATCTCCAGTCAATGCCATGCGTTTTCAGTGATTTTTCTTGAAATGACGTCCACACCCTGTTATCTTTGTCCCAACTTATAATTTATGCACTACGCTAAAGACATTCTCGAAACCATCGGCAATACGCCCTTGGTTAAAATCAATAAATTAACCGCTGAGATACCTTGTTTGGTATTAGCGAAATACGAAACTTTTAACCCGGGGAATTCTGTTAAGGATCGAATGGCTGTTAAAATGATCGAAGATGCTGAAGCAGACGGAAGATTGAAACCCGGTGGCACCATTATTGAAGGGACATCAGGAAATACAGGCATGGGTCTGGCATTAGCAGCAATTGTAAAAGGCTATAAGTGCATTTTTGTACTGGCAGACAAACAGTCAAAAGAAAAAATGGATATTTTAAAAGCGGTTGGCGCGCAAGTGATGGTGTGTCCCACCGCGGTAGCTCCCGAAGACCCGCGATCTTATTATTCTGTTTCAAAACGATTGGCCTCTGAAATACCAAATTCGTGGTACGTTGACCAATATAATAACCCAAGTAATTCAACTGCACATTTTGAAAGCACAGGTCCAGAAATTTGGAAACAAACCGAAGGTAAAATTACGCATTTTGTGGTTGGTGTTGGAACTGGAGGTACCATTTCTGGTGTTGGAAAGTATTTAAAAATGAAAAACCCTAGAATAAAAATTTGGGGCATTGATACTTATGGCAGTGTGTTTAAAAAATATCACGAAACGGGCGAATTTGACAAAAATGAAATATACCCATATATCACCGAAGGTATTGGAGAAGATATTTTACCTGATAACGTCAATTTCGATGTTATCGACGGATTTACAAAAGTAACTGACAAAGACGCAGCAATCTACACTCAAAAACTAGCAAGAGAGGAGGGGATGTTTGTAGGTAATTCCGCTGGCGCAGCGATAAAAGGACTTCTTCAATTAGGACACCATTTTACTTCTGACGATGTGGTAGTGGTTCTTTTTCATGACCATGGCAGTCGCTACATTGGTAAGATGTTTAATGACGAATGGATGAAAAATCAAGGCTTTTTAGAATAATTTTTTGTTTTTTTAAGGAGTTAGTTTATCTTGCTTTACCATGCAAGAGGAGTTTCTACATTACGTTTGGAAACACCAAAAACTTAACCTAAACCAACTTTACACTTCAATTGGTGAACGCATAGAATTGGTGTCTCCTGGTCAACATAATTTTGATGCTGGTCCAGATTTTTTTAATGCCCAAATTCGAATAGATGGGCAGCTCTGGGTTGGTAATATCGAATTACATATTAATTCCAGCGACTGGTATAGGCATAACCACCAATCCGATCCTGTATATCAAAACGTTATCCTTCATGTGGTTTGGAAGCACGATATGGAGGTTTTAAGAGAGGATAATCAGTCTATTCCAGTACTTGAGCTGCATTCTCTTATTTCAGATGAAGTCATCCAGGTTTACAACCAATTGAAAAGTACAAAATCAACAGCTCTACCATGTGTAAGCGTATGGCCATTAATAGAATCATTTTACCTTCAAAATTGGATAGAACGCCTTTATATCGAACGCCTTGAGTCGAAGTACAAAGTTATTTTAAAGTGGTTAAAAAAATCAAATTATAATTGGGAGTATGTTTTATTTCAGATGTTATTAAAAAACTTTGGACTCAAAGTAAATGGCGACAGTTTTGAGGCATTGGCTAAGTCGATTCCTTTTAACGTGATTCAAAAAAACCGACCTGAAGTTGAAGATTTAGAAGCGCTATTGATGGGTCATTCTGGCTTACTACCCGCAGAACCGTTAGACGAATACAGTGAAAATATTAAACGTCGATATAACTATATCCAACGTAAATTTGATTTGAGGGTTCCTTCAGCATTAGTTCCAAAATTTTTTAGACTTCGACCGCCTAATTTCCCAACCATTCGACTGTCTCAATTTGCTCGACTTTGGCACGAGCAAGAAGGTTTATTTTCAAAATTGATGGCTGCTAAAACTACAGAACAGTTTTACAAATTATTTTCAATTTCATCTGCTTTGTACTGGCAAAATCACTTCACTTTTGGTAAGATTTCACGAAATTCAAAAAAAAGACTTACTCCCTCTTTTATTGACCTCTTGCTAGTAAATACAATAATTCCATTAAAATTTGCCTACCACAAATACTTAGGAGATGATCCAACCTCTGAGGTATTAGATCTTATAGCATCTGTCCCAATTGAAAACAACAGTATTGTCAATTCTTTTAAGATGTTAAAAGTCGCTAAGCCTAATGCCTTGCATTCGCAGGGTTTGATACAGTTAAAATTGGTATATTGCAATACCCGATCTTGTTTGAATTGTGCTATTGAAAATATCATGTTGTCAAAATCCTTTAACCCGTAAATTGTAGATCATGTTAATCTATCATAATATACTGCACTTTTTACAACGAAACGGATTCAATGTTTGTCAGCGTATCGGCGATAGACTTGGAATACGGCTAAAAACGGTCCGATTGAGTTTTATTTATCTGACTTTTGTGACTCTTGGATTTGGTTTTGCTTTGTACCTTTTTTTGGCCTTCTGGATACGTATAAAAGACTTAGTATATGTTAAACGCTCATCTGTTTTTGACCTTTAGCATATGATATTCGGTTCAAAATTGTACAACTCAAAAATTCGTCTTGTCCTTGTTTTTATCTCACTTATCGTTTTTGTTGGGGTCATGGGCTATAGATTCATTTCCAATTATGACTGGATTGACGCATTGTACATGACTGTAATTACAGTGACAACAGTTGGGTTTGGAGAAGTGGCGCCGTTAGAACCTCAGGCCAAGCTGTTTACTGTATTTCTTATTGTGAATAGTGTAGTTGTTTTGGGTTATACTGTTACAGTGACCACAGAATATATTTTAAGTCAAAATAATTTTGAACGATTAAAAAAACGAAAAATGCAAAAGAAAATTGACAGTCTTAATGATCACGTGATCATCTGCGGTTATGGCAGAAATGGCATTCAAGTTGTCGAAAAACTTAGCGAATACCGCCGTGATTTTGTTATAGTCGAAAAGAATGAAGATATCTATGAGCGTGTAATATCTCAAAACTTCCTTGCCGTACATGGTAATGCAAACGAAGACGAGGTGTTACGGGCAGCTGGAATTGAGCGGGCTGCTTTTCTAATCACTGCATTACCAGACGATTCTGATAATTTATTCGTAGTATTGAGTGCACGCCAAGCCAACCCTTCTATTCAAATTATAAGTCGGGCTTGTAAAGAAACTTCGTTGAATAAACTGAAGACCGCTGGCGCAAATCATGTCAGTCTACCTGAACAAATTGGAGGAAGACATATGGCAACCCTGATTGTTGCTCCCGATCTAATTGAATTTGTGAACAATTTAACGGTTGTTGGACAAGAAAACAGTAACATCCAGGAAATTCCAGTAGAAAAACTTTATAACTTATCGCCATTAAAATCTCTCAAAGATTTAGATTTAAGGAATCGAACAGGCTGTACCGTTATTGGCTATCACGACAGATTAGGAAACTATATGATCAACCCAGAAGCAGAGCAACTGCTTGAGCCAGGGTCAAAGATTATAGTTTTAGGACGGGCTGAACAAATTCAGAAATTGTACACCTTATTTGATTTTAATTCAGTAACATTTTAAGGGTTCACTTCATAGAATCGTTTTTTTTTACCATCTTGCTCATTCTTTACTCAGGACCATCATGAAAAAATTTTTAGTTTTTATCTTTTTATCTAGTTTACCGATGATTTCTGCCGCTGCAGATGCATCAAAAGGTATTGATCAGCAAATTGATGAGGCATTTGCGCCCATTTCCAATTTCTTTTCAGGCCTCATATTTTATGAGATTGCTGGAATACCATTGGTACTTATCATTTTAGTTTTTAGTGCGATTTTCTTCACTTTATATTTTGGTTTTCCAAACATCCGTTATTTTGGAACAGCCATTAATACTGTTCGCGGTAAATATGAAGATATTGAAGGGGATCACCATGCTTTAAACACTGATTTAGCAGTAGATGGGGACATCTCAGACACTATTCGTGACGAAAGCAAAGAAGGCGAAGTCAGTCATTTTCAAGCCCTCGCAACTGCTGTTTCAGGTACCGTAGGGAATGGGAATATTGCTGGGGTAGCCTTGGCGATAGCTTTAGGAGGTCCTGGTGCTACTTTCTGGATGATCATATGCGGCTTATTAGGTATGTCGACAAAATTTGTGGAGTGCACCCTTGGTGTTCAGTATCGCGATATTGGCCCAGATGGAACTGTATATGGCGGTCCTATGTACTATTTGAAGAAGGGGCTAGCGGAAAAAGGTTGGTCTAATTTAGGAAAATTTGCTGCTGTACTTTTTGCTATATTTTGTATAGGCGGATCATTTGGTGGCGGAAACGCTGCTCAATCCAACCAGGCTACCATTGTTCTTAAAGAGCTTTTGGGTCTTGAAAACACTGCCGCAGGTTTCGTGATTGGTGTTATTTTAGCCATTTTGGTAGGCGTCATTATCATTGGTGGTATCAAACGTATCGCCTCAGTAACAGAAAAAGTAGTGCCATTTATGGCGCTTTTATATTTATTGGCATGTTTTTACATTGTTTTCAGCAATATCACACTTGTTGATGATGCTTTTGGTTTGATTTTCTCAAATGCTTTCACCCCACAAGCAGGAATTGGTGGGATCATAGGTGTTTTACTCATCGGTTTCCGAAGAGCAGCCTTCTCTAACGAAGCCGGAGCAGGTTCAGCGTCTATTGCGCATTCTGCGGTAAGAACGAAATACTCCGCTTCCGAGGGATTGGTTGCACTATTGGAGCCGTTTATCGATACCGTTGTAATTTGCACCATGACAGCCTTGGTGATTATAATATTTAATTTTGGAGGATTTTTCGAATACGGCGGCGATGGTAGTGGTGCAGTATTTATAGACGGCATGGCTTATGAGGGTGCAGGAATTACATCAAAAGCATTTGCAAATTACATTCCATTTTCAAATGTTTTCTTAACTATTGCAGTCGTATTATTTGCTGTATCGACTATGATTTCTTGGTCGTATTATGGTTTACAATCATGGAAATATTTATTTGGACGCGGTGCCGCTGCTGATATGACTTACAAACTTTTATTTTTAACTTTCGTTGTCATTGGTGCTGCGGCAAACATGAAATCGATTTGGGACTTTTCAGACGCGATGATTTTTGCCATGATTTTTCCAAATATGATAGGCTTATATTTCCTTTTCCCAGTTGTTAAAAAACAATTGAACAGATACCTAAAAGCCATAAAATCTTTTAACAATTGATCGCATTCCTAGTTTAGAATGTCTTTATTACCACAAATTTTTTTCACAAGACGTCAACGCGCCGAAACTATTGTATTGGTTGCGATAACAGCTATGTAGGCACTTACTTTATATTTTGTCAGGCCACAAATACAAAAGGTTGGTGAGTCCACATTCGATTTGATTGAGTTTCAAACTGAAATTGATCAATTGACGGCGACCGTTGGCCTTGTTGAAAATGAAATTCAGCCTTTTAATCCAAATTTTATTTCCGATTATAAAGCTTATGTCTTAAACATACCGCCAGAGGCCATTGATCGTTTGCGCAAATTCAGAGCAGATGATAAGTGGATTAATTCTGCTGCCGAATTTCAGTCGGTAACATTAATATCAGATGAATTGTTAATGGCTTTAACACCGCTATTTAGCTTTCCTGAATGGACACAAAATAGAGGTATTCAATTGTATTCAGATCCAGTTAAGATTGATATTAATGAAGCAACAGTATCCCAACTTGAGCTTATTAAGGGTATTGGCAAAGTGAGTGCTTTGAGAATTTTACAATATCGTGATGGTACAATTGGTGGATTCGCAGATATGGTAGAATTGAATGGAGTTTATGGTTTACCGCCTGAAGTCATCACAGAGTTGAAAAAATATTTTTATGTTGGTAAGCCGAGGGTCATCGAGCCATTCAATGCATTAACAGTAGAAGCTGATCAATTGGTTACCATACCTTTTATTGACTATGAATTGGCACATGAAATTATTGAACAACGTGCTTTGCATAGGGGAGAATTGACGAAGGATATCTTGTTAAAAATCAAGAATTTTCCTGTCGATAAGTTGGATATTATACTATTGTATCTGTATTTTTCAAAATAGCATAACGGTTACTAACGTTCAATTGAAAAAAAATAAATTCGATATGTCATGTATTCACTTTTAATATTATATTTGCATCCTAAACTTTTAAAGAAAAGAGTACAAGATGTTAATTATTCCAATCAAAGACGGTGAAAATATTGATAGAGCTTTAAAGCGTTTCAAACGAAAGTTTGACAAAACAGGAACTATGCGTGGTCTTAAACGTCGTAAGGAATTTGTAAAACCATCTGTTGTTAGACGTGCTCAAATTCAAAAAGCGCAATACATTCAGGGATTGCGAGATGCTGAACAGAATTAAAATGTTCAATAAACTTTTTTAATCCCGCTTTTGCGGGATTTTTTTTACTTCTGTATTTCGGATTTTTTAATATTTTTAAGAGTTCGTGCAATTCTGGGTGCAGTTTTACCCTGTTTTAGGGAAATTTTCTTAAACGAACATTTATAGCTTAAATTCGTTTAGATATTTTTTTTCGAAATGTTAAACGTTGTTTTAGGTAAAAAAATCAAGTCTTTAAGAATTCATAATAACATGACACAAACCGATGTTGCTAATGCGCTAAATATGTCGCAATCAGCATACTCTAGAATGGAGCGTGGCGAAACTTCTGCTTGGATTATGAAAGTTGAAAATATCTATACTTTATATAATATTAGTTTGCAAGATTTGTTGTAAAAATGATTGCTTTTAAAGGAAATTATCATTTTTAATTGTATCTTGTATGTACGAAATGTCGTTTGACCATGACGATCACTATTGATTCTTTCTTAGATTATTTGAAAGTCGAAAGGCGCTATTCCTCTCATACCATTACAGCCTACAGAAAAGATTTAAAGGACTTTTTAGAGTTTAATCATAAGTCACTTAACGGCAAATCAATAGCGAATATTGAATATCAGGACGTTCGTCATTGGTTGGGACATCTGTCCAACCAAGCATTAGATCATCGAACCATTAATCGCAAAATAAGTGCGCTAAAGTCATATTTTAAATATCTGAATAAAACGAAACAAAGAGATGACAATCCTATGTTGGGTCATCACACACTAAAAACTTCGAAGAGGGTGATGACACCTTTGTCTATTGATGAGATGAGAAGGCTTTTTGAAGATGTTCATTTTTCGGAGGACTATTCAGGCAGGAGGGATAAATTGATTTTAGATTTACTTTACTGCACAGGTATGCGTCGTGCCGAATTGATCGGTCTTAGCATCGGAGATATAGATTTGGATTTGGGTTCCGTCAAAGTATTAGGAAAAAGAAATAAAGAGCGCATCATTCCTCTTACAAATTCTATTGTAAAAGAAATTTTGACCTATTTAAGTTTTCGTCTTGCTTTAGTTCCTTATAATAATGACTCATTGTTTCTGACCGACAAAGGCAATATGTTGTACCCTCAATTCGTTTATAACGTTGTTCGAAAATATCTAGCTAAGGTGACCACCAAAAAATATATTGGCCCACATATTCTGAGGCATACTTTTGCAACTCACCTTTTAGAAAGGGGCGCAAATCTTAATGGGGTAAAAGATTTGCTTGGACACTCGAGCTTAGCCGCGACTCAGATTTACACACATTCCAATATTAACGAACTTAAAAAGGTATATCAAAAAACTCATCCAAGACAAAAGAAATAATATTAAATTTAACTCACTTCACTATGAACATTGAAATACAAGCTATTCATTTTACAGCAGATCATAAATTAAAAGAATTTATTCACAAACGATTGAATAAACTCGATTTATTTTTTGACAGAATTATTGCTTCAGATGTTTTCTTGAAAGTCGAAAACACCAGCGATAGAGCAAATAAAATCGTTGAAATCCGACTCCAAATTCCAAATGAAACATTAATGGTGAAAAAATCAGCCAAATCTTTTGAGGAAGGGGTGGACCTTTCAGCTGAATCATTAGAGCGCCAACTCAAAAAACATAAGCAAAAAACACGTTCTTAAAAGTTCATCGTTTTTTTGTTAAAAAATATTTTGAATCATTAAATATTTCGATACATTTGCAGTCCGTTTGAAAAGACGGGCTTTTTTATATGTAAAAAAGTGAAAGTTGCCGATATAGCTCAGCTGGCTAGAGCAGCTGATTTGTAATCAGCAGGTCGTGGGTTCGAGTCCCTCTATCGGCTCTTTAAAAGAAAGTGACTAGTGTTTGGGAAATGGTGGTGATAATTGAACGTTCAAAACATTTTGATTTTAAATTGGGGAGATACTCAAGCGGCCAACGAGGACAGACTGTAAATCTGTTGGTTTTTACCTTCGCAGGTTCGAATCCTGCTCTCCCCACGGTTTAAACCAGCGCGACTGGGATTAAACTAATTGCGGGAGTAGCTCAGTTGGTAGAGCGTCAGCCTTCCAAGCTGAATGTCGCCGGTTCGAACCCGGTCTCCCGCTCTCAATTTTTGCCGGTGTAGCTCAGGGGTAGAGCGTTTCCTTGGTAAGGAAGAGGTCACGGGTTCAAATCCCGTCATTGGCTCATTTTTGAAAGTAATTTTTTTTTAACATTAACAATAATTAGATAACTCTAAGCTTAAATTTTAAATCATGGCAAAGGCAAATTTTGATCGGTCTAAACCCCACTTAAATATTGGGACTATTGGACACGTCGATCACGGAAAAACAACACTTACTGCAGCTATTACAACGGTTTTGGCCAACGCAGGATTGTCCGAAAAGCGCGATTTCGACACGATCGATAACGCTCCAGAAGAGAAAGAACGTGGTATCACCATTAACACTTCTCACGTAGAATACTCTACAGAAAAACGTCATTACGCTCACGTTGACTGTCCAGGTCACGCGGATTACGTAAAGAACATGGTTACAGGTGCTGCCCAAATGGACGGTGCCATTTTGGTTGTTGCTGCAACGGACGGGCCGATGCCTCAAACTCGTGAGCACATCCTTTTAGGTCGTCAGGTCGGTATTCCTCGTATGGTCGTTTTCTTGAATAAAGTGGACATGGTAGATGATGAAGAATTATTAGAATTAGTTGAAATGGAAGTTCGTGATTTGTTGAGTTTCTACGAATATGACGGTGATAATGGACCTGTAATCTCTGGTTCTGCATTAGGTGCCTTAAACGGAGAGCAAAAATGGGTAGACAGTGTTATGGAGTTGATGGATGCTGTTGATTCGTGGATTGAACTTCCTAAGAGAGATGTCGAAAAAGATTTCTTAATGCCAATCGAAGATGTCTTTTCGATTACTGGTCGTGGAACAGTAGCTACTGGTCGTATTGAAACTGGTGTAGCCAATACTGGTGACGCTGTCGATATTATCGGAATGGGTGCTGAGAAATTATCCTCTACAATTACTGGAGTAGAGATGTTCCGTAAAATTTTGGATCGTGGCGAAGCCGGTGATAATGTAGGAATCCTCTTAAGAGGTATTGAAAAAACTGATATCCGTAGAGGAATGGTGATCACTAAGCCTGGATCAGTCAAGCCACACGCCAAATTTAAAGCTGAGGTTTATATCCTTAAAAAAGAAGAAGGTGGACGTCACACACCATTCCATAACAATTACCGTCCACAGTTCTACGTAAGAACAACTGATGTAACAGGAAATATTGTACTTCCTGAAGGTGTTGAAATGGTTATGCCAGGTGACAACTTGACGATCCATGTTGACTTGATTCAGCCAATTGCTATGACTGTTGGTCTTCGTTTTGCGATTCGTGAAGGAGGACGTACCGTTGGTGCTGGACAAGTAACTGAGATTTTAGATTAAGCATTTTCATAAATACAGCCAAAAGGTATCTTGTTTTTCAAGATACCTTGGCTTGTGTTTACGGGTTTAGCTCAGTTGGTAGAGCACTGGTCTCCAAAACCAGGTGTCGGGAGTTCGAGCCTCTCAACCCGTGCTAAACATAGGAGACAGCAACACCACAGAGGTGATAATTTTAGAGCATTTATAATGATTGAATATTTTAAAGCATCATTTGAAGAACTTAGAACTAACGTCAGCTGGCCAAGCTGGGATAACGCGTGGAACTTAACAGTGCTCGTTGCGACGTTCTCTGTGGTTTTCGCTTTACTTATTTGGGCTGTTGACTCTGTTTTCATTGAGGTGGTGTCATCTTATTTTGCATTTTTAAACTAAAAAAAGAAGATGGCTGCAGTAGTTGAAAAGAAGTGGTATGTTGTTCGCGCTGTAAGCGGACAAGAAAATAAGATTAAATCTTATATCGAGTCCGAAATTGCTCGAATGGGATTACAAGACTATGTGGAACAAATTTTGGTACCAACAGAAAAAGTAATTCAAATTCGAAATGGTAAAAAAATTCAAAAGGATAAAGTTTATTTCCCAGGATATATTATGGTTCAAGCAAACCTAAGTGGCGAAATACCCCATATAATCAAATCAATCACTAACGTTATTGGATTTCTTGGTGAAACCAAAGGTGGTGAACCAGTGCCTTTAAGATCATCAGAGGTGAATCGCATGTTAGGTAAGGTTGATGAATTGGCTATTAAAGATGATCCTAATATGGTGATTCCTTTTGTGAAAGGTGAAACAGTAAAAGTAATTGATGGGCCATTTAACGGTTTTGATGGTACTATCGAGAATATAAATGAAGATAAACGTAAACTTGAAGTGATGGTTAAAATCTTTGGTCGTAAAACACCTCTTGAGCTTAGCTTCATGCAAGTTGAAAAAATATAATTGTTACACCTAACCGATTTGTTGTCAAGCTTCCATCTGATAACCGATCATAATTAAATGTAAATGGCAAAAGAGCTAAGCAAATTAGTCAAGTTACAAGTAAGAGGTGGCGCAGCCAATCCCTCACCTCCAGTAGGACCTGCATTAGGTGCCGCTGGTGTGAACATCATGGAGTTCTGTAAGCAATTTAATGCAAGAACTCAAGACAAGCAAGGCAAAATTGTGCCTGTGGTTATTTCAGTGTATAAAGACAAATCGTTTGAATTTGTAATCAAAACGGCGCCTGCTGCTGTCCAAATTTTAGAAGCTTCAAAAGTGAAAAAAGGTTCGGGAGAACCAAATCGCGCCAAGGTTGCTAAAATTACATGGGATCAGGTACGTACTATCGCAGAAGACAAAATGCAAGATTTAAATGCATTTACTATTGACTCAGCCATGAAGATGGTTGCTGGAACAGCACGTTCGATGGGAGTTACAGTCAAAGGAGGAGCAGAACCAAAATAAATTCTTATGGCAAAATTAACAAAAAAGCAAAAAGAAGTGGTGGCTAAGTTTGACAAGAACACCATCTATAGTTTGGCTGATGCATCAAAATTGATGAAGGATGTTTCCTACACTAAATTTGACGCCTCCGTAGATTTGGCAATCCGTCTAGGTGTAGATCCTCGTAAAGCCAATCAAATGGTCCGCGGCGTAGTAACACTTCCTCACGGTACTGGAAAGGATGTAAAAGTCCTTGCTCTAGTTACCCCAGATAAGGAAGCTGAAGCTAAAGAAGCTGGAGCAGATTATATTGGTTTAGATGAGTATTTAGAGAAAATCAAAGGCGGATGGACCGATGTCGATGTGATTGTAACCATGCCCAGTGTTATGGGTAAATTAGGACCATTAGGCCGGGTTTTAGGACCTCGTGGCTTAATGCCTAACCCAAAAACTGGTACGGTTACTATGGACATAGCCAAAGCAGTTGCCGATGTTAAAGCTGGTAAAATTGACTTTAAAGTTGATAAAACCGGTATTGTACATGCGTCAATAGCTAAGGTTTCTTTTGAACCAAAAATGATAGAAGAAAACGCTAAAGAGTTGATTTCAACAATAGTAAAACTGAAGCCCTCAACGGCTAAAGGGACTTACGTGAAGAGCATTTTTATGTCGAGCACAATGAGCCCAGGTGTTGCAGTCGATTCAAAAGTTTTCTAGAGCAGTTTAAATTTTTTTACGATGACAAAAGAAGAAAAATCAAGAGTAATTGAAACACTGACTGCCGAACTATCGGAAAGCTCAAATATTTATTTGGCTGACATTTCTGGTTTAAATTCGACGGCCACTACGGCGCTTCGCAGGGCGTGTTTTAAAGCCAACATTAAATTGGCTGTAGTAAAAAACACCTTGCTAGAAAAGGCGATGACAGCTTCAGATAAAGATTTCGGGGCATTACCTTCCACATTGAAAGGTAATACTTCAATCATGTATTCTGATACAGGTAACGGTCCTGCGAAAGTTATCAAGACGTTTAGAAAAAATAACGAACGTCCTCTTTTAAAGGGAGCCTTCATTGAAGAAGCAGTATACATCGGCGACGAACTTTTAGATACTCTTGTAAGCATCAAATCGAAAGATGAGTTGTTAGGGGATATCATTACACTGTTACAGTCTCCAGCTAAGAACGTTGTATCGGCGCTTAAGTCAAGTGGGGGTAAATTAGCTGGAATTGTAAAAACGCTCTCTGAAAGAGAAGCTTAATTTAATAACAAAACAAATATTATTTAAAACATAAAACAATGGCAGATTTAAAAGATTTTGCAGAACAATTAGTTAACCTTACAGTTAAAGAAGTTAATGAGTTAGCTACAATTTTGAAAGATGAATACGGCATTGAGCCTGCTGCTGCAGCTGTGGCTGTTGCTGCTGGTGGTGCCGGTGGTGGCGATGCTGCTGCTGAAGAGAAAACTGAATTTGACGTAATTTTGAAAGCAGCAGGTGCTTCAAAATTAGCAGTAGTTAAATTGGTTAAGGAGCTTACAGGTCTTGGCTTGAAAGAAGCTAAAGAACTAGTAGATAACGCTCCAAGCGCAATCAAAGAAGCTGTTTCTAAGGACGAGGCCGAAGGTCTTAAATCTTCTTTAGAAGAAGCTGGCGCTGAGGTTGAATTGAAGTAATCCAACTTTACAACACATAGGTTTAGGCTTGGATCGTCCAAGCCTAAACTCATTTGTGTACGATAGAAAATCGTACACCATTTCTATAAGTGAAAATTAAATTTTCGTCCGTCGATGCAAGCACAACAAACTGAAAGAATCAACTTTTCCTCAATCGTTAATAAAACTGCTTATCCGGACTTTCTGGATATTCAAATCAAGTCTTTTCAAGACTTTTTTCAACTTGAGACTAAATCTGATGAGCGTGCCCACGAAGGTCTTTTCAATACCTTCATGGAAAACTTTCCAATCTCTGACACTCGTAATCAGTTTGTCCTGGAGTTTTTGGATTATTTTATAGATCCACCGAGATACTCCATTGAGGAGTGTATTGAACGAGGATTAACCTACAGCGTGCCTTTAAAAGCGAGGCTAAAACTATTTTGTACGGATGCAGAACATGAAGATTTTGAAACCATTGTTCAAGATGTTTATTTAGGAACCATTCCTTACATGACACCCAGTGGTACTTTTGTGATCAACGGTGCCGAGCGTGTTGTTGTATCTCAATTACACCGTTCCCCAGGTGTCTTCTTTGGTCAATCTTTTCATGCTAACGGAACTAAACTCTATTCTGCCCGTATCATTCCTTTTAAAGGATCTTGGATTGAATTCGCGACTGACATCAACTCGGTTATGTATGCGTACATTGACCGAAAGAAAAAATTACCAGTAACCACATTATTCCGTGCTATTGGCTTTGAACGAGATAAAGATATTTTAGAAATTTTTGACTTGGCAGAAGAGATTAAGGTTTCTAAAGCAGGTTTGAAAAAAGTATTGGGTCGTCAATTAGCGGCCAGGGTTCTAAATACTTGGCATGAAGATTTCGTGGACGAGGACACTGGTGAAGTAGTTTCAATTGAACGCAATAGTATTGTTTTAGATCGTGATACAATCCTTGACAAAGAAAATATCGAGGAAATTTTAGAAGCAGATGTAAAAACTATTCTTCTCCATAAGGAAGAATCCCTTTCTGCAGATTACGCTATTATTCATAATACCCTTCAAAAAGACCCTACTAATTCTGAAAAAGAAGCTGTTGAGCATATTTATCGTCAACTGCGTAATGCTGAGCCGCCTGATGAAGAAACCGCTCGAGGTATTATCGATAAATTATTCTTCAGTGACCAGCGTTACAACCTTGGTGATGTAGGTCGTTATAGAATGAATAAAAAATTGGGACTTGATATCGGAATGGATAAACAAGTTTTGACCAAAGAGGATATCATTACCATTGTAAAGTATTTGATCGAATTGATCAACTCAAAAGCAGAAATTGATGATATTGATCACTTATCAAACCGTCGTGTGAGAACAGTTGGTGAGCAATTGTCTCAACAATTCGGTGTTGGATTATCTCGAATGGCTCGTACCATTCGCGAGCGCATGAATGTTAGAGATAATGAGGTTTTTACGCCAATTGATTTAATTAACGCAAAGACTCTCTCTTCGGTGATTAACTCTTTCTTTGGAACCAATCAGTTATCTCAATTTATGGATCAAACGAATCCATTGGCCGAGTTAACTCACAAACGTCGTCTTTCGGCATTAGGACCAGGTGGTCTTTCTCGTGAACGCGCTGGTTTTGAGGTACGAGATGTTCACTACACGCATTATGGACGTTTGTGTCCTATTGAAACTCCTGAAGGACCAAACATTGGTTTGATCTCATCTTTGAGTGTATTTGCGAAAGTTAATACCATGGGATTCATTGAAACACCTTATCGCAAAGTTGAAAATGGAGTAGTTGATATTAAAGGAGATCCGATATACCTTTCTGCTGAAGAGGAGGAAGATAAATTGATCTCTCAAGCTAACATACCTGTAGATAAAAAAGGTCTTATTTTGGATGAAAAGGTAACTGCACGTCTTGAGGCAGATTACCCAGTAGTTTCTCCTTCTGATATTGATTTTACCGATGTTGCACCGAATCAAATTGCATCGATTTCAGCATCTTTAATTCCATTTTTGGAACATGATGATGCTAACCGTGCTTTGATGGGGTCTAACATGATGCGTCAAGCGGTACCTTTGCTGCGACCAGAAGCTCCAATTGTAGGTACTGGTCTTGAGCGTCAAGTGGCGAAAGATTCTAGGGTTTTAATTAATGCTGAAGGTCCTGGTGTTATTGAATACGTCGATGCTGACAAGATCACAATTCGTTATGACCGCACAGAAGAGCAAAATTTAGTTAGCTTCGAGTCGGACACAAAATCTTACCCATTAATTAAGTTTAGAAAAACCAATCAAGGGACGTCTATCAACCTTAAACCTATTGTTAAAAAAGGCGATCGGGTTGAATTAGGACAGGTACTTTGTGAAGGATATGCAACTCAAAAAGGCGAATTGGCTTTGGGTCGAAATATGAAAGTAGCTTTTATGCCTTGGAAGGGGTATAACTTCGAAGATGCCATAGTGATCTCAGAGAAAGTAGTTCGCGATGATATCTTTACTTCAGTTCATATTGATGAATACTCATTAGATGTTCGTGATACCAAATTGGGTAATGAAGAACTTACGAATGATATTCCAAATGTATCGGAGGAGGCGACCAAAGATTTAGATGAAAATGGGATGATTCGCATTGGTGCTGAGATCAAACCGGGAGACATCTTAATTGGGAAAATCACTCCAAAAGGTGAGAGCGACCCAACTCCGGAAGAAAAACTTCTTCGTGCGATTTTTGGAGACAAAGCGGGTGATGTTAAAGACGCATCATTAAAAGCCTCCCCATCTTTAAATGGTGTTGTTGTTGACAAAAAGCTTTTTGCGAGAGCAGTTAAAGATAAAAGAAAACGAGCCCAAGATAAGGAAGACATTTCTGCATTGGAGGTTGTTTATGATGCTAAATTTGAGGAGTTAAAAAACATCTTAGTGGAAAAATTATTTTCTATAGTAGGTGGGAAAACTGCTCAAGGCGTGTTCAATGATCTAGGTGAAGAATTGTTTCCAAAAGGAAAGAAATTTACTCTTAAAATGCTTAATGCAGTTGATGATTATGCGCATTTAGTATCGGGTAAATGGACAACTACAGAGGAAACAAATCGCTTAATTGCTGATTTGATCCATAACTATAAGATTAAAGAAAACGACCTGCAAGGGGCGCTACGTCGGGAAAAATTTACGATCGCTGTTGGAGATGAATTACCTGCTGGTATTATCAAATTAGCGAAAGTTTATATCGCAAAAAAACGAAAACTAAAAGTAGGTGATAAAATGGCTGGACGTCATGGCAATAAGGGTATTGTTGCGCGTATTGTTCGACCTGAAGACATGCCTTTCTTAGAAGATGGAACTCCCGTGGATATTGTCTTAAACCCTCTGGGTGTGCCTTCTCGAATGAACATCGGTCAAATTTATGAAACAGTCTTAGGCTGGGCAGGTCAAAATTTAGGTCGCACTTATGCAACCCCAATTTTTGATGGTGCTACAATTGACGAAATCAATGAAATTACAGATTCGGCAAATGTACCAAGATATGGACACACTTATCTATACGACGGTGGTACAGGAGAGCGATTTGATCAACCTGCAACAGTAGGTGTTATTTACATGCTCAAACTTGGCCACATGGTCGATGACAAGATGCACGCACGATCTATTGGACCGTACTCACTCATAACGCAACAACCACTTGGTGGTAAAGCGCAGTTCGGTGGACAACGATTCGGGGAGATGGAAGTATGGGCTTTAGAGGCTTATGGTGCATCAAGTACACTTCGTGAAATATTGACAGTTAAGTCGGATGATGTTGTTGGCCGAGCCAAAACATACGAAGCAATTGTTAAAGGTGAAACGATGCCAGAACCAGGATTGCCTGAATCATTCAATGTATTGATGCATGAATTGAAAGGCCTTAGCTTGGATATCAGATTAGAAGAATAATAACTTAACAGTAGTACTATAAATCATGTCAAGACCACAAGATATTAACACTGTCAAAAAGTTCAATAAGATTTCAATAGGATTATCTTCTCCAGAAGCGATTCTTGCTGAATCTCGAGGCGAAGTCCTTAAACCTGAAACCATTAACTATCGAACACATAAACCTGAAAGAGATGGTTTGTTTTGTGAGAGAATCTTTGGTCCAGTAAAGGATTTTGAATGCGCCTGCGGTAAATACAAAAGAATCCGCTATCGCGGTATTGTTTGTGACCGTTGTGGGGTAGAGGTTACTGAAAAAAAAGTGCGTCGTGATCGCGTTGGTCACATTAACCTAGTAGTCCCAGTAGCTCACATATGGTATTTCCGCTCATTGCCAAATAAAATTGGTTATTTGTTAGGTTTACCCTCCAAGAAGTTAGACATGATCATCTATTATGAACGTTATGTAGTGATTCAAGCAGGAATTGCTAAAAACGTAGAAGGTGAGCCAGTTCAAAAAATGGACTTCCTCACGGAAGAAGAATATTTGAACATCATGGAAACGCTTCCAGTTGAACAGCAATATTTGGATGATAGCGATCCTGATAAATTCATCGCCAAAATGGGTGCTGAATGTTTGATTGAACTGTTGTCGCGAATTGACCTAGATGAGTTATCGTACGAGTTGCGTCATAAAGCAAATAATGAGACTTCAAAACAAAGAAAAACGGAAGCTTTAAAAAGACTTCAAGTTGTTGAAGCTTTCAGAGAATCAAAAGAAAATAGAGAGAATCGTCCCGAATGGATGATATTGAAAAGCATTCCTGTGATCCCTCCAGAATTACGTCCATTAGTGCCGTTGGATGGTGGTCGTTTTGCAACGTCTGATTTGAACGATTTATACCGTCGTGTGATCATTCGTAACAACCGTTTGAAAAGATTGGTTGAGATCAAAGCACCAGAGGTGATCTTGAGAAATGAGAAGCGTATGCTTCAAGAGTCTGTAGATTCTTTGTTTGACAATACAAGAAAAGCATCTGCTGTTAAAACAGATTCTAACCGTCCATTGAAATCCTTATCGGATTCGTTGAAAGGAAAACAAGGACGTTTCCGTCAAAATTTATTAGGAAAACGTGTTGATTATTCTGCACGTTCGGTAATCGTCGTTGGACCTGAATTAAAACTTTTTGAATGTGGATTGCCAAAGAATATGGCAGCCGAACTATACAAGCCATTTATCATCAGAAAACTGATTGAGCGCGGTATTGTAAAAACGGTGAAGTCTGCGAAGAAAATTATCGATAAAAAAGAGCCAGTTGTATGGGATATCTTGGAAAATGTTTTAAAAGGACATCCTGTTCTTTTAAATCGTGCTCCTACTTTGCACAGACTCGGTATTCAAGCTTTTCAACCAAAATTGATTGAAGGTAAAGCTATTCAGTTGCATCCATTGGTATGTACCGCCTTTAATGCTGATTTCGATGGAGATCAAATGGCTGTTCACTTACCACTAGGTCCAGAGGCTATACTTGAAGCTCAATTGCTGATGCTTGCCTCTCACAATATTTTGAATCCTGCCAACGGGTCGCCAGTAGCGGTACCTTCTCAGGATATGGTGTTAGGGTTATATTATATGACCAAAATCATGAAATCAATGGGTGATTTGAAGGTCAAAGGAGAAGGTTTGACTTTTTATTCTCCAGAGGAAGTAGTTATTGCTTACAACGAGAAAAAAGTTGATCTTAATGCTCAGATTAAAGTTCGTACTATGGACTTTAATGCCGAGGGAGAATTGGTTCCTCAAATCATTGAAACTTCTACTGGACGTGTTCTCTTTAATGAGAAAGTGCCACAAGAGGCCGGATACATCAATCAGATTTTGACTAAGAAATCATTGAGAGATATTATTGGGGATATTCTTAAAGCGACTAGCGTCCCGCGTACAGCGCAATTCTTGGATGAAATTAAAACCTTAGGTTTTAATTTTGCATTCAAGGGCGGTTTGTCATTTAGTCTGGGTGATATTATTATTCCAGGTGAAAAACAAAGCATGATCGACAGTGCTCAAAAGCAAATTGACGGTATTGTAGGAAACTACAATATGGGTCTGATTACAAATAATGAGCGCTACAATCAGGTTATTGATATTTGGACCTCGACCAATGCCGAACTGACTGAATTATCTATGAAGAGAATTCGTGAGGATCAGCAAGGATTTAACTCTGTATTTATGATGTTAGATTCTGGTGCGCGTGGATCGAAAGAACAAATCCGCCAGTTAACTGGTATGCGTGGATTGATGGCAAAGCCAAAGAAATCTAACGCTGGTGGAGGTGAAATTATTGAAAATCCAATCTTATCTAACTTTAAAGAAGGACTTTCTATTCTCGAATATTTTATTTCGACTCACGGTGCACGTAAAGGGCTTGCCGATACCGCACTTAAAACCGCAGATGCTGGATATTTAACCCGTCGATTAGTTGATGTGTCTCAAGATGTTATCATCAATTCTGAAGATTGCGGAACTTTGAGAGGTGTGGTTGTCAAAGCTTTAAAGAAAAACGAAGAGGTCGTTGAAAATTTGGCATCCAGAATTGTTGGACGTACTGCACTCGAGGATGTTTTTAACCCACTGAACAATGACTTATTAGTTGGGGCAGGCGATGATATCACAGATAAAATTGCTGCGAATATTGAAGCATCTCCTGTCGATAAAGTTCCTGTTCGTTCGCCACTTACATGTGAGGCCGTTACTGGAATCTGTGCTAAGTGTTATGGCCGTAATTTGGCCACAGGTAAAATGGTTCAGAGAGGTGAAGCCGTTGGTGTAGTAGCTGCTCAATCTATTGGAGAACCAGGAACACAGCTTACGCTGCGTACATTCCACGTTGGAGGTATTGCAGGTAACATTTCAGAAGAAAATAAAATTGTAGCCAGATTCGATGGTGTTGTAGAAATGGAAGACTTAAAAACTGTTCAGGGGGAAACAGCCGACAGTAAAAAAGCTGACATTGTGATTTCCCGTTCGACCGAATTGAAGCTCTTCGATCCTAATACAGGAAACTTATTGAACAATCACAACATTCCTTATGGTTCAAGTATTTTTGTAAAAAATGGTTCCAAAATCAAGAAAGGAGAAGTGATTTGTCAGTGGGATCCATATAATGGTGTTATTATATCTGAATTTTCTGGTAAAGTTCGTTACGAAAATATTGAGCAAGGGATTACATTCCAAGTTGAAATAGATGAACAAACTGGCTTCCAAGAAAAGGTAATTTCAGAATCAAGAAATAAGAAATTGATTCCAACACTTCTTATTGAAGATAAAAAAGGTAATGTGATTCGTTCATATAATCTTCCAGTTGGAGCCCACTTAATGATTGATAATGGCGAAACTATTAGCTTAGGTAAAGTCCTTGTTAAGATTCCAAGAAAATCTGCCAAAGCAGGTGACATTACAGGAGGTCTTCCGCGTGTAACTGAGTTATTTGAAGCACGTAATCCCTCTAATCCAGCTGTAGTTAGTGAAATTGATGGTGTTGTTTCTTTTGGTAAAATCAAGCGAGGAAATCGTGAGATTGTGGTGGAATCGAAGCTTGGCGATATCAAAAAATATTTGGTAAAACTATCTAATCAAATCTTGGTTCAAGAAAATGATTATGTCAAAGCAGGTATGCCTCTTTCTGATGGGTCTGTAACACCAGAAGATATTCTTAAAATTAAAGGTCCAGCTGCTGTACAGCAATATTTGGTTAACGAAGTTCAAGAGGTTTATCGATTACAAGGTGTTAAAATTAACGATAAACATTTTGAGGTGGTTGTGCGTCAAATGATGCGTAAGGTTCGTATAATTGATTCTGGAGACACCCTGTTTTTAGAAGATCAATTGGCCCATAAATATGACTTCATAAATGAAAATGATCAAATTTTTGGCAAAAAGGTTGTCGAAAACTCGGGGGATTCGGCCAATATTAAAGTTGGACAAATCATTACCGCACGTGAGTTACGCGATGAGAATTCTTTGTTGAAACGCGAAGATAAGGCCCTAATTGAAGCTCGAGATGCCAGACCGGCAACAGCGTCACCTGTATTGCAAGGTATTACACGGGCATCACTACAAACCAAGTCGTTCATATCGGCGGCATCCTTCCAAGAGACTACCAAAGTCTTAAATGAAGCTGCGGTTAATGGAAAAGTTGATACTTTAGAAGGACTTAAAGAAAATGTAATTGTTGGCAAAAGAATTCCAGCTGGAACAGGCATGCGAAAATACGATTCGTTTATTGTAGGATCTAAAGAGGAATTAGAGCAAATGGTTCAATTTTCTGAGGAAGAAGAGGTTAATTTAAATTAAAGATATGAGTGACATTAAAAATAATCCAAAACAAGGTCAGTTGAATATTGAAATTGATGAAAGTGTAGCACAAGGGGTTTACTCAAATTTGGCTATCATTAATCATTCTCCATCTGAGTTTGTTTTGGATTTTATTAGTGTCATGCCTGGTACACCTAAAAGCAAAGTGCGTTCGAGGATTATTCTTACGCCCCAGCATGCAAAGAGGCTCAATAAGGCAATAGCTGATAACATCGCTCGTTTTGAAGAAAAGCACGGTGTCATTTCTGAGAATGATCATCCTCAGGTGCCTTTAAGTTTTGGTCCAGCAGGACAAGCCTAGCCTAGTCAAACTCTGAAGTGTAGTGAAATTTAATGCTTGGGTATTTCTGCTCAGTTATTTGAAGTGAAAAAGAGGAGTCAGCTAAAAACACCAATTGCTCTTGTTTGTCAAGTGCAAGAAATCGTTGCTTCACGGTTCTAAACTCCTCCAATTCTTTCGGATCTGCTTGTCGCCCATCAACCCAACACGCTTTAAATACATTCACATTTTCATAGCTGCACTTTGCGCCATATTCGTGCTCTAGCCTGTATTGTATCACTTCATATTGCAAGGCTCCAACGGTACCAATAACCTTGCGGCCGTTAAGATTTAAAGTAAATAATTGTGCTACACCTTCATCCATCAGCTGATCTATACCTTTGAATAGCTGCTTTGATTTCATTGGGTCGGCATTGTTTATATATCTAAAATGCTCTGGTGAAAAGCTCGGTACACCTTTATAATGAATGATTTCACCTGAAGTTAATGTATCCCCAATTTTAAAATGACCTGTATCATGAAGACCAATAATGTCTCCTGGGTAGGAGACGTCTACAATTTGTTTTTTTTCTGCAAAAAAGGCATTTGGACTTGAGAATTTGAGTTTTTTGTTGTGCCGAACATGCAAGTATGGTGTATTTCGCCTAAACTGCCCGGACACAATTTTTATAAATGCCAAACGATCTCTGTGATTTGGATCCATATTGGCATGAATTTTAAAAACAAACCCAGTGAAATCAGTTTCATTGGCATTGACTAACCGCTCTTCACTTTGCTTTGGCAATGGGGCGGGAGCAATTTCAACAAAACAATCTAATAACTCTCTAACACCAAAATTGTTCAAAGCAGATCCAAAGAAAACAGGCTGAAGGTCTCCCTTAAGGTAGCTGTCGCGGTCAAAACTTGGATACACCTCTTCAATTAATTCTAATTCTTCACGCAGTGTCTCAGCGTGCTTAGATCCTACTAAATCATCCAAGTTTGAAGATAAGATTTCTTCAATTTTAATGGTGTCGTTAATGTGGGTTTTGGCGGCGCCACTAAATAATTTAATATTTTTTTCCCAAATATTGTAAATGCCTTTAAATTCATAACCCATACCAATAGGAAAACTCAAAGGAACAACGCAAAGACCTAATTTTTGTTCAACTTCGTCTAATAAGTCAAAGGCGTCTTTACCTTCACGATCCAATTTGTTGATAAAAACGATGATTGGAATATTTCTCATTCGACAAACTTGGACAAGCTTTTCAGTTTGTTCTTCCACCCCTTTTGCAACATCAATCACTACAATAACACTATCTACCGCTGTTAGTGTTCGAAAGGTGTCCTCAGCGAAATCTTTGTGTCCAGGAGTGTCTAAAATGTTGATTTTAAAATTATTATATTCAAAAGCTAAAACCGATGTGGCGACAGAAATACCTCTGTGGCGCTCTATTTCCATAAAATCACTGGTAGCTGTTTTTTTAATTTTATTGTTTTTTACCGCACCTGCTTCCTGAATAGCTCCACCAAAAAGTAATAGTTTTTCTGTTAAGGTTGTTTTACCTGCATCAGGGTGAGAGATGATGCCGAAGGTTCTGCGTCGATTAATTTCTTCTTTAAAAGTCATAACTTATAGTTACTGCAAATATAACATTAGTGTATGGTTTTAAAAGACTGAAATTTCTCAAGGATTGGTAGCTTTTTTTTGTAATAAGATATTATTTTTACAATGTATGGAGGAACAAGTTGTTTTAGTAGATGCCAATGATAATACTATAGGTCAAATGGAAAAAATAGAAGCTCATGTGAAAGGAGTTTTGCATCGTGCTTTTTCTATTTTTTTGATAAACTCTGAGGGTAAATTGCTTTTACAACAACGTGCCCTCACCAAATATCATTCCCCAGGTTTATGGACAAATACTTGTTGTAGCCATCAGCGTTTAGGAGAAGATTCTTTGGCAGCTGCTAATCGCCGTCTGTTCGAAGAAATGGGAATGACTGCAAAGCTTCATGAAGCCTTTACTTTTGTCTACCAAGCAGATATGGGGAATGGACTCATTGAGCATGAATTGGATCATGTTATTATTGGATATACAGATAAAGAACCCAAAATCAATTTAGAGGAAGTGGCTGAATGGAGCTGGAAAGATGTAGATTTTTTAAAGGCTGATTTGGTTAATCGTCCAGATAGGTATACCGCTTGGTTTAAGATAGTCTTCGATCAGTTTTACGAATATTTAAAAAGTAGAAAATGAAAGTTACAGTAAGTAGAAAAGCTCATTTTAATGCTGCACATCGACTGTACAGAGAGGACTGGAGTATGGCAAAGAATGATGCTGTTTTTGGTAAATGTAATAATCCCAATTATCATGGTCACAATTACGAATTAATAGCCAGTGTTACTGGATCAGTTGATCCAGTAACAGGATTCGTTATCGATGTAAAAGTTTTAAAAGATCTTATTAAGATTCATGTCGAAGATGCATTTGATCACAAAAATTTAAATCTTGACGTTAAAGATTTTAAAGATATAAATCCAACAGCAGAGAATATAGCGATTGCTATTCATAATCGGTTACTTCCTCACATATCTACTGGTCTTGAACTTTCTATTACCTTATACGAAACGCCAAGAAATTTTGTAACCTATGATGGAAAATCTTAATCATTTGGATCAACAATCTTTGGAGCCGTTAATATTTGAGCCTATTCTTAAAAATAGAATTTGGGGGGGTGAGAAACTAAAAAATTTACTTCAAAAGAATACTGAACAGCTTAATGTCGGAGAAAGTTGGGAGATTAGTGATGTTGAAGGCGATGTCTCTGTCGTGACTGGCGGTTCTTTTCATGGCAAATCCTTAAGAGACTTGGTTCGCCTATATCAGTCTGATTTTTTAGGTGACGCCAATTATGATCGATTTGGAGATAAATTTCCGTTACTTATAAAGTTTATAGATGCCAAAAATAATTTATCGATTCAGCTGCATCCCAATGATAGACTTGCTGCTGAGCGGCATAATTCCTTCGGTAAAAACGAAATGTGGTATATTATGCAAGCTGATGAAGGCGCTGAGATTATAGTTGATTTTAATCAAGAAATGGATATCGCAAAATACCAGCAGCATCTTTCGGAAGGTACTTTGCCTTTAATTATGAATAATGAAAAAGTAGCGCCAGGTGATGCTTTTATGATCGATGTTGGAAGGGTGCACGCTATTGGGGCAGGTGTTTTATTGGCAGAGATTCAACAGACTAGTGATGTCACCTATAGGCTATATGATTGGGACAGAGTTGATAACCAAGGCCAGCCCAGAGAACTGCATACTAAGATGGCCCTAGACGCTATTGATTTTCATATGCCATCCAATTTTCGAAGATCTTACAGTTCCGAGCCAAATCGTCCAAATTCCATTATAGAATGTCCTTATTTTTCATGTAATTATTTTGAAATAAGTAGAAATATCAGAATAACAAATAAATATGATTCTTTTCTAATATATATTTGCATAGAAGGAGATCTCACCGTAAATTTCCGACGGAATAGATGGAAAATTAACAAGGGACAATCCATTCTAATTCCGGCGGCGGTAAAAAACTTTGAATTAATTGCTGAATATGCAAAACTATTAGAGGTTTATGTTGAGCCTTACAATAAAACGATATGACAAAAATTAAAGACTTAAAGAAAGACATTAATGATACTCTTGGTGAGGTTATTACATCTGCACTTATTTGGCAAAGCCAAAATGCTGGAAAATCGGCTGATACCGATGCCTTAGTTGACGAAACAATTGAAGTGTTCGACATCTTAATAGCGAAACTTAATGATCGAAATGAGCGCTCGACTAAAGGACATTTTGCAAAAATTAGACAAGAATTGAATGAGGCTGAAGAACGTTTGATGGCAAAAATCGCCGCTTTAAGTTAATTTACAGACTTTTCATAAACAACGTAATCACTTTAATCAAATCCGAACTTATCGGTCGGTGAGGCTCATTGTACGACTTGGCATTTTCAAGTGGGTCTTTTGATACATTTACTAGGACATGGTTCATGTCTTGTATCACCGAAAGCTTACTATAACTGTTGACTTCTGCTAATTGAATGGCTTGGTCACTCTCGATTTGTAAATCGTTACTTCCATTTAAAATAAGACTTGGTATTTCTATCTTACTTAAAATTTCAGATGGTGTATAGTTCATCCAATTGATTAAAAAGGGTTGAACCGTTTTGTTAAATATGCTACCTAGTACGGGTGGGTAATCATCAGTTGTTTTACCAGATTTTAAGACGGCTATAATCCTATCGGATTGTACAGACAGTTCTGGTGCATTCTGCTTGATTTGCTTCGAAATGATAACATCTATGGATTCGGATGGACCAGCAATAGATACAATGCCATTCGCACCCTTTGAGGCAAGCATGGCAATTAAACTTCCTTGACTATGTCCAATAACTATAATTTTATGATAGGCTTTGTTGTTTCTAAAATAAGCAACAACATCCTTAGCGTCATCAATAAAATCATCAAATAGGTAATCATTATCATAAATCCCCATTTTTAAATCCTTTACAACCCGCTTGTCATATCTGAAAGATGAAAAACCTTGCTCGGCTAAACCATAAGCGAGTTTCTTTAGCGCATCACATTTTAAAAAATTCTGATTTCCATCGCGATCTGTCGGCCCCGAGCCGGCAATAATTATAGCTAAAGTCTTATTATAAATAGAATCAGTTGGCGTCAAAAGTGTACCTTCGATATAATCTGAAACTGTAATATCAGTAGATACAGTCTCGATATTTTGTGTATACGATAACTGAGCTAATAGAATAACAACAAAGGGAATATGTTTCATTGCAATCGCTTTTCTTCAAAAATAGGTCAAAATAACTTCAACTAGTTCAGAATTTGACGAAATGCAATCTGATAAAATCCAGATATTTTACCTTCTTTTACATGCCTAAACACAAAAAAACATCATCTTATAAATAAAATGATGTTTTTGGTAGGTTAAATTTTGATTTGGATCAAAAAAGGTAATGGACAAATGTAGATCACATATACGCGCTGAGAGTATCTATGCTATAAGTGGTGTCCATATTATATAAAAATGATCCAAATGGGTTATAAGTGGTTATTTAATTAAATCATAACTTCTAGATATAAAACGGGTCAACTCTTCGCCTTTTAATAAGCCTTGAGATAAGCGTGCCAAGTCTACACCTTGTTTAATGAGTCGTTGCTGTTTAGCTTCAGTTTTTGTTTCTAAAATTCTTCCAATCAATTCATGATTGGTATTTACCACTAAATTATACATTTCGGGTAGATTGCCCATGCCAAACATACCACCGCCACCACCAGACTGCTGCATTTCTTTCATTCTTCGCATGAATTCGGGTTGCGTAATTAAAAATGGCGACGCCTCACTATCCATAGCTTCAAGTTGAATTGAATATTTTTCTTCTGAGATCTGTGTTTTTAAAATGGTTTCAAAACGAGTTTTTTCATCATCTGACAGTTTTGAAATCACCACATCATCTTTCTTGATCAGATTGTCGATATGATCAGCATCAATTCGAGCAAAACTTAGATTATCGTTAGCGCCCTCAAGCTTTTGAATGAGATGACTTACAATTGGAGAATCCAAAAGTAGAACCTCGTAATTTTTTGCTTTGGCTTGCTCAATATAACTATGCTGCTCTTCAATATTTGACGCATAAAGTACGATAAGTTTACCATCCTTATCTGTTTGCAGTTCAGAGGTCTTTTTATTCAGTTCTTCAAAAGTAAAATAGTCGCCATTAGTAGTGGGGTATAGTGCGAATTTCTCGGCCTTTTCGAAAAACTTCTCGTCACTCAACATGCCATACTCTATAACTACTTTGATATCATTCCACTTTTTTTCAAATGACTCTCGATCCTCTTTGAACATGGCTTGAAGCTTGTCTGCAACTTTTCGACTTATATATGACGATATTTTTTTCACAGCTCCGTCTGCTTGCAAATAGGATCTTGAAACGTTTAAAGGAATATCTGGAGAATCAATCACACCTCGAAGCATGGTCAGGAAGTCAGGTACAATACCTTCTACATTGTCGGTTACGAAAACTTGATTTTGATAAAGTTGAATACGATCTTTTTGAAGATTCATATCATTACTCAATTTTGGAAAGTACAGAATCCCTGTTAAATTAAAGGGATAGTCAACGTTGAGATGAATCTGAAATAGTGGCGATTCAAATTGTGTAGGATATAACTCCCTGTAAAATGATTGATAATCTTCGTCTGTTAAATCTGCTGGTGTTTGAGTCCATGCAGGATTAGTGTTATTGATGATATTATCAACTGTTTTCGTTTTTGGTTTCGCATCCTTTTTCGCATTCTTAGGGAGTGGTAAGGTTTCTTCTTTTGTTCCAAACTTGATAGGAACAGGCATAAACTTGTTGTATTTATTCAACAGTGTTTTAATTCTGGAATCTTCTAAGAATTCAACCGAATCCTTGTCAATGTGTAAAATAATTTCGGTTCCTCGCTCTGTTTTATCAGAATCTTCCAAAATGAATTCGGGAGATCCGTCGCACGACCAATGCACTGCAGGCTCATCCTTAAAAGATTTTGTAATAATCTCTACTTTTTCAGAGACCATGAAGGCAGAATAGAATCCAAGTCCAAAATGACCTATAATTCCTGCATCTTCTAATTTGTCTTTATATTGATCAAGAAACTCTTCTGCTCCAGAGAAAGCCACTTCATTGATATACTTTTCAACTTCAGATTTTGTCATTCCTAATCCTTGGTCAATGATATGAAGAGTTTTAGATTTTTTATCAACCTTCACCTCAATTATCGGCGTTCCAAAATCGACTTTGGCTTCTCCTAGACTATGCAAATGCCTTAATTTTAATGTTGCATCTGAAGCATTACTAATTAATTCTCGTAAAAATATTTCGTGGTCACTATAAAGAAATTTTTTAATGAGTGGAAAAATATTATCCACTGATACATTGATTTTTCCTTTTGTCATGATTTTTATTTTTAAATGTTTTAACTACTAAGTCAAAAAAAATACCACAAGTATAAAACTGACAAACTGACACCATCTTAAGGATCGATCTAATCCCTATATTTGTAATATTAAAAAACTCATTTTCAATGTATACATCAAGAATATCAGGCTGCGGGCATTTTCTTCCAGATAATATTGTTACGAATAATGATTTGATCGAATTGATGGAAACGAGTGATGCTTGGATTCAAGAGCGTACAGGAATTAATGAACGAAGATGGATTGATCCTGCTTCTGGAGAAACAACATCAACAATGGGTGCCAAGGCAGCGCGGAATGCAATAAAATCAGCCGGCTTAAGAGTCGATGATATTGACTTCATTATTTTTGCTACCTTATCTCCAGACATGTATTTTCCTGGTGGTGGTGTTAGGATTCAAGATATCCTTGGCATGACAACCATAGGAGCGCTTGACGTCAGAAATCAATGTTCTGGTTTTGTTTATGCTTTGTCAGTTGCGGATCAATTTATAAAAACGGGGATGTATAAGAACATCCTAGTTATAGGTAGTGAAAACCATTCTGGAGGATTGGAAAAAACGACCAGAGGCAGAGGTGTGAGCGTTATTTTTGGCGATGGCGCTGGGGCAGTTGTACTTTCAAGAAGCGAAGTAGAAGGTTGCGGTTTGCTGTCTACCCATTTACATTCTGAGGGAGCTCACGCCGAGCAGTTGTCATTAGCAGGACCGAGCACGGGAAGATGGGTGGATCAAATTATAAGAGAAAATGATCCAAATGACACCTCTTATTATCCATACATGAATGGACAATTTGTATTCAAACACGCCGTAGTGAGGTTTAGTGAGGTAATTAATGAAGCCCTTGATGCAAATGGATTATCTTCAGCAGATATTGATATGCTTATACCTCATCAAGCTAACTTGAGAATTGCTCAATTTATTCAGAAAAAATTTGGACTTGAAGACCATCAAGTATTTAACAATATTATGCGCTATGGCAATACAACTGCCGCATCAATTCCGATAGCACTATCTGAGGCTGTTGAGCAAGGTCTCATTAAGCCTGGAGATGTTGTTGTTATGGCAGCTTTTGGTAGTGGGTTTACATGGGCTAGTGCTCTTTTTCGCTGGTAAGATGTCATTAACGACCTTAGTTATTGGTGCTAGTAATAATCCAGACCGCTATGCCTATAAAGCGATCAAGGCATTATTAAATCATGGTCATACTGTAATTGCTGTTGGAAATCGCGAGGGTGCGATTTATAACATAATAATCTCAAAAAATTGGCCTGAAACGAATTCTATAGATACGCTTACCCTATATATCGGCAAGGTGCATCAAGAGGCTGTAATACCTAAAATTTTAGTATTAAAGCCAAGACGTGTTATTTTTAATCCTGGAACAGAAAACGAGGTTTTAGAAACCATTTTACGTGATGCAGGAATAGTTGTAGAAACGGCCTGTACTCTTGTTTTACTTGCGACGAATCAATATCAATCCTAAGAAAGTAAGCAATCCATTTAAAGGTAGGAGCTCATAACCCAATTGATAGCCTCCTAAAACGTCTGTTGGCAAATTCCCTAAAATAGTAATTACCCCCACAGAGGTTAAACATACCATCCAAACATACTTGTCTATTAATTTGTACGAAGTTAATATGCCAAAGGCAAACAGTCCTAGTAAGGGGCCATAAGTGTAAGTCGCTACGGTTAGAAGTCCATCAATGACATTTCGGTCGATGATGTACTTGAAACTGATGATCACTAGAATTAAAATGACGCAAATAGCAATGTGAACCTTCTTACGTAATGTCTTTTGCAAATATTCTGGACGTTTTTCAATATTTAAAAAATCAACACAAAATGATGTCGTTAAGGCCGTTAAAGCGCTGTCGGCACTGCTATAGGCAGCTGCAATAAGTCCTAATAAAAATACAATTGATAGCCCGTTTCCAAGTCCCTGGTTTAGAGCGATTTCAGGAAAGAGCAAATCGCTTTTCGGTGCGCCGTCCATCAAAGGTAAACTCATACTGGCGTTGTCTGCATAAATATAAAGTAAAGCACCTAAAATTAAGAACAATAAATTCACTACAACCAACACAATGCTAAACCAAACCATGTTTTTTTGGGCATCTTTAAGTGTTCTACAAGTCAAATTTTTCTGCATCATATCCTGATCCAGTCCAGTCATACAAATAGCAATAAACATGCCGCCGATAAATGATTTTATCAGGTGATTTTTTGCTAAAATGCTATCTGTAAAAAATATTTGATTGTAATGGTCGAACTCCGTTGACTTAAGGAAATCTAAAAATGTCAAATTCAGATTGTCTAAAATTAAAACAACTGAAAGACCAACTGCCATAAGCATAAAAAGTGTTTGTAAAGTATCTGTCCAAACAATAGTTTTTATACCACCTCGGTACGTATAAACCCATATGAGTAGTACTGAAAGGATTACAGTCGCTTCAAAAGGTATGTTCCAGTTATCAAAGACAAATTGCTGCAAGACAATGGCGACGAGAAACAGTCTGAAAGCAGCGCCAATGACCCGCGATATAAAAAAGAAAAACGCGCCTGTGCGATGACTTACCCTACCGAATCTGCTATCTAAGTACTCATAAATAGAGGTTACGTTCAGACGGTAATAAATGGGGAGTAGAACAAAAGCAATAACCAAGTATCCACCCAAGTAGCCCAGAACAACCTGCATATATCCCATTTGAGCCCCAGCAACCCATCCTGGAACTGATATAAAAGTAACCCCGGATAGTGAGGTTCCAATCATTCCAAAAGCTACTAAATACCAAGGAGACTCACGGTTGGCTTGAAAAAAAATCTTATTGCTATCATCTCGCCCAGTTAAAAAGGAAATACTGTATAAAATAACAAAGTAGCCTATAATAATAGTTAAAATCAGTGTGGGTGTC
This sequence comes from uncultured Flavobacteriaceae bacterium, assembly GCA_943788695.1. GTDB lineage: Bacteria > Bacteroidota > Bacteroidia > Flavobacteriales > Flavobacteriaceae > JALRKI01. The sequence goes on from CALSRG010000003.1 coordinate 262,094, forward strand.
ATAATGTCATTGATTAAACAATATTGCGATTATTTTTCTCATTTTCCAAATGCTGATAGTCAAAGTTAATTTTCATGTTACAAAACAAGTTTATATTGTATTTTTGTCTTCATGGAGTTCTCATCAAAGTTACTCGAAAATGCTGTCTCTGAAATGTCGCACTTGCCCGGCATTGGAAAAAGAACCGCTTTACGTTTGGTGTTGCATCTCTTGCGGCAACCAGAAAGCCAAACCGAAGCACTTTCAAAAGCCTTATTAAATTTGCGGTTGACTATCAAATTTTGCGAACAATGTCACAACTTATGCGATACCGTAAAATGCGAGATATGTTCTAATGGGTTTCGTGACGAAAGCCAGATTTGTGTGGTTGAAGATATTCGTGACGTGATGGCCATTGAAAATACTGGAACTTTTAGGGGCTTATATCATGTTCTAGGAGGTAAGATATCCCCAATGGATGGTGTGGGCCCTCACGATTTAAATATCGAGTCTTTAGTGACAAGAGTAGCTTCTGGAAATGTAAAAGAACTGATATTCGCTTTGAGTTCCACTATAGAAGGTGATACTACAAACTTCTATATTTTTAAAAAATTGAACGGATTTGAACTCAAAGTTTCAACTATAGCAAGGGGAATCGCTGTTGGCGATGAATTAGAGTATGCCGATGAAATCACTTTAGGAAGGAGCATTCAAAATCGAATACCCTTTGAATCGGCCATTAAATCGTAGTCATAAGTTATGAAACTTTCTGTAGTCATACTTAATTATAACCTATACCATTTTCTGCATTTGTGTGTAGATAGTGTTACAAGAGCGACCGCCCAAATGGATGCAGAAATAATTGTCATTGACAATGCTTCAACTGATGGCAGTCGAGAAGGGATAACATCTTCTTTTCCTGAGGTGATTTGGATTCAAAATGACATGAACTTAGGTTTTGCAAAAGCCAATAATAAGGCGGTTGCCTTGGCTCAAGGAGAATATTTATGTATTTTAAATCCTGACACAGTAGTAGCCGAAGATACTTTTGAAACCCTTTTAGCATTTGTAAAAGACAAAGACAATCTAGGTGCCGTTGGATGCCGGTTAATTGACGGTCGAGGCTTGTTTCTGCCAGAAAGCAAACGAAATGCCATAACTTTTAAAATAGCTCTAAATAAGCTTATCGGAATTTCTACAAAATATTATAATACAAAAGTTTCTGAATTTGATATCGATGAAATTGATGTTCTCGTTGGAGCTTTTATGTTTCTTCGTCGCAGCTCTTATGAATCTATTGGTGGTTTCGATGAAGACTTTTTTATGTATGGCGAGGATATAGATTTCTCTATGCGTCTTCAGAATTCAGGTTTAAAAAACTATTATTTTGGAAATGCTCCAATCATCCATTTTAAAGGTGAAAGCGCTTTAAAAGATGATGCGTATCGAAAGAATTTTTTTGGTGCGATGACCATTTATTATCACAAGCACTTTAAAAGGAATTTATTCAGAGATTTAATTGTTGGTCTTGGAGGGTTTCTAATTCAGGTTTTTTCAAAAAACACCACCTCTGAACCAGAAATATTAAAACCTATAGTTCTGATCTCAAAAGATTCAAGTGATACTCGGTTGATCGGATCGTTACCAATTTTGAAAAGCCAAAGTGAAATACTTTTTAACGATTCAGAAATGTGTTATGTCGTCGACATGTCTCAATATTCTTATCGTGAAGTGATTACTGCCATGAGTTCGCGAGATCATACAATATCGAACCAAGTTAAATTTACGCCTAATAAAGCGAGATTCGCTGTAGGTAGCAACAGTGCTAACACCCTGGGTTCTGCTATTATTTTTGAAACGATTTAATGCCAAAGAGGACTTCTATTCGGGCATTTTAATTAATTTTGCATCTGCATTCAGATTGATTTCTATGGCACGATATGAGTTAAAATTACCGAAAATGGGAGAGAGTGTGGCGGAGGCTACTATCACCAATTGGTTAAAAGGCATCGGCGATGCTATTGACTTAGATGAGGATGTCCTAGAAATTGCCACTGACAAAGTCGATAGTGGCGTGCCAAGTGAAGTAAGAGGTGTTTTAGTGGAAATGTGTTTTGAGGTTGATCAAGTTGCACAAGTCGGCGATACTCTAGCTATTATAGAGACAGATGCATCAACAGATAATGAAAATATTGAGATTCCCTCAAATGTCGATGAATCTCATGCCCCTTTAGAATCTTTCATACCTCACGCCACAGAAGTATTGTCAACTGAAAGTCCTACCTTGTCTTCGGATGATCGATTTTACTCTCCGTTAGTAAAGAATATTGCGAAGACGGAAGGGATCAATTTGGAGGAGTTAAGTCAAATTCAAGGATCTGGAAAAGACGGTAGGGTTACAAAAAATGATATCCTTAGCTATTTGGAGCAACGTAATCTATCTAAAATATCGAAAGGCAATCCAATCACATCGAAGGTACCTAAAGCAAATACAGAATCGCAAGTACCTCAAATGGTGGTGCCAAATGGTGAAGATCAAATAATAGAAATGTCGAGAATGGGCAAACTTGTGGCGAAACACATGGTTGATTCTATTCAAACTTCGGCCCACGTCCAATCTTTTGTGGAAGTTGATGTTACTAAAATCTGGAACTGGCGCAAAAAAGTAAAGGATGATTATTTGAAACGCGAAGGTGAACCCTTAACATTTACACCCATATTTATGGAAGCGGTGGCTCAAACTTTGCGTCAATTTCCAATGATGAACATTTCTGTTCAAGAAGATCAAATCATTGTAAAAAAACACATTAATTTGGGTATGGCAGCTGCCTTAGCTGACGGCAACTTAATAGTTCCTGTTATCAAAGACGCCGATCAGTTGAATTTAAGAGGCTTGTCGAAGCGCGTAAATGACTTGGCGAAGCGTGCCCGCAACAACCAACTCAAGCCTGATGATATTCAAGGTGGTACCTATACAGTGACTAATGTGGGGACTTTTGGTAGTATCATGGGCACACCAATCATAAATCAACCTCAAGTCGGTATTTTAGCAATTGGTGCTATTAGAAAAGTTCCAGCGGTTATAGAAACAGCAGAGGGCGATTTTATAGGGATTAGACATAGATTGTTTTTATCACACTCTTACGATCATCGGGTAGTAAACGGTGCTTTGGGAGGTCAGTTTGTTCAGGCGGTTAAGTTGTACTTGGAGGCTTGGGATGAACAAAGGGCAGTATGATTACTTTGCCTTTTAAAGCAAACCAAAATAACATAAATGGATTTAAAACTTAATAGACCAGTTTGTTTTTTCGACTTAGAGACAACTGGTACTGACATTTCTAAGGACAGAATTGTAGAAATTGCTGTACTCAAAGTGTTTCCAGGAGGTAATCAAGAATCTCATCGATGGTTGGTAAATCCACAATGTCCTATTCCTGATCAATCATCTGCTGTTCATGGTATCACAAATGAGATGGTAGCTGATGCTCCAACATTTAAATCGCTGGCGCGCGAAATTAGCAGGTTGTTGTCTCATTCCGATTTAGCGGGGTATAATTCTAACCGATTTGATATTCCTTTATTAGCTGAAGAAATGCTTCGAGCAGGCTGCGATTTTGATATGACTAATCGTTTGGCTGTTGATGTTCAAAATATATTTCATAAAAAGGAGCAAAGAACCCTTTCTGCTGCCTATCAATTTTATTGTCAGCAAACCTTAGAAAACGCCCATACTGCAGAAGCAGATACAAATGCTACTTTCGAAATTTTAAAAGCACAATTAGATCGCTATGACGATTTGGAAAACAATATTTCCTTTTTAGCATCATTTACAACCCGACAGAAATTAGCAGATTTCGCAGGTTTTTTAGGTTATGACGATCAAGATCAAGTGGTTTTTAATTTTGGGAAACATAAAGGTAATTTGGTGACTGAAGTGATTCAAAAAGAGCCTGGTTATTTGAATTGGTTGCTCAATTCAGATTTTCCTCTATATACTAAAAAAGTTTTGACGGCGATAAAATTGAATGCGCTGAATACCAACCCTAATACGCTGCTATGAAGTTGATTTGTATTGGTCGAAATTATACAGAGCATATTGCCGAATTGAATAACGAAAAGTCAGAGCACCCTGTGGTTTTTATGAAACCAGACACTTCAATTCTTTTAAAAAAAATGCCTTTTGTGATACCATCCTTTTCAAATGAAATTCATCATGAGGTTGAGGTTTTGGTTAAAATCAATAAAATAGGAAAACACATTGATTCCAAATTTGCACATAAATATTATGATGAAATTGGACTAGGGATCGATTTTACGGCACGAGATCTTCAGAATACGTTGAAAGAAAAGAGTTTGCCCTGGGAAAAGGCCAAAGCTTTTGATGGCGCCGCAGTTGTTGGAGACTGGTTAAATAAGGCTATGTTTCAAAACATAAATCACTTGTCGTTTAGCCTTATTAAGAATGGTGACATTGTACAGCAAGGAAAAACTAGTCAAATGTTATGGAAAATTGACGAACTCATCGCTTATGTGTCTCAATACTTTACCTTAAAAATTGGCGATATTATTTTTACTGGAACACCTTCAGGGGTTGGCCCTGTGTCATCTGGTGATCGTCTTGAAGGAGAATTAGAAGGACACAAAATGTTTGCCATTAAGGTGAAATAATTATGCGTGCAGAAATCATAACTATTGGTGATGAGATTCTAATCGGTCAAATTGTAGATAGCAATTCGGCCTTTATCGGCAAAGCTCTTTCTAAAATAGGAGTTTCTGTAAAGCATATCACTTCAGTCGGTGATGACCAAAATGTAATTTTATCTGCCCTAAAAATTGCCAATTCGCGAGTTGATTTCGTTGTATTGACAGGCGGTTTAGGTCCTACCAAGGATGATATAACAAAAAAAACACTAGCCACTTATTTTAACGATATTTTGGTGCGAAACGATAAGGTTTTAGCTCATATCGAAAGTTTGTGGAAAACCTACATCAAACAACCTTTGTTGCAGGTCAATAAAGACCAAGCCCTGGTATTGTCTACCGCTCAAATTTTGATTAATGATCACGGAAGCGCTCCCGGAATGTGGATCGAAAAAGATGGTGTTGTTTTTGTGTCCTTACCTGGTGTTCCTTTCGAGATGAAGGCTATTGTTGACAATGTATTGGTGCCACGCATTTTAGAGAAATTTAAATTACCTTTTATACTACATAGGACGCTTTTGACGCAAGGGATGGGTGAGAGTATGATTGCTGAACTTATTTCAGACTGGGAAAGTGTCTTGGACTCTGAAATAAAGTTGGCCTACTTGCCCAATCTTGGACGTGTTCGCTTGCGCTTATCGGCTCAAGGTCCTGTTAAAAATGTAGTTGAGGAAAAAGTTCAATTAGCCATAGATCAATTGCTGCCCTTGATTCAGGATATTTTTGTTGGTTTTGAAGAAGATGATGCTATTGAAGTTGTAATTGGTAAGACATTAATTGTTAGGGGGCAGACTTTATCTTTAGCAGAAAGCTGCACTGGTGGAGCTATTGCAGAAAGATTGACATCTTTTCCCGGGTCTTCGAAATATTTTACTGGTAGTTTAGTCAGTTATGCCACAAGGGTAAAGCATGATGTGTTAGGAGTAGATAAGGAAATTCTAATTCAAGCTGGCGTCGTGAGCGAAGCAGTTGCAAAGGAGATGGCATTAAAAGCGAAAGATTTTTTTAAAACAGATTATGCTATTTCAACTACTGGAAATGCTGGTCCAACGACCTCCGAAGGACGTGTTACGGTAGGTACGGTTTGTATGGCAATAGCTGGTCCTCAGGGGGTTAGTGTGTTTTCATTTCAGTTTGGAAATAACAGAGAACGTGTGATCTCTAAGGCAGTAAATAAGGCTTTTGAACTGCTCTATCACGAATTATTAAAAAATGCGTCAAAAGAAGTTTGAAGGGACGTTTTAATTTACTAAATTTGCGCCCTGTTTGAATTAAAAAAAACGCCATGTCACGAGTTTGTGAGCTTACTGGAAAAAAGGCAATGTCAGGAAACAACGTTTCGCATGCCATGAATAAAACTAAACGCACTTTTGGTGTAAACCTTGTTAAAAAGCGCTTCTACATCCCTGAAGAGGATAGTTGGGTCACTTTGAAAGTGTCAACATCCGCCTTAAAAACAATAAACAAAATTGGTATTTCTGCAGCACTTAAAGACGCTCGCAAAAAAGGCATTTTAAAATAAAATTTAAGAATTATTAGTCATGGCTAAAAAAGGTAATCGCGTACAAGTAATCCTTGAATGCACAGAGCATAAAGAATCTGGCATGCCCGGAACATCAAGGTACATTACGACCAAAAACAAAAAGAATACACCCGACCGTATGGAAATTAAGAAATTCAATCCGATTCTTAAACGCATGACGGTTCATAAAGAAATTAAATAATTGAATCATGGCAAAAAAATCTGTAGCATCATTACAAACAGGATCGAATAGGTTGACCAAGGCTATCAAAATGGTTAAGTCTCCAAAATCTGGAGCATATACTTTCGTTGAATCTATTATGGTACCTGAAGAAGTAAACAACTTTTTTAGTAAAAAATAGGTCATTATCTCCTTAACATGCTAAGCTGCTTTTATTTTGGAAGCGGCTTTTCTTTTTTTATAACATTAGATTGTGAGAACCAAATCATTAGATAACAATAAAATTAACGTCATTACCTTAGGTTGTAGTAAAAATACCTACGATAGTGAAGTGTTACTTGGTCAGCTCAAAGCCAACAACAAAGACGTCGTTCATGAGGGCGATGGGAATATTGTTGTGATCAATACTTGCGGTTTTATCGACAATGCAAAAGAGGAGAGCGTTAATACCATTCTGGATTATGTTCAGAAAAAACAAGACGGATTAGTTGATAAAGTATTTGTCACTGGATGCTTAAGTGAGCGCTATAAGCCGGATTTGATTAAGGAAATTCCGGATGTTGATCAATACTTTGGCACAACTGAATTACCACAATTATTGAGTGCCTTAGGTGCCGATTATAAACATGAACTGATCGGAGAACGTTTAACAACAACTCCAAAAAACTATGCTTATTTGAAAATCGCAGAGGGTTGTGACCGCCCTTGTAGTTTCTGCGCGATACCATTGATGCGAGGGAAACATCGTTCTACACCAATAGAAGACTTAATTGTCGAAGCTGAGAAATTGGCGTCTAATGGAGTTAAAGAACTTATTTTGATTGCTCAAGATTTGACCTATTATGGTTTGGATTTGTACAAAAAGCGTCGATTGGCCGATCTTCTAAATGCTTTAGTTCAAGTAGATGGTATCGAGTGGATCAGATTGCACTATGCTTTCCCATCAGGATTTCCTATGGAAGTTTTGGAGGTGATGCGCAACGAACCCAAAATTTGCAACTACATTGACATTCCATTACAACATATTTCTGACAGCGTTTTAAAAAGCATGCGGCGAGGAACAACCATGGCTAAAACTATAGAATTGTTGCATGATTTTAGAATTGCCGTTCCCGATATTGCTATTAGGACTACGCTTATTGTTGGTTATCCAGGAGAAACTGAAGCTGATTTTCAATTGCTTAAGAATTGGATTACCGATATGCGTTTTGAGCGCTTGGGTTGTTTCCAATACTCTCATGAAGAAGACACTAAAGCTTTTGAGCTGATTGACGATGTCCCGTTTGAGGTAAAGCAGCAAAGAGCGAATGAAATTATGGAAGTACAATCACAAATTTCATGGGAGTTGAATCAAGAAAAAATCGGACAGACGCTGAGGGTGATGATCGATCGTAAAGAAGGAAATTACTATGTTGGCCGCACAGAATATGATTCACCTGATGTTGACAATCTTGTTCATATCACCGATGTCAAATCATATTTGTCACCAGGTAGTTTTGTAGAAGTCACCATCAACGAGGCTTCTGATTATGATCTTTATGGCGTTTTAAAGGTTTAAACGGTAGTCGTTTTTACTTCAGTCTTTAGTTGCTGTTGTTTGGGAAATAAGATGAAGTAGCCACCCAAAAAGGAGATGATTGCTCCAATAATTGAAATCCATAGTCCTACTGTAGCTGAAGTTTCGCCAGACAAATCAAGAATACCTGCGCTACTAAGAAATAAGAATTCTCTCACCCCAATGCCAGCAAAGGATAATATACTTGCGGCTGACGAGATTAAAAATATCCACACTAAAATTTCTGGACGGTTTTCAATTCCCATACCCAATATAATGAGAAGAACAGCTGATATTTGAATGGATTGAGACAATACAGAAAATCCAAAAGTGCCAAAATAGATGCGTCCGCTTTTGAAAAAATATTTTGTAATGGCGTATCCCAAAGCAATCATACTAATAACTATTACTGATTTCATCCATATGTTAGTAGTGATCAAATGATCAGCGTCAAACAATACAATCAAAACACCTAATACGCCAAAACCAATAGCCCGATCTAAAAAGAGCATTTTTACAACAGGTTTGGTTGGCCATTTCAAAATACGATGCAATCGGTACCCTTTATAGGCATCACCGCCAACCCCACCAGGTAAAAAGAAATTGTAAAAAAGACCGGCAGCATACAGTTTAAAGTTACCGCGCCATGATAGCTGGTAATCGAATAACCTAAAAATATTGAGCAGACGGAAAGATGACACCACCTGAGATAATAAAAATAAAATGAACGCACCTGCGATATAGCTTATATTGGTGTTATTAATTGAAATTAATAACGCAGAGCCATCAATATTACGAACAGTATAATAGATACATAATACGGTAACTGCGAGTTGCAGTAATTTTCCAAGAATTTTACGAACCGTCATGCAGTGTTGTTATTTTTTTGATATGAAATGTATTTTGAGATTTCAGTTCATGAAACGAACGTATTCTTATGTTGTAAAGCAGACCTAAGCTAAACAAATGAACGCCTAAAAAAACAAATATTAAACCGATCCAAAATAAAGTCGTCCCCAATATGTGTTCTCCCACAAGGCTTAAAAATAATAAATATAGGCCGATCAAAAGTCCTAAAAAGCATAATAACACACCACTTTGGCCAAAGAGACGCAAAAATCTGTTGAGATATTTTTTTTGAAATAGAATGATAATAAGGTCTCCAATTACTCTATACGTTCGGTTGAAGCCATATTTTGACTTACCATACCGTCGAGGATGGTGCTTGATGGGTAATTCAAAAATTTTTGCACCAGCTAAATGAGCTATTAAGGTAATGTATCTATGTTGCTCGCCATAGAAATTCAAGGATTTTGCTAGCTCCGATGTAAATACTTTGAGCCCGCAGCCTAAGTCTTTGACCTTAAGGCTAGTAATTAACCTAACTATGGCATTAGCCAATTGGGAAGGTAATATTCGTAACAGTTTGTCTTTACGATCTGTTCGTATTCCTGTGACTAAGTCGCATTTTTCTTTTAACGCCTTTTTGAGCAACAAGGGAATATCTTTTGGATCATTTTGCAAATCACCGTCCATCGTAATAATGTAGTCACCGCTTGTGTAGTTAATCCCGGTGGCTAAAGCGATGCTTTGACCGTATCGTTTTCGGAGTTCAATTAGAACGATCCTCGAGTCATTATAAGAAAAAACACTTTGATTGGAACCGTCAGTTGAACCATCATCAATAATTATGATTTCAAATTGATAGGAATGGAGAGACTTGATGATACCATCAATTAATAGAAAAATACTTTCTTGCTCATTATGAATAGGAACAACAACAGATATTTTGATAGCATCAGAAGGAATCATATTTACACCAGTTTTCCATGGTGTTGCAAGTTATTATTTTTAACAATTTACCTTGCAATTTTTAAAAAGAAACCATGAAAAGAGATATTTTATTCAAAGGGATTCGACCATCTTTCATTGTTGTAAACGTCCGTCCCTGATAAAGTCTTTAAGAAAGCTATAATAGCGAGTTTCTCCTCCTCCGTTAAGTTGAGCTGTTGACCTTCGTTGTTTGGTCCTCGTAATCTGTTGTCAATATTCGGATTGACGATAATGCTGTTGTAGTGATTAACTACCTGAAGCAAATTTGAAAAATTCCCATTGTGCATTAATGGTCCGTTAAGTTCCCCTTGTCTATTTGTTACATCTCTGAGTGATGGAGCACGTGTATTGGTTAAATCTGTTCCCAATTGACCGTTTGCCAACGCTATGACACCATTATTTAAGCTTTGAGGATCAATATCAAATTCTGGCGGAGCGTGGCACCCTGCGCATCCTGCTCCATCTAAATTAGGCGGATTAAGAAATAAAGTCTTTCCTAAATTTTCCGCAACGGAATAATTGTCAAATGGTACTTGGTCATTTGGCGATTGCGAGCGCCCAATATCGTATTTTGAATCAAACGATTGAATGCTTCTTATAAATTGAGCTAAAGCGCGTTGTATTTTAATTTCATCAATCTCGTTGCTGTCGAAAGCGTTTGCAAACAAGACGGGATAGTAACTCAAGCCGTTTAATCGCATGATTAAATCATCAAAACTGGGATCACCATCAGTGCCACTAAATCCCATTTCAATATGGTCTTGAATGGGTTGGGTCACTTGATTTTCTAAACTTAATGCACGTTCGTCCCAAAAAAATCTCGTTTCATTAGCAAATCTTGTATTCACCAAACGCATAGCGTGTCTTCCAGTAAGACCTCCCGAGAGCCCAGAGCTCTGCACATCAGCATCACTAAACGCCATTGATTGTTGGTGACAACTGGCACATGAAATAGTATTGTTTACTGACAAATTAGTGTCATAAAAAAGTACACGACCGAGGGTTGCGATATCATTATCAATATTTTGCCCAGCAGGCGTGTTGTCTTTGGTAATATATCCTGGAATGGACTGATTGGCATAGTCAAAAGGTAAGGAAGGCAAGTTGAGGCCAAGCAAAGCATCCGATAATGAAGAGCCTGAGTTATCAATTGTGTCATCACTAGACGAACAGGAACAAATGAATGCTACGAATATAAATAGATAGATTTTTGTCATGATACTTTTGACTCAAATTAAACCCAATGGTTTAAATGGAATTACAATTCAAAGCTATTATTATTCACAAAAAAGATGGCATTAGCAAGCAGTAATTTGCCATTTTCCCCAAAAACTGCGGAACAACGGGTTATCAATCATATAAATAACACTGCCACGCCCATGACTTTCTTCGCCAAAGACAAGTGTTTCATTAAGTGTTTTAAGTGCATCACTTCCTGCAAATCCTGATACTTTTTCAACCTTATCAGTTAGATAGCCTACATTGTAGCCTCGACTTAAATACTCATAGCTATCGTTACTTAGTTTTAGTGAGAAGTAGCTATCGTCATATCCAAAGGCCAAAGGGTGTGAGGTGTCCATTTTGATCTTGAAAATAGCACCAGTGATTAGATTTTTTGCACTCTCACGTTCACGTTTATCATAAGCCAATAAGGGATCGTTTACGACCGCTTCAGTTTTTTTTGTTGTAAGACCATAACCGTCTTGACCCACAAATGAATTTGCTGCTCTTCCGATTACAATCATATTACCTCCTTTTGAGAGCCATTCGTCGAGCATTTTCATTGTTCTGTCATTTAACTGTCGGTGATAATAGCCTTCTGGAACAATCAATGTCGAATATTTACTTAAGTTGGTCGATCCAAGATCTCCAGTATCTATTCTCGTGATAGGGTATTTTAGTTGTTGATCAAAAAAGTGCCAAAGCGCCCCATAGCTCAGTGATGATGTGCCAACTCCTGCTAACATAGCCACCTTTGGTGGGTTAACCAGCTTGATGTCTGGCGATCCAAAATCAGGTCCATCTTTTGAAAAACCCGAATTTGCTGCAGTAAGCTGACGATCATAAGTATTAGCAATAACTAATAATTGCTGATCAAAATCGGTTAAATTGCTATTATCTCCTCGGGTTATAATAAGGGTACCTCGTTCAAATGACTTACCAGCTGTGGTTATGGGCTTTTCAGTAAAACGAACTTTAATGCCATGATTGATCAGATCAGCGAGAAATTTAGCATCTGTCAAACTTTTCCACTCTAATAAATATCCAACAGCATTTTCGTCAGATTGATTGATACTTTCCTTATGAGTCACTTTTGAATAACCTACTGATTTTGCACTTGCCAAGGCATTTAGGCCAAAGGCATAAGGTAAGCTCCATGCTGTGATATCGTAGGTTAGTGAATCAGAAAGTTTTGTATTTGATTCAAATAACACCTTAATCATTTTCCCTCTGGCTTGGGTGGCTGGAACAACGAGATCATCTGATCCAAGCTGCCATTGAGTGTTTTTTAGTTCTTCATAATCATAACCATTCGCAGTACTTTTTTGAGCACTACCATATTCTATTTGGTGCTTGTCTAACAAAGCCATCAATGCATCTCTTTTGTCAGCATCACCTCTCAGAACATAACTTTTTACAGAAATGTCATTATTATCAAAGTAGGCTTTAAATTCATGATTTAATCGACGGACATTTTTCGAAGTCATTTCAACAGTAGATAATCCTGTAACCGTATGGTGTTTAACGCGATCTACTAGTGTCAATTCTTTTCCTTCATCGTTCATGACACCTAAACCGCCCATACCATGTCCGGCTTGTTCATAGGTCATGCCAATAGCTCCGAGGTAGGTAGGATAGGTATCTCCATAGGCAGGGTATAGTAAATCAAAGCGTTCGCGGGTGAAATATAACCAACCGTTTGCGTCAAAATACTTGGCGTTATTTTGTCCTATTTGTGTTTGAAATTCACGTTGCCAGTCCGTAATAATTTCATGAAAAGGCTCTGCTGCTGGTGCAAAATAATAGGGTTCGTTAATACCCTGCTCGTGAAAGTCCACATGAACATGAGGCAACCATTTGTGATATTCTTTTAAACGAGACTGGGTTTCAATCTGACTTGCCCATGTCCAATCACGATTCAAATCAAAGAGATAATGATTGGGTCGTCCGCCAGGCCATGGTTCACTGTGTTCAATAGATTGAGGGTCTTTGTCATATGAACTTCCGGTTTGTTGATTAAACCAATTGGCGTAACGATCTCTACCGTCAGGATTCACACAAGGATCGATGAGCACCACAGCACTGTCCAAATAATCTTGATGCTGACTAAGTAGTTCATATAGTGTTTGCATAGATGCCTCAGTGCTTGAGGCCTCATTACCATGAACGTTATAACTAAGCCAAACAACACCAATATTGCTTTCGGTATTTTCAGTAGATTCTGCTTGAGCAAGATGTGTTTGTCTTATCGCTTCAATTTGTGTCATATTTTTTTTACTCGATACGGTAGCTAGAAATAAAGGTCGGCCTTCGTAAGTGCTGCCGTATTGATTAAATGATACTTGATCAGGATATTGAGCAGCTACATATTGAAAATAGTCAACCACACGATGATGACGGCTAAATTGGGTTCCGATATCATAGCCTAAAAATTCAGAAGGAGACATTAGGTTCTGACTGTTTGATACTAAAGAAGTCAAAAGAAAGGCTAAAATGGATAATATTTGTTTCATGATAACTGAGTTTTGCAATGAGTTAAAGATATCAAATGCGTTTAAATTTAATGTCACCAGAGGTTAAATTATTAAACTGTCCTATCTTTACCCTCAATATGATGTACATGTCGAGTGATTGTTTGACTTTTCGGGAGACTAATAGATTTTCAAAACTGATTTGCGATTATACAGAATCGCATCCCGATTTGATGCCTTACTTCAACAGACCCTTTCATTTTGAGAGTTTTCTGCCTCAAATGACTGAAAAATCGTTAAACTATTATCCGAGTAATCGTCAAGTGTTGGTTGATGTTTTGAAACAACAGTATGAAAATATATCGATCACTTCCGCTACTTCCGATAATATTGACGCATTACTTTCTGATAATACATTTACTGTCACTACGGGTCATCAGCTCAATCTCTTTACTGGGCCGTTATATTTTTGGTATAAAATTATTGATACGATAAAGCTGGCCCACCATTTATCGTCACAACATCCAGTAAATAAAACTATTCCTTTGTTTTGGATGGCTACGGAGGACCATGACTTCGAGGAGATTAGTCATTTTAATGTTACAAAGGGTAGAATTCAATGGGACGGGATTAATAAGGGTTCTGTTGGCCGAAGGTCTCTAAAGGGACTTAGTGATCTCATTGATGTGTTATCTAAAAACCTAGAAAATGGCCCGCATAGGGATGATTTGTTTACACTTTTTGAAAATGCCTACAGCGATCATTCTAAGCTTTCTGACGCTACACGCTTCTTGGTCAATGAATTGTTTGGTGAAGATGGTTTGGTTATTTTAGATGCCGATCATCCTAATTTGAAACGTTTATTTGTGCCTTTTCTCAAGGATGAGTTACTTCACCAAACAGCTTTTGATGCTATTGAAGAGACTTCTGCCAAGTTAGCAACACATTACCACAAACAAGTTAATCCGCGTAGAATCAATCTGTTTTATTTGACCCAAGATTCTAGAGTAAGAATTGAACGTCAGGGACAGGTATATGTCACCACTTGTGGTCAGTATAGGTGGTCTGAAAATGAGATGATCGAGCATCTAGAATCTCATCCAGAGCATTTTTCACCCAACGCCTTGTTGCGTCCTCTTTATCAGGAAGTGATATTACCAAATATTTGTTACGTAGGTGGAGGTGCGGAATTGGCATATTGGCTTCAGCTTAAAACGTATTTTGAATCCCAGTCAATCACTTTTCCGATATTGAAAGTTCGCAATAGTGCTCTATTGGTAACAGAAAAACAATGGCTCAAATGGAACAAGTTTGGATTGATGCTGGCAGATTATTTGTTGCCTTTGGACGATTTGACTAAAAGATTGATTGTTCAGTTCGATGAAACCCGTCCCAATTTTGAAAATCTTTATGAACAGTTGGATGCGCAATTTAGTGTACTTAAAGATCATGCAAAATCAACTGACCCCTCTTTTACTTCTGCCGTGGAGGCTCAGATGGCTAAGCAAACTAAAGGACTTCAAAATTTGGAAAAACGCTGGCGTCGTGCTCAAAAGAAAACCCATGCTAAGGTGCTTGAGCGTCTTAAGGATAATTTTCTTCAAGTCAATCCCGAGGGTCATTTGCAAGAGCGATACCTTAATTTTTGCCAATTTTATGTCGATTTAGGGCCTAAACTTAAAAATCATTTGTTTAGTCGTATCGATCCAATGTATCAGCGGTTTTATATATTGAAACTGTGAATAAATTTGGAGCTTTAAAACTGAAACAACTGAAAATCAATTCTTATTTTTGACTATGCATGACAAAGTACTCATTTTAGATTTTGGCTCCCAATATACCCAATTAATTGCGCGTCGTGTGAGAGAATTAAACATCTACTCAGAAATCGTCCCCTACCATAAAATACCAGAAAATATCGATGATTTTAAGGCCGTTATTTTATCTGGTAGTCCTTTTTCAGTGAAATCTGAAGCGGCACCAAAACCTGATTTGTCAAAAATTAGAGGCCAGAAACCATTGTTAGGAATTTGCTACGGGGCGCAATATTTGGCGCATTTTTCAGGGGGTGAAGTCGGAAGTTCTAAAACACGAGAATATGGACGTGCAAATTTGACTTTTGTCGATCAAGACAATCCTTTTCTTAAGCATGTATCTGATCAAAGCCAAGTTTGGATGAGTCACAGTGATACTATAAATCAACTTCCCAAGGGTGGTTTATTGTTGGCCAGTACTAAGGATGTTAAGAATGCGGCATACACAATTTCAGGAGAAGACACATTTGCTATTCAATTTCATCCTGAGGTTTATCATTCAAAAGATGGCACTCAAATTCTGAAAAATTTTTTACTGGATATTGCTCAAGTGAAGCAAAATTGGACGCCAGATTCCTTTGTTGAAATGACGATATCCAATTTGAAAGATAAATTAGGGAATGACCGTGTTTTGCTTGGGCTTTCTGGAGGGGTAGATTCTACAGTTGCAGCAAGCTTGCTGCATCGTGCCGTTGGGAAAAATTTATATTGCGTGTTTGTCAATAATGGTTTACTTCGAAAAAACGAATATCAACAAGTTCTAGATCAATATGTTGGTTTAGGTTTAAATGTAATCGGAGTGGACGCCACTTCTAATTTTTTAGCCGCTCTTGCAGGAGAGAGTGATCCAGAGACGAAACGTAAAATTATTGGACGAACATTTATAGAAGTGTTTGATCATGAAGCTCATAAAATAGAAGATGTAAAATGGCTAGCTCAAGGAACCATTTATCCAGATGTGATTGAAAGCATTTCTGCAACTGGTGGTCCATCAGCCACAATTAAGAGCCATCACAATGTTGGAGGTTTGCCCGATTTTATGAAATTGAGCGTGGTTGAGCCATTGAGATTGTTATTTAAAGACGAAGTACGTCGGGTTGGAAAAGCTCTGGGACTGGAACCACACATACTAGGTCGTCATCCTTTCCCTGGACCAGGTTTAGGCATTAGAATTTTAGGTGATATTACCGCCGAAAAGGTTAGAATACTCCAAGAGGTTGACGCTATCTTTGTTCAAGGTTTGAAAGATTGGAATTTATATGACAAAGTATGGCAGGCTGGCGCAATTCTTCTACCCGTTAATAGTGTGGGAGTGATGGGAGATGAACGCACCTATGAACAATGTGTTGCACTCCGAGCCGTTGAAAGCACAGACGGTATGACTGCAGATTGGGTGGATTTGCCTTATAAGTTTTTACAGGAGGTTTCGAATGCCATTATCAATCGTGTAAGTGGCATCAACCGTGTGGTTTATGATATTAGCTCAAAACCACCTGCTACAATCGAATGGGAATAAAACCAAATTCATGAAACTACGCTTTTTACATTTTTTTCTTTGTTTAGGTCTTAGTTTACTCTTTGGGAGTCGTAGCTATGGGCAAAAACTTAGAACGCATACCATCAGGACTGGAGACACACCATCGCTTATCACCGAAGTTTATGAAGTGACCCTTGACGACCTCATGGCACTGAACAAAGATTTGGACGATCAGTTTGTAGCTGGGAAGATTATCCTCATTCCTGAAACCATTCGTTTAAAAAATCCAATAAAGGTTCCAAAACGAGTATTGGATCATCTTAAAAAGCACCGCGTCAAAAAAGGAGAAACGGTGTTTGGTATTTCAAGTAAATATGAAATAAGTGAAGCTGTTTTACGGTCTTTTAATACTGAATTGATTAATCAGTCCCTTAAGCGAGGGATGAAGCTTCAAATTCCAATTTATCGAACAGATTTTGTCATGTCATATCTTGGAAATGCTTTAAAATCACACGTAGTTCAACCCCAAGAAGGGAAGTGGGGTATCTCTCAAAAATTCGGAATTAGTATAACCCAATTGGAAATGATTAACCCCGGGATACCTGAGGTTTTGCAAGAAGGAATGCGCCTAAATGTTCCTAATCAAGACCCAATAAATTTGGAAGTTGAGGATATAAACTTTTTCTACTACGAGGTACCTGCTAAAATAGGGTTTAATAGTTTGGAAAAAACGCTTGGATTTACACAAGCCGAAATTGAAAAGTGGAATCCTGTTGTAAAAGAAAAAGGTCTCTTGGCTGGGATGACCTTGAGGTTACCACGACGGGAGTCAGAAAAAAAAGTTGAGTCTAAAAACGATCTTGCGGTTGCGATTTCTCCTAAAGAATTTAGTGATCTGTCAGTAAAAAAACTGGCATTAATTATGCCATTTCAATTGGATAAATATAAACTAAATGACTCCTCAGAATTAATAGACGCTTTATCAAATTTGAGCCGTTTGAGTTTATCGCTTGAATATTATACCGGCATGTTAATGGCACTTGAGGAAACAAAGTCGTTAGGCCTAAGCGTCAACCTTGATGTCTTCGACTCGGCTAATGATCTGACCACTTTAAACAAAGTTTTAAACTCTAAATACTTTGGAAATTATGACGTTGTTGTGGGGCCTGTTGGGGCGAATCTTTTTGATCAAACAGCTGAAAAACTTAATAAGCTCTCAGTTCCTTGCATTGCGCCACTTACAATTCCATCTGTATTGAGAACTAATGTTTTTCAAAGTATACCATCCGATCTTCAATTGAAGGAAGTTATTATTAAACAGGTTAAAGGCGATGATACGGTAGATAAAATTGTAATCGTTTCTGATCAGTCCAATAGAGGTGTAACCACAAATTTAAAAGAACATTTTCCTAGTGCGCAAGTTGTCTATTCTCGATTGAATAAAGATGGTTCAGATAGTTTTTTCATTTTACTTGATGATTTAAAAAGGAAACTTATTGCAGGCCATAATTTAGTTTTCCTTGAAACCGAAAATGTTGGATTTGTAGCAAACGTAGCGAGTGTTCTTAATGGTCTGATTACGGATAAAATATCCATCACTTTAGCGACAACGCATTTTAACAACGCCTTTGAAAATGAAAATTTCACAAGCTCTTATCGAAGCAACTTGAAATTCAGATATCCCTCGATTAATCGGCCATTAGATATGAATGAAAATGAAAATTTCATTTCAAAATATCAAGAAACGTATGGTGACTTTCCGAGTCGTTATGCCATTCGAGCTTATGACCTTACTTTGGATTTGTTATATCGTTTAGGAATGTATTCCAACATTGAACAATCAATTGGAAATCCTACAGGCGCTAAACTCTTGGAGAATAACTTTGACTACCAAAATATGCCCAATGGAGGTTATTTAAATCTAAGTTGTTTTGTGGTTGCTTACGATAATTATGAACTTAAACTATTAACCCAATGACCTCAAAAGTAACCTATATTGGTAATTTACGTACCGAAAATACTCATATTTCCTCGGGCGCAACTTTTATAACCGACGCTCCTTTAGATAATCACGGACTGGCTTCTGCTTTTTCACCAACTGATTTGGTGGCTTCTGCTTTAGCTGATTGTATGTTGACAGTGATGGCGATTAAAGCTAATGCAATGGATGTCGAACTAAAAAATTCGACCTGTGAAGTGACTAAAGTTATGGCTTCAAAGCCACGTCGCATTTCAGAAATTCATCTGATTATGAATATGCCAACTGGTATTACTGATAAACATCGAAAAATATTAGAACATACAGCGAAGACCTGTCCAGTTCATCACAGTCTACATCCCGATACCGTCGTCAGCTGTATCTTTAATTGGGGATAATAACACAGGCGTTTAACGCTGGAGATATTTGTTCATTGATTTGTCAAAGAAACTGCCTGATTCTTAGACTATTTTTTTAAATTTGTTAGCGTCAAAAACGCATTATGCCAAACACCAAGTATGTATTCGTCACTGGAGGCGTGAGTTCCTCTCTTGGAAAAGGCATTGTTGCCGCTTCTTTAGCTAAACTTCTACAAGCCCAAGGTTATAAAATCACCATTCAAAAACTTGATCCCTATATCAACATAGATCCAGGGACCCTTAATCCGTATGAGCATGGCGAGTGCTTTGTGACCGATGATGGTGCTGAAACAGATTTAGATTTAGGCCATTACGAACGTTTCCTTAATGTTTCTACTTCTCAGGCCAATAATGTGACAACTGGAAGAATTTATCAAAGCGTTATAGATAAAGAGCGACGCGGTGAATTTTTAGGAAAAACAGTTCAAGTCATCCCTCACATTACCAACGAGATCAAAGAACGTGTTCAAATTTTTGGTAAAACTGGTGAATATGATATTGTCATTACTGAAATAGGAGGCACGGTAGGCGATATCGAATCTTTGCCTTATGTTGAAGCCGTTCGTCAAATGAAATGGGAGATGGGTCCTGAAAATGTATTGGTCATTCATCTTACTCTTATTCCTTATCTGGCAGCTGCTCGTGAGTTGAAAACAAAACCAACACAACACAGCGTTAAGACCTTAATGGAAAGTGGTGTGCAAGCAGATGTTCTTGTTTGTCGTACGGAGCATGATTTATCAGAAAAAATAAGAATTAAATTGGCTCGTTTTTGTAATGTTTCTCAAGAGGCTGTCATTCAATCCATTGATGCCTCAACGATTTATGATGTTCCAAATTTAATGCTCAATGAAGGTCTCGATAAAGTTGTATTAAAAAAATTAGGATTCCAGTGGCATGAGCCGCAACTGGATCAGTGGAACGACTTTTTAGACCGACACAAAAATCCATTAAACACCATTAAAATTGGATTGATCGGCAAGTATGTCGAGCTTCAGGATTCTTACAAGTCTATTTTAGAGGCTTTTATACATGCTGGCGCAGTTAATAGCACTAGAGTTGAGGTGGAGTGTATTCACTCAGAAACTTTAGCGTCAAAAAATATTGAGTCTTTGTTGAGTCACTTGCATGGTGTGGTTGTAGCCCCAGGATTTGGAGAACGTGGTATAGAAGGAAAAATTGAGGCTGTAAAGTTTGTTCGTGAAAACAAAATCCCCTTTTTCGGAATTTGTTTAGGGATGCAAATGGCAGTCATAGAATTTGCTCGAAATGTACTTTATTTAACTGATGCCAATTCTACTGAAATGGATGAAAATACACCTCATCCCGTTATTTCTCTAATGGAAAGTCAAAAAAGGATTGTTGACAAAGGGGGCACGATGCGATTGGGAGCATGGGATTGCGATATCCAACAGGGTACCTTGGCATTCGAAACTTACGGCAAAACTTCTATTAAAGAGCGTCATCGCCACCGTTACGAATTTAATGATCAATATAGAAAATTGATTAATGATGCTGGAATGATAGCATCAGGAACTAACCCCGAAACAGGACTAGTCGAAATTATTGAACTTAAAGATCATCCATGGTTTGTGGGTGTTCAGTATCATCCAGAATATAAAAGTACTGTGGCTAATCCTCATCCGCTGTTTGTAAATTTTATAAAAGCAGCACTGCATTATGCATTAGTCAAAAAAAACACGAAGGTTCTTAATTAGAGCCTACAATAAAAAATTACTTATGGAAGAAAAGAAACTAGACACCAATTCCATTATCGGATTTATTCTGATATTCGGAATATTAATTTGGATGTTATATCAAAATAAAAATGACTTTGAACAGGAGCAAGCTGCGAAGGTATCAACTGAGGTTAAAACTTCAAATGATAAGAGCACGGAAGTTTTAGCGGAGGTTACGCCAAACATTTCAGAAAGTCAAGATATATCAGGACCTGTTGCAGCCACAAAGGAAAATTTAATCACTACTTTAGAGAACGATGTGCTGTCAATTGCAGTGCAGTCCAAGGGAGGTGATTTGGTGGAGGTGAGGCTTAAATCTCATGACGATTATCAGGGTCAGCCTTTATATTTAGTGAAAGATGGTAATGCCAATTTTGGACTTGATTTTGTCACTAATAGTGGTCAGAACTACGCGTCAAGAAGACAGTTTTTTAGTGCTTCAGTAAGCGAAAATAATGGCGCACAAATATTAACTATGACAGACTCTATCGGTACGGGTCAATTTGTACAGTTCAAATATGAATTGCCAGAGTCAGGATATATGATGAAATTCTCGGTCAAGTCTCAAGGGATGAGTAATGTGGTTGATGGCTCAAAATCTACAGAATTAACCTGGGAACAAACTGGTATTCGTTTGGCTAAGAGTATCAGTTATGAAAACAGATACACACGTCTAACTTATCAACACGAAGGTGATAAAATCAGCAAGCTGTCTCAAACGGGGGAGGATGATGAAGACTCTTCAGAAGTCGATTGGCTGTCTTTTCGTCAACATTTTTTTAGCAGTATTCTTATTCCAGAACGTCCTCTTAATGATGTAAAATTTTACTCAAATGATTTGGTTCAGGATGAAGACGTTGATTCTTTATTCACCAAACGTTACAAGGCTGTTATGCCATTGAGTGCGACGAACGGAGATATTGGTGCTTCATTTGAATGGTATTATGGGCCTACAGATAACACAATATTGAAATCATTTGACAAGAATTTAGATAGAAGTATTCCTTTTGGATGGGGTATTTTTGGATGGATTAATAGGTCTTTGTTTATTCCTTTATTTGGCTTTTTGAGCGGCATGTTTCCTTATGGATTAGCCATTATTATAATGACTATTTTGGTCAGATTAGTACTGTCTCCTGTGCTTTACAAGTCGTATTTGTCACAAGCCAAAATGAAAATCCTTCGCCCAGAAATTAATGACATTAATACTAAATTTAAGGACAATGCCATGTCGCGTCAAAAGGAAACCATGGCATTATACCGAAAAGCAGGTGTAAACCCAATGAGTGGATGTGTGCCCGCATTAATCCAGTTGCCAGTTTTTTACGCGTTATTCATGTTTTTTCCAACAGCCTTTGATCTAAGACAAAAATCTTTCCTTTGGGCAGATGATTTATCTTCTTATGATTCGATCTACGAATTACCATTTCGAATTCCATTTTATGGAGATCACGTAAGTTTGTTTCCAATTCTAGCATCTATTGCTATTTTCTTTTATATGAAAATGACAACTGGACAGCAGTCCATGGCACAGCCGACTCAAGAAGGTATGCCAGATATGGCTAAAATGATGAAAGTGATGATATATCTATCGCCTCTTTTTATGATGGTTTTCTTTAACAATTACGCGAGTGGATTAAGTTTATATTATTTTATATCTAATTTAATCACCATAGGAATCATGCTAGTTATTAAAAACGTGATTTTGGATGAGGATAAAATCCACGCCCAAATACAAGAAAACAAGAAAAAACCAACAACTCAAAACCGTTTTCAACGTAAAATGAGTGAGGTTATGGAACAAGCCGAAAAGCAGCGCAACGCACGCAAATAGGCCGCGAGGAGTGACCATCTAATCTTCTAAATTATTTCGTAAATTTATCTCATGAAGCGTGTAGTCGTTGGTCTTTCTGGTGGTGTGGACTCCTCAGTAGCAGCTTATCTTCTCAAAGAGCAAGGCTATGAGGTTATTGGTTTGTTTATGAAGAATTGGCACGACGATTCTGTGACGATTTCGGATGAATGCCCCTGGCTTGATGATAGTAATGATGCTTTGATTGTCGCTCAAAAATTAGACATACCATTTCAGACTGTTGATTTAAGTGAGGAATACAAATCACGAATTGTAGATTACATGTTCCATGAATATCAAAATGGTCGCACGCCAAATCCGGATGTATTATGTAATCGAGAAATTAAGTTTGATGTTTTTTTAAAGCTTGCTTTAGAATTGGGTGCAGATTATATTGCAACAGGCCACTATTGTCAGGTGAGCCAGAGTCAAAAAGACGGCAACCTCATATACCATCTTATAGCTGGAGAAGATCATTCAAAAGATCAATCTTATTTTCTTTGTCAGTTATCTCAAGCCCAGTTATCCAAAAGTCTTTTTCCTATTGGACATCTCACCAAACCTGAGGTTCGTAAAATTGCAATTGAACAAGGTTTGGCTACTGCTAATAAAAAAGATTCACAAGGATTATGCTTTATTGGAAAGGTAAAGTTGCCCGTTTTTTTGCAACAAAAACTTGCACCAAAAGAGGGTCATATTATCGAAATTCCAAGCTCTTTTTGGTCATATCAAATGCGAGAACCTTTATTCGAAACGGATGAAGATCTATGGCGATATTTGGCAATGAAATATTCCTACAAAGAAACCGATGGTAAGCTTATGGGTAAACATCAAGGAGCACATTTTTTCACTAAAGGTCAGCGAAAGGGTCTAGCTGTTGGAGGTACAGCAGAAGCACTTTTTGTTATAGATACAGACGTGAATCACAATATCATTTATGTCGGACAAGGCAGCCAGCATCCTGGTTTGTTTAAGAAAGCTCTTTTTGTTCCAAATGATGATTTACATTGGGTTAGGACAGACTTAGCCTTAGATAATAGTGAGACCATGGCAGCGATGGCGCGTATAAGATACCGCCAAACCCTGCAGTCTGCAAAATTGCATAAAGTTACGGATGGACTGTATGTGGTATTTGACGAAGCCCAATCTGCGATTACGGAAGGTCAATTTGTAGCTTTTTATCAGGACAAAGAATTGATTGGTTCAGGTGTAATTTCATAAACATGAATAGAATATGTGATCTTTTTTGTATTCAATTTCCTATTGTACAAGCAGGCATGATATGGAATAGTGGTTGGAGACTTGCTGCGGCATCGAGTAATTCTGGAATACTAGGATTAATTGGAGCTGGCAGTATGTACCCTGAAGTGCTTCGGGAGCACATACAGAAGTGCAAATCGGCTACAAACCGACCGTTTGGTGTCAATATACCATTATTATATCCAGACATTGACAAGTTGATTGATGTTATAGTAGAGGAGGGTGTTAAAATTGTATTTACGTCGGCTGGCAATCCAGCCACATGGACGACCCAGCTGAAATCTCATGGCATTGTAGTGATTCATGTTGTAAGTAGTGCTAAGTTTGCTTTAAAAGCTCAAATAGCTGGGGTTGATGCCGTTGTTGCTGAAGGCTTTGAGGCGGGGTGGGGCATAACGGGTAGAGAAGAAACAACAAGTATGACTTTAATACCAATGGTATGTAGCGCTGTATCTATTCCTGTAATAGCAGCTGGTGGGATTGCCACTGGTAGATCCATGCTGGGCTGCCCAAGTTTTAGGAGCCGATGGTGTTCAAATTGGCAGTAGATTTGTAGCTAGCGTTGAGTCTTCGGCGCACGATAATTTTAAAAATATAGTTGTTAACTCTAAGGAGGGGGATACTCAATTAACTCTGAAAGAATTGGCACCTGTGCGTTTATTGAAAAATAAATTCTATTACGACATCCAAAACCTTTATCAAAATTGTGGCACTACCGATGAGCTTAAAGCACTATTGGGCAGAGCAAGGGCCAAACGCGGAATGTTTGAAGGGGATCTGGAGGAGGCGAGAGTTAGAAATAGGTCAAATTGCCAGTTTGATAAATGACATCAAGCCCGTGATGGAGATTGTTTCGCGAAATCATAACAGAATACGATCATGCTAAAAAAAATATCCTTAACCTTTGAAATCAATAAATTTGAATACGAGAAAAGAACAATTAAAGTCTATTGATCGTTTATTGACCATCATGGATGATTTACGCGCAAAATGTCCATGGGATAAAAAACAAACCTATACGTCCTTGCGTCACTTGACCATCGAGGAAGTTTATGAACTCGGAGATGCTATCTTAGAAAATGATCTACCTGAGATAAAAAAAGAGCTTGGCGATTTGTTGTTGCATATTGTTTTTTACGCAAAAATTGGAAGCGAGACAGATGATTTTGATATTGGTTCAGTTGCTGAGTCAATTTGTGATAAATTGATTGATCGCCACCCTCATATTTATGGAGATTTTGAAGCTAATGATGAAGAGGCTGTCAAGAGAAATTGGGAAAAACTTAAACTAAAAGAAGGGAAAATAAGCGTCCTTCAAGGGGTGCCGAAGAGCTTGCCGGCGTTAGTTAAAGCCAGTCGCATTCAAGAAAAGGCAGCAGGAGTTGGGTTCGATTGGGAAAATACTGAGGATGTTCGAGAAAAAATGTTTGAAGAGTTATCAGAATTTCAAGCTGAGGTTGAGACAGGAAATCAGAAACGAATGGAAGAAGAGTTTGGAGATGTTTTATTTTCAATGATCAATTATGCAAGATTTTTAAAAATCAATCCAGAAAATGCCTTAGAGAAAACCAATAAAAAATTCATCAAACGATTTAAGTTTATTGAAAAGCAAGCGTCTGATAGAGGAAAATCTATAACTGATTTAAACTTGGCAGAAATGGAAGTATTTTGGCAACAGGCCAAATTGTTTTAATCCTCATCCTCTTCTCGAATCATCTTTCTGATTGCGGTCATTTTCGATTGATATGAATCTAATTCAGTACGCTTTTTGTCTATATTTTTATGCACATCTGCCACCATTGGGTTATCGGACGCGACATCGCCTAAAAAAATTGAAGATTATTTTCTAGTTGTCTGATTTCACTAGTGATTTCATCAATTTTTTTACGCAATTGTATTTGCTCATAATCGAACGATCTGGTGTCATTTGAAGTGAACATGTCACGAAGCTTACTTTCGTAAACATGATTTTGAATTTCCTCTTTAGACAAGTCTAAACCTTTCAAAGTTTTCTCAATAAATTTTTTGAATTTAGCATCAATATCTTTGGAATCTTTCGGCACACGGCCAAATCCATTCCATTCTGATGTTATTGATTTAACTAAATTGAGAGCTTCAGTTCGATTAGTCGGTATTTCTTTTTCCTTTAGGTTTTTTAGAAATTCAGTTTTATGTTTTAAAGCTTCAATGGCCTCTGGTGTGTCACCGTTGCGATCTTTTTTAAGATTCTCAAAATAAGTATTGCAGGCGTTCTTAAATTGTTTCCAAATCTTATCGTTGTCTTTTCTTGGAACCTGACCTATACTTTTCCATTCGTGCTGAATGCGCTTCATCAGAGGTGTGACAATCTGATGATCACTACTATTCATGTGTTCTTCTGCTACCCGAACTAGATCTTTTTTCTTATTGAGGTTTTCCAATTGCTCTTTTTTCTGAGACTTGAAGTATTTGTTTTTATTTCTATTGAATGTGCGTGTAGCATCTTTAAAAGATTCCCACAGAGTATCCCTGTCTTTTGCTGGGACCTTTCCAATTTCAAAATAATGATCTCTTAGTTTTTGAACTGTACTACTGGCTTGCTGAAATTGTTTATGAGTTTCATATGGCATTGTAGCATGTGCGTTAATCTGAGAAACAATTTGTTGCTTCTCGACTAAATTTTTTGCATAATTTTCGTCTAATGAGGCATTATAAATTAGACGTTTGTCATGGATAATTTTTGTGGCGTCCTGAAAGCGCTTCCAAGTATCTTCACTGTGTTCTTTATGAACTGGACCAAGCTCTTCCTTCCACATTTTGTGCAAGGTTTGTAACTCCCTAAATACCTTATTCGTAAATGGTTTAGTGGCTAATTCTTCGGCAAGCTCAATAATTTTGAGTTTTTGGTCAAGATTATGTTTAAAATCAAGATCTCTAAATTCCCGGTTTAAATGTAAAAATGTATAAAAATTTTCGACATGATGATGATAAGTTTGCCAAAGATTATTACTTTCTAATCTTGGCACTGCGCCAGTACTACGCCATTTTTTTTGTAAAGTTTTAAAGGTTTTATAAATCTCAGCCATTTCCTCAGAAGATTCAAAAAGGCTCTTAATGTCTTCGATGATTTGTTGACGTATTTTTAAGTTTTCCTGAAGTTTTGTTTCAAGTTCTCTTCGAACAATTTTTCTTTTTTGTTGATAGGTCCTGTACAGTTTATCAAAAATTCTTTTATCCGAACTTTCAAAATATAAAGGCGCAGCTTCCTCGTCAGATTCATTATTAGCCGCTGCTTCAGCTAGTTTCTTCGTCTCATTATATTTTGAATTGAAGGCTTTTTTTTATTGCCTCTACTTTGTCTTTTAATGCTTTTGTAGGCTCTTGGGTTATAAGATTTTCTAGTTCTTTATTGAGAGTTGCCATATCCATGGATTCAAATTCTGCAAAACCCTCATCTTCTAATGTCTCAGTGTTGCTGTTTTTATCCAACGAAAGGGTATCTGTATTAGAGTCTGTGGAGTCAGCACCTTTGTTGTCAATTGGCTCCTTACCATTTGATGTGTTGGCCTTATCAGCTGAATCATTTGACAATGGCATATCATTATCACCTTGGTCAAGTGTCGTCTCTTCAGAATTGTCCGCGGGCAGTTGTTGCAGTTGTAGTTTCTGCCTGGGAACTTGTTTCGTTTTCG